>NZ_SCOU01000001.1 GCF_005502435.1 Methylobacillus flagellatus
AGCCCGATGTTCAGGGCAGGGTCGCTTACTGCGAGCTTCAGTGACGCGACGTCGGAAGGGACGGTCAACTTCATCGTCAACGACCCGGATGTGGGCCAGACCTTGCGCTTGGCAATCAGCTACAGCGATACGGTGACGGTGACGCCACTGACGCCGATGACCAATTCGGACAGCCAGTTCGTGCTGCAAGCCACTGAACAAGCGCAGGTCAGCACCTACAACATCATCGCCAGTGACGGGGTGGTGGGTAGCGTCATCATCGGACAACTGGTACGGGGTACCGAAGATGCGAATATGCTGGGCAACTTGAATTTGAGTGCTTCGATCCCGCAGATCGTGTATGGCTTTGATGGCGCTGACACCCTGACGACCGGCGGTGGCAACGACTTCCTGTTCGGTGGCGATGGCAACGACACCCTAAGCGGTGGGGCAGGCAACGACCTGCTGAGCGGCGGGAACGGCGATGACACCCTGAATGGCGGGCTGGGCAACGACACGCTGACCGGTGGCTTGGGCACCAACACCCTGAACGGCGACGCTGGCGATGACACCATCCTGCATGACACCGGCACCGATATTCTGGGCACTTACGACGGCGGCGATGGTATCGACACCCTGGTAGTGGCGGTGGGTGTATTCAATGGTACCGATATGACATTATTTTTGACGCCAATCTCTGACACTAGTCTGGTTAACATCGAGAATGTGGTGGTCAGCGGAGTGAATGGGCAAGGGGGGGGTGCTATCGGCCTCGGTTCACAAACCGAAAATCTGAACATCAGCGTGCTGGCCAGCAACACCACAGGAGCATTTCTCTTTGAAAGTGGAAGCGGCAACGACACTCTGACGGGCGCTAACAACGATGACAACCTGACTGGCCTCGCAGGCAACGACGTGCTCATCGGCGAGGCTGGCAACGACGTGCTGTCGGGCGGCGAAGGCAATGACATGCTCATCGGCGGGGCGGGCAATGACATCCTCAGCAGTGACCAAGGTGCCGACACCCTCACCGGCGGTACGGGGGTAGATAGCTATGACCTCGGTAGCAATGACAACGCCATTGACAGCGTGGTGGAAGATGGCAGCGCCCTAAGCGTTAGCGGTATGGCCATCACCGGCTTTGACCAGGTATTCAGTTTCGGCAAGGGCCAGGACATCATCAGCTTCAATAACGGGGCTGGCCTGCAAGTCACTGGCAGCTTCAGCAACAACACATTCACCCGCAGCACCAGCGGCAACGACGTACTGCTGTTCAACGACGCCAACAACAACAACCAAGTGGATACGGACGAGCTGGGTGTGGTGTTTGTGGGTGTAGCGGCTAACGGCGCGGTGGTGGATTTGAACGGCGCGGCGGATGGCAATGGTTACGGGGCGCCCGCTGATACCTCAATGTCGCAAGTGCAAGCCACCGAGACCGGCTTCACCATTAGCGGCTTGCCAGCGAACAGCCCGGTCTATGCTGTTTACACTGGCGACGTTAATCTGGCGCCTGTCAACGGGGCCGGGGTATTCAGCTACCCCTTGGCGAGTAATTTGCCAGAAACCGAGGGTTTGCTGTCGTCCAGTCCCTCTGTTACCGATGCGTTCCGGGTGGACGGCGGTCAGTATGTCTATCTATACCAAGGGTCGGATACGGGGCTTTTCTTCTCTCTGGGAGATAGATTGCAGGACTTGTCAGGTAGCGGCATCACGCAAACCAACACCAATGGCATCATATATGGCCTGGGTGGTAGTGAGGGCCTGTTAGGTGCGGGCGGCGATGACTACCTGTTTGGCGGCAGTGGCAACGACATACTGACTGGCTTGGATGGTGCAGATACGCTGAGCGGTGGTAGCGGCAATGATGTGTTCCGTTTTGCGGAGCTCGACAGCCTGTATGTCAGCGATGCAGAGCTGGGCGACAAGGCCGATACCATCAGCGACTTTAGCGCGGGTGACACTATCAGCTTCGGCTCGGTGGCGGGGCAGGCAAGTAACTTCCAAAAAATTAGTGCCTTTACTGACGAGACCTTTGTTGATATTGCTGACCTTGCCAACCTTGCTTTTGATGATCAGGGGGCGGGGGCTACCTACGCCTACGTTTACTACAACGGAGGAGATGGCTACCTGTTCTATGATGCCAACGGGAACGGCAACCTGGATATCAATGGCACCGATCAGGTGGTGTTGCTGGTTGGGGCGGGTGGCAACTTTGGTTTTAACAACATCATCGTGGATCCATATTTGCCCTAGTGTAATGCTGGTTCGCTGTCGTTGCTGATGGCGCGCCACTGGTGCGGCGCCATAAGTCGCGTAGGGCGCACCCGCTTACGGTGCGCCGTATCGGGTCTGCTATATGGCAGTCCTGTATGGCTTGTGCGGCGGACTGCCAAAGGCGAGTCCGCCCTACGGATATTCGTCGTGCTTTGCCGTCGTTCCCGCGCAGGCGGGAACCCAGGCAAGGTGCATCATTCGCAAGCTGGAGTTGGCCTGCTTCTGTGTGACGGTATGTCTGACAGAGCTGGATTCCCGCCTGCGCGGGAATGACGGGTCTGGGTGTTTAAGGTGGTCTATGCCTATCTGAGTTCATGTGAGCCTGTCGGATCTGCGCCCGTGTGAGCTTGTCTGAGAAGCCAGCGGTAGGGTGCAATGACCAACGGGCATTGCGCCGTATTGGGTTTGTTCAAAGTTGAGGCTTACATGCGGCGCAATACGCTTTGCTATTGCGCCCTACTTTTAGCCACGTAGGGCGCACCCGCTTGCGGTGCGCCGTATCGGGTGTGCAGCGTGTGCGGCGGACTGCCTAAGGCGAGTCCGCCCTACGGTTTGGCGGTCCACTTAAGCGGCAGGCCGTAAAAACCAACGGGCATTGCGCCGTATCAGGTTTGTTCAGATTGAGGCTGAATGCGGCGCAATACGCTTTGCTATTGCGCCCTACTTTTAGATTGTTAGGGTGCACCTGCTTGCCGTGCGCCTTGTGGGGCTGTTGCGCTTTGCGGATAAGCCTCTGATGCCGTGCTTGCAGACGGATAAAATTGCCCGTTGTTTGTGCAGGTTTGTGTGGTGGAAAGCATGTTGATGTTGGTGAAGCCCGCTATCTTGATAAACGCAGTGCAAAATAGCGGATAAACCATAATAATGCTCGCCATGCGTACCATTCGAGATTCCCACCTTAAGCCACTGTGGTCAGCGTTGTTGAAGCGCTACCGGCATATCCTTGCTTATGGCTTGCTGACCAACTTTCTGATCCTGGCACCGTCCTGGTACATGCTGGAAGTGTATGAGCGCGTGGTGTTCAGTCAAAACAGTCTGACCTTGCTGATGCTCACGCTGATGGTGCTGTTCCTGTTTGCGGTGATGGAGGGGCTGGAGCATTTCCGCGTTGCCATGCTGCAACAGGCGGCGGCCACATGGGCCACGCAATTGCAGGCGCAGGTGTTCCGTGCTGCTTTTCTGGCGCGCCTGCAATCGGCTGATTTTCCCAGTGCGCAGGTGTTTGGTGATTTCCGCTCCTTGCGCGAGGGGCTGGCGTCCACGGCCATCATCAGCATCATGGATGCGCCTTTCATCTTCATCTTTCTGGGTCTGGTGTTCATGATCCACCCCGCGCTGGGTGTGCTGACGCTGGCGGCCCTGCTGATCCAGTTGCTGATCTCTGCCTTGAATCAATACCGTATCCAGAGCCGCATGCAGGAGGCCAACCGCCAGGCCATGGATGCGCAGCGTTATTTCGCACAACTTACCCGTCAGGCTGATGCTATCCATGCCATGGGCATGCAGGCCGGCCTGTTTGAACGCTGGAACAAGCGCCAGCAGGGTTTTCTGCAGCAGCAGGCGGATGCTTCCATGATCGCGGGCCGCAGTGCTGCGGGTTCCAAGCTGGTGCAGCTGATGCTGACCTCGCTGGTACTGGGGCTGGGCTGTTATCTGGTGATCCACAACAGCCTGCCGTATGGCCCGGCTGGCATGATCGTGGCCTCCATCCTGGCTGCCCGTGTGCTGGCCCCATTCAGCCAACTGGTGGGGCAGTGGCGTACGCTGTCGCAGAGTATCGCCGCCTACAAGCGCCTGGAAAAACTGTTTAGCGATACGCCGGAAGTGCAGCCCAAGCTGGCGCTGCCTGCGCCCAGCGGCGAAATGCGGGTGGATCAGCTCAGCTATGTGCCACCGGCTGGCCCCGGTGAAGCGGCACGCGGCCAGCGCGAGCCTTTCCTGCGCCAGATCAGCCTCAACCTTGCGACCGGGCAGTTGTTGCTGGTTGCCGGCCCGTCCGGTGCAGGCAAATCGACCTTGCTGCGCCTGATGGCGGGCTTGGTGGCGCCCAGCAGCGGCAAGGTGCGCCTGGACGGTGTGGATGTTTATGGCTGGGACAAGGCGGCACTGGGCCCGTATCTGGGTTACCTGCCGCAGGAAGTGGCCTTGCTGGAGGGCAGTGTGGCGGACAACATCCGCCGCTTTGGCGCTGAAGATGCCGCCGCCATGGATGAGGTGGTGCAGTTGCTGCAACTACAGACCCTGATCGCGGGCCTGCCGCAAGGCCTGGATACGCAGATCGGCCCCGAGGGTGATTTTCTGTCTGGCGGTCAGCGCCAGCTCATCGGCCTGGCACGCGCCATGTATGGCAAGCCGCGCATCGTGCTGCTGGACGAGCCGAATGCGCACCTGGATGAGCTGGGTGAACGGGTGTTGTATCAGGCGATACAGATCTGCAAGCAGCGTGGCTGCACCTTTGTGGTGATCAGCCATCTGCAGCAGGTGAAGCAGGTGGCCGACCTGATGCTGATCCTGGTGCAGGGGCAGATGATGCGACTGGGCAAGCCGGATGAAGTGCTGGCCTCGCTGCAACCCAAGAACGAGGCTGGTAATAGCGCAGCCTCGAATGGCGCAGCCGGTAATAGTGTGCCAAGCAATGGCATGACCGCAGGAGCTCAGCGATGAAGCGCCCCTTGTATCAGGCATTCCGTCAGTTCAGACCGGTGCTGGGTGGCGTGTTCCTGCTCAGCCTGATCACCAACCTGCTGATGCTGACGCCCACGCTGTACATGCTGCAGCTGTATGACCGTGTGCTGATCAGCATGAACACCCTGACCCTGACGGCCATCACGCTGATCACCGTGCTGCTGTTCCTGGTGATTGCGGTGTGTGAATGGATGCGCTCGCAAACCCTCATCAAGGCCGGTGTCAGGTTCGATCAGCAACTGGGCAAGCAGGTGTTCGGCCTGGGCCTGCAGCACAGCCTGGCGGGCTCGCGGGACAGGGCGGTGGAGGCTATGCAGGACCTGACCATGATCCGGCAGTTCTGCACCGGCAATGGCGTGTTTGCCTTGTTTGACCTGCCCTGGACGCTGCTTTATCTGTTGGTGCTGTTCATCCTGCACCCCATGCTGGGCTGGGTGGCGCTGCTGTTCTGCGGCATCCAGTTCTGTCTGGGGGTGTGGAACCAGTTCAGCACGGCGGCTGCGCTGCAGGACAGTCAGCAGTTGCAGCAGGGTAACCAGCGTTTTCTGGATCAGAAGATCCGCCATCTTGAGACCCTGCATGTGATGGGCATGATGCCCAGCCTGTACCGCCACTGGGAACGGTTGCAGCAGGGCTGGCAGACCGTGGATCTGCGTGCCCAGCGTCTGCAAAGCCGCAATCAGCACATCAGCAAGTTCTCGCGCTACACCATGCAGTCGCTGACCCTAGGTGCGGCGGCCTGGCTGGTGATAGGCGGCGAGCTTTCCGTGGGCGGCATGATCGCCGCCAATGTGCTGGTCGCACGTGCGCTGCAGCCATTTGACGTGCTGGTCAGCACCTGGAAGCAGGCCGTGCAGGCTTATCAGGCCGGTTTGCGCCTGAATGAGCTGCTCAGACTGGCCGTGCCGGACGTGGCCAGCCTGCAGCCCGAACAGTTGCATGGCAGATTGTCGCTGCAACTGAAGACACTGAGCCTGCCGGGCAAGGAAACGCCCGTGCTGCACGACATAGACCTGAACATCGAGCCCGGGCAGATCGTCACCCTGATGGGGCCTTCGGGTTCAGGCAAGACCACCTTGCTGCGCTGTCTGGCGGGCTTGTGCACAGACAAGACCATACGCTACGAGCTGGACGGCATGCCGTTCAGTGCGCTGGACGCGCAAAGCCGCACCCGTTATGTGGGCTATCTGCCGCAGCGCATCGACCTGGTGGAAGGCAGCATCGCCGACAATATCGCCCGCTTTGGCGAGCTGGATTCTGCGCGCATCATCGCGGCCGCACAAAGTGTGGGGCTGCACGAGACCTTGCTGAAACTGCCGCAGGGCTATGACACGCCACTGAGTGCGGGCAGCATGCCTTTGTCTGGCGGTCAGCGGCAACTGGTGGGCCTGGCACGCGCCCTGTATGCCTCGCCACGCATCGTGCTGCTGGACGAACCGAACGCGCATCTGGATGAGGAAGGCGAGACACAATTGCTGAACAGCCTGCAAAAGCTCAAGCAGAGCGGTGCCACCGTGGTGGTGGTGTCGCATCGCACGCGTATGCTGCAGGTCACCGACCGGTTGCTGATCCTGAATGCCGGCCGTATCCTGCATGATGGTGCGCGTGACCAGGTGCTGGCGGCCTTGCGCCCACCCAAGCCACAGCCAGCTGCCAGCCCGGCCGTTACCTTGTCGCCCAAATCGATCGCTTAAGAAAGTTGCAAGCCCATGAAGCCATTACATCCTGCTGCTGACCCGGATCCATTCCTGGACCCTGCATCCCCGCCAGCCGAATCTGCTGCATCCGGCAAGCTGCGCCAGCGTGGTGTCTGGATCATGCTGCTCGGGCTGGCCGGTTTTGTGGTGTGGGCGGCGCTGGCTCCGCTGGACGAGGGCGTGCCTACCGATGGCGTGGTGAATGTGGAAGGCAACCACAAGGTGGTGCAGCATCACACCGGCGGCATCGTGCGCGAATTGCGTGTGCGTGAGGGCCAGCAGGTGACGGCGGGCGAGGTGCTGGTGGTGCTGGATGACACCAATGCGCGCGCCCGCGCCGAGGAGATACGCCAGCAGTACCTGGGCTTGCGTGCACAGGAAAGCCGCCTGCGTGCCGAAAAACTGGGTAGCGCCAGCATCGTGTTCCATGCCGATGTGCTGGCCGCCCAGGACGATGCCAGTGTGCGTCAGCAGATGCAGAATGAAACCCAGTTGCTGATGGCAAGACAGCAGGCCATGCAGGCCGATATCGCCAGCCTGCAGGAGGCCATCGCCGGTCAGGAAGCGCTGATCAGTGGCTATGAGGGCCTGCTGGCGAGCTACAACGCGCAGCGCGGTTTGCTGAATGAACAGTTGAACCAGCTGCGTACCCTGGTGGCAGAAGGCTATGCGCCGCGCAACCAGCAGATCGAACTGGAACAGCGTGCAGCACAGCTGGAAGGCCAGATCGCGGAAACCATCGCCAACCGCTTGCGCAGCCAGAAGAGCATCCTTGAAACGCAGCAGCGCATCCAGTCCAGGCGTCAGTTGGAACGCAAGGAGATCGACGGCGAGCTGTCGCAGGCCAGCCTGGCTATCCAGACCGCGATAGAACGCTACAAACCGCTCAAGGAAGATCTGCGTCGTGTGGAGATCGTGGCCACCAGCAGTGGTCAGGTGGTGGGCTTGCAGGTGCATACCGTGGGCGCTGTGATTCAACCTGGCCAGAAGATCCTGGATATCGTGCCGGCTGGCGAGCCGCTGATCCTGGATGCGCGCATTCCGCCGCATCTCATCGACAAGATCCACGTCGGTCAGGCGGCGGATGTCCGCTTCTCCACCTTTGCCAACACCCCGCAACTGTTGCTGGAAGGCACCATCAAAACCGTCTCCAGCGACCTGTTCACCGAACCTGCCAGCGCAACCGGTCAGGCGCCCGCCAGTTACTACCTGGCGCGCGTGGCGATCACCGAAAAAGGTATGCAGCAGCTGGGTCAGCGCGTGCTGCAGCCCGGCATGCCGGTGCAGGTCGTGATCCGCTCTGGCGAGCGCAGTCTGCTGACCTACTTGCTGCATCCGCTCACCAAGCGCATCGCCGCAGCCATGAAGGAGGAATAAGTGTTTAATCTGTCGCTGCTGCGTGGCGCTGTGTTGCACAGCTTGTCCCTGACCCTAGTGATGTCGCCCGGCTATGGCATCGCGGCAGAGTCGCTGCCCAGCCTGTATGAAAAAGCCGTGCAATATGACGCGCAGTACCGTGCCGCTGCGGCAGAGACCGCCGCTGACAGGGAAGAGATCAACAAGGCCGCGGCACCGTTCCGGCCCAGAGTGCAATTTACCAGCAACTACGGACGTGGCCTCACCGACCGGACTGCCGACACCCCTACCGGGGATGTGAACAGCACGCTGAATTACACCCTGCAGAACCACGCACTGAGCATACGGCAGTCCCTGTTCAACGCCGAGGCGCGCGCAGCCTACCGCAGTACCGAAGCCTCCATCCGCAGCAGCGAGTCGCAGCTCAACAAAGAGCAGGTCAGCCTGATGACGCGGGTGGCGAACGCCTATTTCGAGTTCCTGTTCGCACAGCAACGCATCAAGGTCACCGAAGAGAAGATACGTGCAGTCAGTGCCCAGCGCGATCAGGCGCAGCGCCGCTACGACCTGGGTGAAGGCACCATCACCGAGATCAGCGAGGCCGATACCAACCTGGAACTGGCCGAGGTGGAGCTGGAGGATGCGCTCAACACCTTCAGTCTGCATAAGCAGACCCTGATACGCCTGACTGGCGAGCCCGTCGAGCGCGTGGCGCCGCTCAATCTGGACGTGCTGCCCACCAGCATGCCGGATGGCATGCAGCTGGCTGACTGGATCAGCCAGGCCGAAACCAATAACCCGGACATCATCACCGGACGCCATGCGCTGGATGTGGCGCGCGAGGAAGTCAGCCGCAAGCAGGCCGGGCATTACCCTACACTGGACCTGGTCGGCGTGCGCTCCATCAGCGAGAACGACAACAACAACACGCTGGGGCTGCGCTTCGATTCCACCACGCTGGCGCTGCAGCTCAGCGTGCCCTTGTACGGCGGCGGGCTGACCAGCGCCAACGTGCGCCAGGCCGAGAGCCGCGTGATCGCCGCGCAGGCGCAACTGGACCAGCGCATGCTGGAAACGCGCAATGATGTTCAGCGTTACTACAACACCATCCAGACCACGTTGCGCAGTATCCGGGCCTACACCCAGGCGGTGGCCAGCAGCGAAGTCGCGCTGGAAGGCACGCAGCATGGCTTTCTTGCCGGTTTGCGCTCCAATATCGACGTGCTGAATGCGCAGCAAAAAGTGTTCATGAACCGCTTGCAGCTGACCAAATCGCAGTATCTGCTGGTCAACGACCTGATCAACCTGCGTGTCACGGCGGGCGACCTGCAGGCCAGCAATGTGTCCTCGTTGCAGCGTTACTTCATGCAGACTTCCGAACCGACTACTGCCAGCCCAGCCATTCCCGGCGCTTATCGCGGGCTGGCCGTGCCGCCTGCCGATGATGGCGTGGCCGTCGATGTGGACGACAAGGCACTGTCACGGCTGCTACCGCCATCGGTCGGCAAGGCTGCTGCAAAGCCAGCCGAACTGCCGCAAGCCTTGCCTGTTGCAGAGCCAGCGGCGCTATCGGTTCAGCCGGTCAACATCGAGCCTGTCAAGGCTGAACCGCTCGCCGTGCCACAAGCTGAAAAAACAGAACAGCCTGAACTGGCACCAGTCCCTGCACCGCAGGCAGCAGAGGCACCGCAGGTAGTGGAGGTGCCGCAGGTCGCAGTATCGGAACCGGTTACCGTAGCGCCGATCGCAGTATCGCCTGCGCTAGCTGGTGAAGAGTCACAGGCGGTGTCTAGCGATGTGCCTCAGGCGCTAGAACTACCGCAGGCGGCACAAACGCCGTTCCAAGCAGATGCGCCGTTGCAAGCAGATGCGCCGCAGGCTGTTCCGGTCGAAGGGTCACAAGAAGCAGAAGCCCCGAAAGCCGCCCCCTTGGAGTCTGTGCCAGTTGTGCCGGTGGCCGTGTTGCAAGCGCTACCTGTAGAGGAAGCCGAGGCGGTATCTATCGAAGCACCGCAGGCACTAGAAGCGCCACAGGTAGTAGAAGCGCCACAAGCCGTCGCGCAGCAGGTACAGGTTCCAACAGCCAAACCGGTGCTGGCGGCACGGCAGGTGAAGGTCAGGTTGAATACGCCTGGCCATCACAGCTGGAATTCCAGTCATCTGGCATGGTGAGCTGGTCGGCGGCTAGCGCTATAACTACTTGAGCTATAACTACTTGAGCTATAACTACTTGAGCTATAACTACTTGAGCTATAACTACTTGAGCTATAACTACTTGAGCCATAACTGCTTGAGTTAACAGTGCTTAAGCTGGTGGCGGGCTGGTCCGACGCCCCTTTTCCCTAGCTGAGCTGACTGCCTGGCAAGCCTGCCAGGACGGTTTCCAGCTCCACCACCATGCCCGATGCATCAAACATGGCGCGTGCGTCAGCGTTCTTCAGTCGTGCCCTGGCCTCATCCAGCACAGTTTTACTTCCCGGCAGCGCTGTCGCCTTTGCTGCATAGTCCTGCATGCCAGTGCAGATGAAGTCTGCTAAACCCGCTGTTTGCAACAAGCTGGCTGCCACCCGGCCAGCGAAGGTGTCACCCATGCAGGTCAGCACCGGCAGCCCCACAAACAGCGCATCGCTGGCCGTGGTGTGGGCGTTATAGGGCAGCGTGTCCAGGAACAGGTCGGCGCATTGCATGCGCGCCAGGTGCTGGTCTATGGGGGCGCGTGGCGCAAAGATCAGCCGTTCAGCAGCGATGCCATGACCGGCAGCCGCTTGCAGCAGATTGGCCTTGGCCCAGCGGTTGCATTCCAGCAGCCATAGCACGCCGTGCGGAACCTGTTTGAGGATGTCCATCCACACGGCGAACATGGTCGGCGTGATCTTGAAGGTCTGGTTGAAGCAGCAGTACACAAAGGCCTGTTCAGGCAGGCCGCACTCGGCACGCGTGGGTTTGGGCGCAAGCGGGCGCTGGCTGTTGGGCTGGTAGCAGGGCAGGGTGAGCAGGTGTTCTGCGTAATCCGCCGCTGCGCTGGCGGGCGTGATGACCGCATCGCTGATCAGGTAATCGAACAGCGGGCGCCCGGCATGCGCGCCCATGGTGCCGGGGTAGCCCAGCCAGTTGATCTGCACAGGGGCCGGGCGCAGTGCGGCGATGCCGCTGCGGCTGGTTTGCGTGTAGCCGGTGAGGTCGATGAGGATGTCGATATTGTCATCGCGGATACGCTGCGCACTGGCGCGCAGGCTCAGTGGCCGGATGTCCACGAACTGGTCGAAGGCCAGTTTCAGGCGCTCACGCTCTGCACTGTGGTCGTCCGGCCCATACGAGTAGGCCAGCACTTCAAAGCGGCTGCGGTCGTGCTGCTCGATGAGGTCGGTGATCAGAAAGGCCAGCGGATGCAGACGGAAATCCGCCGACAGATAGCCCAGCCGGATGCGTTTGCCAGCGCGGGCGTCAGCCCCCACTTGGGCGCGGCCCGCGATCAGCGGCGCTTCCTTGAGCAGGCTGCCATAGCGGTTTGCCAGCCAGTTGTCTGCGCAGCGGCGCTGTTCGGCCGCCGTCGTGCCGGGCATGGCCAGAAAAGCGAAGGGCGAGATCTGGGCCGTGGGTTCTGTGCTGACCCAATGGCGGATCTGCGCGATGTCTGGCTCCAGCCCGGCCCAGTCGCACAGATGCTGTTTCTGGTGCACCAGGTGCACACGCGCATGAAACAAGCGTGGGTTGAGCCTGAGTGCGGTTTCATAGCAGGCCACTGCCTGATCCAGTTGCCCCAGTTCGCGCAGCACATTCCCGAGGTTGTTGTGTACGTCCGCATCGTCTGGCAGGCCTTTGAGGGCACGCTGGTAGCTCAAGGCTGCCTCTGCGGGTTTGCCCAGCTCACGTTGCGCATTGCCCAGGTTGTAATGGGCGACGGCCTCGCCGGGCATGGCCTGAACCGCCTCGGCATAGCAGGCTTCCGCCTGGTCGTAGCGGCCCGCCTGATGACATTGACTGCCCAGTGCCATCAACGCCGTGCACAGGGCGCTGCGCGTGTCGCGGTCCTGCGGCTGACGGCGTAGCAAGCGCCGGTACAGCCCGGCGGCCTCTTCAAAGCGTTGCAGATGCAGATAGACGTTGGCCAGGCTGTCCTGATAGTCGCTATTGTTGGGCGCGCTGCGTAATGCGCGCGCTATCAGCGTGGCGGCCTCGCCGTCGCGCCCGCTCTGGTGGCAGAGGATGCCCAGCAGGTGCAGCGCATCGGCATCATCTGGCTGGCCTTGCAGCACCAGCCGGTAACAGCGTTCAGCCTCGGCCAGGCGGCCTTGCTGATGATGGTGCAAGCCTGTCTGCAGCGAGGCCACGTGGCTTAGCCTTCGTGCTGATGCGGTGTGTAGCGGGCGCCTATGTGCGCTGCATTGCGCTGCTCGGCCAACTCGACCTGGCGCTGACGCTCGGCGAACGCCAGTTTCTGTTCGGGCGTGGTCTGGTCGTGGCAATGGGCGCAGCTGACGCCCAGCACATAATGCGGCGATGTTCTGTCCTCCGGACCCAGCGGGAAACGGCAGGCACGGCAGAGCTGATAGTCGCCCTGCTGCAAACCATGGCCCACCGACACACGCTCGTCGAACACAAAGCACTCGCCTTGCCACAGGCTCTGTTCTGCGGGCACGGTCTCCAGGTAGTTGAGGATGCCGCCCTGCAGGTGATACACCTCCTCAAAGCCCTGACTGCGCAGGTAGGCGGTGGATTTCTCGCAGCGGATGCCGCCGGTGCAGAACATGGCCACCTTGGGTTTCTGCTTGAGTTCCGTGTGCTCTTTGACCCAGGCGGGCAGCTCGGTGAAGCTTTTGGTTTCCGGGTTGATGGCGCCCTGAAAGGTGCCGATGGCGACTTCGTAATCGTTGCGCGTGTCCACCAGGATCACATCCGGGTCGCTGATCAGCGCGTTCCAGTCTTCGGGTTTGACATAAGTGCCGGCCATTTCGCTGGGCTTCACTTCCGGTACGCCCAGCTTGACGATCTCCTGCTTGAGCCGCACTTTCATGCGGTAGAACGGCATGTGTTCCGCCCAGGATTCCTTGTGCTCCAGATCGGCCAGGCGGCCTTGCCAGCTGGCATCTTCGCGCAGATAACGCAGCACGGTGTGGATTTGCTCGGGCAGCCCGGCGATGGTGCCATTGATGCCTTCTTCTGCCAGCAGCAGCGTGCCCTTGATCTGGTTCGCTACGCAGATGGCCAGCAGCGGGCCTTGCTGCTCGCGGTAATCCGGCAGGCTGACGAATTTATACAGGGCGGCGGTGAGGTACTTCGACATGGCAGATAGTGACGTCATCAGGCTAAAACAGGATTTTCTCACATCTTGCCGCGAATAAAAAAACCGGCCATGAGGCCGGTTTTTTTCAGCACGCTGATTTGTGCAGGCTAGTGACGGATCACTGTGCAGCAGGCTGTGGTTCTGCCACGTAGATCTCCACACGGCGGTTCATGGCACGGTTGGCTGGCGTGTCGTTGGCGGCGACCGGCTCGCGCGAGCCACGGCCATCGATACTGACGCGCGAGGTGGCCACGCCACGGCTGCTCAGGTAGTCACGCACGCTGGCGGCGCGGTTCACCGACAGCGGGTTGTTGATGGCGTCGTTGCCCGAGCTGTCGGTGTGGCCGATGACGGTGACGGTGGCAGCCGGGTTGCTGTTCAGGCCGTTGGCAAAATTGTCCAGGATGGGACGGAAGTTGGATTTGATGTCAGCGCGACCGGAGTCGAACGAGATGTCGCTGGGGATATCCAGTTTGAGCTGGTTATCTGCCGTTTGCGACACTTGCACGCCAGTACCGGCGGTGGCTTCTTCCATCTGGCGCTTCTGCTCCTGCATGCGCTTGGACCAGATGTTGCCACCCACGCCACCCGCTACGCCACCGACGGCCGCGCCGATGGCGGCCCCTTTGGAACCGCCGGCAACTGCGCCGACCACAGCACCGGCGACAGCGCCGATACCGGCACCCTTGGCGGTGCCCTTTTGTGTTTCAGTCATATTGGCACAACCGCTGATAGTAAAGGCAACAGCAGCGGCAATGACGGTAAGTTGAGTGCGCATCATGTAATTCTCCTTGAGTGTAACAACCCCGTTCGATTAAAGACTCCGCCTGTCGCCTGATCCTCGTCTTGCTTGTTATTTCCGGCGTACTGGACGCGGGAGGGGGCGATGGGCGTGAGGTATTTCTGCACAGGCCGCGAGGCCCATGCTGTAAATCTTGTTAGCGTGAATCCAACTACTTGTCTGACGACTTCAGATCGCGTTCCCAGGCATTGCCATACACCTTGCCGTTACGAGACAGGATGAACATCTGGTACATGCTGGTCACCCACATGAAGGTGGAGGCCACGCTGTAGCCTACGCCGCCTATGATGGTCAGCCAGGCAAAGCCAGGATGCAGCTTGGTCAGCCACCAGGATAGTACGTCCAGGATCAGGAACGCGAACGGCATGGCGATGGCCAGCGTCTTCAGCCACAGCGGTACGTTGACGGCAAAGCTGAAGATGAACGCCATGAAGAAGAAGATGAAGGCGATGCCGAACAAGTGGATGTGCGACACACGGGTCAGGTTCTGCAAACTGGCGCCTTCGTTGATGGCCGCCACTTTTTTGACATCTTCATAGTTGTTGAAGTTGGGGATGCCGGGGATGTTGCCGTGGCACATCACACAGTGCTGCGCGAACACGCCCTTGAAGTGCGGTTCCCACTGCTCTTCCGGTGCGCCTTCACGTGCCCATTTGATGATCTCCAGCTTCACTTCCGCCGGTGCCTTGTCCTTCATCGAGCCATTCAGCTTGCTCTCGATGGTGGTGTCATTGCGGTTGCCGTAATAGCTGTAGACGATGTCGTCCTTGGACAAGCCCAGTTTGCCATCGGCCATGCCGTGCGTGAGCATGATCTGCAGACCGGCCATGCACAGGCCGACCCCGATCACCAGCAGATAGCCTGCGAACAGGGCCTTGAGCGGTGTGGGCAGGTTGGGCAGGTTGAGCCAGGTCATATTGGATGGGGTGATGTTCATGGGTTTTCTCGGTTCCTCAAACGTGATGGCAAGTGTCGGCTGCCTGCGATGGGCACGCAATCTGCAGCGCGACTAACCAAGCGTGACAGCCGATAGCGCTATTTTAGTCCAGGATGCGAATAACAGGTGACAGCATCATGAATTCAGCTGTGCTGACGGTATGCCAGAATCTGCTAATTAAGACCAGACTTCCCTGCGTTGGTGCCTGGGCGCTTATCGGTCGCGCTCGTTTTGGCTGATATTGCTGGTATTGATATCGCCTGCGCTCACCTCGTCAAACTCGGCAGGCGTGCTGGCGCGCGTCCATGGGCGTCGCTGTATGCCGGTCACGCGGCCTGCGTGCATGCGGTAACGGCAGTGCGCCCAGTGCACCTGGCGCACCTGCAGGCTGCCGAGGATAGCCAGCAGATGCAGACTGTGCAGCAAGGGCAGTAACAGCGGCGCCAGCGTGAACAGAGCGACTGTCTGCGGCTTTTGTACGGCATCTGCAATGCCCGCCTTGCGCGCCCAGACTATCCTGGCCCGGTTGACCAGCAGGCCGAGCAGCAAGAACAGCAGCAGGGCCAGCAGGCCCATGCCTGAACGCGTGGCCAGCCAGAATATGCACAGTGTCGTCAGCAGATTGAGGGCGGTGGTCAGCAGCGCGGCCAGCCAGAGTTGCGGTCTATACAGCCGCAGCATCTGGTATTGACGGCGCATGAACCCCATCAGGCTGAAAACATCGTGATGAAACGGCGTGTGCACCAGCACCGCACTGCGGAACAGCAGCTTTAGGCCATGCTGGCGCGCATAAGTGGCAATAGCGAGGTCATCCGACAATTCCTCACGCAGACGGCCAGGCAAGTCCAGTTGCGCGATGAGCTCACGCCGCATGGCGAGCGAGCCGCCCCAGGCCAGCCAGTAGCGCTTGAGTTTGGGCATGCTGGCGATGGCGCGGTCTATCCAGCTGCCTGCCAGGCTGGCCGGGTGATGGTCAGTGGGTACGGGCCAGCGATAGCCGGTGACCAAGTCGGCAGCGTTGTTCTGCAAAGGGCGCAGCAGATGCCCCAGCCAGTCGGGGCTGGGCAGTATGTCCGCATCGGCAAGCACCACATACGGCGTGTGGTCGTGCTGCAGGCTTTGCAGCGCGACGGCCAGATTGTGTGATTTCTGACTGCACCGTTCGGCTTCACCGGCCACCAGCACGCTTATGGCTAATGGGCTGCTGTCGATCAGCGCTTGTAGGCGTGCATAGGCCGGGTCATGGACAGACTCCACCACGAACAGGATGCGCTGTGGCGCGCAGCGCTGTGCCTGCAAGGCGGCATGCAGTGGCAACAGGTTGGGCAGCGTACCACTGGCCGCGATGATGAGCAGTGCGGAAGCCTCGACCGGTTCGGACAGGGCCGGTGTGCGGCGACGCAAGGCGCGCGCGCTCCACAGGCAGAACAGCTGGCTGGCGATGGCGATGCACGCGCCTGCCCAGGCCAGCTTGTCCGCTGCCAACCAGTCAGTCAGGTTCATGGCTGGTTATGCTTTGCTGGTTATGCTTTTTCATGGCCATTCCCCGGTTCTTTATCCTGGAAGCGTGCCTGTAGCGACAAGGGCCCAGCGATGATGGCAAAGAAGTCGTAGCGGCCGGGCTTGGGTGTGGCCAGCAGGTATTGGGTATGCAGACGCCCCAGGTCCTGCTTCAGCAAGGCGTAGTCGGCCTCGTCGAACAGGGTATGGAAGCGTGGTGAAGTGAGCAGTGGTTTCACCGCCACGCCGGGTGGGCGTTGCCGGCCACTGGCCAGCAGCGGATCCACCAGCGAGAAGCACACGCGGTCCAGCGGGGCACCTACATCGACCCAGTTGAGTTGAGGATGCAGAGCCAGATACTCGACTTCAGCCTGGAACCAGCCACAGTTGGGTTCCACTGCCAGCAAGGGGGCCATGCTGCCCAGCGTGGCAAAACTCAGCTGCGGGAGATGCGCGAACGCCTGCGGCTGTTGCCTCAATGCACGCGCCAGGCTAGAGATGGCCACCGTGGTGCCTACGCTGTGGCCGATGATGAGCAGTTCGTCTGCATCGGTGTCTGCTGCTGCGGCGATGATGGACTCGGCCAGTTGATCGATGCGCCGTTCCAGCACATCGGCTTTGCCCAGAAACTGCTGCTGGTAGACATAATTGAGCTGCCCGCGCCACAGCACGCTGCTGTATTTTTCCATCTGTTTGAGCGCGCTGGTCAGCCCCGCACAGCCCAGGGCGACGCCCGCCCACAACCAGTGCCAGGAGGCATCCGTCCAGGCGATGACGGTCGCGGCCAGCAACACCCCCGCTAGCACCAGCCCGAACAGCACGGACAGCATGGCCAGCATGGGTTGCAGCATGGTCAGCACATACCAGCGCCGCACTTCGGCCACACGCCGCAGATAGCCGGTAGCGGCGAACCACCACACCACCTTGATATTGAGCGCCAGACACGCCCAGCCTGCTTTGGGCCACAGTTGGCGTGCCACGTCATCCCAGCGCAGAAAATCAAAGCGGGTTTCGGTACGTATGGGTTCTGCGTCGCCTGCAGTTTCGCCACTCACCGTCCAGGTGGATACCAGCGGGGAGTGGTTCTTGCGCGCACCAAACTGGTAGCGGCTACCGGTGACGGCGGCGGCTTTGGCGGATTCCGCTTGCAGCAGGGCGTGGTAATGGCGTGGCCCACGCGGGTCGAAGCCGCTGATGAACAGCACGCGCCGCTGCCGTATCGGTGTCGCTGGCAATGGCTGGGTTGCGGGCAGTTCCGTCGTTTGTTTTTTTGTCACAGCGTCTGTAGTCACAGCATTTGTTTTCACAGCATTTGTTTTCACAGCATTTGTTTTCACAGCAATTGTTTTCACAGCGTTTGTTGTCACAGCATCCTGGCTTGCAAGTGTGGATCTTATGGCGGCAGCAGTACCAGGATCTCCCCGGTACCCTGATTGGCGATGTCACCAGCGTAGCGCCGCACCCGGTTCTGGTCCAGTTGCGCATAGCGGCTGGGCAGGCCGCGTAATGATTTGAACATCAGGTTCAGGAAGGGCAGGGTGTGCGTGCCACAGTCTGCCATGGTGGCATGCAGCACCGGGGTCTGCGTCAGTAGCAGTGTGCCGCGGCGCATGCCATAGCCGGTATAACGGCCGACCTTGCCCAATACCCCCAGCGTGCCTGCCAGCATGCGCGACGCGCAGTAATCACCGGCATCGCCCTCGATGAGCATCAGGCCGCGACGCATCTGGTCGCCAGCGCGGTCGCCCACGTTGCCTGTCACCAGCACGGTGCCGCCGCGCATGCCCTTGCGTTCGCCGACCAGGCCTGCGCCCAGATAGTCGCCGCAATTGCCATGCACATGCAGCATACCGGCCGACATGGCACACGCAGCGAAATGCCCGGCATTGCCATGCAGTTCCAGCCTGCCGCCACGCAGCTCCAGGCCCAGATAATCACCCGCGTTGCCATGCACCGTGATGCGGCCGCTGCGCATGCCCTGGCCGATGCGGTCCAGATGCGCGCTGCTGTTGAGGAATACGATATGGTCGTCATTGCTATCTTCGCTGTCATCGTCACCGCCATCTTTACCAATGCGGCTGATGTCGAACACTTCGTCCACGCGCAGCTGGCGCTTGCCGCTCCACAACGGCAGGGCAGCGATCTCGGCAACGCTTTTGCCGTGCAGCTGCTCAGGCGTGAGCGGGCTGCAATCCACGCGCTGCACCGGACTGATCTTGAGCGTGAAGGTCAATGCGCTCATGCGGCACCTCTCGCGCGCATGATCTCGCGCAGCTTGAAATGATACGGCCCGAGTTTGCCGCCATAATTGCCCGCCGAGATGCGGTGTATGCCAGCAGCGCGGCCTAGGTCGCACACCGCTTGTATACCCACGCGCATGGCGCGGTTGATGTCCTCCGCCGTGAGCCCGTCGATGACGATCTCCATCACCGATTCGATCTCGGGCGACAGCTCGGTGCGGGTGATGCCTTTGAGCGTGGGACAGAAGGCGTCATTGGTGGAGGCGATCATGCTCTTGTACTTGGCACCGACCTTGGAGCCGGAACGTACCACGCCACCCGGGAACGGCATGATTACATTGGGCAGTTGCTTCATGGCACTGATGGCGGCTTCACAGGCGGCCAGCGCTTGCGGCTGCGATTCGGCCAGGATGAGGAAATTGCCGCCGCCCACAGCGCGCACCATGCCGGTGGTCTCTTCGGTCATGAATTCGCCATCCATCACCGGCACGCGCCAGTAACGCTTGGCACCGAACTGTTTGGAGATCTGGAAGCCATCGCCGAAGAAGCGCAGGTTCTTGCCCAGATTGATGCGCGTGATCTCCGGGTAACCGCTGTCGATGCCGGAAAAAGCCGCCGTGGTCGGGCAGGTCAGCACACATTGCCCCATGCGCGTCTCCAGCTGTTTCATCAGCACGGCGCTGCCCATGGCGAACAGCAGCACCGCCACGCCGGGGCGGCCGTCCGGGGTTTCTTCAGGTGACAGCAGGCGCTCGATGCCGGCTTCCACGCCACAGGCGATCACCGAGGTGGCAAAGCCGGTCATGGCGGTGGCCGCGTGCATGGCCCAGGTGTGGTTCTGTGCGGTGATCAGCACACGCGTGGCGCGCATGCCGAAGGCTTCGGCGAAGGTGTCGTCTATGCTGACCCCGTTGATGATCATGCGTAAACCTCGCCCGCGCGGCTGCGCGCTTTCTGTGCCAAGCTCATCGTGTTTTCTCCCTGCGCCCCAGGCAGGGCTGTACCTGCACGCGCCCACGGCCACCTTCGGCGATCTCGTCGTCGCTGACTTTCACGTGGTCCAGTTTCATGGTGTGGTAACGGTCGAAATGCGCACGCAGATCCTGCTCCACGCTGCGGTCGAACTCCGGGCGCACGGTGTGCGTGCTGCCCCAGGTGACCTGCACCACCTGGCCATTGCGCACTACCAGTGTGCCGTCCTTGAACACGTAATCGGGTTTGCTGAACATCTTTTCGCGGTCCGCGTCCTCGGTGTAGACGGTGATGTCGGCGGCGGCGCCCACGCCCAGGTGACCACGGTCATGCAGGCCCACCAGTTTGGCGGCACCGGCGCGCGTCATGATGGCGATCTCGTACAGCGAGTATTCGCGGTTGATGTTGGCCAGCGTGCTCATGGCCTGTGCGTCCAGATTGAGCTTGGTGAACATGTCGTTACGGAAACTCTTGTCCATGAGCAGGCGGATCAGGTGCGGGTAACTGGTGAACGGCGCGCCATTGGGATGATCGGTGGTCAGGAAGATGCGCCAGGGGTCGTCCACCAGCAGGAAGATCTCCAGGCCTATGGCCCATTGCAGCGCGTTGACGAAGTTCTGGTCCCTGTATTTGAACGGCACCACGCCACAACCGGCATCGCACTCGATGTCCATGATCACCGATTTGCTAGGGTTGGCCAGACCGGCATTGGCATGCTGGCGCATGCTGTCGCCTGAAGCGGTCACGGTCTGCCCGAACAGGATCTGGCCTACATCGGCGGAGATATGCTGGTGCTGGTTGATGGCTTCGGCGATGGCCGCCGCACCCGAGGAGAACTTGCGGTCGCCCTCGGTTCCGTAGCTGTGGAACTGGATATGCGTGAGGTGCAGCGGGTAGCCTTCTGACGCGCCCATGGTCTTCAGCGTGGTGTCCAGATTGCCGGGCACGCCCAGATTGTTGGCGTGCACATGCAGCGGATGCGCGATGCCCAGTTCATGCACGGCGCGTGACAGCGATTTCAATACATCACGCGGGCTCACCTGGTAATAGGCGTGCTGCGCGTCCAGATCCAGCGCGCGCTGATTGAATTTGAAGGCGCTGATGCCGCCCGGATTGACCACTTTGATGCCGATGGCCTGGCTGGCATGCAGGGTCCAGGCCACATAATCGTTGATGGCGTTCTGGTCTTTTTTTGCGGTCAGCATGCGCAGGAAATAGTCATCACTGCCCAGCATGGCATAGCCGCCCTTGTCGATGATGGGCGTGTCGCCCATCTCCAGATGCGCCTGACGGGCATTGACGGGCAGGATGGCGGGCTCGAAACCAGCGGTGTAGCCCATCTCGGCATAGCGGTAGCCGGTGGTCAGCGTGGAAGGGGCGACATGACCACACCCGGCACGGCATAGCTCGCTATGCGCAACCGGGTCGGCACGGTGGTCCTCGGGCAGCATCATGCGCGCGATGTTGACCTTGCCGCCGCCGATGTGGGTGTGCATGTCGATGGCGCCCGCCATGACCACTTTGCCGCGCAAGTCGTATTCCTTGCTGACCTTTTCATCGTCACGTGGGCGTGCGATGAGGCGGCCATCGCGGATATATAGGTCCATGACCTGCCCGTCGATGCCGTGCGCCGGGTCGTAGACACGGCCGCCAGTGAGCTTAGTCAGCATGGGCATCGCCTTTCCCGGAGGCGTGCAGTGCCGCTTCGATATCCAGTGCCGCTTCGATATCAAGGATCACGCGGCTCAAACTGGGCAGCGGGCTGGGACGCAATGGCTTGAGTGGCAAGGACACCACACTGTCGCAGCGGAAGGCGGTGCCGCTGTGGTCCACGCCTGGCGTACCGATGGGGATATACACAGCGGGCTCCTGTTCGAATTGCATGGCCGCATGCCCCAGTACGATGGTCGTGGTATCGCTGGGTGGTGGCCGCCGCGACGGGTCCAGGCTGCTGATCCACAGCACCGCGTCGGCATGCGCCGCTTGCTGCGCGCTGCTGTGCTGCCAGGGGTCATAGTCCGGGTGCTGGCGTGCATAGCTGTTGGGCAGCGGGTAGCCCGAGGTCCACACGCTGGTCTGGTTGACGCTGCTGTCGCCATTGCTGCCGCCCACCGGCAGGCCGGCTGAGCGCGTGGTCTGGTTGAGCTGGCTGACGATGCCGGTGATGTTGGCGATGCTGAGTTCGGCATGGGGGTAATCCAGACTGGCAGCCGACCAGGCCAGCACGCTGTAGCGTGCTTCACGCAGGCGCTGTGCCAGTTGCTGCAGATCCTGCATGGCGATGCCGGCGACTTGGTCTACGGGCAGTGACCTGCCAGTGACCAGGGCGCGCAAGGCGGCAACCAGTTCGGGGATCTGTTCCATATCACAAGGCAGCACCTGGGCTGGCCGGCCGTCAGGCGAACTGGCAAAGCTGAGGTCATCATGACGCCCGCCCAGAAACACGATGTCACGCTGGGCAGGGGCCTGGTCGAACAGGGTGGCCTCCACCCACACGCAACGCTCGAAAAAGCGCGGCAGTACGCTGACGATGTCGGTGCCGATGGCCACGATGAGGTCGGCGCGGTTGCGCACTTCGGTCAGTGTGGTCACCTGCCAGCCGGACTGCTGCACCACCAGCGTGTTGCGCAGCATGGCGGCACTGTTCATGTGGTCCAGCGTGGCACCGATGTGGTCAGCCAGCCGCAGCACGGCACGCATGCCTTGCACCTCGGTGCCCAGCCCGGCGATGAGCGGCTGTTTTGCCTGTTGCAACAAGGCGGTCGCGGCCTGGATGGCACTGGCATGATCGACCTCCTTGCCATGCACACGTGCCGATGGGTAGGCGGGCGGCTGCTCTAGCAGCACTGCACTGCGGCTGCAGCCATGCTCGACCACGCTCAGCGTGTTGCTGTTCAAGGCGCGTGCCACCACCAGGTCATCGCACAGCATGCCACAAGCGGTGCAGGTCACGTCCTTGATGCGCACACTGTCCAGTAAAGAAGAACCCACGAAATTCACCATGCGCTGTTTACCGTGCCATTTGCCATGCTATTTGCCATGCAGTGATCACATTCCTGATCGATGTTGTCGTTCGCTTGAACTTGTTATTGGTTTGCGCATGCCCTGCTTTGCGCCTGTCCTGCTTTGCCGGGGCATGCACTGAGGCTGTCTGCGGGCAGGTCCGGCCCGCTTTCAATCTGTGATTATTATAGACAATAACGGCAACACAGCACGTGCGCTGTAGCTGTGCGCATGATGGTCACCGCTGGCGCGGCTGAATGAAGGGCCTGGCGGAGTGATCGCAGCTGAAGATCACCGGGCCGCGATCACTGTCAGATCATCACTGGCAGATCATCACTGCTTGCTGATCACGTTGCCGTCCACCCTGACGCGGTCGCCTTCGATCAGCCCAGGGTCGGCCTCCAGCGTGATCTTGCGTTGCGAGCCATCCTGCATCTGGATGTTGACCAGCCAGGCGGCCTGTTTGCGCAAGGCTTTCTCACCGTAGTGGCCGCCGACGCCACCAGCCACAGCACCTGCCACGGTGGCGATCTTCTTGCCACTGCCGCCGCCGATCTGGTTACCCAGCAAACCGCCAGCGACTGCGCCCAGCACGGCACCCAGACCGGAAGCCTTGCCGTCTTCGCTGATCATGATGGATTGCACCGTGCCGCAATTGCTGCAGGATACCTGCAGGCATTCATCCGGGATCCAGCCGCCGCCGGTGTTGGTGGCCGGTGGGCAGCTGTAGGCGGCCTGACTGACCGGGGTCACGGACATGAGCAGCAGGGCGAGCAGGCGTTGCATGGGTTTCATGGCGGTCTCCTTGGGTTGGCTTGGTGTACGAGTATGCGCTACAAAATAAGCGCGCAAACATAATCGACGCTATATCGAATCACCTTGCGCCGTGACGGTTCGCCTTGACAATGAAGTCTGCAAGATGGCGTGCGAATGGCGTGCCGTCATGCAGCAGACTACGCTGCCGCATGAGCAGAGTAAAGCCGGACAGAGGCGGAGGCGGGCTGGCGCTACGCGTAGGAAAAGGCCATGGTCTCGGCTACAATGTTTGCAACGTCATGTCATCCATAAGCTGTGCCTGCAAGCCGTCCTGAAGTTGCACTTTTCTGACGGTCCGTGTTGTCCGGTGCATGGGGTGGCAGCTGAACGGATGCAAACCATATCGACGCAAATCACAAGAGTGCCATCACCCGCATGTCCGGCCTAGATCTTCCTCCCACCACCCAGCCTCACGCCATACAGGTGACCACCACCGGGCGCCTGCATCTGGGCTTCTTCGACCTCAATGGCGGTCTGGGCCGACGTTTCGGCAGCATAGGCTTGTCGCTGGATCAGCCGCTGACGGCGTTCACGCTGCGCCATGCGGACGCATTCTCTGCCAGCGGCCCCGGCAGCGCGCGCGCGCTCAAGCTGGTGCAGCAACTGGCCCTTGCCTGGCAGTTGCCGGGTGGCGCGGCTGTGCACATGCAGCACTGCCTGCCCGAACATGGCGGTCTGGGTTCCGGCACGCAGCTGGCGTTGGCGCTGGGCAGCGCACTGGGTCAGTTGCATGGCCGTGTCATCACGCCGCTGGCGATCGCCGAAGCCAGTGGCCGTGGGCGTCGCTCCGGCATCGGCATCGGCACCTTTGTGCAAGGTGGCGTGATCGTGGATGGTGGCCGTAACGAACACACCCGGGTGCCGCCTGTCATTGCGCGCATGGCGTTCCCGGATGACTGGCGTGTGCTGCTGATCCTCGATCAGACGGCTTCCGGTATCCATGGCAGCGCTGAGCTGGAGGCATTCCGTCGTTTGCCCGAGTTCCCGGCTGCGCTGGCGGCCGAGTTGTGCCGTTATGTATTGATGCAGGCCCTGCCTGCGCTGGCAGAACACGATCTGGCCAGCTTTGGCAGCGCCATCCAGGCCTTGCAGCAGCACACGGGCGATCATTTTGCCGCTGCACAGGGCGGCCGTTATGCCAGTGCGCGCGTCGCTGCCGTGCTAGACCAGTTGCAGCAGCAAGGCGTGCACTGCTTCGGGCAAAGCTCCTGGGGACCGACCGGTTTCGCCATCTTTGCCAGTCAGGCAGAGGCCGAAGCCGCGCGTTTGCAGCTCACTCAGTCTGCAGTCGACCTGGCCGGGCTGCAGTTCCTTGTTTGCCGTGGACGTAATCAGGGCGCAGAACTGCGTGCCTTGTATACGGCTTGAACCCATACAGTATCGAAAGCCATATCATGCAAAAAACCGCCATCCTGCATCTGATCACCGCGGCCAGGAATGCCAGCCCATTCGACGTCAACATGGCCTTCGATGCGGGCTTTGACAACATCATGCCGTATACGCAAGTGGCGCTCAGTGACGTGGCCGCACTGACCCAGGACGCGATATTCTCGCGCAGCCCCAGCGGCCTTAAACGCGAGGGCATCTTCATCGGTGGCCGTGATATCGACCTGGCCATGGACATGCTGAATGCCGCAGCCAGCGCTATGTTCCCGCCGTTCCAGATCTCGCTGTTCGCCGACCCGTCCGGCGCCTTCACCACGGCAGCCGCCATGGTGGCCAAAGTGGAGCAGCATCTGCGCAAACAGCATGGCGCGGGGCTGGCCGGGTGTCGGGTCAGTGTGCTGGGCGCGACCGGCCCGGTGGGCGGCTGTGCCGCCATCATCGCGGCACATGCGGGTGCCGAGGTGTCGCTGGTGGCACATGCGGTGCTGGCTGATGTACAAAACAAAGCCGCTGCCTACCAGCAGCGCTATGCGGTGAACCTGCATTGTGTGGACGGCAGTAGCAATGCGGCCAAGACAGCCGTGCTGCAACACAGCGACGTGCTGCTGTGCTGTGCCGCGGCTGGCATACAGGTGGTGTCCATCGCGCAGATGGCGGCTTCAGCCAGCCTGAAACTGGTGGCTGACGTGAACGCCGTGCCGCCTACCGGTGCGGAAGGCGTGGACGTGATGGCGGACGGTGTGCCGGTGGCCGGTACCCAGGTGCGAGGCATAGGCGCGCTGGCCATAGGCAATCTCAAATATGCCACCCAGCACCAGTTGCTGAAGCAGATGCTGAGTGCGGAAACGCCGCAGCGTCTGGATTTCCTGTCTGCGTTCGAGACAGCACGCGCCATTCTGGCGGACTAAGCCCTCAACCCGTACCGGCCATGCAAGCCCGCCCGCATGTGCTGATCGCGGCCATTTCGGCACTTGCCCTGACGCAACTGGCCGTCGCAGCAGGCTACCGCGTCACGGTCATCGACGCCTATGCCGATGAGGACACCCGCGCGCTGGCGGAGCAGGTGCTGACGGTTAGCTGCGATGAACGTGGTTTTGAGGCAGCTGCTTTTGCAGCGGCGCTCATACAACTGGACAGCTCCAGCATGACCGGCATGGTGTATGGCAGTGGCTTTGAAGCCAGGCCAGACCTGCTGGAGCTGGCTCAGGCGTTCTTGCCTGTGCTGGGCAATGGCGCTGATGTGGTGCGTCGCTGCAAACAGCCGCAACATTTCTTCCCTCTGTTGCAATCGCTAGGCCTGCCTTATCCGCCTACGCGCCTGCCGGAGGCTAATTCGCAGGCCTGGTCTGCCATCAAGCCCGCTGCTGGCGATGCCTGGCTGTACAAGCGTGGTGGCGGCTGTGGCGGCCTGCATGTGCAGCCGGCCGATACGGTGCCTGGCATGGCCGGTGATGCGTATCTGCAGCGCAAGCTGGCGGGCAGGACACTGTCGCTGCTGTTCGTGGCCGATGGCCATGACATGCAGCCGGTGGGGGTGCATGCGCAATGGTTGTCGCCCGGCGCACATGCGCCGTATCGTTATGGTGGCGCGGTCAGCCTCAACCAGGAACGGCCTGCCTGCTATCCGGCTTTGTTGCAAGCGGCTCAAACGCTGACCCGTGCATTGGGCTTGCGCGGCCTGAACGGCATCGATGTGATCGAGCATGGCCCACTAGCGGCTGAGCTGGAGACGGGGTCCGGTGCGTTCCCTCGACGCCATGCTGAGGCAGGCTTCCATTTGCTGGAACTGAACCCGCGCCCGACCGCGACAGTGACGTTGTATCCCGCGCAGTCAGATCAGCCTGATCTGTTTAGCTTGCATATCGCAGCGTGTCAGGGTGTGCTGCTGACAGCGCCGTCATGCAGCGCGGTACATGCACACGCTGTTGTTTATGCCGTGCATGCCGTTACAATCCCTGCGGGCTTGCGCTGGCCGCCCTGGGTCAGTGATATCCCGTCGGCGGGTGCTTGCATCGCTGCGGATAGCCCGCTGTGCAGTGTCCATGCCAGCGCTGACGATGCCGCCGCCGCCCGCGCGCTGGTGCAGCAGCGGCTTGCCGAGATGCAGGCATGGCTGCGCAGCGGCTTGAGTGTTGCAAACTACAATAATAATGATACGGAACATGACTAGAGAGGAGCCCACATGAATCCCGCCAACCTGCCTGAGGGTGCATTACCCAGCGTCAACGCGCTGACGGCACCCTTGTTGAACCGTCTGCTGGCCGAAGCCCACAGTTTGCGGCTGGGGGTGAGCCGCCTGCCTTCGGGCGCGACCCTGATTGATGCGGGTATCCAGCATGCGGGCGGCCTGGAGGCCGGGCGCCTGATCGCCGAGATCTGCATGGGCGGGCTGGGGCATGTCAGCCTGCAGGCCGGTGGCCCATTCAGTCACTGGCCCTGGCAGCTGACGGTACACAGTCGTAACCCGGTACTGGCCTGTCTGGGCAGCCAGTATGCAGGCTGGAGCCTGGCGCATGAGAAATTCTTTGCGCTCGGTTCCGGCCCGGCGCGCGCGCTGGCAGGCCGTGAAGAGTTGTTCAAGGAGCTGGATTACCATGATAGTGCCGATGCGGCCTGTCTGGTGCTGGAGAGCGATAAAGCGCCGCCGCCCGAAGTGGTGGCCAAGGTGGCACGCGACACGGGAGTCGCCGCCGACAAGCTTACCTTCATTCTTACGCCCACACGCAGTCTGGCCGGTACGGTGCAGATCGTGGCGCGGGTGCTGGAAGTGGCCATGCACAAGCTGCATGCGCTGCATTTTCCTTTGGCTGATGTGGTGGACGGCATGGCCAGCGCGCCCGTGCCGCCGCCATCGCCGGATTTCCTCACCGGCATGGGCCGCACCAATGACGCCATCCTGTTCGGCGGCCATGCCCATCTGTTCGTGAACGGCAGCGACGCCGACGCGCAAGCCCTCGCGCTGGCCCTGCCCAGCAGCGCATCGCGTGACTACGGCCGCCCGTTTGCCGAGGTGTTCAAGGCGGTGAACATGGATTTCTACCAGATCGACCCCATGCTGTTCAGCCCGGCTGCGGTGACCGTCACCGCCATGCAGTCCGGCAACAGCTATTTCGCTGGCCGACTGGACGCGGCCTTGCTGGATCAGTCCTTCGGTTATTCAGCACGTTGACACGCCGCATCGCCATCTTCACCGACGAGCCGGGCTGGCACGGGCAGCAGTTGCAGCAGGCATTCTCCAGACGTGGGGTGGAGGCGCTATTTGTTTCACTGCAACAGTGTGCGTTCGCGCTGCACCAGCAGCAGCCTCAACCAACGCCATGGGTACGGATCCCGGGATTTGAACAGTCGCTGCCAGACGGTGTGTTCGTGCGCGGCGTCAGTGGTGGCAGTCTGCAGCAGGTGATCATGCGCCTTGATGTGCTGCATGCGCTGAAGCTGCTCGGCGTGCCGGTCTACAACGACGGGCGTGCCATCGAGCGCACGGTGGATAAAGCCATGACCAGCCTGCTGATGCAGTTGCATGTGCTGCCCAGCCCGCCGACCTGGGTATGTGAATCACGCTGGCAGGCGGCTGAGTTGCTCAAGGCAGAACACGCCGCTGGCCATGCGCTGGTGCTCAAGCCTTTGTTCGGCTCGCAGGGCAAGGGTGTGCAACGCCTGTTGCCAGGCAGTGCCTTGCCGGTGCCCATGCTGCCCGAAGTGGATGGCCTGTATTACTTGCAGCGTTATATCGATAGCGGAGCAGGGCGCTGGCACGATTACCGCGTGTTCGTGATCGGTCAGCGCGTGCTGGCCTGCATGCGCCGTCATGGGCAGGACTGGGTCAACAATGTGGCGGTGGGCGGCCGCTGTGAGCTGGTGGAAGGCGATGCCGAACTGGAAGCGCTGGCGCTGGCCGCGGCGCGCGCAGTGGATATCGCCTACTGTGGCGTGGACATCATCCGCGACCTGCACGGCCAGTGTCATGTGCTGGAAGTGAACAGCATCCCGGCCTGGCGCGGCCTGCAATCGGTGGCCAGGCAGGACATCGCGCTGGCCCTGGTCGACGATTTTGTTGCGCAGCTGGCATGACGGATACGAATAGCGATCCCGTGGATGACAACGCGCTTACACTAAGGCTGGCTGCGGCGTTCAAATACGCATGCCTGGCCGAGCTGGAGGCATTGAAGCCCGGCAATGTGCATATCTTTGCCGATGGGCACGGCATGACGGTGCAGCATTTTTTGCGCAGTGCCGACGTGGCCGCTCCGGCTATCTGCACGCCTGCTGCCAGTGTGGGCCAGCGCATCCTGCTGGCCACGCAAGCCACCATGGCCGAGGTGGGCTGCAACACCAATCTGGGCATCCTGTTGCTGGCTGCCCCCATGCTGCAGGCGGCGCAGCGGGCGGGTGGTCAATTCAGCATGGCGCAGTTGCAAGCGGTGTTGCAGAGCCTGACGGTGGCGGATGCGCAGGCCGCGTATGCCGCCATCCGCCTTGCCAACCCGGCTGGACTGGGGCAGAGCGGGCGACACGATGTGCATCAGGACGTGCAGGTGACCTTGTTGGTGACGATGCAGGAAGCGGCGGTGCGTGACCGTATCGCCTGGCAGTATGCGCATGCTTATGCGGATATCGTCGCTGCGCTGGATTATTACCGGCAGTGCCAGCAGCGCTGGCAGCGTCCGGCCTGGGCGGTCAGTGCGGTATATCTGCGTTTTCTGGCGACCTTGGCAGATAGTCATGTGGCACGCAAACATGGTGCGGACCTGGCCGAGCAAGTGCGTGCGGAAGCGCTGCCCCACTGGCAAGCGCTGGAAAACAGCGACAACCCGAAAACCCTGCAAGGCACATTATTGGCCTTCGACCGCGCGCTGAAGTTGCGGCAACTCAACCCCGGCACCAGTGCAGACCTGACGGTGGCAACCTTGCTACTTAGTCGTTTGACTGGCTAGAACAGCGCTGGTGGACTTTGCCGCACGTGCAGCAGGCGCGGGGCGCTTAATGATTTTTGTGGTTTGGTCTGGCTCACCCAATGCTGCATATTGGAAACCACGATCACCTCGGCCACTTTTGCGGCGCAGAAGATGGTCACCAGCAGCATCGCTGTCATCATTATTATGCGCTTCCAGCGCACTGGCACCATTAGCACACGCAGCCAGCGCGCAGCGGAGGGTCTGATTTGGCGTCTGGCAGCAGCGGCTGCGACTGGTGTGAGTGTGGTTCTGTTCAAAGCGCTGTCGGCTGGTTTGACGTCGGCAGGCTGTAGGCGGGCATGCAATGCACGCGCTCTTTTGTGCAGCAGGCGCGAGCTGAGGCTGGTGGGCGGGAGCGTTGTCGTTCTCATGATGTCGGCTTTCATCAGGCATGGTGCCGCCAGGCGGAGCAGTGTTTGCAGTAGCGGATACGCGGCGTATGTGGATGGGAGCACTATAACGATCAGCAAGCCGGGCTGATGCAAGGATCAGAGGGCGCTTTGTGCTTTAGTCCCAGCTTTCAAGCGCATCATGTACAGGCCGCTTTTGTCTGTGTGGCGATCAGGAAACAATCAGCAAAAATGAAAAAATGAGTTCAAACTGTCACATTGTCGTAGTAATATCCCACTTCTAACGATTTTCATTATGTAGGTGCGCTCGCATCTGCACCCCAAAACAGTAGTGAAAAAAATTTCGGCATTCATTTAGCGCATCTCTAGGAGGAGCAATATGGCAAATTTGTTGGATCAATTGAAAGGCATGACCACCATCGTCGCGGATACTGGCGACGTTGAGGCGATCAAGAGCGTAAAGCCTGTGGACGCGACCACCAACCCGTCCCTGCTGCTGAAGGCAAGCACCATCCCTCAATACGCCCCGCTGATCGATGAAGCCATCGCTTATGCCAAGGCTCAAGGCGGCAGCAAGGAAGTTCAGATCGAGAACGCGGCTGACAAGCTGGCTGTGCTGATCGGTATCGAGATCTCCAAGGTTGTGCCAGGCCGTATCTCCACCGAAGTGGACGCACGTCTGTCCTTCAACATCGACAAGATGGTGGCCAAGGGCCGCAAGCTGATCAAGCTGTACGAAGAAGCCGGTGTAGGCAAAGACCGTGTGCTGATCAAGCTGGCCTCCACCTGGGAAGGCATCAAGGCGGGCGAGCAACTGGAAAAAGAAGGCATCCAGTGCAACCTGACCCTGCTGTTCGGTTTCGGTCAGGCACGTGCCTGTGCTGAAGCTGGCGTATTCCTGATCTCCCCATTCGTTGGCCGTATCCTGGACTGGTACAAGGCCAAGAACCCAGGTACCGAATACACCCAGGAAACCGATCCTGGCGTGGTTTCTGTACGCAAGATCTACGCGTTCTACAAGGAGCACGGCTTCAAGACCGTGGTCATGGGCGCTTCCTTCCGCAACACCGGTGAACTGATCGCGCTGGCTGGTTGCGACCGCCTGACCGTATCGCCTAACCTGCTGCAGGACCTGGCGGCGACCGAAGGCACGCTGGTGCGTGTACTGAACGACGAAGGTGCGAAGTCTGCGCCTCCAGCCAAGCTGACCGAAGAAGAATTCCGCTTCCAGCTCAACGAAGATGCCATGGCAACCGAGAAGTTGTCCGAAGGCATCCGTGGTTTCGTGGCTGACCAAATCAAGTTGGAAAAAGCTCTGGCAGAAAAGCTTTAATTCTGCCGTTCGGATGTCGCGTCAGTGATTGACGTTGACATCCGACCGTCTCGGCCTATACCATCTAGGCCGGATTTTTAGTAAACCCGTTCTAACCTGTAACTCTAAAATTGGAGAAAGCATAATGGCATTAACTCAAATGGCACTGGATTCCTTGGATTTCGACGCAACTGTTGCGCTGGCTGAAAAAGTTGCTCCACACGTAGACATCCTGGAAATCGGTACCCCATGCATCAAGCATAACGGTATCAAGCTGCTGGAAACCCTGCGTGCTAAGTTCCCAAACAACCAAATCCTGGTTGACCTGAAGACCATGGACGCTGGCTTCTACGAAGCTGAGCCATTCTACAAGGCCGGTGCTGACATCTGTACCGTTCTGGGTACCGCTGACCTGGGCACCATCAAGGGTGTGATCGATGTTGCTAACAAGTACGGTAAGTCCGCTCAAGTTGACCTGATCAACGTAGCTGACAAAGCAACCCGCACTCAAGAAGCTGTCAAGCTGGGCGCGCACATCATCGGTGTGCACACCGGTCTGGACCAACAAGCTGCTGGCGGCACCCCATTCACCGACCTGGCACTGATCGCCAGCCTGAACACCGGCGTGAAGATCTCTGTTGCTGGCGGCGTTAAGGCTTCCACCACCGCTCAAGTACGTGATGCTGGCGCTGCCATCATCGTGGCTGGTGCTGCTATCTACGGTGCTGCTGATCCAGCTGCTTCCGCTGCTGAAATCACCGCAATCGCTCACGCTTAATTGCGAATTGAATTCCAGGGATTTAACCCATCTGGGAATCCATCCAGGAATTTAATGCAGTGATGAAAAAATCCCGACCCAGCGATGCGTCGGGATTTTTTTTGAATCAGCTTCTTCTTTGCTTCATTCGTTCTAAAGGACAACACTATGGACCATCAAAAATTTATTCTGGATAAGCTGGCAAGCATTCTGGACGTCACCGACAAGAGCAAGGCCACCGAGCTGCTGGCGCTGGTTGAAGCAGCTGGCCGTACCTTCATCGGCGGTGCAGGCCGCTCCCTGCTGGTGTCGCGTTTCTTCGCGATGCGTCTGGTGCACGCTGGCTACAACGTCAGCATGATAGGCGAAGTCGTCACTCCGGCCATCAAGGCGGGTGACCTGCTGATCCTGGTCTCTGGCTCCGGTGGTACCGAAACCCTGCTGCCATTCGTCAAGAAGGCCAAGTCCGTTGGCGCCAAGCTGGTGGTCATCTCCATGAAGAAGTCCTCGGCAATGGCCGACGTGGCTGACCTGGTGATCCAGGTCGGTCAGGACGACAGCTTCCCGCTGACCAAGGGCATGCCCATGGGTTCGCAGTTCGAACTGTCTACCCTGATCTTCCTGGAAGGTGCCATTTCCGAGCTGATCCACGCCAAGGGTCTGACCGAAGAAGGTATGCGCGCGATCCACGCCAACCTGGAGTAATACCGCTACCCCCTTGCTTGCAAGGGCATGGGCGATGTAAGGAGTGTGCCTGCCGGTGCACTCCTTTTTTATTTTCCGAACCGCTTGTTTTTGATAGAACGCAAGCCAGTTGTTTTTGATAGAACGCAAGAATTTGATTGAACCTGAGGGACTTTATTTCTTGTTGCGATGTCTCAAGTTATACCAGCCAGTGCCGTTCACTACACAGTATTCATGCTGCTGCAGCGTGACGGAGACTTGGCGGGGAAGTTGCTGAACCAGTGCTGCTACAACCCTGCGGCCTGGGTCGACAAAGTGCTCCGGTCTTCATCACCAGCAGAAGCCGGGTAACCGTAGTGGCAGCCTGTGTCGTGATCCGTCCGGGCGGCCTTAACAGCAATGTAGAGGAGAGCATCATGGGCATCGTAGAAAGAATAGGCGAATTCATTTCCCCGGGCAGTGAAGAAGACGTCGCTGTCATGCAGGTCAGCAAGAAACCGGTGATCGACCGGGTGCTGGTCGGCGAGGCGTTGGTGATCGAGGATATGGACCTCAAGAACGTGGCGCATATCGACCTCATCATCGGGCCGCGTGGCAGTGCAGCAGAAGACGCCTTCTGCCGTACCCTGACCGACCAGAAAGAAGGCGTGAACGGCCTGCTGGCCATCGTGGCGCCCAATATGATGGTCAAGCCAGCCACGGTCATGTTCAACAAAGTCACCATCAAGGACGGTCGTCAGGCCGTGCAGATGTTCGGCCCCGCACAGCGTGGCATTGCCATGGCCATCATGGACAGTGTGGCAGAAGGCTTGATCCCCCAGGACGAAGCGGACGATGTGTTCATCTGTGTGGGCGTGTTCATCGACCATAAAGCGGATGATGATCGCAAGATCCAGGAATGGAACTACCGTGCCACGCGTCAGGCGCTGCGCAGTGCCGTGTTGCGTGAACCCAAGGTCGCCGATCTGCTCAAGCAGTACAAGGGCTCGGCGCATCCGTTCCAGGCCAAGTGACACGTGCTGATGCGTAGTGCGCCGACTGGCTAGTCTGGCAGTCGGCTGGTATCCAGTAACTGCCGCAGCATCTGGCTGCTGAGGCTGCCATCATGCAGGGCGCTGGCGACCAGCGCCCCGGCAAGCCCTTGTGCCTGCAAGCGCTGCAGATCATGCAGGTTGCGCACCCCGCCAGCCGCATACAGTTGCTGTCGAGGGGCTTGTCGTTGCAGTTGATCCAACAGCGCCAAGTCCGGCCCGGCACCACTCCCCACACGCGCCAGCGTCATGGCGATCAGCTGTTGCGGCCAGTGTGCTGGCTGCTGCAGTTCGGTCGGCCCGCAGAAACCTGCTGCTTTTGTCGCATCGGCAAGCGCATCAGGAATCTCATCAGGAAAAAAGTCCAGCGACAGCACCGCCTGCTGCGGCAGGCTGGTTTGCAAGGCTTGCCAGCTTTGCAGGCTTTCAAGATTCTCGCTGCCTGCCACACAACGCACACCCGCTAGCTGCCAGGCCTGCCAGTCACTGGCACAGCGTATGCCCGCATCCACCCATACTTCAAGCGCAGGAAAGCGCTGCCGGATCGCCTGCACCAGCGCGCGGTGATGGCCGCGTTGCTGGATCGCATCCAGATCGGCGATGTAGAGGCGGGAGAATGGATATAATCGCAACAGGTGATCGACGATCTGCAGGGCATCGCTGCCAGTGCAGAGCTCGGACCGCATGGCCTGATAGCGCTGCCGTTGTCCACGGCGTGCATGCACTACCTGGCCATCGCACAGGTCGATGACCGGGATCACTTCAAATTGACGCCGGACGCTAGCCATTGAAACTCTTTGTGTGTGAATTCATCAGTGCCGGCGGATTATACCGCGCAGTATTGCCAGCCACGCTGCGCACCGAGGGCGAGCGCATGCGTGATGCGCTCTTGCACGACTTGCTGGCGCTCCAGGATGACGCTGACTGCAGCTCCGGGCATGGCCGTTTGCAACTGTTCACCACGTTGGACCCGCGTTGCACAGCGCCCGCCATCCCGTTCGAGACCATCCCGCTGGATGCCGATGTCTGGCAATGCTGGCAGCAGGCCATCGCCGCCGCCGATGCGGTGTGGCTGATCGCTCCGGAGTCGGATGGCAGCCTGTTGCGCCTGACGGAGCAGGTTGAACAGCAGGGCAAGCGCCTGCTGGGCTGTCCGGCGGCAGGGGTGCGCCTGGCGTCCAGCAAGCGGCAAACCTGGCAGCGTCTGCACCAAGCCGGTATCGCGGCGATCCCTACCCTGACCTGGGCGCAGTTCGAGCCTGGACTGTATCCGGCCGTGGTGGCCAAGCCCGACGATGGTGCTGGCTGCGAGGACAGCGCCTGTTTCGATGACCACAGGCAGCTCAAGCGCTGGATGCATGGGCGCGAGCACAGCCATGTGCTGCAACCTTACCAGCCTGGACTAGCGGCCAGCATGAGCTTGCTGTGTCGTGCCGGGCGCGCCTGGCTATTAAGCTGCAACTGGCAAAAGGTCAGCCTGCATAGCGATGCGACCGCGTATCGCCGTTTTCATTATCGTGGCAGTGTGGTCAATGGCGCGGCTGCCCATTGGGATGTGTTCGACGCTCTGGCTCAGCGTGTCGCACAGGCCATGCCGGAACTCGGTGGCTACATAGGCGTCGATGTCATCGTGGCTGACGACGCCGTGTGGGTGGTGGAGATCAACCCGCGCCTCACTACCTCGTATGCCGGTCTGCATCAAGCCATGGGATGCAATCCTGCCGGGCTGCTGCTGGACTTCACTTATAATGACGACTTCCTCTTTCCCGACATCAAGCGCCATCCCGTGGACATCTCCCTGTATGACTGACCGTTTGCCTATCCTGGGTTGGGATGTGGGCGGTGCGCATCTGAAGGCCGTCTTGCTGAATGAGGCAGGTGAGGTGCAGGCGGTGGTGCAACTGCCTTGCCCCTTGTGGCGTGGCATGGAGCAGCTGCAAACTGCCCGTGCTGCCGTGCTGAATCATCTGCAGCTGCAGAGCCATGTTGTGCAGCATGCCGTGACCATGACCGGTGAGCTGGCGGATGCCTTTGCGGACCGCGCCAGCGGGGTCGCGGCCATCGTGACCGAGATGCAGCGTGGCGGCCAGGTGTGCTTCTACGCAGGCGAGCAATGGCTGCAAGCCCGGCAGGCGGCGGCTCAGCCCCTGCAACTGGCCTCGGCCAACTGGAACGCGAGCGCCACCTGGCTGGCGGCGCAAGTGGGCGAGGCCTTGCTGGTGGATATCGGCAGCACGACCAGTGACCTGATACCGCTGGCGGGCGGGCGGGTGGTTTGCCGTGGGCATGACGATGCCAGCCGTCTGCAGTGCAGCGAGCTGGTCTACAGCGGTGTGGTGCGCACGCCTTTGATGGCGTTGACCTCACGCGTGCCGTTCGCGGGGGAATGGACCACGCTCGCGGCCGAGCATTTTGCCACCAGTGCCGATATCTACCGTTTGCTGGGCCAGTTGGCTGCTGAGGACGATCAGGCCGACACGGCGGATGGACGCAGCAAAAGTGTGGTGCACAGCCGTCAGCGTCTGGCACGCATGCTGGGCCAGGACGCCACCGAGGCTAGCCCGGCGGCCTGGCTGCAGCTGGCGCAAGCCTTGCGGCAGGCGCAGCTGGATCAACTGATACAAGCTGCGCTGCGTGTGCTTTCACGCCTGGAGATTGCGCCGGAGGCGCCGCTGATCAGCGCAGGGGTGGGTCGCTTTCTGGTGCCTGCGCTTGCTGCTGCACTGGGACGCTCTTGCCATGACACAGCAGAATACATCGTGGCGCAGGCAGATGATCCGGCGCTACGCCTGGCGGCCAGCAAGGCCTTGCCTGCCTATGCCGTGGCGCAGCTGTATTTTTCACATACAGGCCAAACGCGGCTGAGCACCACAGCAGACGGTGGGAGCCAGTCATGAGCCTGCATCGTCACGCGTTGCCCTATTGTCAGGATGCGGCCCGGCAGTTCGCGGCCATCGCGGCGCAACCCTGGGCCATCTACCTGGACAGTGGTCAGCCCGGCAGTCAGTATGGTCATTACGATATCCTGGTGGCAGAGCCTTTCCTGACCCTGGTGACCGACGGCGCTGCCACCACGCTAACGGATAGCAATGGCCAGCGCATGTCCAGTGACGACCCGTTCACCCTGCTGCGTGATGCGCTTGCGCCATACGCCCAGCCTGCACAGGCACTGCCGTTCACAGGCGGCGCCATCGGTTATTTCAGCTACGATCTGGCGCGACGCATGGAACAACTGCCAGAACTGGCCGAGGATGGCGAACACATCCCGCAGATGATGGTAGGCGTTTACGACTGGGCGCTGGTGGTGGATCACCGGCTCAAGCAGTGCTGGCTGGTCTCGCATCAGCTCCATCCCGCCACGGTGCAGCGCTGGCCAGCCTTGTGTGCCATGTTCGAAGCGGCCGCTGCCCAGCCAGTGTCGCTGCCAGCACCGTTCCAGCTCACCACGCCGGTGCAGTCCAACCTGGATGTGCCTGCCTATGCAGCGGCGTTTGAACGTATCCAGCGTTACATCCATGACGGTGATTGTTATCAGGTCAATCTGGCGCAGCGTTTCAGTGCGCAGGCGCAAGGAGATCCCTGGGCGGCCTATCTGCATCTACGGCAGATCAGCCCGGCGCCGTTCATGGCCTATATGCACCTGCCGGGCTTGCAGGTGTTATCTGCGTCCCCCGAGCGTTTCCTGCAGGTGCGCGGCCGCCATGTGGAGACACGTCCCATCAAGGGCACGCGCCCACGCGCTGCGGACCATCTGCAGGACCAGCGCAACGCCGACGAGTTGTCGGCCAGCCTCAAGGACCGTGCCGAGAACGTCATGATCGTGGATCTGCTGCGTAACGATATCGGCAAGACCTGCGCGCTGGGCTCGGTGCGCGCCGAGCGTCTGTTCGCGCTGGAAAGCTTCGCCAATGTGCATCATCTGGTCAGCACGGTGACCGGTACCTTGTCCGAGGGGATGACGGCACTGGAGCTGTTGCGTGGCTGTTTTCCGGGCGGCTCCATCACCGGTGCGCCCAAGCTGCGCGCCATGGAGATCATCGAAGAACTGGAGCCGCACCGGCGCGGGCTGTACTGCGGGGCCATCGCTTACATCGGCTTCGATGGCAATATGGACAGCAACATCGCCATCCGCACTGCCGTGTATTCGCATGGCCAGATACGTTTCTGGGCCGGTGGCGGCATCGTCGCCGATTCCGAGATGCAGCGTGAATACAGCGAAACCTGGGATAAAGCGGCGGCCATGTTGCAATTGATGCGACATTGCAGCCCACATCCCGATGTGCTCAGTAAAGATCACCTGCAGGCTGCATATTCTGTCAGCCAGGACGCTAGCCCATGTGGGTGATCAAGCTGGGTGGCAGCCTGCTTGCAAGTGCTGAGGGCAGGCAGGCCTTGCGTGCCTGGTTGACGCTGATCGTGGCGCAGGCCGATGGTCAGGTGATCATCGTGCCTGGGGGCGGCCTGTTCGCTGATGCCGTGCGCACTGCCCAGCAACAGAGTGGCTGTGACGATGTCACAGCGCATCGCCTGGCCTTGCTGGCCATGGACCAGTACGGTATGTTGCTGGCCGGCCTGGCACCGGCGCTGGTGACGGCACAGAGCGAGCTGGAGATCGCCGAACGCAGCTGGCAGCATCGGCCCATGGTCTGGCTACCTAGCCGCATGTTGCTGGCAGACCGGCACATCGCCGCCAGCTGGGATGTCACCTCGGACAGTCTGGCGGCCTGGCTGGCCGCCAAGCTCGGCGCCAGCCATTTGTTACTGGTGAAGTCGGTGCGTCCTGCCGGCGCAAGCATGCGCGTCGAAGCGCTGGTCAGCAGCGGGCTGGTGGATGCCAGCTTTGCCGACTATATCCAGCAACCGGCTGGGCCTTCTTTTTCCACCTGGCTGCTGGGGCCGCAGGACCATCTGCTGTTCAGTAGCGGGTTCGTTGCAGCGCGCCTGCAACAGGGTGCCCTGGCAGTCCAAGCATCCACCAAGCTACCGGAGGCGATATGAGTGAACGTGTTTACAGTGAGCAGGAAGTCAACCAGTACCTGGCCGCCAGTCTGCCGCACTGGGCGCTGGAGAACGGCTGGATACGCCGCAAGTACAAGACCAGTGGCTGGAAAGCCACCTTGATGGTGGTGAACACGGTGGGGCATCTGGCCGAAGCGGCCTGGCATCACCCGGACCTCACCGTCAGTTATGCCTTTGTCATCGTCAAGCTGTGCACGCACAGTGCCAAAGGCATCACCGACAAGGATTTCGAGCTGGCGGCCAAGATCGAGGCCGTGATCCAGTGGCAGCCGGGGAGTGAGGGTGGGGCACTGGAAGGCACACCCAACGAGGATGCGCGCTTCAAATACATCAAGTACGACTGAAACCGGCCTGAATGCCGGGCTGGTGTCGCGGCATCTGGCTGACTCGGTGCTTATTTGAGTAGGTGTCTAGCTGAGTAGATGACTAGCTGAGTACCTAGCTAAGCAATAGCGCCGCGATGACGTCGCGCCCTTCGGCCATGAGGATGTTGTAGGTGCGGCAGGCCGCTGGTGTGGCCATGCATTCCACGCTGATGCCGGCGGCAGTGAGACTCTGCGTCAGTTTGGGGTGGATGAAGCGGTGCTGTGCGCCGGTGCCCAGTAATACCAGTTCCGGCTTGAGTGCGGCGATACGTTCAAAGTCGGCTGCGCCGAGGCTGTTGAAGTCTCTTGTCTGCCAGTCTTCATGCACTTGTGCGGGCTGTACCAGCAGGCTGTGTGAAAACCGGATGCGGTTGACTTCGATCCAGTCAGCGCCATAGCCGGTGATGAGTTGCTGGCCTGCGGCCTGAGTCAGATGTAGTTTCATTGCGATAGGCCGGCAGACCGGCATTCATTGCTTGAGAGGGCGATGAAATGTAAGATAACACACTTTTTTGCAGGCTTACGCTGCCGCGATCGTGACCATGGAACCCATACGCAAATCCTCCAAACTCAGTAACGTGTGCTACGACATTCGTGGTCCGGTACTGGCGCGCGCGCGACAGATGGAGGAAGAAGGCCAGCGCATCATCAAGTTGAACATCGGCAACCCGGCGCCGTTCGGTTTTGCTGCGCCCGAGGAGATCCTGCAGGACGTGATCCGCAATATGGATCAGGCCTCCGGTTATACCGATTCCAAAGGCCTGTTCGCCGCGCGCAAAGCCATCATGCACTACACGCAGCAGAAGAACATCGCCGATGTGACCATCGATGACATCATCATTGGCAACGGCGTGTCCGAGCTGATCGTGATGGCCATGCAGGCCCTGCTCAACAATGGTGACCAGATCCTGGTGCCCATGCCTGATTATCCGCTGTGGACCGCCGCTGTGACGCTGGCGGGTGGCACGCCGCGTCACTATGTGTGTGACGAGCAGTCCGGTTGGCTGCCTGACCTTAAGGACATCGAAGCCAAGATCACCGCCAATACGCGCGGCATCGTCATCATCAACCCGAACAACCCGACCGGCGCGCTGTATCCGCGCGAGACGCTGGAAGGCATCATCGAGATCGCCCGTCACCACAAGCTGGTGGTGTTCGCTGACGAGATCTACGACAAGGTGCTGTACGACGGCAACACCCATACCTCCATCGCCTCGCTGGCCGATGACGTGCTGTTCGTGACATTCAACGGCTTGTCCAAGAACTACCGCACCTGCGGTTACCGCGCGGGCTGGCTGGTGGTGTCGGGCGAGAAGAAACACGCCACCGACTACATCGAAGGCCTCAACATGCTGGCCTCGATGCGTTTGTGCGCCAACGTACCGGGGCAGTTGGCCATCCAGACCGCACTGGGCGGCTATCAGAGCATCAACGATCTGGTGGCGCCCTCTGGTCGCCTGTGCAAACAGCGTGATCTGGCGTACAAGCTGCTCACCGAGATCCCGGGTGTGAGCTGCACTAAACCGGCCGCGGCGATGTACCTGTTCCCCAAGCTGGACCCAGCCATCTACCCTATCCAGGACGATCAGCAATTCATCCTTGATCTGTTGCTGGAGGAGAAGGTGTTGCTGGTGCAGGGCACAGGCTTCAACTGGAAGACGCCGGATCATTTCCGTGTGGTGTTCCTGCCCAATGTGGATGACCTCACCGAGGCCATCGGCCGTATCGCCAGATTCCTCGAAACCTATCGAAAACGACATGGAGCAAAAGCGTGAAAGGTGAAAGGTGAAAAGTGAAACGTAGAACCCACGGGTTTTGACGTTCACCTTTCACATTCCATAGTTCACGTTTCACTGAATGAAACAAATCAATGTAGGCCTGTTAGGCATAGGCACTGTCGGTGGTGGCACATTCAATGTGCTGATGCGCAATCAGCAGGAGATCGCGGGTCGTGCCGGCCACTCCATCGTCATCACCAAGGTGGCGGACCGCAATCTGGAGCTGGCGCGTCAGGTGACAGCAGGTCAGGTAAGTTTGACGGACGACGCGTTCAGCGTGGTCAACGATCCGGACATCGATGTGGTGGTGGAGCTGATCGGTGGCTACGGCATCGCCAAGGAGTTGGTGCTGACGGCGATCCGTAACGGCAAGCATGTGGTCACCGCCAACAAGGCGCTGATCGCCCTGCATGGCAACGAGATCTTCGCTGCTGCACGCGAGCAGGGTGTGATCGTGGCATTCGAAGCCGCGGTCGCAGGCGGCATCCCCATCATCAAGGCCTTGCGTGAAGGCCTGGCGGCCAACCGTATCGAGTGGATCGCCGGCATCATCAATGGCACCACCAATTTCATCCTGACCGAGATGCGCGAAAAAGGCCTGGCTTTTGCCGATGTGTTGGGTGAGGCCCAGCGTCTGGGGTATGCGGAAGCTGACCCGACCTTCGACGTGGAAGGCATCGATGCGGCGCACAAACTCATGATCCTGGCAGCCATCGGCTTTGGCATGCCGATGAAATTCGATCAAGCCTACACCGAAGGCATCACCCGGCTGGAAAGCAAGGACATCCGTTATGCCGAGGAGTTGGGCTACCGCGTCAAGTTGCTGGGCATCACCAAACGCTCTGAAGCGGGTGTGGAACTGCGCGTGCATCCGACCCTGATCCCGGAGAAGCGGCTGGTGGCCAACGTCAACGGTGCCATGAATGCCGTGCTGGTCAAGGGTGACGCCGTCGGCCCCACCCTGTATTACGGTGCAGGCGCGGGTGCCGAACCCACCGCTAGCGCCGTCATCGCCGACCTCGTGGATGTGGCCCGCATGATGACGACTGAGGTGGCAGCGCGTGTGCCTTACCTCGGCTTCCAGTCCGGGCAGATCGTGGATTTGGCTGTCATGCCCATCAGCGAGATCAGCAGCGCCTACTACCTGCGTCTGCGCGTCTCCGACAAGCCGGGCGTGCTGGCCGAAGTGACGCGCATCCTGGGAGATCGCGCCATCTCCATCGATGCCATGATGCAGAAAGAGCCAGCCGAGGGCGAAGATCAGGCAGACATCGTCATCCTGACCCACACCACGGTCGAAAAGAATATGGACATGGCGATTGCAGCCATCGAAGCCTTGTCTGCCATAGAGGGCAAGGTGACACGTATCCGCATGGAAGAACTGGGTCGCTAAGCGCTAGGTTGTTTTCGGTTGGTTGTTTGCAAACCGCTAAGTCGTGCGGATGACCCGTTTGGGGCATGCAGGATAAACCTCAGGCGTCATTCCGGCGCAAGCCGGAATCCATCACCATGACGGCATGAAACAACCATGCGTCTATATACTCGCAAGCAAGTTGAATGGCACACTCTACGTTGGTGTGACTTCGGATCTGATGCGGCGGATATGGGCACACAAACACGATTTAATTGACGGTTTCAGCAAGAAATATGCAGTACACGACCTGGTATGGTACGAGCAGCACCAAGAAATGCGGACTGCCATCCAGCGTGAGAAGCACATCAAGTCCTGGAAGCGTGCCTGGAAAATCGAGCTTATCGAGCAGCTCAATCCAGCATGGTCCGACCTATATAACGACCTGCTATGAATGGATTCCAGCTTGCGCTGGAATGACGGCTTAAAGTATGAAATATATCAGCACACGTGGTAATTCACCGGCACTGAGTTTCACCGAGATCCTGCTCGGCGGCCTGGCGCCGGATGGCGGTTTGTACCTGCCTGAGCACTATCCTCAGTTCAGCGATGCCGATCTGAGCGCCATGCGCGCCATGTCCTACGCTGACCTGGCGTACACCATCCTGTCGCGCCTGATCTACGATATCCCGGCTGGCGACCTGCGTGCCATCGTCGACAAGACCTACACCGCCGAGGTGTATCGCCATGTACGTGCCGGTCAGAACGCCAACGACATCACGCCTGTGCTCAAGCTGGAGGAGGATTTCTACCTGCTGTCGCTTTCCAATGGCCCCACGCTGGCATTCAAGGACATGGCCATGCAGTTGCTCGGCAACCTGTTCGAGTACGTGCTGGCCAAAAAAGGCCAGACCACCAATATCCTCGGGGCCACTTCGGGCGATACCGGTTCGGCGGCGGAATATGCCATGCGCGGCAAGCAGGGTATCCGGGTGTTCATGCTGTCACCGCATCAGAAGATGAGCCGTTTCCAGACCGCGCAGATGTTCTCGCTACAGGATGCCAATATCCACAACATCGCCGTCAAAGGTGTGTTCGACGACGCACAGGACATGGTCAAGGCGGTATCCAATGACCATCATTTCAAAGCCAGACACAAGATCGGTGCGGTCAATTCGATCAACTGGGCGCGCGTCGCCGCGCAGATCGTCTATTACTTCAAAGGCTATTTCGCGGTTACGCATGACAACCGCCAGCAGGTCAGTTTTGCTGTGCCCTCTGGTAACTTCGGTAATGTGTGCGCAGGTCATGTGGCACGCATGATGGGGCTGCCCATCGCCAAGCTGGTGGTGGCCACCAACGAGAACGATGTGCTGGACGAATTCTTCCGCACTGGCGTGTACCGCCCGCGTGGCTCGGCCAACACCTACCATACCTCCAGCCCGTCCATGGACATCAGCAAGGCTTCCAACTTCGAGCGCTTCGTGTTCGATCTGCTGGACCGTGACGGCGCCAAGCTCCGTAGTCTATGGGCCAGTGTGGACGCTGGTGGCGCCTTCGACCTCAATCAGGAGGGTCATTTTGCCAGGGTGCCGCAGTTTGGCTTTGTCTCCGGGTCCAGCAATCATGCGCAGCGCATGACCACCATCCGTCAGGTGCATGCAGATTATGGCGTCACTATCGACACCCATACCGCTGACGGGGTGAAGGTCGCACAGCAATACCGCGAACCCGGCGTGCCCATGGTGGTGCTGGAAACGGCGCTGGCTGCCAAGTTCGAGGATGCCATCGTGGAAGCATTGGGCAGCGCGCCTGAGCGTCCGGCCGATCTGGTCGGGCTGGAGTCGCTGCCACAACGCTTCGTGGTGATGGAGCCGGATGTGGACGGCATCAAGCAATTCATCAGCGAACATATTTAAACGTTAGACGGCAACGCTAAACGGGATAATCAACACCATGCAAACCTATCTCGATCTGGTGCGCCATGTGCTGGCGCATGGCCATAAAAAGGAAGACCGTACCGGCACCGGCACCTTGTCGGTGTTCGGCTACCAGATGCGCTACGACCTGGCGCAGGGTTTCCCGCTGCTCACCACCAAGAAGGTGCACCTCAAATCCATCATCCATGAGCTGTTGTGGTTCCTGCAGGGCAGCACCAACATCGCTTACCTGAAGCAGCATGGCGTGCGTATCTGGGATGAGTGGGCGGACGAGCAGGGCAATCTGGGCCCGGTGTATGGCTATCAATGGCGCAACTGGCCCAAGCCGGACGGCACGCACATCGACCAGATCAGCCAGGTGGTGGAGCAGATCAAGCGCAACCCGGATTCACGCCGTCTCATCGTATCGGCCTGGAACGTGGCCGATGTGGATCAGATGAAGCTGCCGCCTTGCCATGCCTTCTTCCAGTTCTACGTGGCGGATGGCAAGCTGTCCTGCCAGCTCTACCAGCGCAGCGCGGATATCTTCCTGGGCGTGCCATTCAACATCGCCTCCTACGCCTTGCTGACCATGATGATCGCGCAGGTGTGCGGCCTCAAGCTGGGCGACTTTGTGCACACGCTGGGCGATGCCCACATCTACCTGAACCACCTGGAGCAGGTCAACGAGCAACTGACACGCACGCCCCGCGCTTTGCCTGTCATGCACATCAACCCCGCAGTCACCAGCATCTTCGATTTCAAGTTCGAGGACTTCACGCTGGAACAGTACGACCCGTACCCCGCCATCAAGGGCGCTGTCGCCGTTTGATACTTATGTGGTGTGGTGGTTGTAATTAACCATATTTGTTGCTGACAGCCAGCGTTCATTAGGCCGTCACTTGGTCTGTATGCCCGCACAGGCTTGATTCTTAATAGATAACGGCTGAATCCGTCTATTTGGTACGCAGTTTGCTATCCAGATAAGCAGAAAACCCGATCGTCTCCCATGCTATCAATGTTCTCCCCAGATCAAGGCGGCTTCAGCTGCCTTTCTGATGGCCAGGAAACAATCGGGTTTTCACTTTATGGTTGTTTATAACCACCATTTTGGTTTTTAACAGCCACTTCATCTGCTTGTTAGTCTTGTCCTCAGTTTGCCAACAAGCTTAATTCACTGATTAACATAGTGAAAAAATCCCCCATTCGGGTAGTAACCACCTAGCACGACTTTTGCAGTTGTCAGGCCCTAACTCAGAGGTTAATAAAAATGACGGGGATTGGGCGGAGTATTCTTGCATTAGCACGTGCTGGACTGGTCGTACTGGTTTTGATATTGATCGGCGTTCCTGCCACCGCCATGTCTGCAGGAACGGATGGCGGCCGTATCGAGATCACACGCGGTCACAACAAGCTGCTGGAGATCGAAGAGGGCATTGCCACGGTCGCCATAGGCAGTCCCGGCATCGCCACTTCGCTGGTGGTGCGCCCCAATACCATCATGCTTAATGGTGTTGGTGTAGGCAGTACATCACTCACACTCTTTACGGCTAGCGGCAAAGTACGTCAGTACATGTTGACCGTGGGCCCAGACTTGACTTCGCTGCGTATGCATCTGCAACGACTAGACCCACGCATCACAGTGACCACCGACCCTAACGGTGACGCTATTGTATTAAGTGGTACAGCACGATCATCCGATCTGGTCGATCTGGCACTTGAAGCTTCCATCAAGTTCGTAGGCACCATTACGATTGCTGCTAGCAAAGCAAGCAATGTAAACCAGCCAGTAGCCGGGGCAGGAACTGCAGCTGGGCCTAACCCTGTGCCTGAGGTCACCGAATCGGTAGCGTCACCAGCAGAGTTGAAGGTGGTCAATCTTATTTTGGTACAAGACAGTCTGCTTAGCGTTGATCAACGTCTCGAACGGCTGTTGAAGGAGATCGATCCACGTATCGAAGTGGAGAAGCTGAATTCAGCGTTCCTGCTCAAAGGCCGGGTCAAGACACCTAGCGCGCTGGCACGCGCCATTTCGTTGGCTGACCGATTCGTCAACGGTGGCGAGGATGCTGATATATCCGTTATCAGTGATAAAGGCGGCGTTTTGACTGGTAATACAGATGAGGCGCAACGCCTGGCATTAGGTATCCCCAGTCTGATTGGCGGCCGCGCACAAGGTAATAATGCGCCGGGTGCTGCCCCCGTCATCCGTGATAGTTCAGAACCAAGGCCTAGAGGTGGCCTAGGCGCCCAAGGTGGCAATACTGGTCAGCAAGGATTCCGTCAGCCATTCAATCTCTCGCTGCCTTTGATGCCAGAGAATGGCAACATCGCGCGTAACATCGGCCGTGGTGATGTAGTCACAGCGGCAAATGGCAAGGTGGTCAGCCTGCTGAAAGTGGATGCACTGGCGCGAGTGGAGATTCAAATGCGCATCGTCACGGTGGACAGGGGCAAGACGCGTGACCTGGGCATAGACTGGAGCCTGAATGGGAATCGTGTTCAACTCAACACAGGTGCGGCAGCCGCGAATAATGAGGCTATTCAAGCCTTGGCTGCCAGCTCGGCAACAGGCTCCATCAGCTCCTTGTCGATCACCTCCTTCCTGCGTGCTGCCGAAGATTTGGGTGCCGCAGAGACCTTGTACGAGCCGTTGGTGTCTGCGGTCAGTGGTGAGACCGCCAGTTTCCTGCTGGGCGGCACAGTGCCTATCTACACCGAAGAGTTTGAAACCACTGGTGGCGTGATAGGTGGTATCGGCACACGTACCCGCACGCTGCAGTATGCCGAATTCGGCCTGCGCTATTTTGTGCGCCCCACTGTGCTGGAAGACGGGCGCATCTCCACCGTGCTGGATCAATCCATATCGGCGCCGGATTACAACGTCGCAGGTGGCACTTTCAAGGACAGTCTGGGTAACCCTATCCCCGCATTCACGCGCCGTGCAGTCAGCACGCTGACCGAATCCAGAGATGGCGAGACCTGGGCCATCGCCGGGCTGGTGGATCAGCGCGATGTACGCAACCTGTCCAAGGTGCCGTTCCTGTCCACCATCCCCATCATCGGCCGTCTGTTTCAGCGTCAGGTGGATGACAGGTCACGTTCTGAACTGTTCATCATGGTCACGGCGCGTACGGTGCAACCGAACGAGGTACAGGATGAAGCGGTGCCAGTAACGGCGCCTGAGCTGAAGCCCGTGGAGATACTGCCGATACGGCGTGATGCTTTCGACATCAACGAAGACGAGACCGAGCCCCGGGATGAACCCAGAGATGAATTCGGTAATGAATACAGTGACGCGCCCAGGCAAGACCCCAGGCAAGAACCCAGAGTGTCGCCAGCGCCTGCCGCCATCCCGCGTATCCAGGCCCCACCTGAGTATCCGCGCTCACCCGTACGCCCGGTGCCGGTAACGCCAGTCCCTGCAAACCCCAGCCCCATCGAGCTGAATGCGATCGAGCCAGGTCAGAAGCAGGGTGGCCAAAACCAGCAGATCGCGCCTGATAATCTGGCCATGGTGCTGGCAGCGGCATCCACAGAGGATCCCAGACGGCTCATGTTCAAGACAACACCAAACTCAAGGCTGAAAGGCAAGTATTATGGCCATCCGTAAAAAACTGGTGCTGTTGATCGTCGCGGTATCGGTCCCCGTGTTCTTCCTGGCCACCTTCATGCAGAACTGGGGTGCCAGTGTGGCCGAAAAGAACCTGCAGGACGCCACTGCACTCGTGCCTATGATCGTTCAGCGTACAAGCAGCGCTAAAGAGTACTGCCCCGCCATCATCAAGAAGCTGCAAGTCGGTTTGCCAGAGCTGCAGCAGAAGAAATCCACGGCTAGTGTGATGCGATCCTATTTGCTGACCGCAGATTGCCAGACGGCGATGGCCCGTCACTCTGAAGCAGCGAACAGTTATGCAGAGATGGTGAAACTGGAGCCACAAGCGGCAAGATGGCATGGCCAGCGTGCCTCAGCGCTGCTCAAAGCTGGCCGTTTGAGCGAAGCTGCACGCGCCAGTCGGCTCTCAGTTCAGCTTAAGCCAGACGACTTCCGCTGGCGTTTGCAGGAGGCACGTATCTTGTCCCAGATCGGTCGTTTCGATGATGCCGTGCATGGGTATGAGCAAGCACTCAAAATGGCGCCGCTGGAGCAGGTCAGCGCGGTCGCTGATGAATTCAACAAGCTGCAACAGATGCTGGGAAATCCTCCTTATGACCCGCATGCGGAGCAACATCATGGCAGGTTGTGATCAATGAGAATCCTGATCGTCAGTGCACAGAGTGATTTCCGTCAGCAGATGCAGGCGGCCTGTCTGCGCTATACCAAAACGCTGGTCAGTCTGCGTACTGCAGAGTCTGTCGGGCAGGGGTTGGAACTTGCGCATCAGTTCGAAGCGCAGGTGGTCTATATCGACCTCACCCGCAATATCGAGGCGGGTATCCTGGCTATCCAGCAGCTGAGTGGCGTGCCCAACCGCATGGTGGTGGTCAGCATAGACAAGCTGACCACCGAGTTCGTCACCCGCACCATCCGTGCTGGTGCGCGTGAAGTGTTGGTACAGCCGGTCCAGGACGAGGATGTGCATCAGATCCTGGACAAGTTCGCTGCCATCAACAGCAATACGGTGGACGTGCAGCCGGCCAGAAACGGCAAGGTGGTGATCTGCTTCTCCAGCAAGGGCGGAGTAGGCAAGACCACCATGGCCTGCAACCTCGCGGTGATGTTGCAGCAGCGTTTCGGCGGCAACCGCGTGGCCCTCATCGATGCCAACACGCAAGCCCCCAACATCGCCCCCATGCTGGACTTGCGACCTACACGCTGGCTGCGTGATGCGGTGATGGAATACCGCCGTCTTGATAACGAGATGCTGAATGAGTTGATGACAGTACACGAGGCCTCCGGCCTGCATGTGCTGGCACACAGTACCGATAATCCGCTGGGGCTGGATTTCTCCGAGGACCAGCTCTCCAAGATCCTGCTGGTATCCAAAGGCAGTTATGACTGGACCGTAGTGGACACCTTCCCGCTGTTGTCCACGCTCAATCTTTCCATGATGGATCTGTCCGACCAGATCCTGCTGGTCACCGAGCCGGTGGTGCCCTCCTTGCGCAGTGCGCGTTACAACCTGGAGATGCTGCAAAAAGCCGGCTACGGCAAGGACCGCATCAAGGTCATCCTCAATCGCTTCAGTAATTTCCGCGGCAATGTATCACCGGAGCTGGTGGCCGAGACGCTGAACTGGCCGGTGAGCCATGTGGTGCCGTATGACGTGCATTCCACCATTGCAGCCAATAGCGGCCAGGCGCTGGTGAATATGTTCCCGGACAGCAATGTCACCTCTGCCGTGAGCCGCATGGTCGATGGCGTGACCGGTGTGCCTACGCCGCCACCGCCACCAGAGGGTGTCGTCGAGAAAGCCTTGCGCCAATTCCGTAACTGGCTGGATCTTTGATGCAGGAAGATAACCCGGATTTCCGCTCCAGCCTGCGTTCGCAGGAGACGGCGCACCGCAATCTGCTCACCGAGCGCGTCATCGCGCTGAATCAATCGCTGGCAGTCGGTTCAGGTCTGGCGGCCAACCAGCAGGAAGCGCAGCAATCCTCTGCCTCCACTTACGCGCAGATCCGCCACCGGCTGCATCGTGGCCTGCTGGAACTGCTGAACCCGCAGGCCGTGGGGGCGGCTTCCCTGCAGCAGATCCAGGCCGCAGTGGAAGAATACGTACTCAAAGCGCTGGAAGAAGAATCGCTGCCGCTTTCCCGGCCCGAGCGTAACCGTCTGGTGGAAGACCTCATGTACGAGGTGCTGGGTCTGGGACCATTGTCGCCCCTCATGACCGATGCCACGGTATCGGACATCTTGGTCAACGGCCCGCATCAGGTCTATGTGGAGCGGCACGGTTTGCTCGAACCGACCGAGATCCACTTTCACGACAACGACCACTTGATGCTGACCATAGAACGCATCCTGTCGCGCGTGGGACGGCGCGTGGACGAATCCTCGCCCATGGCCGATGCGCGTCTGGCGGATGGCAGCCGTGTCAATGTGATCATCCCGCCCCTGGCCGTCAAAGGCCCGACCATGTCGATCCGGCGCTTCATGCGCAACATCCTGGACATGCGCGAGCTGGTCGGCAGCGGGGCCATGACCGCGGAAGCGGCCGAGTTCCTCAAAGCCGCCGTATACGGGCAACTGAATATCATCATCTCGGGCGGTACCGGCTCCGGCAAGACCACCATGCTCAACTGCCTGTCGCAGCATGTGGGCGAGGGAGAGCGCGTGGTCACCATTGAAGATACGGCCGAACTGCAGCTCAGCCACAAGCATCTGGTGCAGCTGGAAGCGCGGCCTTCCAATACCGAGGGGCGTGGTGCGGTCTCCATCCGTGATCTGGTGCGCAACAGCCTGCGTATGCGCCCGGACCGCATCATCGTCGGTGAAGTGCGCGGCGCCGAGGCCCTGGACATGCTGCAGGCCATGAACACCGGCCATGACGGCTCGCTGGCGACCTTGCACTCCAACAGCCCGCGTGACACCTTGTCGCGGCTGGAGACCATGATGCTGATGGCCGAGCTGGATCTGCCGCAACGCGTGCTGCGCGAGCAGATCGGTTCGGCGGTGCATATCATTGTGCATGTGAACCGCTACTCAACCGGTGAACGCAAGGTGTCGCACATCTCCGAGATCGTGGGCACCGATAACGGCGTGATCCTGATGCAGGACATCTTCCTGACGCGCAGAGAGGGAGACCGTCTGGTGATGCGCGCCTGCGGCATCATCCCCAACGCATCCAATCTGCTCGCCGAGCGTGGCATCGAGCTGGATTCCACGCTGTTCAAGACCTGACCATGCTGCTGATCTTCTTTGCAGTGCTGGGGCTGCTGGCGAGCTATCTGATCTATGACTATCTGGTCACAGCGCGCACTGACGCACTGCGTGATCGATTGCTGGCCGGGCAGGAACTGGGGCCGGATGATAGTGGCAGCCTGTGGTCGGATGCGGCGGATCTGTTCCACCTGGCTGAAGTGCGCGAGATGTTGTATCGCAGTTATCTACTGCGACAAGTTGATACCCGTATCAAGCGCGCCAATCTGCCGTTCTCTTTATGGACCTACATTGTCATGGTAGCAGCACTGACAGCGATGGCAGGCGTATTAGTGTGGTTTTACTTTTCCATGCTGTGGCCTGTGGTCGTGGCGGTGGTTATGACCATCCTCGCCTGTTGGTTAGTACTGGGCTATTTGGCTAGTCGCAGACAGAAACAGCATGATGATCAACTGCCAGCCATGATATCCAGTTTTATCACTACACTGCGCTCAGGTGGCACACCTATGACAGCGCTGCAGTCTGTGGCTAAACATGGCCGCGATCCGATCTCAACATCCATGACCATGGTAGCGGATGCCTTGCAACTGGGCCGCCCCCCCAGTCAAGCCTGGCAGGAATGGGCCGAATACTGGGATACGCGTGCCACACGATTACTGGCGCGCGGTGTACGCATCAAGTGGGAGGCGGGCGGTCAGATGACCAGCATGCTGCAACATATCCTGGACACGCTGGAGTTCCGCAAGCGCATGGAGTTGCGCGTCAGTGCATTGACTGCACAAGCCAAACTGTCTGCCTGGGTGTTGTCAGCTTTGCCGATAGCGCTATTTTGGGTCGGATATAGTTTTCGTCCCGATCTGATCAATGCCATGATCAATGACGATTTTGGACGTAAATTGCTGTATGCAGCCGCTATCTTCAATGTGCTTGGCTTCATCTGGCTACGTCGCATGGCAAAACTCAGGTAGGCCACCATGCTTGTTGCTGCATCAGTCATGCTAGTCATACTTTGCGCTGTTTACTTTGCGTTGTTGTCCTATCGCCAAAGTGTCGTTCGCAATCGTCTGCGTGACCGCATTCTGTATGGTTTTAGCGAAGAGGAACAGGAAGCAGAAGCGGACCTTTCCGCAGGCGACTATGGCTTGCAAGGTTCGGCGCGGTTCTATTTTCACCTACGTAAGTTCATCGCCACCACACAGGGTCGCTTCACCTTGCTGCTGGTGGGCGGGGCTCTGGGGGTCATTGCAAGTTTGCTGCTGGGCAAGCACGACAGCATGGCCACCTATGCGGTCCTTTCCGGGGGTGGGCTGCTACTTTTGTGCATGTTCTGGTTGCGCAATTACCGGAAGAATCATGACAGTATGGTCAAGGAGGAGCTGCCAAATCTGCTGGAAACAGTGGCGGCCATCATGGAGAGTGGCGTGGCATTCGAGTCTGCACTCAATTTTGTGCTGCAGGAATCGGACCGTCGTCATCCACTTTATTTTGAACTCAACATCATGAACGAGGCCATGTTGCGCGGCCGGCGCCGTAATGAAGCTTTGCGTTTGTGGGCAGGGCGTAGCCGCGTCGAAGCGGTAGGCGATGTGGCCTCCGGATTGATACAGGCCGATCAGACGGGTGCATCACTTGGCGGAGTGATGCGTCACCATGCGCAAGCATTGATGCGCGAGAACGAGGCCGAGACACAGCGTAGGGCAGAGCGCTTGCCTATCCGCATGCTGTTACCCATGGTCAGCATGATCCTGCCTGCGGTGTTCATACTTGCTGCCGGCCCTAGCGTTATTCGCATATTCCAGATCATCGACGAGATCATTTCCTGAGCCATGCCCCTTATGCAGCAGATACAGCATCAAGCCAGTGCACGCCTGCTGGTGGCACGTTTGAGACGTGCGGATAATTTTTTCACGCGCCTCGCCGGTTTGTTGGGGCGTAAACCCTTGCAGCCAGGCGAAGGGCTGCTCATCACGCCATGCCAGCAGGTGCATACCCACTTCATGGGCTATGCCATCGACGTGGTGTTTCTGGACGCCAGTCTGCAGGTGCTGGAGATCTATCGCGCGATGCGGCCCTGGCGTATCAGTGCCTATGTTCGCAAAGCGGCGCATGTGCTGGAACTGCCTGCACATGCGGCTAGTGAGGTGCAGATCGGTGACCTGCTGGTGCTGACAGGAGACAAGGCATGATACGTCTGGATCAGCTCACCATACGCTTCGGCCAGTTCAATGCGGTCGATGGACTCAGCCTCGCGGTCGAGGCGGGCGAACTGTTCGGCTTTTTGGGCCCGAACGGTGCAGGCAAGACCACCACCATACGTGCTCTTACTGGGGCGCTAAAGCCCAGCGCTGGTAGCGTAAGCATCAACGGACATGCCTTGCCCTGGCAGTTGGACATCGTCAAACCCATCATGGGTTATGTGCCGGACACCGAGAACCATTTTGATGATTTCACCGGCCGCGAAAACCTGCAGCTGTATGCGCGCCTGTATGGGGTGGACAGTGCCAGCGTGGAAGACTGGCTGGCCCGCTTGCAGCTTAGCGAAGCGGCCGATCTCAAAGTGCGTAACTATTCCAAGGGCATGAAAAAGAAGCTGCTGATCGCGCGCGAACTGCTGCACAGCCCCAGGCTGGTGTTCTTCGATGAGCCCACCGCCAATCTGGATGCGCATTCCATCCAGCTGGTGCGCCGCCTGCTGCGCGAGCTGGCAGCGTCGGGCACCACGGTGTTCCTCACCACGCATGATATGGACGAGGTGGAGCAGATCTGTGACCGCGTGGCCATCATCGCCAAAGGACGTCTGCTCGAATGCGACACGCCCACCGCCTTCATCACCCGGCATGCCGAGCGCTATTGCGATGTGCAATATGACAGGGACGGTAAATCCATGCGCGAAACCTTGCATCTGGATGTGCCAGAAGACAAAGCCAGGCTGTCCCGTATCGTCACGGAAGAGCACTGCGTGCGTGTGCATTCACGCGAATTCCGCTTTGAGGATGTGTTCCGTAAACTGACTGGGCAGGCGTACACATGATGAAACGCTTGAACCGGCTATGGGTGCTTTACAGCAAGGAATGGTTGCGGCTGCGCCGTAATCCGGCAGCGCTGATGGCGGTGGGGCTGTTGATCCTGATGGCCTTGCTGGTCAGTATCGAGAGTAAAGCCAGTGCCCAGGCCAAGCGCGCGTCGCAAGGCCCGTGTCTGGTGGTGTATCCGGCTGAGGACGACTTCATACGCCACCTTAAAGCGAATCAGCATCCGCGTCTGCCGGTGCGCTTCCAGGCCTTGCCCAGGGCATTCGAACCGGGTGTGCGCATGGACTATCCAGCCAGGGTCAGCTGTGTGGCCGAGATCGGTATGCGCAAGACTGAAAGCGCTGCCAAGACGGACAGCGCCGCTAACACTGACAGCGCGCGCGCAGAGCGCCGTGTGCTGTTCCGCTACGCCGGTACCGATCTCAAGCAGATCAACGGCCTGTCGCGCTGGGTGCTGGCCGGGCTGGCCGCCTACCACAGTGGCGACAACATACAGCAGGGCTTGCGCCCACTGCCTGCAAAAGCCGCAGCCACCGCGTCGTCCACCTTCGATCTGGGCAGCAGCAAGTCCAAGGCGGTGGTCGGCGCCATGCTCATGTTCTCCACGCAGTTCTTTGTGTGCTGTGCCTTGTTCATCTCGCTCACGGCACACGAGCGCGAGCGCGGCATCACCCAAGCGCTGGCCATGACCACGGCTGGTCCGGGCGAGCAATGGCTGGCCAAGTTCCTGTTCCACCTTACCTTGTCCTTGCTGGCCAGTGCCGCCATCTTGCAGATCCTGATGCCGGTCATGCTGCAAGCCGCGTTGAGCTGGTTGCTTATCGTATGCAGCAGCATAGGCTTGATCTCCATCGCCACGCTATTAACCAGCCTGAGCCGTAGCCAGACCTCTGCCAGTTTGATGGGCTTCTGTTATCTGATGCTGGTGGGGGTCGTGTTCGCACTGGCACAGAATTTCCCGGCCTTTGATGTGCTGCGTGGTTTCATGTTCGAGTTCCACAGCATCAGCCTGCAGACCCTGCTGCTCGACAGGCCGGACAAGGATTTTGTCGTTAAAGGGCTGATACACACCGCCAATCTGATGATCATGCCGGTGCTGCTGATGGGCCTCGCTATCTGGGTATGGAAACGGCGCGGCTGGCGTCAGCCATGATGTGGCGATGCGTGCTGGCGGTGTTGCTGCTGTGCAGCAGTGCGCTGTCGGCAGCGCAAGATGCCCAACCCTGCCGCATCACTGGCTATAGCTACGAGATCCTGTGCGGTGAGCTGCTGGTGCCTGCCGACCCGCAACAGCCACAACTCGGCACCATCAAGGTGGCCTGGCGCAAGATCGCGGCACGGGCACGCTACCCCAGGCCAGACCCGTTGATATGGATACCGGATGGTATTGGTGGCGATGCAACCGAATACGCTCCCGGCCTGAGTGCCACATTGACCCGTGTGCTCAATACGCGTGACCTGATCTGGCTGGACACACGCGGTAGCGGCGCTTCTAGCCCTTTGCAGTGCGCACCGCCTGGCCCGGCCTCCATCAGCAAGCGACTGGAACGGTTCAGTGATGCGCGCACGCTGGCCGCCTGTCAGCAAGCCATCCTCGCCGCGGGCGGCCTCGCAGTGTACACCCCGCAACGCATGGCCGCTGATCACGAACAGTTGCGGCAACAACTGGGTCTCAAGCAGGTGAACGTGCTGGCAGAAGGCACAGGCGTAGAGGTGGCGAAAGCCTGGGTGCGGTTACAGCCCAATGTCATTAATAAGATGGTGTGGGAAAGCCCCTTGCCTGCTGACGACCCACTGGCATTCCAGTCCAGCTACAGTGCCGATGCCCTTGCCCGGCTGCTGACCAACTGTGAGCAGAACCTGCGCTGCAATACCGCCTACCCAACTCTGAATGGCAGGCTGGAACAGATACTGCGCCAGTTGCCAGTGAGCTTGACACTGCCACACCCGCAGACTGGCCATCTGGACAACGTTATTCTGGATGAGCGCATGTTGGCCAGCCTGCTGACCTCCATATTGCGCAGCACTAGCTTGAGTTCCGCACTGCCTGCTGCGCTGGAGCAGGCGGCCAATGGGCACTGGCTGGCACTGCTTGGTTTGTCGTCTTCGCTCTGGTCGCGTGATGACACGCGTTTCAATCACGGTCTGTGGCTGGCACGCCAATGCCAGTGGCTGACGCAACGTCAGGGCGCGCCCAGTTCTGTATGGGGGCAGTGGTTCCATCAGCATAAGGTCTCCAGCCTGCAAACCAATTGCGCGGGCTTGTCGCCTTTGCCTGGCAGCGGCCTCGCTACTGTTGATCTAGATGACATCCCCACGCTGGTGCTGGCTGCCCGCTACAGTGACGCGACGCTCGCTGATCGCGCTAGGCGGCATGTGGTCAAGGTGCCGGGTGCGACCCAACATGTGTTGTCCCATGGCTGCGCGCGCGATGTGATCTACCGCTTTATGGCGGCAGATGGCATGCCGGAAAAAGCCAGTCTGGACGCAGAATGTCTGTTGCGCATCAAAGCACCGGCGCCAGGACAGGTGTCCGCGCCGCTGCAGGCGCTGCCTGCCGCTAAGGAGGTCGGGCCATGAGTCATGCCGCTATGCTAGTCGGCAATTCAAGCAATGGCCTAACCGATAGCCCAAACGCCAGCCCAGCCAGCATCGTTGTGCAGCACGTGCATAAAGGCTATGGGCGAGGCGCAAGGCGAGTGCAAGCCTTGTCTGATGTGAGTTTTCAGGCCATGCCTGGGCAGATCACGGCGCTGCTTGGGCCGAATGGGGCAGGCAAGACCACGTTGCTGCGCCTGCTGGCAGGGCTGCAGCTGCCGGATGCCGGTCAGCTCAGTCTGGCCGGTTTACCGGTAGCACAGGCGCGTCACCTGCTCGGTTTTTACAGCGAGGGCTGCGGCCTGTATCCGCGCCTGACCGCACGCGAGAACATGCACTATTTTGGCCGCCTGCATGGCATGGCGGACGCGCAGCTCGCAGCGCGTATCCAGCAGTTGAGCGAACCGCTGGACCTGTTGCGCCTGCTGGACCGCCCCGTGGGCCCGTGCAGTCTGGGTGAACGCATGCGTGTGGCCTTGGCACGTGCACTGATCCATGACCCGGCCATCATCATCCTGGATGAGCCCACCAATGGCCTGGACCTGGCCTCGGTCAGGCGACTGCGTCGTTATCTGCGCTATCTGGTGAGCAGCGAAGGCGGCAACAAGTGCCTGCTGTTTTCCAGCCATGTGATGCATGAAGTGGCCAAGCTGGCCGATGAAGTGGTGCTGATCGCCCAGGGGCGTGTGGCGGACAGCGGCAGCGTGCCGGAGTTGTGTGCACGCGCCCATGCGCCTGATCTGGAAGAGGCTTTCGTGACACTGACAGGACAACCGGGCTGATGCAACGTATCCGTACCGTGTGCGCCAAAGAGCTGCTCGACACCTTGCGTGACTGGCGCTCCTTGTTGCTGGTGATGCTGGTGACCGTGCTCTCCGGCCCGCTGCTGCTGATCATGATCACCAATAGCCTGGCCAGTTTCGAAGCGCGTGCCGAGCGCCGTATCGTGCTGGTGCAAGGCATAGCGCATGCGCCCTCGCTCGCGGACTACCTGACGCGTGAAACCGTGACACTGGAGGAAGCGCCAGCGGATTTCCGCACACAACTGGCCTCAGGCAAGCTGGCCGACCCGGTGCTGATCGTGCCAGCAGGCTTCGAGGCGGCCTGGCAGCAGGATCAGCCGCTGACGCTGGAACTGGTCAGCCATTCCGGCAATGGGCGCGCCAATGCCGGTGTCAGCCGCCTGAAGCGCTGGCTGCGTGGCTATGCCAGTGAACGTGCGCAACTCAAGTTGCTGCTGCGCGGCGTGCATGCAGGCAGCTATGACACGCTCAAGATCGAAGAGATCGATCTCGCCAGTGCGCGTGCCGATGTGTCACGCGTGTTCGGCATGCTGCCGTTCTTTCTGATCTTGGCCGCGCTGTATGGTCTGTGGTCGGCCGCCATCGACGCCACTGCTGGCGAGCGTGAACGTGGCACATTGGCACCGGTGCGGGTCACGCCGGTCAGCACGCTGGAGCTGGTGCTGGGCAAGTGGTTTTCGATCGTGCTGGTAGGGGCGCTGGTGAGTGGTTTGGCCGTGTTCAGCTTTCTGCCTGCGCAGGCCATGATGCACAGCGAAACGCTGCGCGCCATGCTGGCCTTTGGTCAACGTGAAGCCTGGCTATGTTATGCCGCTGTTGTGCCGCTGGTGCTGTTGTATGGGGCCGTGCTGATGTGGATAGGCATGGTGTCGCGCAGCGTGCGGCAAGCGCAACTGGGCGCCACCGGCGTGGTGCTGCTGTCTTCGGTATTGCCGCTGATGGTGCAATTCGACGCGGCAGGACAGGCGGGCTGGCATGCCTGGCTGCCGGTAGTGTCGCAGCATCAGATGATACTGGCCGTGCTGGCTGGCACTCCGGTCAGCCTGATTCAAGGACTGCAAGCCAGCGCTGCCTGCCTCGCACTGTCCGGGCTGATGCTTTACTGCACCGCCCGGCGCATGCAGCACACGCTGGACTGACCCTGGAGATGGATTCTGGCTGATCAGCTCGCCAGCATGGCTACTAACCAAGCGCAATAGTTAGCCTGCTAGGGTTTTTGCAAGGCTGGAGGATCGTTACCTTATTGCGGATATCGGTCCGTGTGCATGAACGAAGATTGTTGCTGCGCATCCGTACCATAGATCATGGTGATGGTGTTTGGGTCGGGCTTCGCTCTGGGCATGCGTGTCGTGGTATCCAGCGGCTTGCTCTCGGTTAAGCGCACCTCATCATTGAATGGGCGGAACACATAGCGCATGTAAGCACCGCTTGCAGCGGCCAGGGTGGTTACATGGGCATCCTGAGGCGTCATTTGCAGCACGATGAATTCAGTATCCAGCGAGGTATTGGCATTACGGCCACGTCGTCCATTCGGAACTGGCACCGTCATCACCTCCGCGCCTTCGGCTACCAGGGTCGCACTGGTGGCGTTAAGGATGCCACGGTTGGCCGTATTCGGTGCCTGTGCTCTGCGACGTCGCTCTGCAGTTGCGCCAGGTTGGGTGCCCGCTACGCTAGCAGGCCCCAATGCAGGCAGATTGCCACCGCCTAGTGCACCGCCAGGCCCGGGTTGGCTGATCGATAGCAAGTCTATCTTGTCACCCACCCGGATCGAAAAGATCGAGCCAGGGAACAGCGCAGCACTTAATACCACGACGCGATAGCCCGGTTTTGCAATACCCGAGTAGGTGCCGGGAGCACCGGAGGTCGCAACATCGGATTCACGGATATAGTCGCCTGCCGGGATGGAGCGTCTAACATAACGACCGATATATTGATCTGGTGCGATCAAGGCATCTGTGGGTACGCGCTCAGGTGGGACGAAAGATGTACGGATCAGGTTGCCAGAAATGCGTCCGCCTATCGGAATATCTCGCGTAACCTTGGGGATGGCGATATAGCCAGCAGGGCGCTGCGCTTGTACTGGTGCAGGTTTCTTTTGCATGCCTAGCATCGCATAAGCACCCCCACCAAGTACCAGCAATACGATGAGTGCCAGAATGAGTTGCTGGCGTTTTTTCTGACGGATGCGAGCGGAGTTTTGTTGAGCCATGATTAATTACAAGCGCTGACCTGATTGGTTGATAGATCGACTTCGTAGCAGCCACGAAAGTCCTTGAACGGTTTTACTGTCGGTAAACCATTATTGGCGAGGGGGCCTAACTCACTGCCTGGCGCACCGAATACATTTTCCGGGCCAGATTTATTCATGCGGCCAGGGTTGTAGTAATAGGCAAGATTGTCGAGGTTGTCGAGTTGCGCATTACCGAACGAGACGAACGAGTCAAACACATAGCGATAGCGGGTGTGTACGCGCAAGTTTCGCAGATTCTCCGTTGCGATGACGTTACCCATTCCGTCATAGCAGCTTTCCGTCATGTTGCCTGTGCTAGCGAAACCGGCATTGTTGCACTCGATCTGGAAGGTTGGCCTGAATTCAGGCTCAGCAGTAGTTGAGTTCTCGTTATTTCCAAAGAAATAATAACCACTGACCGGTCTGGCAGCATCGTTGTCGCGGTCGGGGCAGCCTTCTGCATCCGGGTCGTCACTCAAACACAGTTTGCCCGGTGGTTTCATTACCCATTCGCCATTCTCGCAGCTGCGATCCAGTGAGTAATCATTACCCTCCAGACAGACACGGGTATTGAGAGAGAACATGGCCTGGTTGAGTTTGGGTAGGCCGGGTACGTTCAGTTCAGGCTGGTTCTTATCGAAATATCCACCAATCAAGATGCTGAGTCGACTTTGATTGCCTCGCTCATCATCAAATCCGACACAGCTTTCACTGTCGACCGGCAAGGGGTTGAATAAGTAGATCTGGTCATCACCGTCTTCATAATAAGCCTCGTAGCGAACTGGATCGACATAGCGGTTAGGTAAGCCATCATCGTAGCTGTCGCCTACACATTGAGGGCGCGACATGCCGAGGTTTGTTACAGGGTCATGGTCGGCCAGGCTAAGCGGTATGGACAGAAACGCCAAACGTGTTCTTTGTTGCTCAAGCAGTTCTATTTTTTTGTTATAAATCTCACCATCGCCAGGATCAATAATGGATCGAGGACTTACTAGCCGAGGAGGTCCAGAGTTGGGGTAGTTGTCGTAGTCAATATTATCGGCTGACACTAATAAATCATTGATTAATTGTATGTTTAAGTCGTCCCTGTCTATAAACCCATCGTTGTTTACATCAATCCCAACCAGTTCCTGCGCAACCATGGTCAGGAAATTTTCCTGGTTGTCCTCAATAAGGTTATGGTCCCGGTCACTACCGTCTGGCTCAAGCGTATTCAGCTCATTTTCCAAGTCTTCAATATTGTCAACGATGACTTGTATTTCATCAGATGTTGCGTTCAGATTCGTAGCGTTTGCATAAACAAAGTCGTTTATCCCGGATTTTGCAGCATCCGTTGTTTTGTACGAGCTGAATCCTGCCGAAGACAGCTCCACGGCGCCGAATAAAAACAGAAAACCGATGATCAGTATGATGGCGTATTCCACCATGGCCTGACCATGCTGGGAGCTGCGCTTGCGATGGTTGATAAGCTGAGCCGTGATCATGCGTGTGGTTTCAGGCCGCTGCCGATTTTGCCGCACGTTGCACCACGGTCAGCATCTGTTCGCGGGTATCGCGCCAGGTGTCGCTGTGTTCACACTGGGCGTATTCATTGAAGTAGGGGCCACCCGAGGTGAAGTGCACCAGTGCGGCATTCGGGTCTGGCGGGGTGTAGCCCACCAGATGGTTCCAGCGTTGCGGCAGGGCGCCGATCTCGGCGTCGTCTGCCAGCCACTTGAACTGGTGCAGTTCCAGGCCGCTGGCCGTGTTGACGTAATCCGGGGTGAGCTGCTTGCAGCGCGCATTGTTGAACAGCATCACGCTGGACCAGTTCTTCTTTTGGTATTTGGTTTGGACTGCGCCCAGGAACTTGGTGTCTTCACGCGGTTTGTGGTCGTGTTGCACACATTGCACCGCATAGCGCTCATCGCGCATCGCCCACAGTTGTGCGATGTCGTCCTGCATCAGCATGTCGCAGTCCATGAAGATGCTCCAGCCTTCATAACCGGACAGGTAAGGCACCAGAAAGCGCGAGAACGAGAATTCGGTGGATTGCAGCGGGTTCAACTCGCGTCGGTAGATGCCTTTCAACTGCGATAGCATCACCGGTGCGATGCACACGGGCTCGCTGGCACGCTGATGGATGCTGTGGGACAGCACCGCAAAGGCGGCGGTTTCGCGCGGGTCAAAGCCGATGAAGACACGGATCATGCTGATTCTGCTCAAGATAAGCTAACAGGCATTCGGTGCAATAAATATGCCGTGGCATTAAAGCATTGCAAGCGCTTGTTTTGCATGGCGATATGTCGCGATACAAGCGCTAATGGCAAAACTGGTGGTTGTAGTGAACCGGATATCTGGTTGTTTATAGCCATCACTGCCATCTTTGTGCCTAATGTTGCGCATGGATTAACCCGTTTGGGTTGTTTTTAACAGCCAATGTTGTGTCGGCGACGTTGAGGCTCACCGCGTCGATCACGCGTTCCAGTTCGGCGTGCATGCCCACCCACATCGGCAGGCGTACCAGACGTTCCGAGAGTTGTTCGGTATGCGTCAGCTGGCCATGACAACGCGCATATTTTTTGCCTGCTGGCGCATTGTGTAGCGGCACGTAATGGAACACCGGGTGGATATGCAAGGCCTTGAGCTGATCGATCAGCTGTGTACGCTGCTCCAGTGAGTTGAGCAGCAGGTAATACATGTGCCCATTTTGCTTGCAGTGAGCAGGAATGACGGGGCGGCGCAGCAGGCCAGCCTGTTCCAGTGGCGACAGGGCGTAGTGGTAATGCTGCCACTGTTCCATGCGTGTCTTGGTGATGTCTTCGGCGTTCTCCAGCTGTGCCCACAAAAAAGCGGCGATGAGTTCGCCCGGCAGGTAGGAGGAGCCGATATCCACCCAGCTGTATTTATCCACTTCGCCACGGAAGAACTGGCTGCGATTGGTGCCTTTCTCGCGGATGATCTCGGCGCGCTCGATAAAACGGCTGTCGTTGATCAACAGTGCGCCGCCTTCGCCGGAGATCACGTTCTTGGTCTCGTGAAAGGAATAGGTGCCCATGTGGCCTATGCTGCCTAGTGGCCTGCCTTTGTAGCTGGCCATCACGCCTTGCGCGGCGTCCTCGATCACCAGCAGCCCGTGACGGTTGGCGATGTCCATGATGGTATCCATCTCGCAGCCCACGCCTGCGTAATGCACCGGCACGATGGCGCGGGTCCTGGGCGTGATGGCAGCTTCGATCAGGCGCTCGTCGATGTTGAGCGTATCCGGGCGTATGTCCACAAACACCGGCACACCGCCACGCAGCACGAAGGCATTGGCGGTGGAGACAAAGGTGTATGAGGGCATGATGACTTCGTCCCCCGGCTGGATGTCAGCCAGGATGGCGGCCATTTCCAGTGCGGCGGTACAGGAGTGGGTGAGCAAGGCTTTCTTGCTGCCCGTACGCGCCTCCAGCCATTGGTGGCAGCGCTTGGTGTAAGGCCCATCCCCCGCCAGCATGCCGTTGAAGTGTGCTTCGGCGATATAGAACAGCTCTTTGCCTGTCATGTACGGTTTGTTGAACGGGATCTTCATCGCTGGCACTCCATTATCCAGTGGGTATAGGGGATCCAGCGCCGGTGTTTGACTTCACCACGCTGTTGGCGGAACACGCTGTTGGCGACGGCCTGATAAGCAGCCGATGTGCGTACGTTCTGGCCGCGGTCACGCCGGATCAGATAGCGCGCCACTGGATGCTGGCCGTGGGCATAGCAAGGGTCTATGGTGATCAGGCGGCCACCAGGCTTGAGTGCCGCATGGGCGAGCTGCATCAACTGGTGTGCTTGTGCATCGTCCAGGTGATGCAGCACACCAAACGCCAGCACCAGATCGAACTGCTCGATGTCAGCCAGTGTGGTCTGCTCCACCATGGCACAAGAGAAGCGGCCCTGTGTGGCGTAGCGACGACGCGCTTCGGCGATATAACGCGGGCTGGGATCAAAGCCGTGGTAGTCGATATCGGGCAGGAAATCGAGGATGCGTGCGGTACCACAGCCTATGTCCAGCATGCGATGGCCAGCGGCAGGGCGCAGATACCGTGTGACCAGGTCACGGCGTATGCTGCGCGCACCCATCAGGTCCTGAAACGCGTCATACAGGCGCGGGTGGCTGAGCAGGCGACGAAATCCGGTGGTGATCTGCATGAGAGTTGTACGCTAGTTTGATGGTGTGATGCGGGTGATCCGGCAATCCATCACCGGTTGCAAGCTGGCCGGGATGAACGCAGCCAGCTTATGCAGCTGCAAAAAGTGCAGCCCGCGCAGCAGGGCGACCAGCCAGGTGGAACGTCGTGCAGAGAATTGCGCGTCACTGGCAGCGCGTGCCAGCATGTGTACCAGCAGCGAACGCTGGAAACGCACCCGCAGCGCCGGGTCCTGGCGCACGCTGCGCCTGACTTGCGTGACCGTGATCCAGTTCAGCGAGCGCCACAGGCCGGCCGGGTCGTCCAGCGTTGGATGGGTGGTGATACGCCGCGAGAACACCCGTTCGGTCCACGCCTTGCAGAACAGGGTGGGGATGTTGAAATGGGGCTCATAAGGGAACAGGTAGTTAGGGCAGGTAAAGTGGTAGCTGGCTCCAGGCTTCAAGCTAGCCGTTACGCGCTCGATCACGCGCTGCACCGCACTGACATGCTCCATCACATTGATGGAGAAGCAGAGATCGAAGCCTGAGCGACTGTCCAGCTGTTCTGCTTCTATCTCCAGCAACACCGGGCAGCAAGCCTGTGCCTTGCTGTATTCCAACACCCTGCCACGCAGCCGTGCAAAATGGCCGAAGCCATTGCCGGTGGGTTCCAGTGCCGTGACGGCATAACCTTCCCTTACCAGCTGAGTGCTGAGCAGCAGGGCGCCTGCACCCACTTCGAGTATAGCGCTGCCAAGGCGCAGCGCACGCAGATCCTCCTCGATGAAGTGGCGTCCGAAACGCGCCTCTGCCGCATACAGATCAAACATGGCCAGCAGTGCAGGCTCGCTAGACAGGATGTGTAGCCGTAGCGCTGCCAGCCAGTGGTTGATGTCGTTCACAGCCTTGCTCCCGGCACGGTTGTTTGCACTGTTTTTGGCACCTTTTTTGGCAAGCTGCCGCGCCGTAGCTTCCGCCGCCGGCGTGCTCATTGCTGCTGACTCATGATGAGGATGCCTACCAGGATCAAGCCAGCTGCCAGCAGTTTGGCCAGGTTCAACTGTTCACCCAGGATAAGCACGCTGCCGGCCATCACCAGCAAAAAAGCGCTGCCTATATAGACAGGGAAACCGACTGACAGCGGGATGCGTGTCACGACCACCAGCCAGAGCAGGGCGCTGAACAGTGCCGCTGCATAAGCGGAGACGATGAACGGGTCGGAAAAATAGCCCAGCAGCCGTGCTGGCCAATCCTGGCCGGTCGATGGCATCACGATCTGGCTTGAGCGCCATTTCACCATCAGCTGGCTGTAGGCGACCAGCAGGGCAACCGGCAGGATGTAGAGCAGTAATCGCATCTTATGTGCTCAAGTTATGTGCTCAAGCGGTGGTAGACATCAACGGCGTCATCGAACCGGAAACCCAGCGAGCGGTACAGGTTGACCACAGCAAGATTGCTGGCCGAGACCGAGCTGCTGATCTCGTGCGCCCCGTCGGCGAACAGCTGCTCACAGCACAGGCTCCACCAGTATTTGGCACGCCCACGCCCACGCTGCTGCTCAGCCAGCGCATGCAGCACCAGTTGTGTGTCTTGAACGGCAATGAAGCCCGCCAGCTGCTGCTGCCAGTAAAGGCCGTAGACGTTTGCTGCGGTGTGCAGCTGTTTCAACCAGTTGTCGTAGCGCAGGTCAGCCGCAGCGCGGTCGATATGGAAGTCGCGATGGAACCTGCCGTGCGTGAACGCACCATGGCAGATGTCCAGCACCTCATCCAGCGGTGGCGCGAGCGCGATGTGTGCGTCCGCGTGCTGTGCGCTCTGCAGTTGTTGCGGCTTGCACCGTGGTGTGAGCAGCGTGTCGCAGTAGTAGAAGCCATAGTCATACAACCAGTGCTTGTCACACAGCGGATCCACTTTGATGGAGTACAGGCCAGGCGTGGTCACGGCTTCAGCCAGCGCTGCCTCGCTGTATTCGAGCAACTCGCCGCATGGCATGCCGAATGCCAGCGTATCCCAGGGCGTGGGCTTAATCCTGCTCGTCATCGCTGAAGGTGGCCTGGTGGATGATGTAAAGCGGACGGTCTTTCATCTGGTCAAAGGCTTTGCCCAGATAGATGCCCAGCATGCCAAGGATGCCGATGATGATGCCACCCAGAAAGTAGATGGACACGATCAGACTGCTCCAACCTTCTACGGTTGTGCCGTGCCAGTAGGCATGCGCGAAGATGGTCATGCCGTAGATAAAAGCGAAGGCGGACATCAGAAAGCCGAAGCGGATGGCAAGACGCAGCGGTTTGTCGGAAAAGGCGATGATGGTTTCGGAGGCCAGTTTCCATAGTTTCAGGAAGGTGTAGCTGGACTTACCCTCGAAACGCTCGCTGTGCTCCACTTCTATGCTGGCGGTGGGGAAGCCCATCCATTGCACCAGGCCGCCGAAAAAACGTAGCTGCTCGCGCATGCGCCGGAAGTTGCGGACCACTTTGCGCGACATGATGCGGAAATTGCCATGGCTACCGTCATAGTCCATGTCGGCCAGGTAGCTGAACACGCGGTAAAACAGCATCGACGTGCTGCGTTTCAGGAACGGGTCCTGGCGCAGGCCGCGCTTGGCCAGCACGATGTCATAGCCTTGCTGCGCTTTGGCATACAGGCGCGGGATCTCTTCCGGCCTGTCCTGCAAGTCGCAATCCATCACCACCACCCAATCGCCACGACAATAATCCAGACCTGCGGTGATGCCATAGTGCTGCCCAAAATTACGGCTGAACTGCAGGCCGCGTACCCGTGCATCGGCCGCTGCCAGGCGCTGTATGCCTTGCCAGGAACGGTCGCCACCGCAATCCTCCACCAGGATCAGCTCGAAATCCGTGGAAATGGTCTCCAGAGCTGCACGCAAGCGGCGATACAGTTCATCCAGACAAGACTCGGCGCGGTAGACCGGGATGACCACCGAGATCAATGGGCTGCCCGCAGCGATATGCTGATCGGAGTTTTGCATGGGATTAGCTGCCATAATCAACTGTGCCATTTATCTGTTTACGTCTTTCTTCACACTGAGCCGATACCACAGCTATGTCGTGATGCGGCCGCATCAGTACGATCTTGTGACGTTCACCATTCTTGTACGCATCCCATGACTGACCAGATAATGAATCGGCCATATCAACCACTTGGTATTTCGCAGCCTCTGGCAAGCCAGCCTGGTGTATGGCATTGAATCGAACAGACCGTGGGCCACGCGTCTCGATCAAAAGCCAGGCGTTTGCTAGCGATATGCAGGTGGCATGAGAGAGTGCTTTTGCTGCGAAATCGCTACTGCCCTGATAGCCGCCGATAAGCCATGGGTAGCCAGGCGCCGTTCCACCAAGAAAATAAACTATCCCCGGGTAATGACCAGTAAGGTCGATGATGGGGGTGTGCTTGGAGAAACCTGCATTGTTTGCACTTTCCCCTAACCTGGAGAGCAAGGATGCTGTTGCTTGCTCCACATAAAGCACACCGTTGGAGTTTGGGGCTTTCAGTGCTGATGATTGCTGATGGATAGGGTTTGATTGCCGGTAAGGGTTGTGTGCGGATACCGATAGACACATAACAGAAAAAATCACGAACAGCATGGTCAAGCTCTGTATGAGCTGTCGCTTCAGTTCTGCATCTTTATCGATCAATGCGACCAACACAAAACTTGCCAGACACCAGAACAGTATGGCGGAGTTGGCGGCATGCCATAGATTGTTGCTGGTACCTAGTGCGTAGACCCCTGGCATCGCTGCAAGTAGCACAAGCAATATATAAGGTGACAGGGAGCTTGTATGACGCAGCAAACGCATCCGCCGAACAAGCAGTAGCATCAATAACGCGAGCATCGGGCAGATGATCAGCATGCTGTAGAAATCAAAGGATAACCATCGTAACAAGGGCTGATGCAGCATGATCACAAGCAAAATGAACGATATGGAGAACAACCATCTCCAGAAGGCAGGTCGCGGCGACCTGATGATGGTGATGAGGATGAAGCAGCTGAGTATTGATCCAATGGCCAGGTTTTTCGCCAAGCCAGATGACCAGTTGATGCTGTCTACTCTGAATAGGTTGCTGCTATGCCCTGCTCCGAGCAGATCCAGCATGTTTTTTGATTCGATCAGCCTGTTGAAAAAATCGTTAAGCCCATTGCTCATCGAGTAAGCCGAGGTCAGCCACAGCACACTAAGCAACATCAAACCAAAAAGAAGGTATTTATATCGAAGCAGTTTCTCTTGAAGAAGGATAGTCAGGCCAATCAGCAAACCAAGCGCAAGGGCTGAACTGGGCTTTGCCATGAAACTTAACCAGCCGCCCAGGCAGATCACAGTGATGGCTAACACACTGAAGCGTCGTTCGTTTCTGAGCAGTAAGGTAGAGCCTATCAATGTGACGATCAAGGCTTGGAGGTTCAAGGTGTTATAACTTGGTGTTGCCAGCCAGTAGTTGGATAGTGTCAACGAGAACAGCACTGGTATCGATGCATAAGCAGCAATGACCACACGCTTGGATGTGGAAAACTCCACTAGCTTGTGGCTTTCCAGCAGCAGCAGTACCTGCCAGCTCAATGCAGTTGCTAGTGCTAATGAAATGAAGTGCCCGGTCATTCTGAAGCCTGCGATGTCGAACCCAAGCAGCTTGAATAGTGGGTGGTAGATATAGCCAAACTGGCTGGTGTTGGGGGCGTAACTGGCCGGGCTGGCGATATAGTTCAGGTAGTAGCCTTCATCTGTCAGCTCTACACCAAAACGCATCAAACTGAAGAAAAACAGGCAAAGCAGACAGTAAGCTGTCAGCAACGCAACCTGCCAGAAACGCGGATTTTTATATAAGACAGCGCTATTTACTAATGGCGACATGATGGAGGGTTGCTAGGCATGATCGTTTTATTTTTCTTTGTGTAATCAGCTTGAACAGCGTTACTTGATCATTACCAGCAATTTTCGTACCCTGAACTATTGCGGTCGGTCGTTGATAATAAGTTAAATTAAACAGTCTCTTACGTAATATGATTTTGTGTGTGGCTATAATGGAACAGGTATTGGTTGTATTCAGCCACCTATGCCGATGTGCTGCTTTTATGTGTGGCTATGCTTTGTTGATCGGCGACAGCAGGCTGGTCATGTGCGATTTACCGATCAAGCTCGGAAGGGGCGGTAAATTTACCGCAACAGAAGCGGCCTTGATCATTGTCACCGGGGCAGACACCTACCCAGCCTTGCATGTCCATCCCCTCAACGATGGTCTCGATCGGAACGCCAGTCTTGCGGTTTTGAAACATCAGATACTCGATAGGGTATAAACGGGGAACGTGCTTGAGTTGCTCATATGTCACCGCATCAACCAATAGGTGGCCATGCGCTATATCCAGTTTGCAACTGTTCGTCATGACATGACGTTTTTGCATCATGGATGACATGGCGGCTCCAGATCCAACGTAGCCTTGTGCCAGTGCAGGGCGTATGGATTGATAATTGAACCACGTCGAGCCGACAAAAGCAGGTATCAACATGAGCAGCAGAAGCATGCAGCCTCTGGAAGGCGGTCCTTCACGGTTGACGAAATACAGTGATAAAGCTGCAGTGATCAGCGTATGTATGAAAATGCAGCGATAAAAGTGTTGGCCGGTGTTGACCAGTAATAATGCGATAGCCGGGCCTGCGATCAGCAGTGACAGGAGGTGATGAGCGGGCAGCGCGCTCGCTCGCTTGAACAGGCGTTGTGATGCGAGCTGATAGGTGGCCCTGACGCACAGCCCGATTCCCATGAGTAATGTCAGCAGTACGGTCAGAATGATCAATAGATTGAGCGCAAGCAATGGGGAGCTCAGCTTGGTTCCTGGCAGCAGGTTTACCGGGTATCTTTCTTTGTAGATGAACTGGCTGGTGTAGCGATATGACTTTTCAAGGATATCAGGGCTGAAGATGATGGCCGGCAGTTCGTTTAGACGGTGCTGGTAACTGGCTAGCTCGATCGATAATGCGCGGTTGTTCTCACAACTTAGATCTGACTGTTTGTAATAAAGTCCGCTAGCAGAAGTGATGATCAGTGCGGCACTGAAGACATACAGCGTATGGCGATGATGTCTCAATAATCCATGTAAAGCGTACAGGTTCAAGGGTAGAAAAAGGACGGCCTGCTGATGTGAATACAAGGCAAGGATAAAGCTCAGAAAAAGCACAACCGAATATAGAATTCGACCGGTTTTGCTAATGGGGTGGCGTGCAGATTGGCTGTGCCAGTGAATCAGCAGACAAATGGCAATGTTAAAAAGCTGCAGATACTCAGGCCGAGTCAATAGCATCGCTGACCCTGATATCCCGACCAGTGAGCCCAGCACCAGTAGGCTGGCTAGTCGTGGTTTGGGGCCTATCGTCATCAGATAAAAAAATACGATCACAGCGAGAACGGCAGACCGCGCTGCGAGTGGATCTAGCGATTGATACCACCAGGAAGTCAGCCATGCGGGCAGATGGAACAGCAGAGGAGTGGTGGCAAGCCAAGATTCGCATAAGGAAAACAAGCCCATGCGTAGGCTGCCATCTTGTATATGCCGTGCATTCAGGATTCGATAAACGAATTCATCCTGATAGAAATACATCGGCCACCATGCGAGTAATCCGATCACCAACAACAGGATCAAGGGCAAGGCTTTCCAGTCTGGCCATCTTCCTGACGAGTGTGGTTTGAACCGCATATAGATACCGCTTATCTTGCTCACAGAGGGGCATTCCCGATGCTGGCGTTTGCAACTGAGATCGCCAGTGCGAATTGAAGCATCATCTCTTCACCAGCCTGCGCTGAAGTACCATCCTCAGGCGATTCATTGAAGGTTTTTCAATGATCCGATAGCTTGTATAAGCAACAAGCATGATCAGCGTGACGATGAATACCCCTTGTATGGAAATGCCGAATGGCAGGAATGGTAATTGGGGGGCTAGTATTGGTTGGGGTTTTCCAAGGTACGGAAGCACCAAGTGGATCAGTACGGCATGCCAAATATAGATGCTGTAAGAAATAACCCCAACAAAAGCAACAGGCTTGAACACGCCGGACTGGAATTTGAAGTTGATCATCACCATGAAACAGGCGATCGCGAAAAGCTGCTCGGCTAAAAGCAGCTTCGGCTGAGCGGTGAACAATGCCGTAGCAACTAATAGTAGCCAGACGCTGAACCATGGCTTGGGGATGGTGCTGGTCTCAATGATCAGTATGCCGGCCGCAAACAGTATCCAATAGCTGAAGAATGAAGGAGCTACAGTTGGAAAGTTCGATAGGAGTATGAGCACTAGCGCCGTGCCTGCTGCCAGAAGAATGGGTTTGGGTTTTAGTAACAGCAACAATGGTACGATCAGATAAAACGTCATTTCGTACGTTAACGTCCAAAAGACGGAATTCAGGTTGTAGAGCAGGGATGGTTTGTAACTTTGCAGGAAAAAGAGATGCCAAGTCAGCGTTTCTAGATCGATGGTGGGTTTGAACCGCCCGATGTAGCAGTCTTTTGCAAGCACGATGAACAAGATGGAGGCCAGATACAATGGCGTTATCCTGGTGATTCGATTGATGGCATAGATCGTCCATCCGTCAGGTTTGTGTAGCGTGTTCTTTGCACTAAGCCAGATGAGCGCACCACTCAAGATGAAAAACAAATGAACGCCCAGTTGTCCGATGTGCCCTTGTATGGGCTGATAAGAAATGGGCCATACCATTAGTGCTTGATAGTTATCCAGGTGCGCGAATACCACCAATAGCACGGCGATCCCGCGTATCACGTCAAAGCAGCGATGTCTTTCATCAACATCAAGTGGCTTGAACGCTAAGCTGAACATGGCTTGCTGAATACGGCTTAGGTTCTGAATGTGTTGAAGTTTTCCAGCCACCAGTACGATGACTGCACATCGTTGCGCCAGAACTTGGCTGCTTTGGCTTTGCAAGCCTCAAACGTGGCCGCACTTTCCATGATCTCGGCGTACAGCGTCCTGGTTTGATCCGAGTGGTAACTGTCCACGACCAGGTGCTTGCGATAAACGAAGGTGGCACCGATCAAGGCCAGCCATAGGGCTTGCTGGTCACTGGCGCGTGCATGGCGGGCGATGCCTTGCAGAATGGAAAGATGCAGGATGCCCTTCTTGATGTTCTTGTTATCACGGTCTGGTTGCAGCGATTTAAGTGCCTTGTGCACGCCATAGCGGAAATACTGATAGTCATCCGGGTCCGGCATGTGGTCTATCCAGTGCTGGTCGGTGACCACGGCAGATTTGCCTGCTACCTTGGGCGGATAATCCACATGCAGCTGCTCGTCGCTACCCAGCCAGCGTGTCGAGGAAGCGAACATCTGGATGCCGGGGATGTTGAGCTGGCTGGGGCAGTCGTAGACCCAGGCAAACAGGTGGGCCAGCGTGTGCTTCTGGCAGAATTCCAGCATCTCGGCAAAGCTGTGCTGCGTGGCGAACAGCATGTCGGCATCCAGCTTGAGGAAATAATCACATTGGGCTGCATGCTGCATGAAGCTGGCATACAGCGTGTCATGCGCCAGCTTGTTCGGCAGGTGCTCAATGACGAAATGCTGATGATTCTCAAAGCTTTGCCTGGCCAGCATGGCCAGGCAAGCCGCATACTCATGTTCCCCTGAATACAGGATGCCCACCAGTACACGCGGCTGGTCCGCATGCTTGAACTGGAGCTGCAGCGCAGGTGTTGTGATCGCGACGCTGCTCGCATTAGCGCTGCTACTAGCGGCAGGCTGGCTGGAACGGGGCAGGTGGGTGGTGGGCGCTTGTTGCACCTGCAATAGCACCTGCTCCCACTGATCAAGCAACTGATTTGACACCAGTTTGCCGGGTTCGGCTGGCAGGTCAGTGGTGATGCACACCGGGCGGCTCGTTACTGCGCTGAAGCTGGCTTGAAGTGTCGGGCTTGCTACGGTGACCAGATCGGCCAGTATAGCCAGCTGCTTTTGCAAGGGGCCGCGTTGCGGGTGCTGCAGAAAATCGTTGCAGAAATCCGTTACCAGCCATGCGCCGCGCTGCTTGGCGTCTTGTGCCAGCTTGAGCGCGTGTTCACCAAACACCTTGGAGACCACGACTACATCCCCTGCCAGGGGCGTGGACGAACCCCAGCCGCCCATGGCCTGGGATAACTCCTCGTTGACGACCTCGCTGGACCAGCCACGCTGCTGAAGTGCCGTCAATGGCGCGATCACGCGTTGCTGGGTGCTACTGAGTTCAGATCGCATCACACCCTCTGCCTGCGTGATGGCACCGGCAGTGATCCAGATGATGCGTTTGCTTGCAGTGTTGCCTGCCTGCGCGGTGCTGGCTACCAAGCTGTTAGGCAAACTGTTAGCCAAGCTGCTAGCCCGGTGCGCAGCGCTTGCTGGCCAGGCTTGCTGTAACTCGGTTTGCAAGGCCGCGAGTGCGCTGCTCCAAGTGCATGTGTTGGCGGGCACCTGGTGTTTACCAGCTTCCCGGTACACCTTGTCATTGGGGAACCAGGGCGAGCTGGCGCCTTCATGGCCCCAGCGCCAGTCGCCCGGGAACTGAACCAGCACGCGTGAAGCTCTGCCCGTGCCGGCACGCAAGTGCATATTGGTGCTGGAAACCCCAACATGCTCATCCAGCAGCGTGAGCAGGGCGAGCAGCTCTTCCGGGTCGTCGGTGAGTGCTGCGGCATCGCATAGCCTCGCGCCCAGATGCTGCTCGAACTGACGCAATTCAGTGATGGTGCAATTGCGTTGCAGCGCAACCCAGGTGGCCTGCACAGGCTGCAGTGCAGCGGCGAGCGCCTCGACTGGGATCTGTTTGGACAGCTTGCCATGCAGCAGGCTGACATCGTTGGCATTCAGGCCGGCACGCCAGGTGACGCCGATATAAGGGCCGGGGCCTTGCTGCTGCAACCAGTGCTGCCATTTTTCCAGCAGCGCTGGTTGGGCTTGCAAGGGCAGAGGCGGTGCGATGGCAGGTGCCTCCATTTGCTCGACGGCAAGCGGCAGGTCGTTGACGATAAAGCTCAAGTCGTAATCTTCGCGCGGCGGGCAGGGCGCATCGTCCGGGAACACCTCATGCAGATAAGCATGGCGCTTGAGCATGGGTGCCAGCTTCTTGCCTGACCAGTAATCCACCTCGTAGCCCGCTGCCGTCAGCCAGGGCAGGTAGCGTAAATAGGTCAGTTCATCCCCCAGGCCCATATCGCGTTTGATCAGCAGGCGCGCCGTTTGGCCAGCCTGCAGGCGCGGCGAGCACCAGTCATTCAGCATATCCGGGCGTTGCGGAGACTTTCTGGCACTCAGGTCACGGAAGCCCAGGCGCGCATCACCGAGCTTGAGCCTGGCCATGCCGCAATATTCCTGCGTGCTGAGTTGTCCAGGGGCCAGGCGCAGACTGTGCTCGAAATCATGAATGGCTTCTGGCAGGCGGTTCAGTTGCTGGAACAGGCCGGCACGGCTGCGATAGACGTTTGTCGGGTGCTGCAGTGCTGGCTGAGCGAGTGCTTGCGCAGCGATCTGCTCGGCCTGCTCGAACTGTTCAGTGGCGATCAATGCCCGCAACAGGTCGGCGACGATGCGGCCGTCTTGAGGTGCCAGACTGGCGGCGCGCGCCAGCACCTTGCTGGCGATGTCCAGTTTCATGTCGCGCATGGCAGCCCAGCCCAGCAAGTGCAAGGCTGCAGGGTGGTCGGGCTGCTGTTGCAGGATGCGCTGCGCAATCTGGATGGCATCGCTGATCTTGTGCTGGGCTATGGCTTGCCAACCTGCTCTGATTTCACTTGCTATGAGTTCAGCTGCTCTCAGTTCGCTTGCTTTAAGCTCACTTGCTTTGAGATCGCTTGCTTTCACATCAGCAGCGTAGCCACTTTGTGCATGGCCGCTGCCTGCCATCACAGTGGCAGTTTCTGTGACTTGAGGCCTGGGCTGTTCAGCGGGAAGCTGACTGGGTCGCTGTAAAGCGCTACTTAAGCTGGAAAGTGCAGCAGCCCAACTCAAGTCTGCGCTCTGACGATGGATGCGCATATTGGGGTACCAGGGGCTGCTGTCGCCTTGTGCCAGCCAGCGCCAATCCTGCACCGGGTAATTGATCAGTATCTGCGCAGACAAGCCCAAGCCGGCGCGCAGGTGCACATTGGTGTTGGGCACGGCAACATACTCGTCTACCAGGCTGAGCAGGGCCAGCATGTCTTCCAGCTTGTCATTGAAGCTGGAAAGATCGGCAAGTTGGCCACCTAGCGCGGTGCGCAGGGCCTCGAACTCGCTGGCATCAGGAACGCGCTGCACGCTGATGAAGGTGGCTTTGACACTGGCGAGTTGTGCCCCCAGTGTTTGAGGGGCGATATGCTTGTCGAACATGCGCTGACCAGCGCGGATCTTGCTGCCACGCGGGCCTGCACGCCAGGTGACCGCAACATAAGGGGCTGGCCCAAGCGCTGCGAGCTGCGCTTTTATCTTGGCGATGCGTTTGGGGTCCGCTTTGAGCATGAGCGGGGCCTGCACTTCGTCCGCACCAAGCTGTATGGCGGCGAGTGGCAAGTCCCCCATCTTTAACCAGAAGCCATTGTGAGGGATGGCGAGTTCGTCCTTGACACTGGCAAACTCGGCAAGCTGACGCAGCAATGGTTTGGTTTTTTTGTCACACTGGATATGCAGTTTCCAGCCCCGCTCGGATAGGGCGCTTGCATGGCGCAAGTAGAACAGGGTGTCGCCCGGACCTTGCTCATTTTTAAGCCACAACTCTCCTGTAGCGCCGGGACGCAAAGCTGGGCTGCGGCTGCCTGAGAGATGGTTCTCGGAGCGGCCGGTCTGGTGTTCGAACCCGATGCGCCACTTTTGTTGTATCAGTTCACAAAAAGCCAGGCTACCTAACCAGGCTGCCGGGTTGCGGCTCAGTGCAATAGCAGCGTTGGCAGCCTGCTCTCCTGCTTCGAACTGACCTAGCGCGATATGGATGGCAGCAAGCAGGCCCTGATTCGCACTGGAGATGCCGTAACGCTGGATAGCGTCCTGCAATGGGGTCAGTGCGGCGGATGGATGACCGGCAGCCAGCAGGGCTTGCGCGATATCACGCAGACGCTTTTCGGTGATCTCGGCATCCAGCGCTTTTTGTAACAGGGGAAGGGCAAGGTCGTAACGGCCATCCCGGTAGGCAAGCAGGCCAAGTAAGTGGGCCACTTCGGCAGAGTCAGGTGCGATGGTGGAGGCTTGTTTTGCATGCGGCATCGCAGCGTCGGTATTGCCTTGATCGAGCTGTAGCCATGCACTATCCAGCGATTCACGTAGTAGTTGATCGACCTGACCCATGCTGGCACTTTCAGGCATCAACGCCGAACAAGCGGCCAAGGTGCAAGTTCAGCTGCCACACACAGACCAGAATCGCACCTGCGGCGAGTGCAACTCCATACGGCATGGCGATAGCACCTTCCGAGCGCAGATCCCAGCCCATGTCTTTGCCACCTGACAGCCAGACCGTGCGTGCCATGAATTTCATGTTGTAGAACATGTGCTTGAGCCCACCTATGCGCCAGGCCAGCGCAAGTGCCCAGATGCCGCCTACGATGGCACCGTTGAGCAAAGCGAGAATGACGCCTTTAGGGCCTAGCAGAAGGCCGTAGACCATCATCAGTTTGACATCGCCAGCCCCGACTTGCCGGTACTGGTAAGGGAAATATAGAAACGCGCCGCCTAGCACCATGCCCAGCAATGCAAACAGGAAACCTTTGAGGACGTTACCGATCGGTAACAGAAACGCCATGGCGATGAAGATCGCCAGAAAATACAGGATGCCCCATTTGAGCAGTCGGTTTGGAATGCGGCGCGTGCGTATATCGTGCCAGGCAGCAAACAGGGATAAAACGATCGCGCCAACTAATAGCGCAACGATGAAATGCTCGGAAGAAAGTGCCAAGATAGTGGTCTTGATTCTCGTTATAAAAGCGATGCCACCATGTAGGTGGCATCGCAAGTGCTAATTTCTCATCGACTTATTATTTGGTCGTTTAGAGATTAGTCATCCAGACCCAGAACTGCGTCGGAACCGTTCAGGGTGTTGAACATGTTTTCTTGTACGATTGCGTCATTGTCGAATACCAGACCGGTATCAGTGCCGCTGGTGGAAACCAGGCCATCTTCTTCAAGACGAACGATGTTGGCGGTGCCAACTTCGGAAGCTTCGCCGCCTGGCAAGTGGTTGGCCATCCAGGCGTACAGGTCAGCAGTCTTGTCGCCCAAGGTGACAACAGCGATGTAGGAGACAGCAGCGACAGCACCGAGGGTGACGCCGTATTCAACCATGGATTGGCCTTCTTCGTCCTGGATGAAGCTCTTTACGTTTGCAATCATTTCAAACTCCTAAATTAATTTTTATAACCCCAGTTAAAGCGACTGATCTGGCGGGGTAAGTATCCGGATCGGCCGTGCATTAAAAACGCCTGAAACAGCAGCTTGTGGCTGCTTGTGTTGCGGGGGGGATCAAGCGCTCCCGACACACGACCGGCCTAGGCTCCGGTACTCACCCCATGTGTGCAGACCAAGTATTGCAAGCGCTGTGCCAATTTCTGCACTTTTTACCGTTATTGTTTATAAAGTAATGAAAACAATGGATAAATTATTTAATGGTTGATGGATGACGGTTAAATGGGATGAAGTTGAGGAGTGTTAGCGGTGGTTGTAGGGGAACGGGTTGGTGGTTGTATACACGCAGACGGATGTTAATTAAATGTCAATTTGTGTAAATGAAATGTAAACAGCTACACAAAAGTAGGGTGTTTTGTGATGGAAATGTTAAAAAATTGTTAACTTCGAGTGCTTGTATCGAAAATGTCATCACCGATTGGTTATATACAGCCAATTAATCAATAAAATTAGTAACTTAGTGCTTAAAAATTAAGGCCATCGTTTATAATAGCAATAGGTATGCCTAGTACCACCTCTTTATCCCGATTGAAAGGAACACCATGAATAACAAATTGATCCTTGCGCTGAGCGTGACCTCTGCGCTGGCGCTTTCTGCGTGCAGTAACGGTACTTCTGACACAGCTACCGACAAGCACGCTGGTAAGTTCGAAACCTGCATGCAGGCTGCTTTGGCCGAGCGTCCAGGCAATGTGCTGACTGTGGAAGCGGAGATCGAGAACGGCAAGCCGATCTACGAGTTCGATATCGCGGCTGTAGATGGCAAGGAATGGGAAGTTGAATGCGATGCAGCGACCGGCAAGGTAGTTGAGCTGGAAGAAGAAGTGGCCATCGATGACCCACGTTTCGTCGAAAAAGCCAAGGTTTCCCTGGACGATGCCAAGGCAGCCGCACTGGCTGTGCATGCTGGCGAGATCGTCGAGACCGAATATGCCGTCGAGGCTGATGGTGGCGCGTCCTACGAGTTCGACATCAAGCTGGCTGATGGCAGCGAGATGGAAGTCGAGATCGATGCTGAAACCGGCAAGCTGGAAGAAGCGCCTGAACTTGAGGTTTATCAGATCGGCGAAGAGAAGTAAGTTGCGTTATTCCATCGGCAGGTAGCATGTTGCTGCCATGATGTGAACGAGAGAAGGGCCTGGAGACAGGCCCTTCTTGCATGAGGACAGGCCGTAATGGCTTTTGTGTAATGGACTATTCGATAGAAAGGTAAGCCCACGATTTTCAGTTGGGTTCGAAAGCGGGGTCGTTCGGCTATGGTCTGCTTACAAGCTTGGAGATGCCATGGGCGACGGACATGCGCTCGCTTGGTCAAAAACAAAAAAGCCCGCACATAGGTGCAGGCTTTTTACTTAGCCAGTTGAGGCTATAAAAGTTTACACAATCACAAAATCAGTAGCAGTCAGTGAAGCATTCATACCAACGATGGCAATAGCGACCGCATCTGTGCCCCCAGCCCCATCGGCATCATATAGAACGCTGCCTGAGGCCTCGTCGAATAAGATACGCTGTTCTGCATTAGTCGCACTAGAGCCAAAGCCGAATGCACTTTCATCCAGCGTGCCGGCTTCGTTACTGATCAGACCTGTGAACACCAGGGTGTCGATGCTGATCATGTCCTCGCCAGTAGTGAAATCCTCGAGCTCGTCCACACCAGACAGACTGTTCAGAACAAAAATATCAGCACCGTTGCCTCCGTCCAGCTCATCTGAGCCTGCACCGCCAATCAGAACATCGTTGCCATTGCCGCCGGAGAGTTCATCATCTGCACCACCACCAACGATCTGATTGTCCAGATGATTGCCGCTACCGGAGAATTTGTTGCTGCCGGTGTATTCCAGATTCTCGACATTGCTATCCAGCGTGTATTTTTTGATGGTGGTGAGCACAGTGTCGATTCCGCTATTGCCGACCTCACTGACACGGTCCGGCTTTTGGCTGACGATATACACGTCATCTCCATCGCCACCCCGCATCTCATCTCCACCCAGGCCACCATCTAGCTGGTCATCACCTAGACCGCCCAGCAGAAGATCTTTGCCATTTCCGCCTTGCAGCTCATCGTTACCGTCGCCACCGTCAAGCTCGTCTTTGCCGTTGTCGCCTGCCATTAGGTCGTCACCCAATCCTCCGAGTAGCACGTCTTTGCCGTTGCCGCCATTGACCACATCGCTACCGTCACCGCCATCCAGGGTGTCATTGCCGTTATTACCGTTGATGGCATCATTGCCAAGGCCACCAAATATGATCTCGCCACGGTTGCCGCCGTTCAATTGATCATCTGCGTCAGTACCACTGATGGTCTCTACAGGTTTACCTTTTTTCATCTGTGACATGATGACTCCTCTGTGAAATGAACAAACACTTAGTTATAAAAAAAAGGCGGGCCTTCCGGGGTTGGAATAAGGCCCGCCAGGGGGGAGGAACTCAGGAGATGCCTCGAAACTGGTTTGGCGATAAGCCCCTTTAACAGGGCCGCTTATGCACTGGTGATCTTTCCACTTTGCAGCTTGACGGCATCGCCGACGGATAAGCCGGCTGCAGAATACTGGGTGACGGTGCGTTGGCTACCGTCCTGCATGCGCAGGTCGATCTGATAGACCGTGGTGGAATTCATTTTCTTTTCAATGGTGTGGCCTGCATACGCGCCACCACCCAGACCCAGCACGGTCATGATCTTTTTGCCGCTACCGCCACCGATCTGGTTGCCGATGACACCACCGGCAACGCCGCCTGCGATGGCACCCAGGCCACTGCCGTCACCTTCTTGCTGCACGGTGCGGATCGCGGTGATGGTGCCACAGCTAGGGCAGACATCAGTGGCTGGCTCACTTTCGGAGACAGGCACGGCAGCGCTGTTGCGAGTATCGTGGGCGTTTTCCGTATTCTGGTCAGCGTTCTCATTCAGCGCCTGTTCCGCGCTGTCTGAATGTGCGAACGGGATCAGGCCCGAGATCGCCGCGCTACCCAGCAGGCTGAAGATGGTGAGCGCAACGGCGGCGACCAGCACCATGGGGTGGGTTTTACGTAAGCTGTTCATGCTCATGATGAAGACTCCTGGTCTTTTTAGCGGTAATGACGATGATGGTAGTCATGGTGGTGGTGCTTATGTGGCTTGCCATGACCGCGCCAGCCCGGATGACGATAGCCCGGATGACGATAGCGTGGCGCCTCGTAGTAGTAATGATGGCTGCTGCGGTACACGGGGCCATAGCCTGGCCCGTAATGGATGCGGCTAGGGCCTGTGATGGCCACGCCAGTGGCAGCACCGATGGCACCACCGATGATGGCGCCATCACGACCACCTACGGCAGAGCCGATGGCAGCACCAGCACCACCGCCGATGGCGCCACCGACCACTGCATCACCACCGTAGTAGCGATCGTGGGCGGCGGCCTGCACACTCATTCCCATCCACAATGCAGCCAGTGCCATGCTGCAGATCGATTTGAGAGGCAGCATGGTGATTAGCCCTTCACGACCAGTGCGTTCTTGACCGAGGTCACACCGGCGACACTGGCTGCGATCTCGCCAGCACGTTTGGCCTGGTCACCACTCTTGACGAAACCACTCAGGATCACCTGACCCTTGAAGGTCTCCACGCTGATGTTCAGACCTTGCATGCCATTGGCGCGCAGCAATTCGGTCTTGACCTTGGCGGTCACCGTGCTGTCATCCAGATAGAGTTCGACGCGCTTTTGCTGCACGGCACTCTTGTAGGTGGTGTATTCCTCGGCGATCAGCACGCCATCCTTGTTGCTATCAGCCTGGTCGAATTGACCAACCAGATCCTTGTCCTTGGCAGACTCTTGACGGGAGAGCTTTTCGTTTTGATCACTATCCAGCTTGTTGAACTCGCTGATCAGTGGGGCCTGGTTCATATCGTCTTCGGTACCTACGGCGTGAGCCTGCAGGCTGCTGAACGAAAAGGCCAGCAGGGTAGCAGCGCCAACCATGCGGTAGTTGAAAGGCTTTTTGCTGGTATTCAGTTGCGTAGCATTGAACGTTTGCATGTGTTTCTCCTTGGTGAGTATTGCACTAGGAGTATTGCAAGCGCTGTGCCAACTTGAATTTATTGAATTAAATCAATTATTTATACTAATTTTTGAGTTTTTGGCGCTGACAATACTGTCGCTGATTGGCGACAGTATTCGGGAGGTGATGTTTAAGCTACTGATTTTAGTGGAAAAATATTGTCGCTATGCGGCGACACCGGGCTGGAAGGCAGGCCAGGCTTCACTCCGGCAGCTCGTCCTGCTTGAATAAAGCCGGGTTCAGCGCATGGCGCTGCAGCAGTTTGTAGAACTCGGTGCGGTTACGCTGCGCCAGCCGCGCGGCCTGACTGACATTGCCGCCTGTGGCTTTCAGCAGCTTGACCAGGTAATCACGTTCGAAATGTTTACGCGCCGTTTCAAACGGCATGATGGCGCCTATGTCCTCGCGCAATGCCTTCTGGACCAGCGTGGCGGGCAAGACGGCGGTAGTGGACAGCACCACGGTCTGTTCCACGATGTTCTGTAGCTGGCGCACATTGCCGGGCCAGGGTGCAGCCAGCAGCAGTTCCATGGCTTCTGGCGCGAACGCCTGCACCTTCTTGCCGTATTTTTCGCTCAGGCCCTGCAGGAAGGTGCTGGCCAGCAGCGGGATGTCTTCACGGCGCTCCGCCAGCGCCGGCAGGCCCAAGCCTACCACGTTGAGGCGATAGTAGAGATCCTCGCGGAAATTGCCCTGCTTCATCTCGGCGGTGAGGTTGCGGTGCGTGGCCGAGATGACGCGTACGTTGATGGGGATGCTGTCGCGGGCACCCACCGGCCGTATCATGCGGTCCTGCAAGGCGCGCAGCAGTTTCACCTGCAAGGGCAGGGGCATGTCGCCGATCTCGTCCAGGAACAGCGTGCCGCCATCGGCATTCAGGAACAGGCCGTCGTGGTCACGCAGCGCGCCGGTGAACGCGCCTTTGCTGTGACCGAACAGTTCGGATTCAAGCAAGGCCTCCGGGATGGCGCCGCAATTGATGGCTACAAACGGTTGCAGGTGACGTGCACTGGCCTGGTGGATGGCGCGCGCCAGCAGCTCCTTGCCGGTGCCGCTCTCGCCCTGGATGAGCACGCTGGCATCCGACATGGCCACCAGCTGCGCTTGCGCCAGCAGGTTCTCCATCATCGGGCTGCGGGTGATGATGGCACTGCGCCAGGCGGTATCGCCCGTCATGGTGCTGTTGGGTGTGGAGGAGGTGCGCAGCGCCAGTTCGACCTGCTCCAGCAGCACTTTGCTCTCGAACGGTTTGGTCAGAAAGCCGAACACGCCGCGCTGGGTGGCATCGACCGCTTCCGGGATGGAGCCATGCGCGGTGAGTATGATCACTGGCAGCGACGGGTCATCCTGATGGATGGCATCGAACAAGGCCATGCCGTCCATGCCCGGCATGCGCAGGTCACTGATGACCAGCGCAGGACGCGTGATGGCCAGTTGCGTCAGCGCGGCTTCGCCACTGTCTGCGGTATCCACGATATAGCCTGCGGCACGCAGGCGGATAGCCAGCAATTTGAGGATGTCCGGGTCGTCATCTATCGCCAGGATGCGCTTTGCAGTCAGGTTGCCGCTGGTCATGTTGGCTTGCCCGTTACTTGCTGCGGTCGCGTTTGATCATGGTGTTGTCGATCTCGCGCAGTTCATTGAGTTTTTGTTGCAGGCCATCCGCACGCGTGAGTAGACGCTCGCGCTCGGCCAGATGGTCGCGCAGCAGGCTGAGCAAGGTGCGAGGGGCGATATGCAGATTGCGCGCCAGCAGCTCGTTGATCATGGGCGCGGCTTTGGCTGGGTCGCGCAGCGCACTGTTGGGCATGCCGTAGATCAGGGCGATCTTGATGCTGCTGCGGATGTCACCCTTGTGGGTTTGCAGTTCAGCCAGCTCGCGTTTTTGTGCTTCGGCGCCTTGACGGCCTACGTTGTCTGCATAAGCCAGCCAGTAGCGGTCCACATTGTCGCGGAATAAGGCTTCGGTGATGCCATCACTACTATGGCTGCCATTCGGCATGGAGGCGCAGGCGCTGACCAGCACGGACAACAGGCAGATGCAGGCGAATCGAATCAAGACAGGCTCGCTTTCAAAGGGAGTGTGATTTGGAAATGGGCGCCGTGTGCGCTGTCCAGCAAACCGATGCTACCACCATGCGCAGTGACGTATTCCTTGGCGATGGAAAGCCCGAGACCGGTGCCGCTGATGATGCTTTGTTCCGGGCCTTTGCCGCGATAAAAGGGATCGAACAGGTGTGGACGGTCCACCTCCGTGACGCCAGGGCCGCTATCGATCACATCGATCTGCATCTGCTCATCGTGCTGCTGTATGCGCACTTCGACGGTGCCCTCCGCCGGGGTGAATTTGATCGCATTCGACAGCAGGTTGTCCAGCGCGCTGCGTAACTGTTCGGCGTCGCCTTCCAGTACATGCGCTGCGCTGGCGGCAGGGTGCTGTACCGTGATGTGTTTGTGCTGCAGGGTGAGGGCGTAGTCCGGCAGGATGTCTGCGACCAGTTGCGCCAGATTCACCGGGCTGAACTGCATCTGCGGTTTGTGGAACTGCACGGCGGTGAAGCGTAGCAGGCTCTCTATCATGCGCTGCAGGCGCAGGCTGTTGTCACGCAGTATCTCGGCGATCTCGCGTTGTTGCGGGGTCAGGCTACCCGCGACTTCTTCACTGAGCAGCTCGCTGCCTTCGCGGATCGCGGTGAGCGGAGTCTTCAGTTCGTGCGAGACATGACGCAGAAAACGCTGCTTCTGCGCTTCCAGCGACTGCAGTTGTACACGCAACCAGTCCAGACGCTCACCCAGGGTGCGCAGATCGCCGGGCCCGTCGATGCTGATGGGTTGATGGTATTGCCCCTCGCCTAGGCGGCGGATCGCCGCGTCCATGCGGCGTATCGGCTGGGCGACCAGAAAGGTGATGGTCAATGCCACCAGGATGGCCACTGGCAACAGTGTCAGGCTCTGCCATAACATCATGCGCTGGGTCTCGGCCGCCGTTTCTGCCAGCCTGGCTGCCGCGCGGTCTGTGAGCAGGCTGTTACCCTGCAGTATGCGTTGTGCATGATCGGCCATGCTGACAAAGTCGGCGATGATGGTTGGGTCCGGCTCTCCCTCTTGGTGAGGCACACGGATGCGCTGCTGCATGGTGCTTTCCAGCTTGCGCAGCGCTGCCAGCGTGGTGCGTTGTTGTTGATCCAGCGGTAGCGCTTCCAGCTCCTGCCCGGCAGCGAGGAATTGAGCGCGGGATGCCTGATAATGATCGAGCAGGCTACGGTCATGCAGCACGAAATATTGCCGTGCGCTGCGTTCCATCTGGTTGAGTTGTTCCACCAGCAGGCGGCTGGCGCGTGTGGCTTGCACCGCCTGTGCCACGGTGCTGCGGCTTTGCTCGGCAAGGCGGTCCAGGTACAGGCTGGCGTTGGCGAATGCCAGCAGCAAGGGCAGCATGGCCAGCGCAAAGCCCAGCAACAGCAGGCGCAGAAATGAGCGTGGGTAATGTATCTTCAAACTAGAGCACCCTGATGAGGTGGGTATTCACAAGTATAATCAGGCGTATGTCCAAACGTTCTCTTATTGTCGCCATGGCGCGAAATCGTGTGATCGGGGTAGAAAATCGTCTGCCCTGGCACCTTCCTGAAGATCTCAAGCGGTTCCGGGCGCTGACCACGGGCCATCATATCATCATGGGTCGCAAAACCTACGAGTCGCTGAACCGGCTATTGCCGGACCGCACCACGGTGATCGTGACGCGCAATCCGGATTATCAGGTGCCAGGTGCGCTGGTGGTGGGCTCGTTGGCAGAGGCGCTGGCGGTCAGTGCCGCCGATGACGAGGCCTTCGTGATCGGCGGTGCGCAGCTCTATGCAGAAGCGCTGGAAAACGTGGATCGTATCTATCTGACCGAGCTGGAAGCCGACTATGCGGGTGATACCTGGCTGCCCGAATTCGATGCGGACTGCTGGCAGGAAACGCAGCGCGAAGCCCATGTCAGTGCGCAGGGCATCCGGTTCAGCTATGTGACGCTGGAGCGGCGTTAAGCGCGCCTTCTAGCCTGGTTCTCGATATAAAAAACGCAGCGTTTTGGCGCTGCGTTTTTCTTTTAGGGGCAGAGGGCGGATTTACTGGGCCACGCAGTCCACAAAATAGCAGGACTTGCCGTCTATCACCTGTTTCACCAGGCCGTGCACATCGGTTTCGAAGCCAGGGAACTGCTCGTTGAATGAACGCGCGAATTTCAGATAATCCACAATGATGCGGTTGAAACGCTCACCCGGGATCAGCAGCGGGATGCCTGGTGGGTAGGGCGTCAGCAGCACGGCGGTGATGCGGCCTTCCAGTTCCTCGATCTGTACGCGGTCGATCTTGCGGTGCGCCATGCGTGCGAACGCATCGGTAGGCTTCATCGCCGGGATCATGTCCGACAGGTACATCTCGGTGGTCAGGCGTGCCACGTCATTGGCCTTATAGACCTGGTGGATCTGCGTACACAGGTCTTTGAGGCCCATGCGCTCATAGCGTGTGTGCTTGGCGACGAATTCCGGCAGCACTTTCCAGAGTGGCTGGTTCTTGTCGTAGTCATCCTTGAACTGCTGCAAGGCCGCCACCATGGTGTTCCAGCGGCCCTTGGTGATGCCGATGGTGAACATGATGAAGAAGGAATACAGGCCGGTCTTCTCGACGATAACGCCGTGCTCGGCCAGGTATTTGGTGACGATGGCGGCCGGAATGCCGCACTCGTCCGAGAAATCACCGCCTACATCCAGGCCGGGCGTGATGATGGTGGCCTTGATCGGGTCCAGCATGTTGAAGCCGGGGGCTAGATTGCCGAAACCATGCCAGCGCTCGCCGGCCTTCAGCATCCAGGCTTCACGCTCCTCGATGCCTTCTTCGGACAGGTCGTCCGGGCCCCACACCTTGAACCACCAGTCAGTGCCCCATTCTTCGTCTACCTTGCGCATGGCGCGGCGGAAATCCAGCGCTTCCATCAGTGACTCTTCCACCAATGCGGTACCGCCCGGCGCTTCCATCATGGCCGCGGCCACATCGCACGAGGCGATGATGGAGTATTGCGGGCTGGTGGAGGTGTGCATCAGATAAGCTTCGTTGAACACGTCGCGGTCCAGCTGGATGTCTTGCGCATCCTGCACCAGGATCTGCGATGCCTGGCTCAGGCCAGCCAGCAGTTTGTGCGTGGATTGCGTGGAGAACACCATGGATTCCTTGCAGCGCGGACGGTCAGCACCGATGGCATGGTAGTCGCCGTAGAAGTCATGGAAGGTGGCGTGCGGCAGCCAGGCTTCATCGAAATGCAGGGTGTCAATCTTGCCGTCCAGCATCTCTTTGATCTCTTCCACGTTGTACAGCACGCCATCGTAGGTGGATTGGGTGATGGTCAGCACGCGTGGCTTGGCGTTCTTGTCTTCCGCGAACGGGTTGCGGGCGATCTTCTTCTGGATGTTCTCCCAGGCGAACTCCTCTTTTGGAATAGGCCCGATGATGCCGAAGTGGTTGCGGGTCGGCATCAGGAACACCGGCACGGCGCCGGTCATGATGATGGAGTGCAGTACCGACTTGTGGCAGTTGCGGTCCACCACCACGATATCGCCGGGCGCGACGGTGGAGTTCCACACGATCTTGTTCGAGGTGGAGGTGCCATTGGTGACAAAGAACAGATGGTCGCAATTGAAGATGCGTGCGGCATTACGCTCGGAAGCGGCGACCGGGCCGGTATGGTCCAGCAACTGGCCCAGCTCGTCCACGGCATTACATACGTCGGCACGCAGCATGTTCTCACCGAAGAACTGGTGGAACATCTGCCCGACTGGCGATTTCAGGAAGGCCACGCCACCCGAATGGCCGGGGCAGTGCCAGGAATAGGAGCCATCCGCCGCGTAATGGGTCAGTGCCTTGAAGAATGGTGGCGGCAGGCTGTCCAGATAGGTCTTGGCTTCACGGATGATGTAACGCGCCACGAACTCCGGCGTGTCTTCATGCATGTGGATGAAGCCATTCAGCTCGCGCAGGATCTCGTTGGGGATGTGGCGTGAAGTACGCGTTTCGCCGTGCAGGAAGATCGGGATCTCCTCGTTGCGGTAGCGGATCTCGTCCACGAACTTGCGCAGGTTCTCCAGCGCTTCCGGTTTTTCCTCGACGATCTCTTCATCGTCGATGGACAGGATGAAGGCTGATGCGCGGCTTTGCTGTTGTGCGAAGGAGGTCAGGTCGCCATAGCTGGTGACGCCCAGCACTTCATAACCCTCGACTTCGAGCGCCTTGGCCAGCACGCGTATGCCCAGACCGGACGAGTTCTCGGAACGGAAATCTTCGTCGATGATGACGACAGGGAAACGGAATTTCATCGTGGCTTCCTAAGTGACCTGCTTGCAGCCGCCTGAACATGGCGGACTGGTTGACTGAAAGGGCCGAAATATAGCATGTTTTGATGACCGGACCGTGACTTGCCACAAACCGGTCACAAAGCTGGGGCTGCGACTTGCAGTGTGGCCTGCAAGCGCTTCATCCAGCTCAGATTTTTGGCAGCGTGACACCCACTTGACCCTGGTATTTACCGCCACGATCCTTGTAAGAAGTCTCGCAGATATCATCGGCATCGGCTTCGAAGAACAGCACTTGCGCGCAGCCTTCGTTAGCGTAGATCTTGGCAGGTAGCGGGGTGGTGTTGCTGAACTCCAGCGTCACATAGCCTTCCCATTCCGGTTCGAACGGGGTGACGTTGACGATGATGCCGCAACGCGCGTAGGTGGATTTGCCCAGACATACGGTCAGCACATTGCGAGGGATGCGGAAATATTCCACCGTACGCGCCAGCGCGAAGGAGTTAGGCGGGATGATGCAGTAATCCGCATTCACTTCCACGAAGGAATTCGGATCGAAATTCTTGGGGTCCACGATGGTGCTGTTGAGGTTGGTGAACAGCTTGAATTCGCTGGAACAACGGATATCGTAGCCGTAGCTGGAGGTGCCATACGACACCAGACGTTCGCCAGCCCCGTTGACCTTGACTTGGCCAGGCTCGAACGGCGAAATCATGTCGTACTCTTCGGCCATGCGGCGTATCCATTTGTCGGATTTGATGCTCATCGTATTCCCTCGCTAATAACGGTGTGTCGCGTCGGCGTTATCGTACATAAAAAACAGCCGCGTTCCTAACTGAAACGCGGCTGCATGGGCTTGCTGATACAGATTTAGTGCGCGTCGCCGCCCAGTTCGATGCTGTAGCGCCAGAACTGGTCTTCGTGTTCGAAGATCACCTTGGACGCTTCTGGGTCACGGCTGCCGGCTGGGTACTGATGTACCGGCTGGCGATCCTTGGCCCAAGCTTCGATGACCGGGTCGACCAGACGCCATTGCGCTTCCACTTCGCTGATGTGCAGATACAGCGAGTTATCGCCTTCCATCAGGTTCAGCAGCAGCGCTTCGTACGCGTCGATGGATTCATCGCCATCCTGACGGTTGGCTGCATCCAGTTGTATGGTGCGTGTGTTGATGTCCAGACCCGGGATCTTGGACTGGATCTCCATCTTGATGCACTCGCGTGGCTGTATGCCCAGCATCAGCCAGTTTTGATCCTGACCGTCGCCGATCTGCAGTGGCGACTTCTTGAAGCGGATGGAGATACGCGTATCTGCTTCGTGCAGGCGCTTGGCGGTGCGGATGTAGAAAGGCACGCTTTCCCAGCGAGGATTGTCGATGAACAGCTTCAGTGCGGCATAGGTTTCCACCACGCTGCTGCTGTCGCCCAGCTCTTCCAGATAGCCCGGCACCTTCTCGCCGTTGACTTCGCCGGCCGCATATTGGGCGCGGAACGCGTGCTTATCCAGTTGGTCGACCGGGATGGGGCGGATGGCTTCCAGTACCTTGATCTTCTCGGCACGGATGCCTTCTGGCGTGAGCGCGGACGGCATCTCCATGGCGGTCAGCGCCAGGGTTTGCAGAATGTGGCTCTGGATCATGTCGCGCAGTGCGCCGGTGGCATCGTAGAACTGGGTGCGGTCGCCCACGCCCAGCATCTCGGTGTTGGTGATCTGCACGTGATCGATGTAGTCCTTGTTCCAGATCGGCTCCAGCAGGCTGTTGGCGAAACGTTGCAGCATGATGTTCTGCAGCGCCGACTTGCCCAGATAGTGGTCGATACGGTAGATCTGGCTTTCCTTGAGGTGCTTGGTGATGGACGCCTGCAGCGCCTTGGCGGAAGGCAGGTCGGTACCGAACGGCTTCTCGATCACCACACGGCGCCAGTAGTTTTCTTCATTCAACAGGTCGACCGCCGCCAGCTGGTCAACCACAGGCGCGAAATCGGACGGACGTACCGACAGGAAATAAGCCAGATTCTGTGGGAACACCTTGTCGTTGGACAGGGTTTCCTTCATGCGCTGGAATGCATTCGGGTCAGTAGGCGGGTTGGCGTGGTAGAAGTTGCGCTCGATGAAGCGCTCAAACACTTGCTGGTCGTAGCCCTTTTTGAACTTGGCATCCAGCATGCCTTTGATGTCCGCCAGCCAGGCTTCACGGGAGACTTCACCGCGACCCACAGACAGGATCTTCATCTCTGCCGGCAGACGGCCTGCGGCATCCAGACGGAAGAGCCCTGGCATCAGCTTGACGCGGGAAAGGTTACCGCTGGCACCAAAAAGGACCAGTGTGCACGGGTCGATTTGTTTTGTCATGACTAAACTTTCAATCGGAAATCAGAAATCTAGAGATCAGAAATACAGTCGGGAGATGTTGCCATCTCCCGAGGTGCTTGATGATTACTTGTCGCCAACCGATTTGACGAAGTGGCCACCGAAGCCGTTACGCATCATGGACAACAGCTTGTAGCTGTAGCCACTGGCGTCCTGGCTTCTGAAACGGGCTTGCAGTGCCAGGGTCAGAACTGGAGCTGCAACACCTTGTTCAACCGATTCCATCACGGTCCAGCGGCCTTCGCCGGAGTCTGCAACGTAAGGCGCAACAGCGGTCAGTTCCTGGTCGTCCTTCAGTGCGTCAGCGGTCAGATCCAGCAACCAGCTACGGACGACGGAACCATGACGCCACAGTTCGGTGATCTGGGCCAGGTCGAGGTTGAACTCTTCCTTGCCCTTGATCAGGTCCAAGCCTTCAGCCATCGCCTGCATCATGCCGTATTCGATACCGTTGTGTATCATCTTGGTGAAGTGACCGGAACCGATCGGGCCTACATGCGCCCAGCCGTTCTCCTTGGAGGGAGCCAGCGCGATCAGCACAGGGGTCAGCGTCTTTGCAACGTCGTCATTGGCACCTACCATCAGGCAGTAGCCGTTCTGCAGGCCCCAGATACCACCGGAGGTGCCGCAGTCCATGAAGCCCAGGCCTTGTTCAGCCAGCCATGCGCCCCGGCGTTGGCTGTCCTTGTAATTCGAGTTACCACCATCAATGATGATGTCGCCCTTGTTCAGCAGCGGAACCAGCGCCTTGATCTGGTTTTCGGTCGGCTCGCCGCTAGGCAGCATCATCCACACGATCTTTTGGCCGTCGCCCAGTTTGGCAACAGCGTCTTCTACGGATTTGGATGGGATCATGCCGCTTTCTTGCGCGATCTGATTCACGGTGTCCTGATTGAAGTCAAAGCCGACGACTTCAATGCCACCCTTTTGCAGACGGCGTGCCATGTTGCCGCCCATTTTGCCCAAACCCAGCATTGCTAATTTCATTTGTGTTTTCCTTGATGAGGATGATGTGTCATCATCTCTGGTTGAGATTTAAGAAAATTGATATGCGCTTTTTTGAGCTGCATAACTATTGAATTATACCGCAAAATAGGTGACGTTTTTTATGCAAAATCAGCTTCAACCCATCATCGTCAATAAACAAACTAGCCGCTGGCACCGGTTTGACAGTCAACAGGCCATCAATGAGGCTGCACTGGAGCGTATCCTCGCTGCCGCGCAGGAATCGATTTCCGCACGTGGCCGCTTCAGCATCGTGCTGGCGGGTGGTGGTACGCCCAAATCCGTTTATGGTTTGTTACGCAATGCGCAAGCCGATTGGAGCAAGTGGCATGTGTATCACAATGACGACCGCTGCCTGCCAGTGGATCATGCCGACCGCAACAGCCTGATGGCGCGTGAGGTATGGCTCAATCATGTGGCCATCCCCGCAAATCAGGTGCATGACATCCCGGCAGAGCTGGGCCCTGTCGAAGGCGCCAAGGCGTATGCCGCGACCGTAGCCGGTATCGACACCTTTGATCTGGTACTGCTGGGTCTGGGTGAAGATGGCCATACTGCCAGCCTGTTCCCTGGCCATGTCTGGGACGATAGCCTGGATGCTTTCCCGGTATTCAACGCACCCAAGCCGCCTTCTGAGCGCATCTCGCTGAGCGCACGTCGTCTGAGCGACACGCGTGAAGTCATGTTTCTGGTGACGGGCGCAGGCAAGCAGGAAGCGGTCGATAACTGGCGTAACGGCGTGGCGATCCCCGCGACAGTGATCGCGCCTGCAACGGGTGTGGATGTCTACACGTTCGGCGTCGAGCTGAAATAAACTGTGTCATCTGCCCAGAAAAGAGCCCGCGCAAGCGGGCTTTTTTGTGCCCGCTAGGGAGTTTGTGCTCGCTAGGCAGGCTTGTCGTTCGTCATTCCAGCGAAGGCGGGAATCCGGGTCGCGATGGCAAAGGGTGCGGTAATAAAACGCCGGCCTCGCCCGGCAGGCGAGCTACTTTATTAAGTATTCTGGATCACGATATTCGGGAATTTGCTGGTGTGGTCTAGACTCAGGTTGGCGATCTTGATCGCGGTCTTGCGGGCGATCGCCTTATAAGTACTTGCGATCGCGCTGTCCGGTTCTGCCACTACGGTCGGCGTGCCACTATCAGCCTGTTCGCGGATACGGATGTCCAGCGGTAAGGAGCCCAGCAGTTCCACGTTGTAGTCGGCGCACATGTGCGCCGCACCACCTGCGCCGAAGATGTGTTCTTCATGGCCGCAATTGGAGCAGATGTGCGTGCTCATGTTCTCCACGATGCCGAGGATGGGGATGCCGACTTTTTCGAACATCTTCAATCCCTTGCGGGCATCAAGCAGGGCGATGTCCTGTGGGGTGGTCACGATGACCGCGCCCGTGACCGGGACTTTCTGGGCCAGCGTGAGCTGAATGTCGCCGGTGCCGGGTGGCAGGTCGATGACCAGATAATCCAGCTCTTTCCAGCGCGTGTCGCGCAGCAGTTGTTCCAGCGCGCCGGTGACCATGGGGCCGCGCCACACCATGGGCGTGTCGGTATCGACCAGAAAGCCGATGGACATGGCTTGCAGGCCATGCCCCATCATGGGTTCTATGCTTTTGCCATCTTCGCTGTCAGGACGGCCGGAGATGCCCAGCATCTGCGGTTGCGAGGGGCCGTAGATATCCGCATCCAGGATGCCGACACGCGCGCCTTCGGCCGCCAGTGCCAGTGCCAGATTCACCGAAGTGGTGGATTTGCCTACGCCGCCCTTGCCGGACGCCACCGCGATCACGTTCTTGACGCCGTTCAACAGGCCCACGCCGCGCTGTACGCTATGTGCAACGATGCGGCTGCCGATATTGACGGTGACGCCGGTCACGTCAGGCAGGCTGCGCAATTCGGCTGCCACCAGTGCTTGCACGGATGCCATCACCGAATTGGCCGGATACCCGAGCACGATGTCCACAGACACATGACTGTCCTTGATCTGGATGTTCTTGGCCGATTTGCCGCTGACGAAATCGCGTCCGGTGTTGGGGTCTATGAGCGCTTTGAGCGCGTTTTGAATCTGCGATTCGCTGATGGCCATGCTGTCTTCCTGACTGGGGATGTTGCGGTGGATGGGGCAAAACACGATTTTAGCGCATGTGACCTGCTGCTGCATGGGCGGTTCCAAACCAGTGCTGCTCGCAAGATAGCCATCAACAAGCGGGCTGCATTTGCTAAAATGCGCGCTTTCCCTTGAAAAATAAGCCTTCAGGCATCATGACCCGTAAACTCCTTGTTACCTCCGCCTTGCCTTATGCCAATGGCAGCATCCACCTTGGCCACCTGGTCGAGTATATCCAGACCGATATCTGGGTGCGCTTCCAGAAGATGCAGGGCCACAGCGTGCATTATGTGTGTGCTGACGATACGCATGGCACGCCCATCATGCTGCGCGCCGAGAAGGAAGGCATCACACCGGAGGCCCTGATCGCCAAGGTACACGCCGAGCACAGCGCCGATTTTGCCGAATTCCTGGTCGAGTTCGATAACTATCACTCGACCAACGCGCCCGAGAACAAACAGCTGTCGCAGAACATCTACCGCGCATTGCGCAGCAATGGCAAGATCGCCACCAAGACCATCGAGCAGTTCTACGACCCGGTCAAGCAGATGTTCCTGCCGGACCGCTTCATCAAGGGCGAGTGCCCCAAGTGCCACGCCAAAGACCAGTATGGTGATTCCTGCGAAGTGTGTGGTGCCACCTACAACCCGACCGAGCTGATCAATCCGTTCTCGGCGGTATCGGGCGCCACGCCGGTACGCAAGGAGACCGAGCATTACTTCTTCAAGCTGTCCGAGTGCGAAGACTTCCTCAAGCGCTGGACGCGCTCTGGCACCTTGCAGGCGGAAGCCGCCAACAAGATGGGTGAATGGTTCGCTTCCGGTTTGTCGGATTGGGACATCTCGCGTGACGCGCCATACTTCGGTTTCGAGATCCCGGATGCGCCGGGCAAATATTTCTATGTGTGGCTGGACGCGCCTATCGGCTACATGGCCAGCTTTAAGAACCTGTGTGACAAGCGTCAGCAATCAGTTGGCGGTGATCAGCAGGCGGGGCTGGATTTTGATGAATACTGGAAGCAGGATTCCACTACCGAGCTGTATCACTTCATCGGCAAGGATATCCTGTATTTTCATGCGCTGTTCTGGCCGGCTACGCTGGAGTATTCCGGTCACCGCAAGCCCACACAGGTATTCGCGCACGGTTTTCTGACCGTGAATGGCGAGAAGATGTCCAAATCGCGCGGTACCTTCATCACGGCACGCAGCTACCTGGAGCATGTGAAGAACCCGGAATACCTGCGCTATTACTACGCCGCCAAATTGAACGGCAGCATGGAAGACATCGACCTTAATCTTGAGGACTTCGTCGCGCGCGTGAACTCGGATTTGGTCGGCAAATACATCAACATCGCCAGCCGTTGTGCCGGTTTCATCAGCAAGCGTTTTGATGGCAAGCTCGCTGTAGCAAGCGACAACGCAGTGATCGCCGACATGCGTGCAGCGGCCGCCAGCATCGCGGACAGCTACGTCAACCGTGACTTCGGCCGTGCCCTGCGCGAGATCATGGCGCTGGCGGACAAGGCCAATGGCTATGTGGCCGAACATGCGCCCTGGGAAATGGCCAAGCAGCCTGGCCGCGAAGCCGAGCTGCATCGCGTCTGCTCTGATGCGCTGGAGATGTTCCGCTTGTTGACGATCTACCTGAAACCGGTGCTGCCCAAGCTGGCTGTTTCCATCGAGCAGTTCCTGAATGTTGTGCCGTTGAGCTGGGCCGATGTGGCAGCTGGTTTGCCAGCTGGCCATGGCATTCGGACCTATCAGCATTTGATCACCCGTATCGACCCTAAACAGATTGAAGCCATGACCGAAGCCAATAAAGAGAACCTGCAACCGCAAACCGCACCTGCGCCGGTGGCCGCACCTGTTGCTGCAACGCCTGCTACTGACGAGCACCATATCTCCATCGATGATTTTGCCAAGGTGGATCTGCGTATCGCGCGTATCGTCGCCGCCAATCACGTGGAAGGGGCTGAAAAACTGCTGCAGCTGACGCTGGATATAGGCGATGAAAACACGCGCAATGTGTTTGCCGGCATCAAATCGGCTTATGACCCGGCAACGTTGCAGGGCAGGCTGACCGTCATGGTGGCCAATCTGGCGCCGCGCAAGATGAAGTTCGGCCTCTCTGAAGGCATGGTGCTGGCCGCCAGTGATGAGCGTGGTGGCCCGTTCATTCTGTCACCGGACAGCGGCGCGCAGCCTGGTATGCGCGTCAAGTAAACAGGATTGTTCACGGTCGGCATAACGATCAGCTGTGAGTATCAAACAACATTAAGAAAGCCCCGAATGGGGCTTTCTTAATTCTGCTAGTTGGTAACGCCCTAGCGACATGTGGATGTTAGGTCCTATTTCTTCACTTCTTTGACGATCTTTTCGGGCCTGGCGGCCACGGCTTTGCTGGGGCCCACGGTCAGTTCCTTTCTGACCTTGTCCATGGTGGCGCTGCCAAAGCCCGGCACCTTGTCCAGATCGTCCACCGATTTGAACGCGCCATTCTTGCTGCGGTAGTCCACGATGGCAGCGGCTTTGCTGGGGCCGATGCCGTTGACGCTTTCCAGCTCGCTGCTGCTGGCGCTATTAAGATCGACAGCCGCATGGGCCATCAGGCTGAACAAGAGAGTGAACAGCACAAGCACGGTACGCTGATACATGATGAACCTCCGTAATCTGGATGAATAGGTGTGCGGGTAAGGGCACAGCGTCATCATAAGCAGGGCGCTTGTGCTTAAATATCAGCCACCTGGATGGTTTTGGAGGGTCTGCCTCAGTGCTGACAACTCGGCTGCACTGTTGCTATCCCCATGGTGGGGCAGTGTCATCTCATGCATGCGCGGTATGCAAACTCCATTAGAATGTGGCTATTCATACCAAGCGGCTAGCTAGAAAGAGTAGCCACTGGTATCGCAGTCAGGTAGATCGAATAACTTATGGAGGAGATGAAGATGGTACCCGAGCAAACCTTGAGTCTGGCAGGCAAAGCGGCATTGATCACCGGTGGTGCAGTCGGCATAGGCCGTGCAACTGCCTTGTCCATGGGTCGTGCCGGCGCTTTCATCGGCATTCACTACTATTCCAGTCAAGCGGCTGCAGAAGCGTTGCAGGCTGAGTTGCAGGCGCTGGACATTCAATGCGTACTGTTGCCTGGCGACCTGACCGATGAAGCGCAGGCGAAGCGCGTGGTGACCGACATGGTGGCAGCGGCGGGGCGCCTGGATATCCTGGTCAACAACAGTGGCGGGCTGGTCAAGCGTGAGAAGATCGAGGACTGTTCGGTGGAAACCTGGCGCAAGTCGCTGGACCTCAACTCCACCAGTGCGTTTCTGGTGACCAAGCATGCCATTCCGCACCTGCGCGCAACGGGCAGCGGGCGTATCGTCAACCTGTTGTCACTGTCGGTACAGACCGGCGGCGCCAACGGTGCAGGTGCCTATGCGGCGGGCAAGGGGGCGCTGATGGTGTTCACGCACACCTTGGCCAAGGAACTAGCCCCGTTGGTACGAACCAACTCGGTGATGCCGGGCACGGTGGAAACACAGCACCACGAGATCCATTCCACGCCAGAGATGCTGGAAGCCTACCGCAAACAGACGCCGCTGGGCCGCAACACCTTTGCGGAAGAAGTGGCGAGTTCCGTGCATTTTCTGGCCAGCGACATGGCCTCGCACATCAATGGCGCGCTGATCGACATCAGCGGTGGCCGATTCCTGCGCTAATGCATTGTTATTAAATCGATTTAAAGCTTTTATCCCATAAAAAACGGGGTGCCAACTGGCACCCCGTTTTAGATTGCACTTCACTAAATTCCAGATTGCGTTTTAGATAGGGCTTCGCTAACGAGAGTCATCAGCACCTGTGACCACTCAGGCCGCGATCATTGAAGTGCAGGCCTGCAGTCAGAAGCGGGTGTTGAGTTCCTCACGCAGTAAGGCCATGGTTTCGTCACTGAGCCGCTGGCCGTTTTTCCCGGTGATCAGGAAGGTGTCTTCCGCCCGGTTGCCCAGCGTATTCACTTTGGCGGTCAGCAAGTGCACATCGTGTTGCAGGAACAGGTGGGCGATCTGCGACAGCAGGCCTGGCCGGTCGCCCACCACGATATCCAGCGTATGGTTGGCACTGCTGCCATCGCCACGGATGTCGATGCTGGAGTTGATCGGCATGTGTTTGACCTGCCGGCTCAGACGTCCCTGTAGTGGGCCCTCCACCGGTGTGGTGGCCTGCAGGCGCTGTGTCAGCTCGTATTCGATGTAGTTGAGCAGGTCGCGGTAACGTACGTTCTTGTCGTTCGGGTTCAAGACCAGGAAGCTGTCCAGCGCATAGCCGTGACGCGTGGTGTGTACCTTGGCTTCCAGGATGCTGTAACCGATGCGTTCGAAGAAGCCGCAGATGCGCGCGAACAGGTCATCGCGGTCCAGTGTGTAGATCATGGTCTGGATGCCATCGCCACCCGGACTGAGCCGCGCACGCACGATAGGCTCGCCGCTCTTCAGGTGTGCCAGCAGCAAACGGCTGTGCCAGGCGATCTCAGTGCTGTCATGACGCAGAAAATAACTTTTGCCCAGTTGTTCCCACAGTGGCTGATAGGCGGCAGGCATGACCCCGTAATGACTGAGGATGGACTGCGCTTTTTGCTGACGGGCGGTGACTTCGGCGTCCAAGGACTGCTGGCTGCCACGCAGCAGGCGCTGCGCTGCGACGAACAATTGTTCCAGTAACTTGGCTTTCCAGGCGTTCCATACCTTGGGGCTGGTGCCGCGTATATCGGCCACGGTGAGCAGGTAGAGCGCGACCAGGCGGCGCTCGCTGCCCATGCGACGGGCAAAGCCTTCCACGACGGCCGGGTCGGACAAATCCGACTTCTGTGCCACGCTGGACATCACTAGATGCATGTCGACCAGCCAGGCCACCAGTTCGCTATCGTCGCGTGACAGTCCATGCAGACGGCAGAAACGGCGTGCATCGACGGCACCCAGGGTGGAGTGATCGCCACCGCGTCCCTTGGCGATGTCGTGGAACAGGGCACCCAGATAGAGCAGGTGAGGCGCGTCGAACTGGCTGAACAGCTGGCTGCACAAGGGGAATTCATGCGCGAATTCGGGCATCACGTAGCGGCGCAGGTTGCACAGCACATTGAGGATGTGTTCATCCACGGTGTAGACATGGAACAGGTCGTGCTGCATCTGGCCGATGATGCGCCCGAAGGCCGGGATATAGCGCCCGAGGATGCCGTAACGGTTCATCAATGTCAGCGCATGCGTGACACCGCTGGGTTGCTGCAGGATCTGCAGGAACAGGGCTTTATGCTCGGCCTGCTGACGGAATTCGCGGTTCACCAGATTCTTCACGCGGTGCAGCGTACGCAGCAGGCTGGCACTGAAGCCAGTCACGCCGGGATGCTGCAGCAACAAAAAGCATTCCAGGATGGCGGCGGGCCGGCGCTGCAAAAGGCTATATGAACGCAATTCCAGCAGGCCGTTGTGCGACTGGAACTGGTCATTGATGACCAGCATTTCATGCTGCTTGGGATCAAGGCGCTCATGCAGCAGCTGCAGCAGGATCTCGTTGATGAGGATCACGAACTTGGCACTGCGGTAGAACTGATACATCAGCTGTTCGCTGGCACGTCGCCGTTTGCTGGTGACATGGCCCAGCGCCCGCGCCATGTCATTCTGGAAGTCGAACACCAACCTGTCTTCGCGGCGATTGGCCAGATAATGCAGGCGTATGCGCAGCATTTGCAGATGCCGTTCGTGGCGGCGGATCAGGCTGCCTTCCTGTTTGCTGATCAGGCCATGCTCTACCAGCGCGCCCCAGCTTGCGCCCAGGTTCTGGCTGCGTGCGATCCACAGGATGGTTTGCAGATCGCGCAGACCGCCCGGACTTTCTTTGATGTTAGGCTCAAGGTTGTAAGCGGTGTCGTTGAAGCGGGCATGGCGCTGTTGCTGTTCCAGCATCTTGGCAGCGAAGAACGGTTGCGGGTCTGCTTGGGTGGCAGCACAGAATTGCCGATAGCGGCCAGCCTTGCCACACAGCAGGCGCGCCTCCAGCATATTGGTCTGCACGGTGGGGTCTTTGCGCGCTTCTTCCACGCATTCGCTCAGGCTGCGTACGCTGTGCCCCACCGCCAGGCCCACGTCCCACAACAGTCCGATCAGATTTTCCAGCGCCAGATTGACGCTGTCATCGGCATCGTCCGGTAGCAGGATCAGCAGGTCTACATCCGAATACGGGAACAGCTCGCCACGGCCATAACCGCCCACGGCGATCAGACAAAGCTCGGCTTGCATGCCGGATTGCTGCCAGATGTCGCGCAGCAGCTGATCGACCAGCTTGCAGTGTTGGCGTAGCAAGTTTGCTGTGCTGCCCGATTGTTCGAAAGCCGCGCGCAAGGCCGCCTGACCGGCTTGCAAGCGCGTGCGCCAGGCCTTGGCTGTCAGCATCTGCGTATCGCGTGCGTGCTCGCGTTGCGCGGACATGCGGGTGCCAGACATGCTGATACTTAACTTGCCTGAATGATGGATGGGATGGCGGGTGAGCCAGCGGACACGGTCAACACTTCGTAGCCGTCTTCCGTGACCAGCACCGTGTGCTCCCATTGCGCAGACAGGCTATGGTCCTTGGTGACGATGGTCCAGCCGTCGTTGAGCTGTTTGATGTCACGACGTCCGGCATTGATCATGGGCTCGATGGTGAAGATCATGCCAGCCTGCAGCTTGAGCCCGGTGCCGGGGCGGCCATAATGCAGCACTTGCGGATCTTCATGGAATTTCTTGCCTATGCCATGACCGCAGAACTCGCGCACGACACTGAAGCCGCTCTTTTCGGCATACACCTGAATGGCATGGCCGATGTCGCCCAGTGTGGCGCCTGGCTTGACCTTGGCGATCCCTAGCCACATGCATTCATAGGTGATCTCGCACAAGCGCTTGGCCTGGATGGATGGTTCGCCGACGAAGAACATACGGCTGGTGTCACCGTGGTAGCCGTCCTTGATCACGGTGATGTCGAGATTGACGATATCACCCTGCTTCAACACCTTTTCGCCGGGCACGCCATGGCAGATCTGATGGTTCACCGAAGCGCAGATGGACTTGGGGTAGGGTGTATGGCCGGGTGGTGCGTAATTGAGCGGTGCCGGGATGGTCTTCTGCACATTGACGATATAGTCGTGGCAGAGCTGGTCGAGTTTTTCGGTGGTCACGCCCGGTTGGACATAGGGCGTGATGTAATCCAGTACTTCGGAGGCGAGTCGGCCGGCGACGCGCATTTTTTCGATATCGGTTTGATTTTTGATGGAGATTGCCATAGTGATCAGCAGCATGGCCGGACAGGAAGCGGCGCCGTAAGGGGTATGCCGATGACCTGCCGCGACCGAGGTTTTCCTTGAGTCCAGACAGGCGCTTATGGTAGCATACGCCGCCGCTCAAAAAGGGCGGTAATTCGCACGCATCCCCGCTCAAGGGTGTCTGGTTCGCCAGATGTTGTTGGGGATGCGGAAGTCATAACCCGAGACTGGAGATTAATATGTCCGTAACCATGCGTCAAATGCTGGAAGCCGGTGTGCATTTCGGCCACCAAACCCGATACTGGAACCCGAAAATGGCCCCCTACATTTTCGGCGACCGCAACAAGATTCATATCGTCAACCTGGAAAAGACCCTGCCGCTGTTTGAGGATGCCCTCAAGTATGTGCGTCAGCTGGCCTCCAACAAGGGCCGTATCCTGTTCGTTGGCACCAAGCGCCAGGCCCGTGACATCGTCAAGGAAGAAGCCAGCCGTGCCGGTTGTGCTTACGTCAACCATCGTTGGCTGGGCGGCATGCTGACCAACTTCAAGACGGTCAAGCAATCCATCAAGCGTCTGAATGACTACGAAGTCATGATGCAGGACGGCACCCTGGAAAAGTTCGGCAAAAAAGAAGCCCTGGGCTACAAGCGCGAAGTTGAGAAGCTGCAGCGCTCCATCGGCGGCATCAAGGAAATGGGCGGCCTGCCTGACGCCATCTTCATCATTGACGTGGGCCACGAGAGCGGCGCAGTGAATGAAGCTGCCAAGCTGGGTATCCCGGTCATCGGCGTTGTCGATACCAATAACTCCCCGGACGGCATCACCTACGTCGTTCCTGGTAACGATGACTCCAGCCGCGCCATCCGTCTGTACGCCCGTGGTATCGCTGATGCGGTGCTGGAAGGCCGTAGCAGCGTTTTGGCTGACATCATCAAATCTTCTACCGAAGAAGAGTTCGTTGAAGTCGAAGAGGTTGCAGCAGAGTAAGCATCTGCCTGAAAAAGGGGCGTGAGCCCCTTTTTTTATTCCCTGTTTTTATTTCCCCGTGTTACCGGTCGTGGTGAGCAGATTGCTGTGACCGGCATTCAACAGATCAGATTAAGGAGTGAGCAATGGCTGAAATTACCGCATCCATGGTGAAAGAGCTGCGTGAGCGTACCGATGCACCCATGATGGATTGCAAAAAGGCGCTGACCGAAGCTGAAGGCGACATGACGCGTGCAGAAGAGATCCTGCGTGTGCGTTTCGGCAACAAGGCCAGCAAGGCTGCAGGCCGTGTCGCTGCTGAAGGTAGCGTAGGCATCAGCATCAGCGCAGACGGCAAGACTGGCGCCATGGTGGAAGTCAACTCTGAAACCGACTTCTGTGCCAAGAACGAAGAGTTCCTGGCATTCGCACGTGATCTGGCGACCGTGATCGCAGAAAAGCAGCCTGCGGATATCGCCGCTGCCGCTGCACTGCCACTGCGTGACAGCACCGTTGAAGACGTGCGTGCACAACTGGTAGGCAAGATCGGCGAGAACATCACGCCACGCCGTTTCGTTGCGCTGCAAGCGCAAGGCAAGCTGGCCAGCTATGTACACGGTGGCAAGATCGGTGTGCTGGTTGACCTGGTGGGTGGCGATGAAGCACTGGCCAAGGACGTCGCGATGCACATCGCGGCCGCCAAGCCCAAGTCGCTGGATGCCAGCGGTGTCGATCAGGCCCTGATCGAAGCCGAGCGCCGCGTCGCCATCGAGAAGGCCAAGGAAGCCGGCAAGCCGGAAGCCATGCTGGAAAAGATCGCCGACGGCACCGTGCAGAAGTTCCTGAAGGAAGTGACGCTGCTGAGCCAGCCTTTCGTCAAGGACGACAAGGTCACCATCGAGCAACTGCTGAAGTCCGCTGGCGCCAGCGTGGCTTCGTTCACCATGTACGTGGTGGGTGAGGGCATCGAAAAAGTGGTGACCGACTTCGCGGCTGAAGTAGCTGCTGCTGCCAAGGTGTAAGCTGGTTTCAATACCCGCTATGCAATAACAGCGGCTTCGAACGTCGAAAGAAAAACGCCTGAATCGGGCTTTGTTGCCTCGATTTTCCGGGTTGGACTTTGCAGGCTGAAGCCCGCTGCAACAAAGTGATGAAAAACGTGGATTGCCGTTTATAATGGCATCCACGTTTTTTTACGACGAATCGCACAGGAATTTCATGACCGTGACTGCATCAATACCGGCCTACAAACGTATCCTGCTCAAGCTCTCCGGCGAAGCCCTGATGGGGGATGACAGTTATGGCATCAACCGCGCCACCATCACCCGTATTGTGGCTGAGATCAAGGAAGTCGTCGATCTGGGTGTGCAGGTCGGGGTGGTCATCGGCGGCGGCAATATCTTCCGCGGTGTCGCACCTGCAGCAGAAGGCATGGATAGGGCTACGGCCGATTACATGGGCATGCTGGCCACAGTGATGAACGCGCTGGCACTGCAGGACGCCATGCGTCATATCGGGCTCAAGGCGCGTGTACAGTCCGCGCTCAATATCGAGCAAGTGGCCGAACCTTACATCCGTGGCAAGGCGATCCGTTACCTGGAAGAAGGCCGCGTGGTGATCTTCGGTGCCGGTACCGGCAACCCGTTCTTCACCACGGATACGGCCGCGGCCTTGCGTGGCATGGAGATCAATGCCGAGATCGTGCTCAAGGCCACCAAGGTGGACGGTGTATACACCGATGACCCGAAGACCAACCCTGAAGCGATGCGCTACGCCACGTTGACCTTCGACGAAGCCATCATCAAGAACCTCAAAGTGATGGATGCCACTGCGCTCACGCTGTGCCGTGACCAGAAGCTGCCCATTTCCGTATTCAGTATTTTCAAGCAAGGTGCGCTGCGGCGTGTGGTGATGGGTGAGGATGAAGGCACCCGCGTCACCCCCTGAGTCACCTGCCAAGCAAGGAGAAATCAATGATCAATGACATCAAGAAGAACGCCGAGCTGCGTATGCAGAAATCGCTGGAAGCGCTCAAGAACGACCTGGCCAAGATCCGTACCGGCCGCGCCCACGCCGGCCTGCTGGACCACGTGATGGTGGAATATTACGGTTCCATGGTGGCCGTCAACCAAGTGGCCAATGTCAATCTGGGCGATGCGCGTACCATCAATGTGCAGCCGTACGAAAAGAACATGATGGGCAAGGTCGAGAAAGCCATCCGCGATAGCGATCTGGGCCTGAACCCGGCCACCAATGGCGACATCATCCGTGTGCCCATGCCCATGCTGACTGAAGAGCGTCGTCGTGAATTGACCAAAGTGGTCAAGACCGAGGGCGAAGCCGCCAAAGTGGCTATCCGCAATCAGCGCCGTGATGCCAACGATGCCTTGAAGAAACTGGTCAAGGATAAAGAGGCCAGCGAAGACGACGAGCGCCGTGCACAGGATGATGTGCAGAAGCTGACCGATCGTTACGTGGCTGAAGTTGACAAGATGTTGCAAGTGAAAGAAACGGAACTGATGGCGGTATAAGCCGTCCTCCAGCATTCGTCTCTTCTTTTCCGGAGCCCTGATTGGCGATATTTTCCAGCTCCACCCAGACAGTCCCCACTACTGCCGCCACGCCCAGACACATTGCCATCATCATGGATGGCAATGGCCGCTGGGCCAAGAAGCGTTTGCTGCCACGCATCGCCGGGCACAAGCGCGGCATGGACGCGGTGCGCGACATCGTCAAGCATGCCGCCACGCGCGGTGTGGACTATCTGACCCTGTTCGCTTTCAGTAGCGAAAACTGGCGACGTCCGGCCGATGAAGTGAGCTTTTTGCTCGGTTTGTTCGTGGAGGCGCTTAAATACGAAGTCAGCAAGCTGCATGACAACGGCATACGCCTGATCATGATCGGTGACCGTTCCCGTTTCGATGCGGCGCTGCGCGAGCAGATCATGGCGGCCGAAGTGTTGACGGCAGCCAACACCGGCCTGACGCTGACCATCGCCGTCAACTACGGTGGCCGCTGGGATGTGATGCAGGCCATGCAGCGCTTGCTGGCCGAGCAGGGCGCCCAGTCTGCAGATCTTGACGAGCAGGCACTGGCCTCCTATCTTTCCATGGCCTACGCGCCCGAACCCGATCTTTTCATCCGTACCGGCGGCGAACAACGCATCAGCAACTTCCTGTTGTGGCAGCTGGCTTATACTGAGCTTTATTTCACTGATACGCTCTGGCCCGATTTCAATGCCGCAGCGCTGGATCTGGCGATCACCTCCTACCAGCAGCGCGAGCGTCGCTTTGGTCGAACCAGCGATCAACTTACCTCTGAGGTCCCTTCCTAGATTATGTTCAAAGCACGTGTATTGACCTCACTCTTGTTAGTGCCGGTGTTTGTTTTGACCTTGTTCATGCTGCCTTATCAATACTGGGCCGCGCTGATGCTGGGCATCGCCAGTATCGCGGCCTATGAATGGGGTGGCATGACCGGCATGGGCAAGCTGGCACGCCATGTGTACTGGTTGCTGACACTGGTGACTGGTCTGTTGCTGGTGTTTGCCGCTGACTGGCATCTGGTGGAGGTGAACTGGCTGGTGCAGATGCAGCAGTGGATGACGTTCTGGGGGATATTGGTAGGCAGTCTGTTCTGGTTGCTGATCGCCCCGGCCTGGCTGGCGACCCGTCACCATTTCCGTCATCCTTTGTTCATGGCCCTGATCGGCTGGCTGGTGCTGCTGCCGATGTGGCTTGCCATGTTGAGTCTGCATACGGTCAGCCCTTGGCTTGTGTTCGGTCTGCTGTTGACCGTATGGATCGCTGACAGCGCGGCCTATTTTGTGGGCAAGCGTTTCGGCAAACGCAAACTGGCACCCAAGATCAGCCCCGGAAAAACTTGGGAAGGCGTGCTGGGCGCATGGCTTGCCGTGACGATCTATGCTTCCCTGCTGTGTTATCTGGTGCCATTCGACTGGTGGCTGGTGCCCATGCTGTGGGGCGTGACCGTGTTGAGTATCATCGGCGACCTGTTGGAATCCCTGATCAAACGTCAGGCGGAACTCAAGGACAGTGGTGGTTTGTTGCCCGGACACGGCGGGGTGCTGGACCGTATCGATGGCCTGACTTCCAGCCTGCCGCTGGCGGCCTTGTTCATCTATTTCCCGCTGTACATGTCCGTGCTGGACACCTATGTCTGACCATCTGTCTGGCGCGGTGTCCAAGGCTACGCCACGCGTGCAGCAGGTCACCATTCTGGGCGCCACCGGCACCATAGGTCAGCAGACACTGGACGTGATCGCGCGCCATCCAGACCGGTTCAGCGTCTATGCGCTGAGTGCTCATGCCCGTGTAGATGCCTTGTTTGAGCAATGTGTGCGTTTTCAGCCACGTTATGCGGTGATGCTGGATGCGGATGCCGCCGAGCGCTTGCAGCAGAAGTTGCAGGCTTCCGGGCAAGTTACGCAGGTGCTGCAGGGCGTGGCCGCCATGGAGCAGATCGCCTCGGACCCGCAAGTAGATACCGTGATGGCCGCCATCGTCGGTGCCGCGGGTCTGCGCCCGGCGCTTGCCGCCGCACGCAGCGGCAAGCGCATCCTGCTGGCCAATAAAGAAACACTGGTGATGGCAGGCCATCTGTTCATGCAGGCAGTGGAGCAGGGCGGTGCGACCTTACTGCCTATCGACAGCGAGCACAATGCGGTATTCCAGGTCATGCCGGCCGGGCGCCGTGGCGATCTGGCCACGTCAGGCATACGCCGCATCCTGCTGACCGCTTCAGGCGGGCCGTTCCGCAAGCTGGACCGGCAGGCCTTGCAATCCGTGACAACGGCGCAAGCCTTGCACCATCCCAACTGGGTGATGGGCCCCAAGATCACCATCGATTCTGCCACGCTCATGAACAAAGGTCTGGAAGTGATCGAGGCGCACTGGCTATTCGCAGCGACCCCGGACCAGATTGATGTGGTGGTGCATCCGCAGAGCGTGATCCATTCCATGGTGGAATACATAGATGGCTCGGTACTGGCGCAACTGGGTAACCCAGACATGCGCACGCCGATCGCCTATGCGCTGGGATATCCGGAGCGACTGGAGAGCGGAGTCGCCGCGCTGGACCTGTTCAAGATCGGTCATTTTGATTTTGAAGCGCCTGATCTGCAGCGTTTCCCTTGTCTGCGGCTCGCCTATGAAGCACTGCGGGCAGGCGGTAGCGCCTCGACGGTGCTGAACGCGGCCAATGAGGTGGCCGTGGCCGCCTACCTGGCCCAGGACATCGGCTTCATGGATATTCCGCGTCTCATCGAGCAGGTGCTTGCGCAAACGGCACTGATACAGGCTGATACTCTGGCTGAGCTGGAAGCGGTGGATGCCCAGGCGCGTCACGATGCCCACGCCTGGATGGCGCGTCAGAACTTGAAAAGGTGCGCTTCATGATCACCTTGCTGGCCTTTGTGGTGACGCTGGGCATACTCATCACCGTGCATGAGTATGGGCACTTTCAGGTGGCGCGCTGGTGTGGCGTCAAGGTGCTGCGCTTCTCCATCGGGTTTGGTAAGCCTTTGTGGCGTCGCCGGTTCGGCCCGGACCAGACCGAATTCGTGCTGGCTGCGATCCCGCTGGGCGGGTATGTCAAGATGCTGGGAGAGCGCGAGACCGAGGACGATCCTGCCATGACCGCAGCCGAGGAAGCGCGTGCCTTCCACCGCCAGTCGGTGTGGAAACGCATCGCCATCGTGTCGGCAGGTCCGGCAGCCAATCTGCTGCTGGCGATCCTGATCTACTGGCTGTTGTTCATGCATGGCGTGACGGGTATCAAGCCTCTGATCGAGCAGCCCTTGCCGGATACGCCCGCCGCAGTGGCGGGAATCAAGCAGGGAGAGCTGGTCCTGGCAGTGGATGCCGAGCCGGTACAAACCTGGCAGGACGTGCGCTGGATGCTGTTGCAGAAAGCGCTCAAGCATCCGCAAGTGACCCTTGAAACCCGCGATGACAGCGGACAGCGCTATCAGCGCCGTGTGACCTTGTCCGGTATTTCCGAGCAGGACATCGAAGGCGATCTGCTGCACTCACTGGGTTTGCAGCCTTTACGGCCTATCGTGCCGGCGCGTGTGGGCATGGTGGTCGATGGTGGTGCTGCGCAGCAGGCGGACTTGCGTCCTGGTGATCTGATCACGCAAGTGAACAAGGTCAATATCTACAGCTGGCAGGAACTGGTCGAACGCGTGCAGGGCAGCCCGGGGCGTGCACTGACCCTGGATCTGCTGCGTGATAGCCGCACTATGCAAGTGCAGGTCTTGCCGGAGGTGGTGGAACTGCAGGGCCGTGCTATCGGCCGCATCGGTGCGGCGAATGCAGCCGATGGCAGCGAGCAGCAGTATCTGGTTGAAACCCGCTATGCGCCATTCCCTGCATTGCTGAGTGCGGTGGCCAAAACCTGGGAAACGGCGCTGTTCAGTTTGAAAATGCTGGCAAGCATGCTGACCGGAGATGTGTCCTGGAAGGGCATCAGTGGACCGATCACCATTGCCGATTATGCTGGTCAAAGCGCCCAGGTCGGTTGGAAGTCGTTCATCGGTTTCCTGGCGTTGGTCAGTATCAGCTTGGGTGTGCTCAACCTGCTGCCCGTGCCTGTACTGGATGGTGGGCATTTGTTGTATTATACCGTTGAGATTGTGAAGGGTAGCCCTGTGTCCGAAGCAGTGATGGCGATCGGCCAGCGTTTGGGCATATTGCTGCTGGGTTCGCTTATGGTGCTTGCCTTCTACAATGACATTAATAGATTGGTAACAGGCTAAACTGAATATGAATCTGGCTAAGATGCTGCGGCAACTGATGTGGGTGCTGGTAGCGGTATATGCAGGGAATGCAGTAGCGATCGAGCCTTTTGTAGTGAAAGACATCCGTGTCGAGGGGCTGCAACGTACTGAAGCGGGTACCGTATTCAGCGCACTGCCGGTGCGCGTCGGCGACAGCATGAACGAAGACAAGGCTGCCCAGGCCATCAAGTCCCTGTATGCCACTGGTTTTTTCAAGGATGTGCGTCTCGAAGTCGATCAGAACGTACTGGTCGTCACCGTACAAGAGCGTGCTGCCATTGCCCAGATCACCTTTTCCGGGAATAAATCCTTCCCCAGCGATAAGATGAAAGAGGGCCTCAAGCAAACGGGTCTATCGGAAGGGCTGATCTTCGATCGCGCCTTGCTGGACAAGGCCGAGCAGGAGATCAAGCGTCAATACCTGTCGCAGGGCAAATACGCTGCGACCGTGAAGACGGTCATCAGTCCGCTGGAACGTAACCGTGTTGGCGTGCGCTTCGATATCGAGGAAGGCGCGGTCTCCAAGATCCGTTCCATCAATATCGTCGGTAGTCGCGCGTTCAAGAACGAAGTCTTGCTGGAACAGTTCAAGCTCACCACACCGGACTGGATGAGTTGGTGGAGCAAGAACGATCAATACTCCAAACAGAAGCTGACCGCCGATCTTGAGTCCTTGCGCTCTTTCTACATGAATCAGGGGTATCTTGAGTTCAACGTGGATTCGACGCAGGTCTCGATCACACCGGATAAGCGTGATATCTATATCACGGTGAACATCACCGAAGGTGAAAAGTACAAGGTCACCGATGTGAAACTGGCAGGCGAGATGTTGTTGCCTGAAGAAGATCTGCGCAAATTGATTTCGGTCAAACCGGGTGAGTTGTTCAATCGCCAGAAGATCACTGAATCGAGCAAGGCGATCAGCGATCGCCTCGGCAACGAAGGCTATGCGTTCTCTAATGTGAATGCTGTGCCCGACGTGAACAAGCAAGAGCACACGGCGGCGTTCACTTTCTTTGTGGACCCAGGTCGCCGCGTCTATGTGCGTCGTATCAACATCACTGGTAACACACGTACCCGCGATGAAGTGCTGCGCCGTGAAGTGCGTCAATTCGAATCTGGCTGGTATGCGGCAGACAAGATCGAACGCTCCAAGCAACGCCTGGACCGTCTGCAGTTCTTCAGTGAAGTCAACGTCGAGACCCCCGCGGTGGCAGGTACCACGGATCAAGTCGATCTGAATCTCAGCGTCAAGGAGAGATCCACCGGTAGCGTACTGTTCGGTGCAGGCCTGTCCAGCGCTGAAGGTGTGGTGCTGGGGGTGACCGTGAACCAGACCAATTTCCTGGGAACTGGTAACCGGGTGACCGCGCAGTTGAATACCGGCCGTATCAATACCGTATATTCCTTGTCTTACACGGATCCTTACTTCACGCCGGATGGTATCAGCCGTGGCTTTGACATCTATCGTCGTGATGTGGACACCTCAACACTCAATACCGGCAACTACAAGACCTCGTCTTATGGTGGTGGTGTGCGTTTCGGCGTGCCTTTGAACGAGCGTGATTCCATCACCATGGGCCTGGCGATCGATTACACACAAGTTGACCTCAACGCGGACAGTCTGGGGCGTTACGTTGATTTCTGCGGTGGTAATAGCGCTGCGGGGATAGGCAGTTCGGGCTGCGACAATTTCTCTTTACCGGCAACACTGACATTGACGCGTGACACACGTGACAACATCCTGTTCCCAAACAAGGGTACCTTGCAACGCCTGACCGGTGAAGTGACGGTGCCAGGCCTGGATCTGGAATACTATAAACTCGAATACAAACATTCCTGGTACAAGGACATAAGCAGGAATGTGACCCTGCTGCTGAACGGCGAAGCAGGGTATGCTGACTCTTATGGCGATGGTCCTTATCCATTCTTCAAGAACTTCTACGTCGGTGGTGTGAACACGGTGCGTGGCTATGACACCAGTGCCATCGGCCCGCGCATCACGGAGACCAGTACCAGTGGGCGGAGATCGAGTTTCGCTTTGGGTGGTACCACCAAGCTGGTTGGTAATATCGAACTGTTCTTCCCGATACCGGGTGTCAAGGATGCAAAACAGTTGCGCATGAGTACTTTTATAGATGCGGGTACCGTGTATGGTCAGGGCGATCCCGTCTCCTTAGGCGAGTTGCGTTACTCTGCGGGTATCGGCGTGGCCTGGTTCTCGCCTTTCGGGCCGATCAAGCTGGTTGCCGCCAAGGCACTGAATGCGCGTGATGATGACAGAACTCAGATCTTGCAATTCCAGTTTGGTACACAGTTCTGATACTGCCCATTCCATATGAACCAAACCCTATCGCAATTAGGAGAAATCAATTGAATACGTTGTTGAAATGCTTGTTGGCAGTCGCGCTGGTCGCGGCTACGGTCCCCGCAATGGCGAACGAAATCAAAGTCGGCTATGTGCAGGTCGACAAGATCCTGCAGGACGCGCCACAGACCGCAGAAAGCGGCAAGAAGTTGGAGAAGGAGTTTGCGCCACGCACCCAGGAACTGGATCGTATGCAAAAACAGATCCGCGATTCGGAAGCTGCGCTCACCAAGGATAGCCTGACCATTTCTGATACGGATCGCCGTAACAAGGAACGCGATATCTCCAACCTCAAGATCGAGTTCCAGCGTAAACAGCGCGAGCTGCGTGAAGACGTCAATCTGCGCAAGAACGAAGAGCTGGGCTCCCTGCAAGACAAGATCAACAAGGCGGTGACGGCTGTTTCTGAAGCTGAAGGCTATGATCTGGTGATCTACAGTGGCGTGGCGTTTGCCAGCAAAAAAGTGGATATCACCGACAAGGTGCTCAAGTCACTGGGTAAAAAGTAAGGCTTGGTTACCCGTAACAGGCAGCAGGCCGTGCACTATACGCTGCGTGGTATCGTCGATGAGCTTGGCGGCCAACTGCTTGGTGAAGAGTCCATCGTCATCACGCGTGTGGCGTCGCTGTCACAGGCCAGTGCTGGACAGATCGGTTTTCTGACAGATCGCAAATACCTCACCCAGCTACGTGAGACCGCAGCCAGTGCGGTGATCCTGTCACCCGCGAATCAGGAATTGACCGATCTGCCACGGATTGTCACAGACAATCCGTATGCTTATTTCGCAAAACTCTCTGCGCTGCTCAATCCGGTGTTCATGCCTGCTCCTGGCGTGGCGACCACTGCTAGCGTGGATAGCAGTGCTGTTGTGCCAGACAGCTGCAGGCTCGCCCCTGGTTGTGTGATCGAAGCGGGAGTGGTGCTCGGTGAGCGCGTTTCTATCGGCCCTAACAGTGTGGTCGGGCGTAATGCACGTATCGGTAACGACACTACGCTAGCGGCGAATGTGACGGTCTACCATGACTGCACGATAGGCGCACATTGCAATCTGTTCTCTGGCGCGGTGGTCGGTGCCGATGGTTTCGGCTATGCGCCAGAGCATGGTCAATGGACCAAGATCCCGCAGGTGGGTCGCGTGCTGATCGCCGACCAGGTGGACATTGGGGCCAATACCACCATCGATCGCGGTGCGCTGGATGACACCATCATCGAACAGGGTGTCAAGATCGATAATCTGGTGCAGATCGGTCACAACTGCCGCATAGGGGCGCATACGGTCATTGCCGGTTGTGTCGGGATCGCAGGCAGTGCGGTGATCGGTCAACACTGCCGTATCGGTGGTGCCGCCATGGTGCTTGGCCATTTGCAGGTAGCAGACCATGTGACCATCTCGCCCGGCACCATGATCACGCGCTCATTGTTGCAGGCGGATACCTATACGGCGTTGATGCCATTCCAGGCACATCGCCAGTGGCTGAAAACGGCAGCGAACATCCGGCATCTGGGAGACCTGGATGCCGAAGTCAGACAATTAAAACATGAGCTTGCGGCGCTGAAACTGGCGCTTGAGCCAACAACTGATAAGCATTAAGGAACTGTCATGAGCGAGCAAGCCGTCACCAGTATGGATATCCATGAGATCCTCGATCATCTGCCGCACCGCTACCCGTTCATGCTGGTAGACCGTGTGGTGTCGCTCGAAGTCGGTAAAGAGATCGTCGCGATCAAGAATGTCAGCATGAATGAGCCATTCTTTCCTGGGCATTTCCCTTACCATCCGGTGATGCCTGGGGTGTTGATCGTGGAAGCGATGGCTCAGGCCGCTGCCATCCTGTCGTTCAAGACCATGAATACCAAGCCCAGCGATGATTCCGTCTATTATTTCGCTGGCATCGACAGTGCACGTTTCAAGAAGCCGGTTTCGCCAGGCGATCAACTGGTGCTCAAGGTCAAGATCGACCGCATCCTGCGCGGCATCTGGAAATACTCCGGCCAGGCTCTGGTCGACGACGTGGTCGTGGCCGAAGCTGAAATGATGTGTATCCTCAAGGCAATCGAATAGTCTGGTCATATGAGCAAGTTACATCCTACCGCCATCATCGATCCTCGCGCGGAGCTGGACAGCAGCGTAGAAGTCGGTCCTTACAGCATCATAGGCGCTGATGTGCAGATCGATGCTGGCACGCGTGTCGGCAGTCACGTCAATATCAGCGGCCCGACCCGTATCGGCAAGAATAACCAGATCTTCCAGTTTTCATCGCTGGGTGCGGCACCGCAGGACAAAAAATTCCGCGATGAGCCCACCCGCCTCGAGATCGGTGACAACAACACCATACGCGAGTTTTGTACCTTCAACCGCGGTACGGTGCAGGACAAAGGCGTGACCAGCATAGGCAGCGATAACTGGATCATGGCTTACGTACATATCGCCCATGATTGCCAGGTCGGCAATCACACCATTCTGGCCAATAATTCCTCGCTGGCCGGTCATGTGGATATACACGACCATGCCATCCTGGGTGGTTTCACGCTGATCCATCAGTTCTGCAAGGTTGGTTCCCATGTCATCACCGCCGTTGGCTCGGTGGTGTTCAAAGACATCCCGCCCTATGTGACAGCGGCGGGCTATGACGCCAAGCCGCATGGTATCAACAGCGAAGGCCTCAAGCGTCGTGGTTTTACGCCCGACGCGATCATGGAGATCAAGCGCGCCTACAAGACCCTGTATCGCAAGGGCCTGACGCTGGATGAAGCCAAGCAGCAACTGAGCTTGCAGCAGCAAACCGTTGCCGAGATCGGGCTACTACTCGATTTCCTCGCCATTTCCAGCCGTGGCATCGTCCGCTAATGCCCACGATCGGGATTGTGGCCGGAGAAGCTTCCGGTGATCTGCTAGGCAGCCACCTGATCCGTGCGCTCAAGGCGCAGCGTCCAGACCTTAAATTCGTCGGTATCGCCGGCCCCAAGATGCAAAGCGAGGGCGCGCAATCGCTGTTCCCCATGGAGCGTTTGGCGGTACGCGGCCTGTTTGAAGTGTTGCGGCATTTGCCTGGGCTGCTACGACTGCGCAAGCAACTGCTGCGGCACTTTCTGGATAACCCGCCAGATCTGTTCATCGGCATCGATGCGCCGGATTTCAATTTCACGCTGGAGCGTAAACTCAAGCGCAAAGGCATACGCACCATCCATTATGTGAGCCCTTCGATCTGGGCCTGGCGCAAAGGCCGTCTGGGCAAGATCAAGCGTGCTGTCTCGCACATGCTGGCACTGTTTCCGTTCGAGCCTGCGCTGTATGAAAAGGTCGGTATCCCGGTGAGTTACGTTGGCCATCCGCTGGCCGATATCATTCCTCTGGAGTCACAGTATCAAACTTCGCGTGAGCAATTGCGCATCCGTGATGGCCTCGCAGTGATCGCCATGCTGCCAGGCAGTCGCCAGAGCGAGGTGGAGCAGCTGGGTGACCTGTACGTGAAAACTGCCAAGAAGATCCTGCAGGATCAGCCCAATGTGCAATTCCTGGTGCCGCTGATCACACGCGAGACACGCGACATCTTCCAGCAGGTCATCTACGCCAATCAGGCCGAGCATCTGCCTATCAAGGTGATGTTCGGACATGCACATCTGGCCATGGCGGCGGCAGATGCCGTGATCGTGGCGGCCGGCACTGCCACACTGGAAGCAGCACTCCTCAAGCGGCCCATGGTGATCACCTACCGCATGCCGCGTCTGAGCTGGATCTTCCTCAAGCGCATGAATTATCTGCCTTATGTGGGCCTGCCCAATATCCTGGCAGGCAAGTTCGTGGTGCCCGAGTTGCTGCAATATGAAGCGACACCCGAGCGCATCGCAGAAACTGCCCTCAAGCTCATCAGCGACCGTGAGCTGGTCAAGGAGATCGAGCAGCAATTCACCGTGTTGCATCAGCAATTGCGTCAGGATACTGCGAGCAAAGCGGCGGCTGCCGTGCTGCAATATCTATGATGCTGTGCGGTGTGGATGAGGCCGGGCGCGGTCCATTGGCTGGCGCGGTGTTCGCTGCCGCCGTCGTGCTGGACCCGGCACGTCCCATCGTCGGCCTGGCCGATTCCAAGACACTTTCTGCCAGTAAACGCGAGTTTCTTGCCAGCGAAATCAAACAGCACGCGCTGGCCTGGTCCATCGCGATCGCCAGCGTGGAAGAGATCGATCAGCTGAATATCCTGTGGGCCAGCATGCTGGCCATGCAGCGTGCCGTCGAAACGCTCAAAGATAGCGCCGGATCGCTGTTCGTCCCCGAGCTGGTCCAGGTGGATGGTAACCGTTGCCCAACGCTGGCGCTGCCATGTGAAGCCGTCGTCAAGGGAGACAGCAAAGTGATGGCCATTGCGGCGGCATCCATCCTCGCCAAGACCGCGCGCGATGCCGATATGCTGAGCCTGCATGCGCAATATCCCGAATACAACTTTGCCCGCCACAAGGGTTATCCCACCCCCGAGCATCTGGCTAATCTGGCTAAGTACGGGGTTTCAGCGGTGCATAGACGCAGCTACGCGCCGGTCAAACAATACCTGCTATAAGCACTCTCGTACGCATCGCCCGCACTCATCGCCGTTTGTTAGCCGCCTGTTGATCTGCACGGGCTTACTGCTTATGCTCGCCACAGCTCAATGCCATTCAAGCCAGCAATAGAAATACGGTAGGCTGTTTGTGCAGCTCAGGCAAGGGGCTGTTTTTCCAGGCGCTGATGGGGCGGCTGAGGATGATTTGTTCAGGCAGGGTCAGATTGCAGGCAATACAAAGTGAGGTTGACGCCTGACAGTGGGTGACCAGGTCTTCGAGCAGATGCTGATTACGGTAAGGCGTTTCGATGAAGATCTGTGTTTCGCGTTGTTGTCGGGAGGTTTTCTCAATTTCCTGTATACGCTTGATGCGCTGTGTCTTGTCGCTGGGCAGATAGCCCAGGAAAGTGAAACGCTGACCATTGAAACCTGAGCCCATCAAGGCCAGCAGGATGGAAGAGGGGCCCACCAGTGGCAGCACCTGGATCTGGCGTTGATGGGCCAGCGCCACTAGGCGCGCGCCCGGGTCGGCGATGCCAGGGCAGCCAGCTTCCGACATGATGGCCACATCCTTGCCAGCCAGCAGCGGTGCCAGCAAGGCTGGCAGCTCCTGATCGGTGGTGTGCTCATTCAACAGCAGCATGCTTAGCTCGCGCACTGGCTTTTTCGTTTTGATGGCAGATAGAAAACGCCGTGCGGTCTTCTCGTTCTCGACCACAAAGGTGTCAAGTGTTTGCGCAAGGCGTATCACCTCGGCTGATAATACCGCCTCTGGTTTGTCATCCCCCAGTGTGACTGGTAGCAAATAGAGGCGGCCAGGCGTCACGTTGCTATTGCCAGGCAAAATCGCAGGCTTGCTCAATAGCTGACCTGCACGCGGTAATTCAGTGTGGCGCTGCCTTCTGCTGGAATGTCGATCTTCCACTGCACCAACTGGCTGTCGATCTTCTGTGAAGCATGACTTTGCTGGAGGATCTTCCATGTGCCAGGGATAGGCTCTTGTACCGTTACGCTGACTTTTTCCTTCTTGGCATTGCGCAGCACGATCTCGTAGCTGGATTCAGAAGCGCTGACACCTTTGGCTGGATTAGGCAGCTTTTTGTAATCGGTCTGCTTCTTGTCGGCGGTGATATCGAACGCTTCACCCAGTTTCAAACGGATCACTTCATTCTTCGCGGTGTGCTCGATCTTGTCTTCACCGACAAACTGCGCGTGACCGGCGCTGTCCTTTTTGTAGACGCGCAATATGCCTTTAGGTAGCGGCATGCCCAAGCCCGCATTCTCCTTGTTGGCAAATTCCACATAGATGGCAGGTTTCAGTTTTTCACCCAGCGCACCATGGCTGGACTGGTAGTAATAGTCCGCACCACGTAACACCAGTTCTTTGCTGGCCGGGATGCCGGTGCCTGACAGCAGTGCGACCTGCTTGCTCTGGTTATTGGCGATGGTGGTGCGGCGCTCCAGTGTATACAAGTGGTAGTCCAGCAAGGATTCTTCCACCATGGGCGCCGATGCGGCCATGTCCATCATCTCACCACGCATGGCTTTGACCATCACCGGGCGTGTCGGCTGCACCCGATTCAGATTGCCAGCCACCAGTTGCAGTTTTGCATTCTGATACGCGGTGCCACTGGTGTTGCTCAGCGTGACCCAGCCTGACAGGTCCAGCTTGTCTTCAGCGGCATTCAGTTCGGCCACATAGTCGGCTTTCCAGTCCAGGCCGCTGGTCAGATAGCTCAGTTCCAGCGGCTGTTCCCCAGCGCGTTTGCTATCCAGTTGTACGGTCAGCGTAGGACGGTCGCGCAGATTGGCGGGCACGTCGTCGTAGACGATGCGGCCCGGAATGCCGGTCTCGATGCGGTTGGCGATCTTCAGTACCACGCCCTGATTCGCGGACAGTACTTCCGCGCGTTCTATGGTTTCAGCGCCAGTAGTCGGATGGGTCTTGATGATGCCCACACTGCGGCCTACGTATTTCTCCAGCAGTTTTTCTGGTGTCAGCAGGTCGAAGTCGAAGTTCTGCTCCAGCACGGCCAGACTGCCAGCTGCGCTCAGGTTGCGCAGCAATGCGGTTTCCGGGCGGATCTCGGCACTCACATCGCGCAGATCCAGCTGGTTGCGGCCATTGGCCAGGCTGATGCGGCGCTGATCCTTGATCAGGGCCAGGTTGCCATTGTAGATGGTGACGGCGATGTCCTGCTGGTCTTGCAGTGTGCTGCGTATGGCTAGTGGCTCTGCCTGTGCAGGCAACGTGGAGAGTGTCAGGCTGGAAACCAGCAGCGCGGACAGCAGGGTGGAAACGGAGACGCGGAAGAGGGGTTTTTGCATGTAAGCTCCTGAGCTTGTGGATCGCTAAAGTCAGACAACGGCTGCTTCTAGATTACGTTGACGCCTTCATGTTGCAGCATGTCAATCAGCCGTATCAGCGGCAGGCCGATCAGCGCATTGGGGTCTTCGCCCTGCATGGACGCGATCAGTGCGATGCCCAGACCTTCCGATTTGGCACTGCCTGCACACTGGTAGGGTTGTTCCTTGAGCAGATACTGTTCGATCTGCGCGTCGCTTAGCATACGGAAATGTACATAGTAAGGGACCACCGCCGTCTGCATCTGGCCGGTTGCCGCATTGTACAAGCACATGGCGCTATGGAACACGACCTCGCGCCCGCGCATGCAGCGCAACTGCTTGACTGCATTGTCGTGCGTGTAAGGCTTGCCTAACTGTTGATGGTCCAGCATCGCTACCTGATCGCAGCCTATGACCAGGGCATCATGATGGATTTCAGCGATCTTGCGTGCCTTGGCTTGCGCCAGGCGTAATGCGGTATGTTCTGGGCGCTCGTGGGGGAGCGGGGTTTCGTCGACCTCTGGCGCGATGGCCTCGAACGGAAGCTGCAGGCGTTCCAGTAGTTCGCGTCTATAGGGGGAGGAGGAAGCAAGGATCAAACGCATGATGGGAGTATAACAGCCATTAAAAAGCCGACAGCGTCATGCTGTCGGCTGTTGTGGAGGCAGCGTGGATCAGCCAGGCTGGATTTCCAGCAACGATTCGTCAGGTGTGACGGTGTCGCCCTTCTTCACATGCACTGCGACCACGATGCCGGATTTTGGCGCCTGGATCTCGTTTTCCATCTTCATGGCTTCGATCACCAACACGGCATCGCCTGCTGTGACCTTGTCACCCGCTTTGACTTTGACTTCGACGATGGTGCCAGGCATGGCGGTGGTCACACAGCCTTCATGGCTGGGGCGCGGGCGGCCGCTGCTGGTGTTGGCGCTGGACGACTTTTTCTTGTCGCCACCTTTGCCACCACCAGACACTTCGATCTCACTCAAGGTCTCGACGATGACTTCTTCGGCTACACCATCGACAGAGACGTAGAATGGGCGCTGTTCTTCGCCGCGATGACCGCTGCCGGTCAGCTTGATGTGGAAAGTCTCACCATGCAGTGTGACCTTGAATTCATTTGGAGCGTAGCGTGGCGCGCTACTGGCGGTGGTCTTTTCCTTCGGCAGCAGCGCTTCCGGCTTCAAGGTGCCCGCATTGCGCTCCAGCAGGAAGGTCTTGGCCAGATCCGGGAACATGGCGTAAGTCAGCACGTCCTCTTCTGACTTGGTCAGATTTTCGGATTCGGCACGCAGCTTGTCCATCTCATTGTCGATGAGGTCGGCAGGACGGCAGCTGATGGTTTCGGCGTTGCCGACAGCCAGGCTCTTCACGTCCGTGTTGATGGTGCCAGGCGCCTTGCCGTATTGGCCCAGCAGGTAGTTCTTGACTTCATTGGTGACTGACTTATAGCGTGCGCCCGTCATCACGTTGAGCACGGCCTGGGTGCCTACGATCTGTGAAGTCGGGGTGACCAGCGGAGGGAAGCCGAGGTCTTCACGCACACGCGGGATCTCCGCCAGCACTTCGTCCATGCGGTCCAGAGCGCCTTGCTCCTTGAGTTGGTTGGACAGGTTGGAGATCATGCCGCCCGGTACCTGGTTGACCAGCACGCGGGTGTCCACGCCGGTGAAATCACTTTCGAACTGCCAGTATTTCTTGCGCACTTCACGGAAGTAGGCGGTGATCTCCTGCAGCGCCGACAAGCTCAGGCCGGTGTCGTATTCGGTGCCGGCCAGAGCGGCCACGATGCTCTCGGTCGAGGCATGGCTGGCGCCTTCACCGAACGAGGAGTTGCTGGTATCGATGATGGATGCACCAGCTTCCACACCCTTGAGCAGACACATGGCCGCCAGGCCGGAAGTGGCATGACTGTGCAGATGGATAGGCAGCTTGATGGCAGCGCGCAAGGCACTCACCAGTTCACCAGTGGTGTAAGGGGTCAGCAGGCCGGCCATGTCCTTGATGGCCAGGGTGTCACAGCCCATCGCTTCCAGCTCTTTGGCCAGGCTGACGAAATGCGGGATGTCATGTACCGGGCTGGTGGTATAGCTGATGGTGCCTTCGGCATGCTTACCGGATTTTTTGACCGCTTCGATGGATACACGCAGATTGCGCAGATCGTTCATGGCATCAAAGATGCGGAACACATCGACGCCGTTGTCGGCAGATTTTTGTACAAAAGCGCCTACCACGTCATCTGCATAATGACGGTAGCCGAGCAGGTTCTGGCCGCGCAGCAACATCTGGATGCGGGTGTTGGGCAAGGCCTTGCGCAGTTTCTTCAGGCGCTCCCACGGGTCTTCCTTGAGATAGCGCACGCAGGCGTCAAAGGTGGCACCGCCCCAGGCTTCCAGCGACCAGAAACCGATCGCATCGAGTTGTGCACAGATAGGCAACATGTCCTCGGTACGCAGGCGCGTCGCAATCAGGGACTGATGTCCGTCTCTTAGAACCAATTCAGTTACATGTACTTTAGCCATATTTTTAACTTACCGCGTTGATTATAGTTAAGCTTAAATGCCTTCGTGTGCCGCGATGGCTGCCGAGATGGCAGCTGCGAAGATCTCCGGGGGGGTCTCCACAGCATAATTGACCAATTCCGGATGGGCCTCGACGAAGCTGGTGTTGAAGTTGGCAGCCCGGAAGTCAGGATGCTTGAGGATCTCCTGATAGTAGGGGATCGTGGTCTTCACACCGTAGACCACCATGTCGCTCAGGGAGCGGCGGCCGCGTTCGATCACACCTTCCCAGTTCAGCGCCCAAACCGTGAGCTTGGCGCACATGGAGTCGTAGTAGGGCGGAATCACGTAGCCGCTGTACATGGCGGCATCCATACGCACGCCTGGACCGCCGGGCGCGTAGTAGCGGGTGATCTTGCCGAAGCTGGGCAGGAAGTCGTTCTTGGGGTCTTCCGCGTTGATGCGGAACTCCATGGCGAAGCCGCGGAAATGTACGTCGGCTTGCTTGTATTGCAACTTTTCACCGTTGGCGATGCGGATCTGTTCCTGCACGATGTCGATACCGGTGATGGTTTCCGTCACGGTATGTTCCACCTGCAGACGGGTGTTCATTTCCATGAAGTAGAAATTGTTGTCCTTGTCGAGCAGGAACTCGACCGTGCCGGCATTCTCGTAGTTGACGGCCTTGCCGGCTTTTACGGCGAGCTTGCCTATGTATTCGCGCTGTGCCTGACTGAGTTGCGGCGAGGGCGCGATCTCGATCAGCTTCTGATTGCGGCGCTGGATGGAACAGTCGCGCTCGAACAGATGGATCACGTTGCCGTGGCTGTCCGCCATGACCTGGACTTCGATATGGCGTGGGTTGACCACGCATTTTTCCAGGAACACTTCCGGCTTGCCGAATGCCTTGCTGGCTTCGGAGATCACACGGTCATAGTTGCTGAGCAGTTCTTTCTCGTCATTGCAACGCCGTATGCCGCGACCACCACCACCGTTGGTGGCTTTCAGCATGACGGGATAACCGATCTTCTTGGCTAGCGCGCGTGCTTCCTCAAGATTGGCGAGGTTGCCATCACTACCGGGTACACAGGGGATGCCGGCCTTGATCATGGCGTTACGTGCCTGGATCTTGTCGCCCATCTGGCGGATCACACTGGCTTTGGGGCCGATGAACTTGATACCGCGACGTGCGCAGATCTCGGCTAGTTCCGGATTCTCCGAAAGAAAGCCATAGCCTGGATGCAAGGCGTCGCAACCCGACGCAACGGCGAGGTTGACGATGTTATGCGCATTAAGATAGCCAATGACGGGATCAGAGCCTACGTTGTAAGCTTCGTCAGCTTTCTTGACATGCAAGGCATGCCGATCAGCATCGGAATAGATTGCAACTGACTTGATGCCCATCTCTGAGCAGGCGCGAACAATACGAACGGCGATTTCGCCGCGATTGGCAATAAGGATTTTTTTGATCACAAACTTACCTGAAATTTTGACACCGGTACCCCTAGATAATATCATGCGCGCCTTATGACTGCATCAGCCAATATAACTGCCACAATTAACAGCCTTGAATTTGCACGAAAAAGGCTGGAAATTCATGATACAATCGCGGTCTTTCGTTTGACGCGGTTGGGCGATCTGCTGACCTCTCAAGAAGGCGAGCTGAGCTACACGCTGAGCGGTTTCCTTGATGAGCAAAGCAAGCCTGGTCTGCGCTTGGCAGTCTCTGGCAAGCTTATGCTGAGTTGCCAGCGTTGTCTGGGTCCGTATGCTTGCGCGGTGGACACGGTTTCACAGTTCGAGCTTGTGGCAAGGGAGGAAGACATCCCTCTGCCGGAAGACGAGGACGATGAGCGCGATTTCATGGTGGCTTCTGCCAATATGAGCGTGCAAGATTTGATAGAAGATGAGCTGTTGCTGGCTCTGCCACTGGCGCCCAGGCATGATGACGGGCAATGCGGCGAAGATGGCAGCGCCATTGAGAAGATTCTCAGGGAGTCGAATTCCCCCAGTCCTTTTGCGCTACTGGAACAACTAAAGCGTAGGGGCTAATGCAGCAAGCTGCGTTAGCGTATTTTTCAGGAGTTAATTATGGCCGTTCAACAAAACAAGAAGTCACCTTCCAAGCGTGGCATGCACCGTTCGCACGATTTTCTGACCAACCCGCCGCTGGCTGTTGAGCCAACCACGGGCGAGACCCACTTGCGTCACCACGTCAGCCCAAGCGGCTACTACCGTGGCCGCAAAGTGATGCCAGCCAAGGGCGAATAAGTTTTTCGTATCAGCAAAGCGCCGGTCCATCTCGGGTCGGCGCTTTCGTTTATTCTGTCGTTTATCCAGTCAACTGTGAGGCTGTTCCAGCTATGAGCATGGATATCACCGTCGCCATCGATGCCATGGGCGGCGACCACGGTCCCCACGTTACCGTGCCCGCTGCGCTGGATGCGCTCAAGCGCGATGACAATATCAACATCGTACTGGTTGGTCTCACGGAGGCGATTGAAGCTGAGTTGAAGGCCCACAAGGCCAAGGTCGGCACGCGTCTGCGCATCCATCATGCCAGCGAAGTGGTGACCATGGACGAGTCGCCGCAGAGCGCCATGAAGAATAAAAAAGATTCTTCCATGCGTGTGGCGATCAATCTGGTCAAGAGCGGCGAAGCCAATGCCTGTGTCAGTGCCGGTAATACCGGTGCGCTGATGGCCACGGCGCGTTTCGTGCTCAAGACCTTGCCTGGTATTGACAGGCCTGCCATTGCGGCTACCTTGCCTACCCAGCATGGCGTGGTCTACATGCTGGATCTAGGTGCTAACGCAGACTGTACTCCCGAACATTTGCTGCAGTTCGCCATCATGGGTGCCATGCTGGTGTCCTGTGTCGAGCACAAGGAGCGCCCTAGCGTCGGCCTGCTCAACATCGGCTCCGAAGACATCAAGGGCAATGAAGTGGTGAAGCAGGCTGGCGAGTTGCTGCGCGCCAGTCATCTCAATTTCTACGGCAATGTCGAGGGCAACGACATCTACAAAGGCACCACCGACCTCATCGTTTGTGACGGCTTTGTCGGTAACGTGGCACTCAAGACCTCGGAAGGGCTGGCCCAGATGATGAGCCGCTTCCTGACCCAGGAATTCAAACGTAACTGGTTCACCAAGCTGATGGCGCTGTGCGCGATGCCGGTGCTCAAGGCTTTCAAGCGCCGCGTAGACCCACGCCGTTACAATGGCGCCAGCTTCCTGGGCTTGCGTGGCATCGTGGTCAAGAGCCATGGCGGCGCAGACCGTTTCGCTTTTGATAATGCCATCCAGTCCGCCGTGGCCGAATCTCGTAGCGGCGTATTGCGTCGTATCACCGAGCAACTCGAAATCGAACATATCAAGCCACCGTCCGCCAGCTTCGATCTGGATGGCACGACGGTGACTCAGGAAGCCCCTGCATGACCTATTCCCGTATCGCTGGCACTGGCAGTTATCTGCCAGAGAAGATCCTGACCAATGCCGACCTGGAGCGCATGGTCGATACCACCGACGAGTGGATCGTAGCGCGTACCGGCATCCGCCAGCGTCATATCATCGCCGATGGCGAGTTGACCAGTGACATGGCGTTGCAAGCTGCTCGCCGCGCTTTGCAGGCTGCGGGCATGGAGGCGCAACAGATCGACCTGATCATCGTCGCGACCACCACCCCGGACCGCATCTTCCCAAGCACCGCCTGCAGTGTGCAGGATAAGCTGGGCATCTCCAGTTGTCCCGCCTTTGACATCCAGGCAGTGTGCAGCGGCTTTGTTTATGCGGTTGCCACGGCAGACAAATTCATCAAGACCGGTGCAGCCAAATGCGCGTTAGTCATTGGTGCTGACTGCATGTCGCGCCTGACCGACTGGACCGACCGCAGTAACTGCATCTTGTGGGGTGATGGTGCCGGGGCGGTGATCCTGACTCCCAGTGAAGAGCCGGGCATCCTTTCTACTCATCTGCATGCGGACGGTAGTTATGCCAACTTGCTGCATGTGCCGGCAGGTCTTGCGCAACCAGATGCCATCTCCACCATCGAGATGCAAGGCAATTCGGTGTTCAAGATCGCAGTGAACACGCTGGATGCCATCGTGGACGAGACGCTGGCCGCCAATGGCCTAGAGAAATCCGATATCGACTGGCTGGTGCCACACCAGGCCAATATCCGCATCCTGCAATCCACAGCCAAAAAACTGGGTATGAGCATGGACCGGGTGATCGTCACCGTGGATCGCCATGGCAATACCTCGGCAGCTTCCATCCCGCTGGCACTGGATGCCGGCGTGCGTGATGGTCGTATCCAGCGCGGCGAGATGCTGCTGATGGAAGCCTTCGGCGGCGGTTTCACCTGGGGTTCGGTGCTGGCTAAATATTGATCCGCGAGAGTCCGCAAGAGATTGATCTGCAAGCAAGGTTTGATGCTCCAGCTACTGTACTGGGGTGGTCGTTGTTCGATGAGTGGCTAGTCTGCTCAGCATAGCGAGTAAGGAATACGTGATGAGTTTTGCTTTCTTTTTCCCCGGTCAGGGTTCCCAGTCAGTCGGCATGATGCAAGGGTTCGATGGGCAGCCACTGGTGCGTGATACCTTCACCGAGGCGTCCGACCTGCTGGGTCAGGATTTCTGGCACATGGTCACCGCGCCGAACGAGGCGCTGAATCAAACCACCAATACGCAACCGCTGATGCTGACGGCTGCTGTCGCTACCTGGCGCGTCTGGCAAGCCGAGGGCGGTGCTTTGCCCGCCTTGATGGCAGGCCATAGTTTGGGTGAGTACAGTGCACTGGTGGCCTCGGGTGCGCTCAGCTTCGCGGCAGCCTTGCCGCTGGTGCGTTTCCGTGCCGAGGTCATGCAAGGTGCTGTGGCAGAAGGCGTGGGTGCCATGGCCGCCATCCTGGGGCTGGAGGACGAAGTGGTGCGTGCCGTCTGCGCCGAAGCGGCGCAAGGGCAGGTGCTGGAAGCCGTCAACCTCAATTCTCCGGGGCAGGTGGTCATTGCCGGCCACAAAGCGGCCGTTGAACGTGGCATGGAGCTGGCCAAGGCCAAGGGTGCCAAGCGCGCCTTGCCGCTGCCGGTCAGCGTGCCATCGCATTGTGCGCTGATGCAGCCAGCTGCCGATGAGCTGCGTGCTTACCTCAAGGATGTACCTTTGCAAGCTGGCGCAGTGCCTGTGTTGCATAACGCGGACGTGCAGGCTTACAGCGACGCAGCCGCGATCAAGGATGCCCTGGTGCGCCAGTTGCACAGCCCGGTACGCTGGGTGGAGACGGTACAAGCAGTGCATGCTGCTGGCGTCACCTTGAGCGCGGAGTGTGGTCCTGGCAAAGTGCTGGCGGGGCTCACCAAGCGCATCGTCGCGGACTTTCCCTGCCATGCGCTGATCAGCCAGCAAGCGCTGGCCGAAACACTGAGCCAACTCAAATAGCGTAGTCTGGAATAAAAAACGAGGGAGTGAGCATGTTGCAAAATCAAGTTGCGCTGATTACCGGCGCGAGTCGTGGCATAGGTGCCGCCATTGCCCAGGCGCTGGGCAAGCAGGGGGCGACCGTGATCGGTACCGCCACAACCACAGCGGGTGCTGAACACATCACCGCTGCACTGCAGCAGGCGGGGATACAGGGCGCTGGCATGGCGCTGGACGTGAACGATGCTGCCCAGGTTGAAGCCTTGCTGAAGAGCATCGCGGCGCAATATGGCGATGTCAGCATTCTGGTCAATAACGCCGGTATCACGCGTGACACCTTGCTGATGCGCATGAAAGACGATGACTGGGATGCGGTGCTGTCCACCAATCTGAAGTCAGTGTTCCGCATGTCGCAAGCCGTGCTGCGGCCGATGATGAAGGCGCGCACTGGCCGTATCATCAATATCTCTTCCGTGGTTGGCCATATGGGCAACGCCGGACAAACCAACTATGCCGCCGCCAAGGCAGGCATGGCCGGGTTCACCAAGTCGCTGGCGGCCGAAGTCGGTAGCCGTGGCATCACCGTGAATTGTGTCGCACCAGGCTTCATCGACACCGACATGACGCGTGATCTGCCAGAAGAACACCGTGCCGCTTTGTTGCAGCGTATCCCGCTGGGCAAACTGGGGCAGGTTGACGATATCGCAGCGGCCGTGACCTTCCTGGCTTCGCCACAAGCTGGATACATCAGCGGCGAAACCTTGCATGTCAACGGTGGCATGTACATGGCATAAGGCCAGCCGCCTAGGCTCAACCGTTACACCAGGCTGCGCGCACAAACTATCGTGCGCTGGCTTTTTGAATTCCTCAGGACTTTTGCTAGAATGCCTGAGTTTAGTAGTAACAACCATTGAAAGGGGTAGAGATGTCCGACATCGAACAACGTGTTAAGAAAATCGTCGCTGAACAACTGGGCGCGAATGAAGCAGACGTAAAGAATTCATCTTCTTTCGTTGATGACCTGGGTGCCGATTCGCTGGACACCGTTGAGCTGGTCATGGCACTCGAAGAAGAATTCGATTGCGAGATTCCTGATGAAGAAGCAGAGAAGATCACCAACGTACAACAGGCCATCGACTACGTCAGTGTCCACCTGAAGTAATTTTCCTTACTCCCGTTATCAGTCCAACGCTGGCGCTAGCCAGCGTTTAGTTTGGAGCTGCCCTGTCATGTCTAATCAGGCCAGACCACACTCGGCCCGTCGCCGGGTCGTCGTCACAGGTCTGGGTGTTGTCTCACCGGTCGGTATCGGTGTGGACAGCGCTTGGGCTAATCTGATCGCCGGCAATTCCGGTATCAGCCGTATCACCAAATTCGATCCCAGTAACTTCGCCTCGCAGATCGCAGGTGAAGTCAAAGGTTTTGACGTCACCCAATTCCTGCCTGCCAAAGATGCACGTCGTATGGATACCTTCATCCAGTACGGCATGGTGGCTGCGATCGAAGCCGTCAAGGATTCTGGCATCGTCGCCACCGAAGAGAATGCCGAACGTATCGGCGTTGCCATCGGTTCCGGCATCGGCGGTCTGGGCATGATCGAAGACACCAACGACACCTATGATGAAGGCGGTCCACGCAAGATCTCGCCGTTCTTTATTCCTGGCACCATCATCAACATGATCTCCGGCAATCTGTCCATCATGTTCGGTTTTAAGGGCCCGAATGTGGCTATTGTCACCGCGTGTACTACGGGCACTCACTGCATCGGTGACGCTGCGCGCATGATCGAATACGGCGATGCCGACGTCATGGTGGCTGGCGGTGCCGAAGCGGCGATCACCCAGCTCAGCGTGGGCGGCTTTGCCTCCGCACGCGCACTGTCTGGTCGCAATGATGATCCGGCCACCGCCAGTCGTCCATGGGACAAGGATAGAGACGGCTTTGTCATCGGTGAAGGTGCCGGTGTCATGGTGCTGGAAGAATATGAATCAGCCAAAAAGCGCGGCGCCAGGATCTATGCCGAGCTGACCGGCTATGGCATGAGTGCGGATGCCTACCACATGACCGCGCCCAATATGGATGGTCCGCGCCGCTCCATGCGCAATGCCATGCAGAATGCAGGCGTGAATGCGGATCAGGTGCAGTTCATCAATGCCCACGGCACGTCCACGCCATTGGGTGATGCCAATGAAACCAATGCCATCAAGGCGGCCTTCGGTGACCATGCCTACAAGCTGGTGGTCAATTCGACCAAGTCCATGACCGGCCATCTACTGGGCGGTGCAGGTGGCCTGGAGTCGGTATTCACCGTGCTGTCCATCCATCATCAGGTTTCACCACCGACCATCAACCTCTTCAATCAGGATCCGGAATGTGATCTGGATTTCTGTGCCAATACCGCACGGGATATGAAGATCGATGTCGCGCTGAAGAACAACTTCGGCTTTGGCGGCACCAACGGCAGTCTGGTTTTCCAGAAAATTTAGTAAACGATATCAGTCACTTATGTGGTAGCGGCGGGCTGGTTTTGCACAGTTCGCTGCGACATGACAGTAATACGTACGGATTAGTACTTGAATCTGCATGATTATTGGTAAGTGATTGATATCGCTGCTGTTAATCATTGGTTAAAATTTAATCAGCTGATTAGATAGCCCGTATTGACGGGTGTTTGCTGGCGATTCCCGCCGTTCATCCACAAAATTATCCACAGCTTTTGTGGAATTTTCCTGCATGACTTAACGTAGGACTTGCTTTAGCATTTCAGCTCATGAATCCGCTAGATACGCCTACCATCCAGATCCCGTCATTTCTCGTCAACGGCAACGCCGAGGCGCTGGGCATCTCTGCGCTCGACCGTGGTCTGGCTTATGGCGATGGCGTGTTCCGTACCTTTCCAGTGCGTCACGCGCAGCCAGTCAACTGGGAGCTGCACTATGCCAGACTGGTTGCCGACAGTGCCGTGCTGGGCATCGCCTGTCCGCCTGCGGCAGAATTGCTGGACGATATCGAGCAGTTGTTCGCTGTCAGCAGCACCAGTGTATGCAAGGTCATTCTCACGCGAGGTGAGGGCCTGCGTGGTTACCGTCCACAGGACGATGTAACAGTGACGCGCATCGTGATCCGTTCTGCCATGCCTGACTATCCGGCTGAAAACCTGCAGCACGGGGTGCGTTTGCATCTGTGTCAGCTGCGCTTGTCCGAACAGCCTGCGCTGGCCGGGATCAAGCATCTGAACCGCCTGGAGAACGTGCTGGCGCGCATGGAGTGGCAGGACGCGGCGCTGGCAGAAGGCTTGCTGCTGGATGCGCATGACAGTGCGATAGAATGTACCTCCAGCAATCTGTTCGCCCGTTTTGGTGATGTGGTGTGCACCCCGGACCTGAGCCGCTGTGGCGTAGCGGGCGTGACCCGGTCGCGTATCCTGTCGCGCTTGCCTGAACTTGGATATCAGACGGAAGTCGCACCCTTGCCGCTGCAACGCTTGCTGCAAGCCGACGAGGTCATCATCTGCAACAGCCTGTACCTTGCCTGGCAGGTGATCGCACTGGCTGGAACACACTGGCAAGCACAGCCGCTGGCGTCACAATTGCGCCTATCACTGCAGGAGTAGCATGCGTTTCATCCGATATCTGATCAGTATCTCCCTGTTGATGCCAGTGCTGCTGGCAGGCTGGATGCTGTACTTCACCATGACCCCTCTGCAGCTGCCTGCTGCGCAGACCGAGGTCGATCTCAAGGCAGGTAGCAGCCTGCGTGCCGTTTCCCGGCAACTGGTGCAGCAAGGTGTGTTGTCCGAACCCTGGAGTTTCATGGCGCTGGTGCGCCTCACCGGCAAGGCGGGTGACATCAAGGCTGGCAATTATGTGATCGCGGATGGCACCACACCTTATGCCCTGTTCGAGATGCTCACCAATGGCGATACCACCATGGCCAGCGTCACCTTCATCGAAGGCTGGACCTTCGACCAGATGCGCACCGCCATGACACGCAACGAGGCCATCAAACATGTCAGCATGGGGTATACCGAAGCCCAGATCCTCGCCGAGATCGGCGGAACAGGGCAGGAGGCCGAAGGCTTGTTCTTCCCGGATACCTATTATTTTAGCCGGGGCATGACCGATATCGACATCCTCAAGCGTGCTTACCATGCCATGCAGACCCGGCTGGCCCAGGCCTGGGAAAAACGCGCCCCCGGTCTACCTTACGCTACACCTTACGAAGCGCTGATCATGGCGTCCATCGTCGAAAAAGAGACCGGACGCGGTGACGAACGTCCCATGATCGCCGGTGTATTCGTCAACCGCCTGCGCATCGGCATGCGCTTGCAGACCGACCCGACGGTGATCTATGGCATGGGCGAGCGCTTTGACGGCAATCTGCGCCGTCAGGACCTGCTCACCGATACGCCATACAACACCTACACGCGTGCCAATCTGCCACCTACCCCCATCGCCATGCCTGGCCTGGCATCGATTGAAGCTGCCTTGCATCCGGCACAGACCAAGGCCCTCTATTTCGTCGGCAAGGGAGATGGCAGCCATGCCTTCTCGTCCAGCCTGGCCGAGCATAACCGTGCCGTGGCACGCTATCAGTTGCGGAAGCGGCCCTGATGCGCGGCAAATTCATCACGCTGGAAGGCATGGACGGGGCAGGCAAGAGTACGCACATTCCCGCTATCGAAGCCTGGTTGCAAACACAAGGTCACCGCGTGCTGCTGACGCGCGAGCCCGGTGGTACAGCGCTGGGTGAACGTCTGCGCGAACTGCTGCTACACGACAGCATGACGGCCGAGACCGAGGCCTTGCTGATGTTCGCTGCGCGCAGCGAACATCTGGCGCAACGCATCCTGCCAGCCCTGCAAGCCGGTGACTATGTGGTGTCAGACCGCTTCACCGATGCCAGCTTTGCCTATCAGAGTGGCGGGCGCGGTCTGGCTAGCGACAGGCTGCGGCAGCTGGAGCGGTGGGTGCAGGGCGATCTGCAACCTGACCTGACCTTGCTGTTCGATGTGCCGGTCGAGGTCAGTGTGCAACGCCTGGCCAGTGCGCGCAGCCCGGACAAGTTCGAGCGCGAAAGTGCGGCGTTCTTCAGCCGCATCCGTCACGCTTACCTGCAGCGCGCTGCCGCTTTCCCTCAGCGTTTTCGTGTCATTGATGCCAACCGACCCTTGCCCGAAGTCTGGAATTCAGTCGAGCAGGCCTTGTTGACGCTGGAACATGCCGCATGAGTGTAACCAGCCTGTTGCCCTGGCACCACGCACTATGGCAACGCCTGCAATCTGGTCAGGCACGCCAGGCGCATGCCTGGCTGTTGCGTGGCCGCAGCGGTATAGGCAAGGTGGATTTCGCGCTGCACTGGAGCCGCGCCTGGCTCTGCGAAACGCCCACGGCGGATGCCATGGCTTGTGGCCAATGCAGCAGCTGCAATTGGTTCGAACAAGGCAATCATCCGGATTTTCGACTGCTCACGCTCGCTCAGGAAGACGAGGCTGAAGGCAGCACTGCCCGTAAAAAAGCCACGCAGATCAGCATCGCGCAGGTGCGTGCGCTGGGCAGTTTTTTCGAGCTTTCCAGCCACCGTGCGCAGCGTAACCGTCTGGTGGTGATCCATCCGGCCGAAGCGCTCAACAACAGTGCGGCCAATGCCTTGCTCAAGATGCTGGAAGAGCCACCAGCCGACATGCGCTTCATCCTGGTTAGCCACCAGTCGCATCTGTTGCTACCCACCGTGATCAGCCGCTGCCGTATCGTGGACATGCCCATGCCTACGCGCGAGCAAGCCACGTACTGGTTACAGTCGCGCGGCATGCAAGATGCAGAACAGCTGCTGGACCTGGCTGGCGGTGCACCGCTGCAACTGACGGCAGGACAGATGCCGGAAGCCAAGCAGACGGCACAGATCACCCAGATGCTGGCGCAGGGCGAGCGCTTGAACCCGTACACACTGGCCACCAGCTGCGTGGCGTTGGGCATGGAAACCGCCATCGATATGCTGCAGAAGTGGGTGCATGACCTGCTTAGCGCCCGACTGGCCGGGGAAGTGCGCTACTACCGCCATGAACAGCTGGCCGCATTGGCGGCGCGTGCCGATCTGGCCGCTTTGCTGGGCTTGGAACAGCGCCTGCGCCAGGCACGCCGTCTGGCCAGCCATCCATTGAATGCCACGCTGCAGTTCGAGGCCTTGTTGTTGCAATACATGCAGTTGTTCACACTCAAGACGGCCTGATACCAGGACGGCCGATACTAGGAATGCACTATGCTGGTTGATTCACATTGCCACCTTGATTTCCCCGAGCTCGCTGCCAAATTGCCGGAGCTGCGGCAAGCCATGCGCGACAACCAGGTCGGGCATGCCTTGTGCATCTCGGTCACGCTGGAGAAATTCCCCAATGTGCTGGCGGTGGCTGCCGCGCATGACAATTTCTTTGCCACCGTGGGTGTGCACCCTGATTACGAGGACGAGCCTGCGTTCGGTGTGGATGACCTGCTGCGCCTTGGCGACCATCCCAAAGTGGTAGGCATAGGCGAGACCGGCCTGGATTATTTCCGGCTGACCGGCGATCTGGAATGGCAACGCGAGCGCTTCCGCACCCATATCCGTGCTGCGGTGGCTTGCGACAAGCCGCTCATCATCCATACCCGTAACGCGGCCGAAGACACCCTGCGCATCATGCGCGAGGAGGGCGCTGAACGCGTGGGCGGTGTGATGCACTGCTTCACTGAAAGCCTGGAGGTGGCCGAACAGGCTATCGCACTGGGGTTTTATATCTCCTTCTCCGGCATCGTCACCTTCAAGAATGCGCAATCCTTGAAGGAAGTGGCCGCGGCTGTGCCGCTGGAACGTATTCTGGTGGAGACCGATTCGCCTTACCTCGCGCCTATCCCGTTCCGTGGCAAGACCAACCAGCCTGCCTATGTGCGGCACGTGGCCGAAGAAGTGGCGCGTTTGCGCGGTATTCCGTTCGAGACGCTGGCGGCGGCCAGCACGGATAACTTCTTTCGTCTATTCAAGCAGGCGGTACGATGCAACTGACCATGTTAGGGGTGGGTTCCAGTGCCGGAACGCCGGTGGTGGGCTGCGACTGCGCGACCTGCTGTTCCACCGACCCGCGTAATAAGCGCACGCGCAGCTCGGCCTGCATCACGCTGGATAGTGGTCATGTGCTGCTGATCGACACCGGCCCGGACATGCGCCAGCAGGCCCTGCGCGAGCAGTTGCGCCGCGTGGATGCCGTGCTGTACACGCACACCCATGCGGACCATCTGCATGGCATCGACGACCTGCGCGCATTTTGTCAGCTGCAACGTCAACAGATCCCGCTGTACGGCCGTTATGACGCCATGGAGCACATTGCCAGCCGCTTTGGTTATACGCTACGTGAGCCGCGTGATTTCTGGGATCTGCCCATTCTGAGCATTAACCCGGTCAGCGCGCCATTCAGCCTATTCGGTTGTGAGGTGACGCCTATCCCGGTCAAGCATGGCTATATCGACATCCATGGCTACCGGATCGGTAATCTGGCTTATCTCACCGATGTGTCGGAGATCCCGGACGAGTCCATGGCCTTGCTGGAAGGCGTGGACGTGTTGCTGCTGGATTGTTTGCGTCACAAGCCGCATCCCACCCACATCAACGTGGAACAAAGCCTGGCCTATGCCGGTCTCATCAACGCCCGTGAAACCTATTTGTTTCACATGACGCATGAGCTGGAGTTCGAAGCCTTGAGCGCCATGCTGCCACCGGGAGTGCATGTGGCGTATGACGGTTTACAGCTGCAGTTTGAATGAGCGCGGGTGATGCGCGGGTTTATGCAATCACCCGATTAGTGCGATAATCGCCAATTGATCACGCAATCTTTATCAGGAATGTTGTCATGCAAATGAATCATCGAATCCATTTCACTTTAGCGCTGCTGATGTCCGTTGTATTGAGCGCGCCGGTCGCAATGGCAGAAACAGCGGTCAAGGCAGACGTCAAAGCGGGTACCAGCAGCAAAACCAGCACAGCCGCCAAGGCCAAGACTTATACGGAAGATGAGTTCCTCAATGCCTTCAGTGGCAAGTCCCGCAAGTTCATCACCGACAAACTGGGGGCACCAGCCAAGAAAGACCTAGCCGTGAAGCCTGCCAATGCCGACCGCATGGTGATGGGCATGGGCAAGACCGATGACAAGACCAAGCGCGTCAACATCGAGATGTGGTATTACAACGACGTGGTCAAATACGATGCCAAGCGCACCTATAAATTCGCAGAGCTGACTTTTGTGAACGACCGCTGCATGAACATCGGGTTCTTCAACAACAACTGATCTCTAGGTATGTTGACTTGAGTATTGTGACTTGAGCATGCTGACTTGCTGGCGCTGATCTGGCCCAGCCTATTGCCCCAATAAAAACGCCGGCATTGCCGGCGTTTTTTATTGGGTGCATTTTCTGTGTCCCCATTTGTTACATATAAAAGTGGCTATTCTTCTGCTTCCAGTTCGTGCTGGCCACGCCGCACGCGCACTGCCTGCGCCAGCGTTTCCAGCAACACCAGGCTATGCTCCCATCCCAGGCAGGCATCGGTGATGGACAAACCGTATGTCAGGGCCTGACCGGCCACCTGGTCCTGACGCCCGGCATTGAGGTGCGATTCCACCATCACGCCGATGATGCGGTCATCACCCGCCACCAGTTGAGCTGCGATGCTTTTGGCGACTTCCAGCTGCATCTCATGCTGACGCGAGCTGTTGGAGTGCGAGCAGTCGATCATCACCTTGGGGGCCACGCCGGATTGCGCCAGCACATCGCAGGCTTCTTGCACGCTGGCTGCATCATAGTTGGGCTTTTTGCCGCCGCGCAGGATCACATGGCAGTCTTCATTGCCGGTGGTGGAGACGATGGCCGAATGGCCTTCCTTGGTCACCGACAGGAAATGATGCGGGCTGGCTGCGGCCTTGATGGCATCCACGGCGATCTTCACATTACCGTCCGTGCCGTTCTTGAAGCCGACCGGGCAGGACAAGCCGGACGCCAGCTCGCGATGCACTTGCGATTCCGTGGTGCGTGCGCCTATGGCACCCCAGCTCACCAGGTCTGCCGTGTATTGCGGTGTGATGGTGTCCAGGAACTCGCCCGCCGCCGGCATGCCGAGCTGGTTCACCTCGCGCAGGAAGCGGCGCGCCAGTTCCAGGCCTTCGTTGATGCGGAAGCTGCCATCCAGATAGGGGTCGTTGATCAGGCCTTTCCAGCCCACCGTGGTGCGCGGCTTCTCGAAGTAGACGCGCATCACGATCAGCAGCTCCTGGCTGTATTTTTCACGCTGCGCCATCAGGCGATGTGCATACTCAATGCCGGCGGCATAGTCATGGATGGAGCAGGGGCCGATGATGACCAGCAGGCGGTCGTCCATGCTGTGCAGGATGCGATGGATGGCATGGCGTGTGGCCACGATGTTGTCCGTGGTGACGCTGTCCACCGGCAACAACTCCAGCAGTTCGCAAGGCGAGCGTAGTTCCTTGATCTCCTTGATGCGGACATCATCGGTGGCGGTTTTGTGTGTGGCGTTCATGTGCTTGCGATTCATGTCCGGCGCGCACAGCGCACCGAAACTTTGCATAAAACCAACATTATAAAAGCTAAACTGGCATAAAGCCCCTGTACCGGACAAAAAAGACCTGCTCCGCCATGTGCTTGTGACCCTTGCTCAAGGCCATGCAGCGTCTGTAGGGCGCTGGAAATGCCGTGTTAAAATCAGCGCCTGCTTATGACTTCCACCACCACGCCACGTCAGCTGCTCTCCCAGCTTGAAGCCCAATTGCCGCACTGCATGCTGGCAGACCGCTTTCCCTTGCGCCGCCGTTTGCAGCAGGCGCGTGCCCAGCTGGAGCAGGACAAACCGCTCGATAAAGTGCTGGCCGAGATCGCCAGCAAGGTGCGCGCTTCCAGCACGCGCTATGCCACGCGCCTGCAACAGCTGCCGGTACCCGACTATCCGCCCGAGCTGCCGGTCAGTGCTAAAAAAGACGACATCGCCGCCGCTATCCAGAAACACCAGGTGGTCATCGTGTGCGGCGAGACCGGTTCCGGCAAGACCACGCAGCTGCCCAAGATCTGCCTGGCGCTGGGGCGCGGCGTCAGTGGCCTGATCGGCCATACCCAGCCACGACGTATCGCTGCACGTTCTGTTGCTGCGCGTATCGCGCAGGAGTTGCGCTCGCCTCTGGGTGAAGCGGTAGGCTACAAGGTACGCTTCAATGACAAGCTGTCAGAATCCAGCTACGTCAAACTGATGACAGACGGCATCCTGCTCGCTGAAACGCAGGGCGACCGCTTCCTGAACGCCTACGACACCATCATCATCGACGAGGCCCACGAACGCAGCCTAAACATCGATTTCCTGCTCGGTTACCTGAAACAGCTGCTACCCAGGCGGCCTGACCTGAAAGTCATCGTCACCTCCGCCACCATCGATGCGGACCGCTTCTCGCGGCATTTCAACGGCGCTCCCGTGATCGAGGTGTCGGGACGTACCTACCCGGTGGAGATCCGCTACCGCCCACTCGGTAAACCCGGCTTCACCGCTAAAGAAGTCGAAGTAGACGACAGCGACGAGGATCTGGAATTGCTGGGCCAGGACCTGATGGGCATCAAGCGCAAGCCGCGCATCGAGTCGCGCTGGCTGCAGGAGGACGAGGAAGAAGAGGCCATCGAGGAAGCCATCCTGGATGCCGCCGACGACCTGCTGCGGCTGGGCGATGGCGATATTCTGGTGTTCCTGCCGGGCGAGCGCGAGATCCGCGACACCGCCGACCATCTGCGCAAATACCAGGGCCGCTCGGCCAAGCTGCGCCATATCGAAGTGCTGCCGCTGTTCGCACGCCTGTCCATCGAGGACCAGCAGAAGATCTTCCGGCCTTCCGGCACCACGCGCATCGTGCTGGCCACCAATGTGGCGGAAACCTCGCTCACCGTGCCCGGCATCAAATACGTCATCGATGCCGGTCTGGCGCGTGTCAACCGTTACAGCACGCGTGCCAAGGTGGAGCAGCTGCAGATCGAGAAGATCTCGCAAGCCGCCGCCCGCCAGCGTGCCGGTCGTTGTGGTCGTGTTTCCAACGGTATCTGCGTGCGCCTGTATTCCGAGGAGGATTTCAACGCCCGTCCGTCCTTCACCGACCCCGAGATCCTGCGTTCTTCACTGGCTTCGGTCATTTTGCGCATGGCGGCGCTCAAGCTGGGCGATGTCAGCGAATTCCCGTTCCTGGAAGCGCCCAGTTCGCGCCTGATCAACGACGGTTACCAGTTGTTGCAGGAGCTGGGCGCCGTTGATGCACAGCGTCAGTTGACCGAGGTGGGCAGCCAGATGGCACGCTTGCCACTCGATCCGCGCGTGGCGCGCATGATGATGGCCGCCAAAAAAGAGAACTGCCTGCAGGAGATCCTCATCATCGCCGCTGCACTGGCGATCCAGGACCCGCGTGAACGCCCCATGGACAAACGCGAGGCGGCCGATCAGGCGCATGCCAAGTTCGCTCATGAAACCTCGGATTTTATGAGCTTCCTCAAGTTGTGGGCCTTTTATGATGAGGCGCTGAAGACCAAAAAATCCAACAAGGAACTGCTGGGCAAGTGCCATCAGAACTTCCTGTCCTTTCTGCGCATGAAAGAATGGCGCGAACTATATTTCCAGTTGCTGGAGATCGCTGAGGAGCTGGAGATCAAGCCGAATGCACAGGAGGCTGCGTATGAACAGATCCACCGTGCCTTGCTGTCCGGACTGTTAGGCAATATCGGTTTCAAGGACGGCGATGCCGATAGCTATCAGGGCGCGCGTGGCATACGCTTCAGCATCGCCCCTGGTTCCGCGCTCAGAAAAGCCAGGCCCAAGTGGGTGATGGCGGCCGAGCTGATGGAAACCAGCAAGCTGTACGCACGCTGTGTGGCCAAGATCGAACCGGACTGGATAGAGCCACTCGCGCGTGGCCTCACCGACAGCCATTACAGCGACCCGCGCTGGGAGCGCAAGCCTGCGCAAGTGGTCGCCTGGGAGCGCGTCAGCCTGTACGGCCTGACCATCGTGCCCAAGCGCCGTGTGCATTACGGCACTATCGATGCGGTGGAATCGCGCGAGATCTTCATCCGCGAAGCGCTGGCCAACAGGGAGTTCGATACGCGTGCCGCCTTCTTCGCTGCCAATCAGCGTCTAATCAGTGAGATCGAAGAGCTGGAACACAAGGCCCGCCGACAGGATGTGCTGGTGGATGAGCATGTGCTGTACTCCTTTTACGATAGCCGCGTGCCTGCGGGCATCGTCAACGGCACTGGTTTCGAGAAATGGCGTGACGAGGCCGAGAAAGCCAACCCCAAGCTGCTGTACCTGACGCGTGATGACCTGATGCGCCACGGTGCAGCGGGGGTCACCGAAGCGCAATTCCCGGAGACCTTCCTGCTGGACGGCGTCAGTGTGCCGCTCAAATACCGTTTCGAACCCGGCCATGTGCTGGATGGCGTCACCGCTACCATCCCGCTGGCCTTGCTGAACCAGCTGGACGCCACCGCCGCCGAATGGCTTGTGCCCGGCATGTTGCGCGAGAAAGTCACCCACCTCATCAAGGCGTTGCCCAAGACCTTGCGCCGCGTGTGCGTGCCGGTGCCAGAGTTCGTGACCGGTTTTCTGGAGCACCTCACTCAACACCCGTCATTCCAGCGCAAGCTGGAATCCAAGGACAGCACCGACAAACCAGGCCTGGATGTGCGTGCAAATGACCTGCCGGGCCTGCCGCCGCTACTTGAAACGCTGGCAGCCTACATCCAGCAGCGCACCAGCCTGAAACTGTCGGTGGACGAATGGAAGGACGCCATCCCCGAACATCTGCGCATGAACTTCCGCATCGTCGATGAAAAAGGCCGCGAGCTCGGCATGGGCCGCGACTGGGGCCTGCTGACCCAGCAACTCGGCCAGGCCGCGCAGCTTACCTTCCGTAGTGCGTCACCCGGCATCGAGAAGACCGGCCTCAAGCAATGGGATTTCGGTGACCTGCCCAAGACCCTGAGTTTTACGCGCAACGGCCGCCAGCTCACTGGCTATCCTGCCATCGAAGACAACACCGACAGTGTGGCCATCAAGCTGTTCGATACCGAGGCCGCCGCCACGCTGGCACACCGCGCCGGTGTGCGCCGCCTGATGCGCTTTGAACTCAAAGAACAGATGAAGCAGCTGGAAAAGGGCCTGCCTGGCTTCAACCAATATGCCTTGCTGCTGCGCAACCTGCTTAGCCCGGATGCGCTGCGTGACGACATGCTCACCGCCATCGCCGACCGTGCCTTCATCGGTGAGGACGATTTGCCGCGCAGCAACGCTGAATTCATGGCACTCAAGGCCAGAGCCCGCACTCGCCTGCCTGCGGTGGTGGAAGGGGCAGGGCGGCTGGTGATCGCCATCGCAGCGGAATACCAGCCGCTGACGCAAAAACTAAATACCCTGCCGCCCGCCATGGCGCGCATCAAACGCGAAGCGGACGAACAGTTCCAGCGTCTGCTGCCCAAGACCTTCTTCCGCGACACGCCCTGGGAGCGTCTGCAACACCTGCCGCGTTACCTCAAGGCACTGCGTCTAAGGCTGGAGAAATACCCAGGCGCGGTGGAACGTGACACGCGCAGCGGCCAGAGTGTGCAGCTGATCTGGCAGCGCTGGCAGGACAAAGTCAGTGCCTTGCGCAAAGCCGGTTCGGAGGTGAGCGCGGCGCTGGAAGATTACCGCTGGCAGATCGAGGAGTTGCGCGTTTCCCTGTTCGCCCAGGAGCTCAAGACCCCGTTCCCGGTTTCCATCAAACGCTTGGACAAGCTCTGGCAGGATCTGAACTAAACCGTCATTCCGGGCTTGACCCGGAATCCGGTTTTTTTGATGTGGCCATACCTTAAGCCAGCCGTAGGGCGGACTCGCCTTTGGCAGTCCGCCGAATGTTGGGGCGGGGGCGCGTGACGGCGGACTGCTGCGCGAGTCCGCCCTATAGTACTGGCTGAATATTAATTAAGTGCACATTAGCGATTGCTATATCGTATCTTGATCTCGGCTTAACTTGAACTTTATGGGGAGAACGAATTGTTGACGGAAATAATTTCAATTGTTGGCTTGGTGGGCGCATCGCTATCAGCGCTTTATTCTCGCTGGGCTGTTAATGAAGCTAAAAAGGCTAACGATATCGGTCGTTTAAATTCTTTACTCTCTTTTAGAGTGCATTATCTTGACCTAATGCGGCATCAAGAAAAAATGGCTGATGTACTCAAAAATAGTGCCAGTGGAATGCAAAAAATTAGAGAGGAGTATGCTGATCTAGATGCTAAGCTTCGCGAGATTACCTCTGAACTGGATTGTTATTACAGCAGGTTAATTAATCATAAAGCTTAATCTTGAAACGTAGCAGCCTTTCAAACATGATGGGAATGATATTTACGCCAAGCCAAGCAGCTTTTGTAGCTGAGTACTTCTCTACGCTGATCTACAAGCAAATCGATAGGCAGTCAGGACTAGCGCTGCATCAAGTTGGGGTGGCATGCCATTTAACGGGCCAGCGCAAAGAACACATATGACCATCACCAAGTACACCGCACTCACGATCATACTGTTGCTGTCATTGGGGTTAGCGGCACAGCCATCTGCCCAAACCCGCCCGGATTACGGCCCGGACATCACCGTTGAGGCCGCCAGAAAGATCGCCACGGCTGCCGTGGCCGCCTGCAAGGCAAACAACTGGAAAGTGGCGGTTGCCATCGTCAACACGCACGGTTCTTTGGTGTATTACGAGCGTATGGATAACACGCAGTCGGCCAGTGCACGTGTGGCTGTGGATAAAGCCAGCGCGGCGGCGATGTACCGTCGCAGTACGCGTGAATTCGCCGAGGCGGTGGCCGGTGGCAACCCGGCCATGATGTCTTTGCCCGGCGTGATCGCCTTGCCCGGTGGTTTGCCAGTGCTGAGCGGCGACAAGATCATCGGTGGCATAGGTGTGAGTGGTGTCACAGCCGATCAGGATGAGCAATGTGCGCGGGCTGGCCTGGCTGCGATGTGAGATTGCTGTAGCCCGCAGAGCTTGACTGATCAGCTTCGGATTTTCTGCGTTCTCTCCTGTTTTCTTTCTCGTTGTTTATTTAGATTTTCTTGATCTTGAGCCCGGTCTTCCGGGCTTTTTATCGCCTGCAGTCTCGCGATTTCCGCTTCCTTTCCTGGTAACGACCTCACCCTGTCATAAAAAAGTGTTGCGATATGTTCGATAATGTGCGATTGTGTTCGTAAATCAATCAAACGAACATCGTTACCCGATGTTGAGTCAGGCAAATAGCGCGACAAAACGCTTCAGAAAACAGTGCTTGAAAAAAGCACAGCTTCAGAAAGCAGAGTAGAGCCTAGCAGCATAAGGAGAAGGTGATGGCAGACCATTTGGCAGACCACAGACTGGAACTGATCATGAGCGTGCTGAAAGCACGCGGTGAGTGCAGAACCACGCAGTTGGCCCAGCAGTTCGATCTTTCCGAGATGACCTTGCGGCGTGACCTGCACACGCTGGAAAAACGCGGCCTGCTCAAGCGCGTGCACGGTGGTGCGGTGTTGCTGAACAGCGATGTCAATTACTCCCTGCGCCTGCAGCAGGATCAGATCAAGAAGCAGGCCATCGGCCTCGCGGCCACGCGTTTTCTCAAGAGCGGCCAGACCATCTACATCGATGCTGGCACCACCACGCTGGAACTGGCCCGTGCCATCCGTCAGGGCCTGCCGCAGGTCACCGATCTGCAGATCATCACCCACGGCATCACCATCGCGACCGAGCTGGCTGGCCAGACGCCTTACCACCTGCAGCTGATCGGCGGCGATGTCTACCAGAACGCGCTGAGCACGGTGGGACCGCTGGCACTGGCGCAGATCGCCGACCTCAATATCGATCATTTCTTCATGGCGGCGGTGGGTGTGGATCAGGCCATGGGCTGGAGCAATTCCAATCATGTGGAAGCCGTGATCAAGCGCGCCGTCATCGAGCGCAGCAAGTCGTCGTGCGCACTCGCCGACAGCTCCAAGTGGAATCAACCCTCTTATGCACCCATCGTGCCGTTCGATGCCATGTCCACCTGGGTAGTCAACCCCGGTTTACCAGACGATGCGCTGGCAGCGGCCCGGGCCGCACAGATCGAACTGGTGATCGCCTGACACTGGGGCGCTGAAACACCTGAACAACACAGCATGAAGCGGGCGCAGACCTGCAGACAACGGTGCTGAAGATGCACCGCAACAACAAGAGCAAGATGAGGAGAGCATCATGATTCAGTTGGGCAAGCAGAGCATCAAACTGGCGGCCAGCGCCGCAGACAAAGCCGCCGCCATTCGCACCGTTGGGCAGTTGCTGGTGGACAACGGCAACATGCAGGCCGCTTATATCGACAGCATGCAGCAGCGCGAACAGGTGGCCAACACCTACCTGGGTAACGGCATCGCCATTCCGCACGGCTTGCCCAAGGACCGCGACCTGATCGCCAGAACCGGCATCGCCGTCGCGCAATTCCCGCAAGGCGTGCAGTGGAACCAGGGCGAAATGGTGTATCTGCTGGTGGGCATCGCCGCCAAGTCCGATGAACACATCGAGCTGCTGACCAACCTCACCCATGTGCTGGATGATGCCGCTGCCATTCAGCAGCTGGCGCAAACCTGCAATGCGCAGGACATCATCGACTGCCTGACACGCGGGCATGACGCGGTGCCTGCGGCGTGCAGCGCGCCACATGAAGATGATTTTGCCTGTTATGAAGAGGTCGTCCTGCCCGGCAAGGCTGGTATGCATGCCAGACCAGCGACGGCGTTCGTGGACATCGCCAAACAGTTCCATGCCGAGGTGCGTGTGCGCTGTGGCGACAAACTCGCCAATGGCAAGAGCACGCTGGCCTTGCTGAAACTGGGCGCGGCTCACCAGGCCGTGCTGCGCATCATGGCGCAAGGTGATGATGCCGCGCTGGCTGTGAAGACACTGGCGCAAGCGGTGCGTGATGGTCTGGAAGAGGAAGAAGAGCACGAACTAGCGCCCGCGTACTGCCTGCCCAGCCTCAATCTTGCAGGCAACGCTATCGTAGGTATTGCCGGAGCGGCAGGCCTCGCCATTGCGCCTTTGCATCATTTTCGTCATGAAAAGCTGGTGGTCGCCGTGACCGCCAACGATGCTGAACAGGAAACTACCAGCCTGCAGCAGGCCATCGCCCATGCCCGCGTGCAATTGCAGCAACTGCATGACGATGTGCTGGCACGCAGCGGTGCTGCGCGGGCGGCGATCTTTCTGGCACATCAGGAATTCCTGTCCGACCCGGACCTGTTGCAAGGCGCACAGGCCAGCATCAGCGCAGGCCACAGTGCCGGCTGGGCCTGGCGTCACAGTGTGGAGCAGCGTGTGGCCGAGATCGCCAGCCTGGACGATGCACGCCTCAAGGAACGTGCGGCCGACCTGCAGGACGTGGGGAACCGTGTGCTGCGTCTGCTGGCTGGCGTGCTGGAACAGGAGCTGCAACAGCCAGCGCATCCCGTGATCCTGGTGGCGGAAGACCTGTCGCCTTCGGACACTGCCAAGCTGGATCCGAGCCGGGTGCTGGGCATCTGCACCGCTGCCGGTGGCCCCACCTCGCACACCGCCATCATTGCGCGTTCGCTTGATATTCCAGCCGTGGTCAGTGCCGGCCCGGCAGTGCTGAGCCTGGTTGAGGGCACCTTGTGCATCCTCGATGGTGATGGCGGCAAACTCTACGCCAACCCGGACGAGGCCGATCTTGTTGTAGCGAGATCGGCGCAGCAGGACCACGCCGCACGCCGTGCCGCCGAAGCGTTGGCCTGTTATCAGCCTGCCATCCTGCGCGATGGTCATCGTGTGGAAGTGGTGGCCAATATCGGCAACGCCGTTGAAGCGGCTCAGGCAGTGGATGCTGGTGCCGAAGGCATCGGTCTGCTGCGCACTGAATTCCTGTTCCTGCAGCGCGCTACGCCACCCGACGAAGACGAGCAGTTCGACGCCTATCACACCATGACGCGTGCGCTGAACGGGTTGCCGCTCATCATCCGCACCCTGGATATCGGTGGCGATAAAGAGGTGCCTTATTTGTCGCTGCCTGCGGAGCAGAACCCGTTTCTCGGTATGCGAGGTATCCGCCTCTGCCTGGAACGGCCCGACCTGTTCCGCCCACAACTGCGTGCCATCTACCGCGCCGCTGCCACTGGCTCGGTGCGCATCATGTTCCCCATGATCGCCACGCTGGATGAGTTGCTGGTGGCCAAGGCCATGGCCGAGGAGGTGCGTCAGGAGCTGAATGCGCCCAAGGTGGAGATCGGCATCATGATCGAAGTGCCATCGGCGGTGCTGATGGCACCCGAGCTGGCGCGGCACGTGGATTTCTTCTCCATCGGTACCAACGATCTCACCCAGTATGTGCTGGCCATGGACCGCCTGCACCCCAGCCTGGCGCGGCAGGCGGATGCGCTACACCCGGCGGTGCTGCGCATGATAGACCTTACCGTGAAGGCCGCCCGTGCTAACGGCATCTGGGTGGGCGTGTGCGGTGGTATTGCCGGTGACCCCAAAGGCGCCGCCATCCTCACCGGCATCGGCGTGGCCGAGCTCAGTGTGAGTATCCCCAGTGTGGCGGCCATCAAGGCCAAGCTGCGTCTGCACACGCTGGCGGAATGCCAGGCGCTGGCCGGTGCCGCCCTGCAAGCCGCGACCACGGCTGAAGTGCGCGCGCTGAGCATGCCGGTCTCCCCGGCGGCGGCTAAAACCGTGCCGCGCGTTGATCGCGCTATTTGATAACGGCGTTTGATCACGCCATCTCATCACAGCGTCTGATCACAGCATCACCTTGAACAAGGACCCCACCATGAACACCAGCATTAACCACAGTAGCCAGATCGTCACCCTGACCCTCAACCCGGCCATCGACCAGAGCCTGATGGTGCCCGGCTTCCGGGTCGGTGAAGTCAACCGCGTGGCACGCGAACAGTCGGACCCAGGCGGCAAAGGTGTCAACGTGTCCTGTTTTCTGGCCGACCTCGGCTACGCCAGTGCGGCCAGCGGTTTCATCGGCATCGACAACAGCCAGATCTTCGAGCAGTTGTTCGCAGAAAAAGCCATCGCGGATGATTTTGTGCGCCTGCCCGGCAAGACGCGGGTGAACATCAAGATCATCGACGCCGAACGTCACCGCATCACCGACGTGAATTTTCCCGGCCCCATCGCCACCTCGCGTGACCTGCAGCTGTTGAACCACAAGCTCAAATCGCTGCTGTTCGATCACGACTGGTTCGTGTTGTCCGGCAGCTTGCCCGAGGGCGTGCCCGGCGATTACTACGCCGACCTGATCCAGTGCCTGAAGCAGGCGGGCAAGAAGGTGATGCTGGACACCAGCGGCACGGCGCTGCGTGAAGGCCTGGCTGCCAAACCGGATGTGATCAAACCCAACATCAACGAGCTGGAGCAACTGCTGGGTACCACGCTGCAAACGCCAGACATGGTGCTGGCGGCAGCCCATGCGCTGATCCAGGACGGCATCGAAGAGGTGGTGGTGTCCATGGGCAAGCAGGGCGCCATCTTCGCCAACCGTGATGGCCATGTCTGGGCCGTGCCGCCAGCCGTGGCGGTGAAGAGCACGGTAGGTGCTGGCGATGCCATGGTGGCGGGCTATATCGCAGCGCGTATCCAGCAGCTGGATCTGGAATCGCGTGCCAAGCTGGCCACCGCCACCGCCATGGGTGCGCTCACGGCACTGGGCCCACGCCTGCCCGCAGCGGATGTCATCCAAACTTACACACAACAAGTCAGCATCAAGACCGTAGCTTAAGCGGCAAGCTGAGACGAGGAGAACAACATGGCAACAATCATCGCAGTGACGGCATGCCCCACCGGCGTTGCCCACACCTACATGGCCGCCGAGGCCCTGAAAAAAACCGCCACCATGCTAGGGCACAGCATCAGCATTGAAACGCAGGGGGCTATTGGAGCGGCTAGCGGTGCAGCTAGCCGCGGCACTCATACGGCGCTGACTGCTGACAGCATCGCCGCAGCGCAGCTCATCATCGTGGCATCCGACATCCATCTGGACATGAGCCGCTTTGCAGGCAAGATGATCTACGCCACCAGCACTAGCGAGGCCATCCGTCACCCCGCGCAGGTCATCGAAGCGGCGCTGGCGCTGATCGGCATCACCTCATCCCCAGACAGCAGCGCAGCCGCTCCGGCAACGGCGGAAGCAGCGGTTGCTGCTAAGCCACAACGCCAGCGCATCGTGGCCATCACCGCTTGCCCCACTGGCATCGCACATACCTTCATGGCTGCCGAGGCCTTGAAGAAGTGGGCCGCAGCGCATGACTGTGATATCCGCGTGGAAACGCAAGGCTCGGTAGGCGCCAAGAACCTGCTCACCGAGGCCGAGATCGCCGCCGCGGATGTGGTGGTGATCGGGGCCGATACCCATGTGGATACGGGCCGATTTGCGGGCAAGCGTGTCTACAAGACTTCGGTAGGGCGCGCGCTCAAAGAGACCGACCAGGTCATGCAAGCGGCATTCGCCCTGCCTGCCGCCAGTGCCCAGCCCGAACAAACCAGTGCGGCCATACAGAAGACGCCCAATCAAAAAAGCACGGCGGGGGGTGCCTATCAACACCTGCTGACTGGCGTGTCCTACATGTTGCCGCTGGTGGTGGCGGGTGGTTTGATCATTGCGCTGTCTTTTGTATTCGGTATCGAAGCATTCAAACAGCCCGACACGCTGGCCGCGGCCTTGATGAGCATAGGCGGTGGTGCGGCTTTCGCCTTGATGATCCCGGTGCTGGCAGGCTTTATCGCCTTCTCCATCGCAGACCGGCCTGGTCTGGCGCCCGGCCTTATCGGCGGCATGCTGGCCAGTCAGCTGCAGGCCGGTTTCCTGGGCGGCCTCATCGCAGGCTTTCTGGCCGGTTATGTGGCGCTGGGCTTGCGTCAGTATGTGCGGCTACCAGCCAATTTCGAAGGCTTGAAACCGGTGCTGGTGATCCCGCTGCTGGCGACGCTGATCGTAGGCCTGATCATGGTGTATGTGGTCGGCACGCCGGCCAAGGCCATCATGGACGCGCTGACGCAGTTCCTGCAAAGCATGGGCAGCACCAATGCGCTGCTGCTGGGTTTGTTGCTGGGCGGCATGATGGCCATCGACATGGGCGGCCCCATCAACAAAGCGGCTTACACCTTTGGCGTAGGGTTGCTGGCCAGCCACGCCTACCTGCCGATGGCAGCGGTGATGGCCGCAGGCATGATCCCGCCGCTAGGTCTGGGAGTGGCCACCATGATCAGCAAACGCCGTTTCACAGCGGATGAACGGGTGGCTGGCAAGGCTGCCGCCGTGCTGGGGCTGTGTTTCATCACCGAAGGCGCGATCCCGTTCGCGGCCAAGGATCCGTTGCGGGTGATACCGCCCTGCGTGGCCGGTGCCGCTGTGACCGGAGCCTTGTCCATGTACTTCGGCTGCGAGTTGCGAGCGCCGCACGGGGGCCTGTTCGTGCTGGCCATCCCCAATGCGGTCAACTTCTTGCTGCCCTACCTGGGGGCGATCGTTGCCGGCACCCTGGTCACCACCAGCCTGTTGATGTTCACCAAACAACCGCTGCATAGCGCCTAGCCGAGGTCATCATGAAACACATTGTTAAGTGGCTGCTGGCAGCCACGCTGGGAGCGGCTTGCCAAAATTTGGCCGCAGTGGAGCTGTATGGATATATCCGCGCACTGGGCGGCACGACGGATTCCCGCTCGGCAGCCTGCTATAAACTGGCGGGTGCGGCCACCAAATACCGCATGGGTAACGAGTGTGAGGTCTACGGTGAATTTCGTGTCGGCCAGCAGCTCAACGCGTTCGATGACGGTTCGGAGCTGAAGGCCTATGTCATGGTGAGCAACTTCAAGCCCATGACAGACGATGCTTTGCTACAGGATGGGCGCAGTGATTCGCGCTTTGCGCAGGCTTATGTCACCTGGGACAAACTGCCCGCACTCAACGGCGGCAGCCTGTGGGCCGGGCGCCGCTATTACAAACGTGAGGATATCCATGTCACCGACTTTTTTTACTGGAACCCGCAAGGCCTGGGCGCTGGCGTGGAGGATGTGGTGATCGACGGGCCGGGAGGTGCGCCGCTCAAGTTCAGCTACGCGTTGTTCCGTGACGACAACAAGGATCAGGACGACAAAGCCACCCGGCACGATATCCAGTTGCGCGGCTTCAAGGTCAACCCGAACGGCCAGCTGGAACTGGGCTTGAGCCTGATCCCGTCCAACCACAATCCGGCAGGCGGCGACTCCGGCTGGGGCGTCACGGTGCAACACAGGCAACAGAACATCGCCGGTGATGGCTGGAACAAACTGGCCGTGCAATATGGCGTGGGGCCGGGCATAGGCTTGGGGAATACCGGCCCGCTGGAGAGCGGCACCGATGTGCAGCGTTTGCGCATCGTGGAAGGTATCTATGCGCAGATGACCCCCCGGCTGGGTGGTATGCTGACCGCAGTGTATCAGCGTGATACGGCCGATGCCGGCGACCAGACCTGGACTTCGCTGGGTGGTCGCGTCACTTACGGCGTCACGCGCCAGTTCAAATTGCAGGCCGAGCTGGGGCAGGACTGGGTCAACCCGTCCACGGGTGATACGCGCAGCCTGACCAAGCTGACCGTGGCGCCCACCTGGGCCATGGCCAGCAATTTCTGGGCACGCCCGGAGCTGCGCTTCTTTTGTACCTATGCCAAATGGAACCAGGCGGCCGCCGATGCGGCGGTGGGTTCTGGCGATGCAGCCGTGGCATCGCTGGCCAGCAACGGGGTGTTTGGTAACGACAAGCATGGCGTGACCATAGGCTTGCAATTCGAGGGCTGGTGGTGAACACCGGCACACATCCACATCGCCAGGCGGCAACTGTCATTCCGGGAAAGGGCAATACCATGAACAAGACCACACTCGCTGAATTTCTCACCCATGCGGAGCTGGCCGAACCAGCGCTGCGTGGCATGATCACCGACATCGCGCAGGCATGCAAAGCCATCGCCGTGCAGGTCAACAAGGGGGCTTTGCTGGGCACCATGGGCAGTCTGGAGGCGCAGAATGTGCAGGGCGAAACGCAAAAGCAGCTGGATGTGATCAGCAACGACCTGTTCCTGCAGATGAACCAGCAGGGCGGCCACTATGCCGGCATGGCATCGGAAGAGATGGATGAGCCGTATGTGATGGCTGAGCGTTACCGTCAGCACGGACGTTACCTGCTGCTGTTCGACCCGCTGGATGGTTCCTCCAACGTCAATCTGAACCTGTCGGTGGGCACCATCTTTTCCATCCTGCGTTGCCCGCATGGCATCAGCGAGCCGCTGGTGATGGATTTTCTGCAGCCGGGCAGTGCCCAGGTGTGCGCGGGGTATGCCTTGTATGGCACCTCCACCATGCTGGTGCTGACCACTGGCCAGGGCGTGCATGGCTTTACGCTGGAGCATGACAGCGGTGATTTCGTGCTTACGCATGCCAGTATGCAGATCGCTGCCAGCAGTAATGAATTCGCCATCAATATGGCGCGCCAGCGCTGGTGGGATGCCCCGGTGCAGCGCTACATCGCAGATTGCCAGGCGGGCAGCGAAGGTCCGCTAGGCAAGGATTACAACATGCGCTGGGTGGCCTCCATGGTGGCCGAGGTACATCGTATCCTGATCCGTGGCGGGGTGTTCATGTACCCGGTGGATGCAAAGACGCGTGAGGCAGGTGGGCGTTTGCGACTGATGTATGAAGCCAACCCCATGGCCTGGCTGGTGGAGCAGGCGGGTGGCCTGGCGAGCGATGGCCAGCAGCGCATCCTTGATATCACCCCGCAGGGTTTGCATCAGCGTGTGCCGGTCTACCTGGGCTCGCGTGATGAAATACAGCGCATGGCGACCTATTTCAACGCATGAGGCGAGTGCTGAGGCGGGTGTTTAGGTGGCACAGCAACTGAATCCGGTTCTGGCGGTAACACCCGACTTGCAGCGGCCTGCCATGCAAATGCTGGATGCCTTGCATCGCCGGTACGCAAAGCATAATCGGCACAAAAGCATAACCGACAGACAAAATAAAACCGGGGCCTGTACAGGCCCCGGCGTTTTATCTACAGCCACCCGGAGTCAACCGGGCTTGCTTGCTACTTACTGAGCAGCGGCAGGAGCGTCAGGAACATAGCGCTCTTCTGGGGTTGGCTCATAACCACCAGGGCCAGCAGGTGCTGCTTCTGGAGCTGGTGCTGGTTCAGCGGCTGGCGCTTCAGCAGGTGCTTCCGTAGCCGGTGCTTCCTCAGCAGCTGGCGCAGCTTCTTCGGTTTTGGAGCAAGCTACCAGGGCTGCCAGAGCAGCAATGGCTAACAAGGTCTTGATAGAAGAATTCATAAGTTATGTCCTGTTTGAGTTAAGAAATTAGGTTGCGTGCGAAGCAACCATAACATCCGATTATAAGCATGTATGTGACAATTTTCAAAAAATCCCACACAAATGCAGGAATATTTCATATTTGCATCAATTGTTTGCGTATCAATGCTTCGTCAAGACCCTTGCCGATCAGCACGATGCGCGTCATCGGCTCGGCTTCGCTCCAGCCCTCCAGCAGGGTGGGCTGATATAACGTGGCATGCACCGCATGCACGGCGAGCGGCGCAGGGGCATCTTCCACATGCAATATCCCTTTCAGGCGCAGCAACTGCTCGCTGAACTGATCACACAAGCGTTGCAGCACGGGCTGTAATGTTTCCCAGCGCAGGTGGGTAGGCAGTGTCACGGTAAAGCTGCGGATGTCGTCATCATGCAGGGCGGTTGGCAGCATGCCGCGTGGCTTGGCTGGCGCACGTAACCAGCGTTGTGGCTTGGCCTGCCGTGTCTCCGGGTCGAACAAGCCCACGTTGATCAGCGCTTGCGGGTCGATATGCCCATGCGTGATGCGGTGTTGTGTGGCGCCCGGGTTGAGTGTGGTGAGGGCCTCGCTGAGCGCCAGCAGCTGTTGCGGCGTGGCCAGATCCACCTTGCTGATCAACAGCACATCCGCCACTGCTGCCTGCTTGCGTGCTTCGGCATGCTGTTCCAGATGCTGCAAGCCATACACACTGTCCACCGTGACCACCACTGCATCCAGCCGGTAAGTGTTGCCGATGACGGGCTCGTTGAGCAGGTTGGCCATGATGGGGCCGGGGTCAGCCAGGCCGGTGGTCTCGATCACCAGGCGCTGAAACTGCGGAATGGCCTGCAAAGCGCGCTTGAAAAACAGGTCGCGTAGCGTATCCGCCATCTCGTTGCTCAGCGTACAGCACAGGCAGCCGGATTCCAGCAGCACCATGTTGTCGGCGATGTGCTGGTTTTCCACCGTGCGCGCAAGGATGTGATCCAGGCCCGCTTCGCCCAGTTCGTTGATCACCACGGCGGTGTCATGCATGTCCGGATGCTGTAACAATTTGTTGAGCAGGGTGGTTTTTCCGCTGCCAAGAAAGCCGGTGAGCAGCGTGACGGGAATACGTTTATCCATAAAAGCAGCTTGTCAGATCAAACTCACATGGTAATGCATACGGATGGGGGGGGTGCATCTATGCGGATGTGGGAAGATAGAATGACGATGTATCAGGCAGTGAATACTGGGGCTGGGTAGTGAGCGCTGTGAAAACAGGCGTTGCAACCATCCACAATCGGGGTGTGGTAGCAGCGGGGTGGGGTGGTTGAGGAAGATGCTTCTAGCCGTTGTTTAAACGCGATATCAAGGGAATTTATATGCGTAACTATATGTTAATTAATCGAATATCGTGTCTGACCCTATTATTTTCATTATTTTCAAGCAAGATAACAGATATTTTCTAGGCAGTAAGTAATGAAAAATCTATTTTTAGTGTACCTCATTACAGTTTCCATGCACGCATATGGTGGTTCTGGAAGTCCTCCACCCGAGGGTGCTTTTTCAGCAGACGGCGAGTTATTCATCTTCACTGATACTCCGATTGTTGTAAACGATATTTTTAGGCCATTTGTTTGTAAGCTAGGGGCTAAATGGAAGGATCTATATGGCTATATAAATGAATTCGAAAGAAGTCAGTTCTTTATTCAATATGGTAGTCAGTCGAGTATCCTAACCATTAATGGCAAAGTAAGTAGTTATTACCCAAAAGATTTAAACGGTGATACAAGGGAAGAGCTTGTTATTGAATATGTTGATTCTCAAGGTGTTTATCATTTCAGCGCATATTCTTCAGGTTTGAGTGCTCCAAAGCACGGTTTTATTGATATGTATAGTTTGAATAAAGTGGATGTGGTATCGGCAGACAAAGAGTTTGTAGTAGATACCGTCACTGGTTTAATAAAGTCTAAGATAAAAAATAAGAATGGTGCCTTAACACCTGTCATCTATAAAGTTACTGAATCATTTGATTTTAAGATAAAGCCGGTATTGCAATTGGAGCAAAATTTGCAGTAGGAAAATATAATTGGCCCATATGGCGTAATAATAGGGTCAGACTGATTTTACCCACGTTCGGTGGATCCCCTTAACATAGGGGAGCTACGCGTTCCCACATTTGATGCACAGCCTAATTAATCTTTCAGCAACCAGTGATCGCAGCCTTCTGCCATATCCAACATCGGGAGCATGAAATGCATATCCTTTCATTCATCACCGCATTAGCACTCAGCCTTGCAGTTTCATCGACGGCCTACGCCCAGGCACCCGCTGCCGTTCAAGTCGAATTCGTCCAGCCAGAGCAGTTCACCGATGCGGGGGATAGTTTTAATCAGGTAAAGCCGGGCACCTTGAAGCTATTGAGTAATTATCTGGTTAAACAAGCACAGAGCAAACTGCCAGCCGGTCAGCGCCTCAAGATCGCCATCACCGATATCGACCTTGCCGGTAATTTTGAGCCATGGAACTGGCAGGCCCGCGATGTGCGTATCGTGCGTGATATCTATCCGCCGCGCATCGCGCTGCGCTACACCTTGCAGGATGCGGATGGTACGGTGCTGCGTGAGGGTGAGCGTGTGTTACGGAATGCTGCGTTCCAGATGACGGTATTGGGGAGTTCCAGTGACCTGGTGCGTTACGAGAAGGCGCTGCTTGCTGACTGGTTAGCCACGGAGTTTCCGTTAACACAGTGAACGTCAGTGAGCACTGAGCGCAATTAAAACAAACGCAACACGCAGCAGCAAACAAGCCATGCCGGGCGCACATTGTGTAAGCGTCTGTTACATAAGGTTACCTTGCCGAAACATCCTGGAAATCATTTGTTTACAACTGACCCCCATACTAGGCTCATGACTAAGTCCACATGATTTAGATCATCTCCTCCATTTGTTAGGCAACCCCCGGGTTGCCTATCTTTTTTTGTGCGTCCGATTTTCAAACGCCCACATGTATCCAGCAGCCTGATCTGCATAATCCGCAGGCAATCCGGTCAACTAGGCTAAAATACGCGTCTCCCAATCCGGCATGCCAGCACGGCACTCGCACACGACCAGCACATGAACGTTTTTTACGAAGAAGATGGCAGTTTCAAGGTGGCCTCGGTGATGACCGAGAACCCCGGTTCGCTGCAGGTGGAATCCATCAGCGGCAAGCGCTCCAAGATCAAGACCAACAATGTGCTGCTGCGTTTTGAAGGCGCATTGTCCGGTTTTATGGAGGGCGCGCAGGCCGAAGCGGAGTCGCTGGAAACCGATTTTTTGTGGGAATGTTGCGGCGAAGACGAATTCGCATTCGATGCGCTGGCCAAGGAGTATTACGGCCAGGTGCCTAGCCCCACACAGGCAGCGGCGGTGGCTATTCGTTTGCACGGCGCGCCGGTGTATTTCTATCGCAAGGGCAAAGGGCATTACAAGGCGGCGCCTGCCGATACGCTGAAAGCCGCCCTGGCTGCGCTGGAAAAGAAGCGCCTGCAAGCCGAGATGCTGGCGCAGTGGGTGGAACAATTAAAGTCTGGCACGCTGCCCGAACCCATGGCTGGCAAGCTGGATATGCTGCTGTACGAGCCGGACAAGAACACGCTGGAGTGGAAGGCGCTGGAGCAGGCCGCGGGCGAGCTCAATCTGCCTGTCGTGCAGGTGCTGTCGCAGTGCGGCGCCATTCCGTCCCCGCACGATTACCATCTGGGCGCGTTCCTGCGTGAATATTTCCCCAAAGGCAGCACGTTCCCGGCCTTTGAACCGGTTATCGCGCCAGACGATCTGCCGCGTGCCGATGTGGAAGCGTTCAGTATCGACGATGCCACCACCACCGAGATCGACGATGCGTTCTCCGTGACCTGGCTGGCAGATGGCGAGGTGCGTGTGGGCATCCATATCGCGGCGCCGTCGCTGGGCATCCTGCCGCACAGCGCGCTGGATGGTGTGGTCATGCAGCGCTTGTCCACCGTGTACATGCCTGGTCACAAGATCACCATGCTGCCTGAGGAGGCCATCACGCCGTTCAGCCTGAACGAAGGCGGCTGGCATCCGGCTTTGTCTTTGTACTTGCATGTGGCGGCTGACCTCAGCATCGTTTCCCACCATACCTGTGTAGAGCTGGTGCACATGACGGCCAACCTGCGTCACGACACGCTGGAGCCGTACTTCAACGAGACCACGCTGGAAAGTGACAGCGGTCACCCGTACTGGCCCAGGCTGCAATGCTTGTTCAGGTTAGCGGAAGCGCTGGAAAAAGGCCGTGGCAAAGATGACCCGACGCGTCCGCCACAGAGCGATTACAACTTCTATGTGCAAGACGGCAAGGTGCGCATCGTCAACCGTCTGCGCGGCTCGCCCATGGACAAACTGGTGGCCGAGCTGATGATCGCCGCCAACAGCCACTGGGGTGGTCTGCTAGCTGAATATGGCTTGCCTGGCATCTACCGTGCCCAGAACGGCGGCAAGGTGTACATGACCGTGAAAGCCGAGCCGCATCAGGGCCTGGGTGTGCCGCAATATGCCTGGTGCACTTCGCCGCTGCGCCGTGCGGTGGACCTGGTCAACCAGCGTCAGATCATCGCGGCAGTGCAGGGCAGCGAGCCGGTGTATCCGCAAGATGCCGATGCGCTGACCGACATCATGCGTCAGTTCGACCTGACCTATAACGCGTATAACGAATTCCAGACGCGCATGGAGCGCTACTGGTGCCTGCAATACCTGATCCAGGAAGGCATAGAGGATGTCACCGCCACGGTGTGGCGCGAGAACCTGGTGCGACTTGAAGCCTTGCCGTACATGACCAAGGTGTTCAGCCTGCCTGAGCTGGCACCTGGCACCCGGGTTCGCCTGGCCGTGAAGCGCGTGAACCCTTTGCTGATGGAGCTGGATTGCAAGTTCATGACAGTGGAAGCGCTGGCCGATCCCTTGGCATCTGAAGCTGTCGTGGAGACGGAGGCCGCACAAGAACAGGTGCCGCCTGTGGCTACCGCAGCGCCAGCCACGCCGCCAGCGGAGCAAGCCTGATGTTCAGCATGGGACGACGCATCCACCGCGATCTGCGCAACAAAACTGCCGATAACGACAGCGTGGATGTCAGCGAGCTGAACGGCATCCGTTCCCTGCACCTGGGCACGGACACTATCCAGAGTTCCATGCGCGTGAAAGCGCCCTACGACTTGGAGCTCACCTACACGCGCGGCATGATGATGTTTCTGCCCTTTGTGGACGAGGTGCGCGATGTGCTGTTGATCGGGCTTGGTGGCGGCTCCATCGCCAAGTTCATCTACCACTACCTGCCCGCTATGCGCACCACGGCGGTGGAGATCAACTCACGCGTGATCGCCACGGCGCGCAGTCATTTCTATCTGCCGGACGACGATGCGCGCCTGCGCGTGATCGAAGGTGACGGCATCGCGCATGTGATGAACAACCCGAACAGTTGCGATGTGCTGATGCTGGATGCCTTCGGAAGCGACGGCATCGCTGAAGCCATGTGTTCTCAGGGCTTTTTCGATCATTGCGCAGCAGCGTTGACACGCAACGGCGTCTGCATGGTTAACCTGTGGGGTTCAGACCCCAATTTCGAGCTATACCGTCAGCGCATCGCGCTGAGTTTCGAAGGCCGTGCACTGGTACTGCCGACCGGCCGCCCCGGCAACATCGTGGTGATGGGCTTCCGTCAGCTCCCCGCCGAGCTGCGCTGGACCAGCCTGCGCGACCGTGCGCGTACCTTGCAGGTGCTGTACAAGATCGAGTTTGTCGACTTTATTGAAAAGCTGCGCGATCACAACCCGGGCACTGCCCACCGATTACAACTTGGAGTTGAGCCATGAGCGCCAGCCTGTCATTTTTTGCTACCTGTCCGCGTGGACTGGAGGCCTTGCTCAAGGATGAGCTCACTGCATTGGGTGCCACGCAGCTGGATGCCACCGACGGTGGCGTCGGTTTCGCTGGCGATCTGGCACTGTGTTACCGCGCCAATCTGCACAGCCGCCTGGCTACCCGCATCCTGTGGCGTGTGGGCAAGGGCAAGTACCTGAACGAAGAAGATATCTACAAAGCGGCGTTCGCACTGAACTGGCCTAGCTGGTTCGCGGTGGGCAAGAACTTCATGGTCAAGGTGACTGCCACCAAATCGCCAGTCAAGAGCCTGGAATTCGTCACCCTGCGCATCAAGGACGCGGTGTGTGACCGTTTTCGTGAAGCGGTCGGCAGCCGGCCGTATATCGATACCAAGACACCGGATGTGCGCGTGCATGCCTACCTGACCGACAGCGCTTACGAGTTGTTCGTGGATACCTCGGGCGCTGCGCTTTATCAGCGCGGCCTGCGTCGCAACAGCATCGAAGCACCGCTGCGCGAGAACCTGGCGGCGGGCATCCTCAAGTTGTCTGGCTGGCAGCCCGGCACGCCCTTGCTGGACCCGATGACAGGCAGCGGCACTTTCCTACTAGAAGCCGCCATGATGGCGCTGAATATCGCACCTGGCAGCAAGCGCAGGTTCGGCTTCGAGAACCTCAAGCACTTCGATGCTACGCTGTGGCAGAAGCTGCAGCAACAGGCGTTGCAACAGGCGCAGCCGGTCAGCTTCCAGAAGCTGTATGGCAATGATATGGACTTGCGTGCGGTGCGCATCGCGCGTCAGAATCTGCAACAGGCTGGCCTGCTGGACGCGGTGCAGCTCACCAATGTCGATTTCACTGTGCTGGTGCCGCCCACCGATCACGGCGTGCTGGTGGCCAACCCGCCGTATGGCGTGCGCATCGGTGAAGATGAGGAGCTGGCGGCTTTGTACCCCAAGATGGGCGAGGCACTGAAGCGCCGTTTTGCCGGCTGGAACACCTATTTCCTCACCAACGACATGCGCATGCCCAAGCTGATGCGTCTGGCGCCGTCCAAACGCACGCCCATGTTCAACGGCGCGCTGGAATGCCGCCTGTTCGAGATCAAGATGGTGGCCGGTTCCAACCGCAAAGAGGCAAAGGAATAACATGAGTCACGAGACGACCGATAGCCTGAGCGTGTTGCGCGCCCGCATCAATGCCTTTGTGGCCGAACGCGACTGGGAGCAGTTCCACACCCCCAAGAACCTGGCCATGGCCATGATCGTGGAAGCGGCCGAGCTGGTGGAGCATTTTCAGTGGGATACGGCAGAGGAAAGCCAGCGGCTCAGTGCCGACAAGCGCGAACAGGTCGGGCACGAGCTGGCGGATACTTTCGTGTATCTGCTGCGCATCGCCGAAGTCTGCGGCATCGACCTGATCGCGGCGGCCAATGCCAAGATCGATCTCAACGCGCTTAAATATCCGGTGGAAAAGGCCAAAGGCAGCAACGCCAAATACACCAGCTACATACAGGATGATGATTGAACCACGCGCGTGAGTGCAGGCGCACAGGAATGGATCCCGCAAATAAAAACGCCAGCATCACGCTGGCGTTTTTATTTATAAAACAGACGATTACTTGAGTGAAGTTAATGCGGCTTCGTAGTTTGGTTCGTCTGCGATCTCGCCTACCAGCTGGCTATGCAGCACCTTGTTGTCGGCATCCAGTACCACAACCGCACGTGCCAGCAGGCCGGCCAGGCTGCTGTCCTTGATCAGTACGCCGTAGCTTTCGCCAAAGGCAGCGGTGTTGCGGAAGCTGGACAGGTTGATCACGTTCTCGATGCCTTCTGCGGCGCAGAAGCGGCCCTGCGCGAAGGGCAGGTCAGCCGAGATGTTGACTACCACCGTGTTGTCCAGTGAGGCAGCGCTCTTGTTGAAGGCGCGTACCGACATGGCGCAGGTCGGGGTGTCGATGCTAGGGAAGATGTTCAGTACTTTGCGCTTGCCAGCGAAGCTGGCCAGGTTGGTGTCGGCGCGGGATTTATCGGCCAGGGTGAAGTCCGGGGCGCTTTGGCCAGATTGCGGCAGATTGCCGGCAAGATTAACGGGATTGCCTTTGAGCGTAACGGTCGCCATGGTGTTTTCCTTGTGTCGGGTTGGACGAATAGGTGTCGCGCGCGGCGCGCGGACACGGATTGCGGACTGATTATCCCACGCCAGTGTTAATTTTCAACCTTGGCTGCAACGCGGTCATGGCAAAAAACGCCGTTGATGAGCGCGGTCACCGCGCAAATTACGGGTAAAATTCAGCCCATGCAACAACCGAAATTCATCCATCTGCGCTGCCACAGCGAGTATTCCATCGCCGACGGCACCGTGCGTATCGACGATTATGTGGCGGCCGCACGGCGCGACCACATGCCTGCACTGGCATTGACCGATCTCGCCAACCTGTTCGGTGCCGTCAAGTTCTACAAGGCCGCCCGTGGCAAAGGCATCAAGCCTTTGCTGGGCTGCGATGTCTGGCTGCAGAACGACAGCAACCGTGACCAGCCATACCGGCTGCTGCTGCTGTGCCAGAATCACGCGGGTTATTTGCGCTTGTGCGAACTGCTCACCCAGGCTTATCTACATAACCAGCACCGTGGCCGCGCCGAGATCAAGCGCGAATGGCTGGCTGACAACACCAATGGCTTGATCATGTTGTCGGGTGGCATGTTGGGCGATATCGGTCAGGCGTTGTTGCAGGGCAACACGGCACTGGCCAGCAGTTGCGCCAGCGAGTGGGCCGCCATGTTCCCGCAGCGTTTCTATCTGGAGCTGCAGCGCGTCAACCAGCCGCAGCAGGACGCACTGGTCAACCAGACCCTGCATATCGCCACGGCGCTGGGCTTGCCCGTGGTGGCCACCCAGCCTATCCAGTTCATGGAAGCGGATGATTACAAGGCCCACGAAGCGCGTGTCTGTATCGCCGAGGGTTATGTGCTGGCAGACCGCAGACGCCCGCAGCATTTCACGCCTGTGCAGCACTTCAAGACACAGGACGAGATGGCCGCGCTGTTTGCGGATATCCCGGAGGCACTGGCCAACAGCGTGGAGATCGCCAAACGCTGCAACTTGAGCCTGACGCTGGGCAAGAGCTACCTGCCGCAATTTCCCACCCCCAACGGCGAAAGCCTGGAGCAATACCTGCGTGAGCAGGCAGAGCAGGGGCTGGCCGCGCGGCTGGAGCTGCTGTATCCCGACGCCACGGTGCGCGAAGCGCGTGCGCCTGACTATGCCAAACGGCTGGCCTTCGAAGTGGACATCATCATCCAGATGGGCTTCCCCGGTTATTTTCTGATCGTGGCGGACTTCATCAACTGGGCCAAGCACAATGGCGTGCCGGTGGGGCCGGGCCGGGGTTCCGGTGCAGGTTCCGTGGTGGCCTGGAGCCTGGGCATCACCGACCTTGACCCCTTGCAATATGCCTTGCTGTTCGAGCGCTTCCTGAACCCGGAACGGGTTTCCATGCCCGACTTCGATATCGACTTCTGCATGGACGGCCGCGACCGCGTGATTGACTACGTCAAGCAGAAGTACGGCCGCGACTCGGTATCGCAGATCGCCACCTTCGGTACCATGGCCGCCAAGGCGGTGATCCGGGATGTGGGCCGGGTGCTGGATCTGCCGTTCAATTTTGTCGATGGCATCGCCAAGCTCATCCCCAATGAGTTGGGCATCACCCTCAAGGACGCGCTGGAAAAAGAGCCGCAACTCAAAGAGCGGCGCGAGCAGGAAGAAGAAGTCAACGAGCTGCTGGAGCTGGCGCTGCGTCTGGAGGGGCTGACGCGTAATGTGGGCATGCACGCAGGTGGCGTGCTGATCGCGCCCGGACGCATCTCGGATTTTTCGCCTATCTACTGCCAGGCCAGTGGCGAAAGCGTGGTGAGCCAGTACGACAAGGACGACGTGGAAGCGGTGGGTCTGGTCAAGTTCGACTTTCTGGGCCTGCGTACGCTGACCATCCTCGATCTGGCCATGCTCAACGTCAACAAGCAGCGTGCGCAGCTGGGCCAGCCGCCACTCGATTTTGCCACTTTGCCGCTGCGCGACAAACTGACCTTCGACCTGCTCAAATCTTCCAATACCACGGCCGTGTTCCAGTTGGAATCACGCGGTATGAAAGACATGCTGAAGCAGGCCAAGCCGGACTGTTTCGAGGACATCATCGCACTGGTGGCGCTATACCGTCCAGGCCCCATGGACCTGATCCCGGATTTTTGCCGTCGCAAGCATGGTCTGCAGCGGGTGGAGTACCCGCACCCTGCTACCGAATCCATCCTCAAGGAGACCTACGGCATCGCGGTCTATCAGGAACAGGTGATGCAGATCGCCCAGGTGGTCGCAGGCTACAGTCTGGGTGGCGCGGATCTGCTACGCCGCGCGATGGGTAAGAAAAAGCCGGAAGAGATGGTCGCCCAGCGCGCCATCTTCAACGAAGGCGCGCAGAAGAATGGCCTGACGGAGAGGCAGGCCAACGAGCTGTTCGATTTGCTGGAAAAGTTCGCCGGTTACGGTTTCAACAAGTCGCACGCCGCCGCCTATGCACTGGTGGCTTACCACACCGCTTACCTCAAGGCGCATTACCCGGCCGCGTTCCTGGCCGCCACCATGTCTGCGGACATGAACAACACCGACAGCGTGCACATCTTCTTTGATGACTGTGCCCCCAACAAGGTGGAGGTGCTGGCGCCGGACATCAACCGCAGCGGTTTCCGTTTCGAGCCGGTCAGTGCCACGCAGGTGCTGTACGGATTGGGTGCCGTGAAGGGCACGGGCTGGGCCGCCATCGAAGTGATCCTGGCAGCACGTGAACAGGACGGGCCGTTCAAGGACCTGTTCGATTTTTGCCAGCGTCTGGATCTGCGCAAGGTGAACCGCCGCGTGATCGAATCGCTGATCCGCGCGGGTGCCTTCGACCAGCTGGAACCCAACCGGGCGGCTTTGCTGGCTGGCGTGGGGCTGGCGATCAGCGCGGCAGAGCAGAGCGGGGCGGCATCGGGCCAGAACAGCCTGTTCGGCGCCATCAGCGACAGCGTGGCCCATGTGCTGCCCGCCATGCCGGCCTGGAGCGATCAGGAACGTCTGCAACAGGAAAAAGCCGCGTTGGGCTTCTATTTCAGTGGTCATCCTTTCCAGGCCTGGCAGCCGCAGGTGAAAGCCTTTGTGCGCAATGACCTGGCCAGCCTGAGCCCGCAGGAGCAGCCTCAGTTGATGGCGGGCGTGGTGATGGGCGTGCGTATCCGCATGACGGCGCGCGGCAAGATGGCCATCGTCACGCTGGACGATGCCGTGACGCGCATCGAGATCGTGGTGGGCAATGAGCTGCTGAACCAGAGTGCACATCTGCTCAAGGAAGACCAGTTGCTGGTGGTGGAAGGCCGTGTCAGCCATGACGATTTTTCCGGTGGCCTGCGCGTCAATGCACGCCGTCTGTACGACCTGGCCGCTGCGCGCAGTGCGCACGCCAGCATGCTGAAGATCTCCTGTAACGGTCAGGCCGATGCCTACAAGCTGCGCGAGCTGTTACAGCCCTATTGCCGCAAGCCCAGTGAGGAGCGTGGCGGCTGCATGGTGAAAGTGGAATACCAGAACCAGGCGGCACGCGTGGAAGTGATGCTGGGCGACCAATGGCGCGTCGAATTGCATGACGAATTACTGAGCGGACTTAAACGCTGGTTGTCGGATGACAACGTCAAAATCCTCTATAATTAGACTAACGTGTTGCCAACCAAAGGTTGTTTATGAAAACCAGTTTCCTCGATTTTGAGCAGCCGATCGCCGAGCTTGAAGCCAAGATCGAACAGCTGCGCTATGTGCAGGATGATTCCGCGCTGGACATCTCGGAAGAGATCAACAAGCTGCAACAAAAGAACCAGAACCTGACCAAGGACATCTACGCCAAGCTGAATGCCTGGCAGATCTCCCAAGTGGCGCGTCACCCGCAGCGCCCCTATACCCTGGACTACATTCAGGGCCTGTTCACCGATTTCGAAGAACTGCACGGTGACCGTGCCTATTCGGATGACCCGGCCATCGTTGGCGGTATCGCCCGTTTTGAAGGTCAATCGGTGATGGTCATCGGCCATCAGAAGGGCCGCGACGTCAAGGAGCGCCAGTACCGCAACTTTGGCATGCCACGCCCGGAGGGCTACCGCAAGGCGCTGCGCCTGTACCGTCTGGCCGAGAAGTTCAATCTACCCATCATCACACTGATCGACACGCCGGGTGCTTATCCCGGCATCGGTGCCGAAGAGCGTGGTCAATCCGAAGCCATCGCCCGCAATCTGTATGTGATGGCCGAACTCAGGACCCCCATCATCGGTGTGATCATCGGTGAAGGCGGCTCCGGTGGTGCGCTGGCACTGGGTGTGGTGGACCATCTGATGATGCTGCAATACTCGACCTATTCGGTGATCTCGCCGGAAGGCTGTGCTTCCATCCTGTGGAAGAGCGCCGACAAGGCCTCCGAAGCAGCAGAAACACTGGCGATCACCTCCACGCGTCTAAAGACGCTGGGCCTGGTGGACCGCATCGTGACCGAGCCCATGGGCGGTGCGCACCGTGACCCGGAAGTGATGATGCAGAGCCTGCGCCGCGCGCTCGCGGACGAACTGCAGCGTCTGCGTGTCAAAACCATCCCCAACTTGCTGCAAGCGCGTCTTGAGCGTTTGATGAGCTACGGCAAGTACAAAGAAGGCAGCGCGAGATAAGCGCCCGCCGTTTTGTCCGGGACTGCATCGCCTGACCAGATCGTGTCCCAGCTCAGCGAGCTTGCACTAGTCGAGCCCGCTGAGCTGCAAGCTAGTGCCCAGCACAACGCCGACCTTGCTGACCTTAATCAGCACGAGCCATATCATCAGCCGCGTGATGGCGTGCAGAAAAACCAGTCCACGCAGTCCTCAGCAAGCCAGACAGCGGCCTTGCAGCAGCAGGTCCTCAATTTCCTGACGCCGTATCTGCACCCGCAGCCTATGCTCACGCTGGCCTTCAGCGGCGGTCTGGATTCCCGGGTGTTGCTCCATCTTCTGCATCAGCTGCGTGCTGGCCAGTCCTTCCAGTTGCAAGCAGTGCACGTGCACCATGGCCTGAATCCCAATGCGGATGCCTGGGCGGCTTTTTGTGCCGCTGAATGCGAACGTCTGCAAGTGCCCTTGCAAATAAAACAGGTGCAGGTGCCGCGTGACAGCGGACTAGGTATCGAAGCTGCAGCCCGCGCTGCGCGCTATGCTGCATTGGCAGAGGCGGGTGGTGATTATCTGCTGCTGGCCCAGCATGAGGACGATCAGGCCGAAACCGTGTTGTTGCAGTTGCTGCGCGGCGCGGGTTTGCGTGGCCTGGCTGGCATGGCGGCGGCCGATGTGCAACGCCGCTTGTTGCGACCCTTGCTGAATTGCTCACGTGCCAGTCTGCTGGCTTGTGCGCGTGAACAGGCGCTGGACTGGGTGGAAGACGGCAGCAATGCCGACCCGCATTACGACCGCAATGACTGGCGCCTGCGTTTGTTGCCGGCCATCCGCGAGCGTTACCCGGCTGCCAACACCACCCTGGCGCGTACCGCGAGGCATCTGGCCGAGGCCGCTGAGCTGCTGGACCAGCTGGCAATGCTGGACGCAGGCGAGCACGCCCAGGCGGCGACCTTGCCGGTGGCACGACTGACATTGGTATCGGAGGCACGTGCCCGCAATCTGCTGCGCAGCTGGCTGGCATGGCATGGCGTACAGCCGCCCAGTAGCGTACGGCTGCAGCAGATGCTGCATCAACTGCTGCATGCCAGGGCTGATGCCGCTATCAAGATCGTATTGCATGGCCTGGATGCCGAAGCCTGGTTGCGCCGTTATCACGGCATGATCTATATCGAGACCAATAACCCCTGGCAGGACAGGCCGTTACGCTGGCATGGTGAGGAGGAACTGGCCTTGCCGGACGGTGGTGCTTTGCAGTTTCTGCGGCGTACCGGGGAAGGGCTGAGCCTGCAGTTGCTGCAGGACAAGATATTGGCTATCCGTTTCCGTCAGGGGGGCGAGCGCTTCAAGCCAGTGGCGACGCGCCCGACACGCACACTGAAATATCTGCTGCAGCAGATTGAACTGCCGCCCTGGCAGCGTCAGCGCCTACCCCTGCTGTATGCGGAAGATAGCCTGGTGGTAGTGCCTGGCGTCGGTGTGGCCTGGGATTGGCAAGCCCAGCCCAGTGAGCCGGGTGTGGTGGTGCGCTGGCGTTGTGCGCGTTGATGGCTGACTGGACTTAAGCGCTGCCTTGCGCGATTGCTTGCGTAGCTGAGGTTCAAGCACCGGCCAGATGCGCTCCAGGATCAGGCCTTGTGCCTGTGCGTTCGGATGTATGCCATCTGCCTGATTGAGTGCGCGGTCACCTGCGATGCCCTCCAGCATGAACGGCACCAGCGGCAGGCCGAACTCCATGGCCAGCTTGCTGTAAGTCTGCATGAAATCCAGACTGTAGCGTAAGCCGTAATTGGGCGGGATGCGCATGCCGACCAGCACTACCGTCGCCCCGGCTTGCTGGCTGCTGCGTATCATGCTGCGCAGATTGTCTTCCATGTCTTTCATGGGCAGACCGCGCAGGCCGTCGTTGGCGCCCAGTTCCAGGATCACCGTAGAGGGCTGATGGGCTTTCAGTGCAGCGGGCAGGCGCGTGAGGCCACCACGTGTGGTTTCGCCGCTGACACTGGCATTCACTACTTGATGGGCGAACCCCCGCTGTTTGATGCGTTGCTGCAGCAGGGCGACCCAGCCTTGCTCTACCGGCATGCGGTAAGCGGCGGACAAGCTGTCACCGAACACCAGCACGGTTTGTGCATGGGCGCTGGCACCAAATCCCAATATGGCAGTCAATAAAACCAGAACCACACGTGATAGCGATAACGCGGCGCGCTGATGCAGGCGCTTGAACCTGTTTTTGAATTGGAACGTCATGCACAAACCTCCGGCTGTTGAAGCCCTTGAACTTGATAAACATATTAGCAGCAGCACCGCTACCCTCACCATCCTCAACGGCTTGCAACTCCGTGTAGAACAAGGCGAACGGCTTGCCATCATCGGTCGTTCCGGCTCCGGCAAATCCACGCTGCTGGCGTTGCTCGCCGGGTTGGACTTGCCCAGTGCCGGTAAAGTGCGCATCCTGGGTGAAGATATCGTGGATCTGGATGAAGATGGTCGCGCTGCAGTGCGTGGGCGCAGCATGGGCTTTGTGTTCCAGTCGTTCCAGCTGCTGCCTTCCCTGACAGCCCTGGAGAACGTGATGTTGCCTTTGCAGCTGACTGGTCGCCGTGATGCAGCTGCGCTGGCGCAGGCAGCACTGGCGCAAGTGGGATTGTCCGCCAGGCTCAGTCACTACCCACGGCAGCTGTCTGGCGGTGAACAGCAGCGCGTGGCGATCGCGCGCGCCTTCGCACCACAACCGCAGATCCTGTTCGCCGACGAGCCTACCGGCAACCTTGATGCCAGCACTGGCCAGCACATCATCGATCTGTTGTTCCAGCTCAACGAGGCGGCGGGTACCACCTTGATCCTGGTCACCCACGACATGGCGTTGGCCAGTCGCTGCCAGCGCATATTGACGCTGCAGGACGGTCAGTTGCAGCAAGTGACACAAACGCTGGCCCGGAGCGGACACTGATGCTGGCGCTGGGTCTGGCTTGGCGTCAGCTGCGCAGCCTGTGGGCCTCTGGCGAGGTGCGTGTGCTGTTCCTGGCCTTGGTGCTGGCGGTGGCGGCCACCACTACGGTCGGCCTGTTCACCGACCGTGTCGCCTCCGCGCTGGTGCGTCAGGGCGGCTTGCTGCTGGGTGGTGATATGGTGGTGCAGGCGGATCACCCGTTGCCTGCGCAATTCGTTGAGGCGGCTGAGCAGCAGCGCTTGCGCACCGCGCAGACTATGGAATTCCCCAGCATGGTGAGCTATGGCGAGCAGAGCCAGCTTGCCGAGATCAAGGCGGTGAGTGACAGCTTTCCTTTGCGGGGTGAGCTCACCATTGCGGCAGAGCCTGCAGCTAGCGGCATCGCCGCCCGCAGCGTGCCGCAACCCGGCAGTGTCTGGCTAGAGCCACGTCTGGCAGGCTTGCTGGCACTGGCGGTTGGCGATCATCTACAACTGGGTGAAGTGAAGTTGCGGGTGGCCGCTTTGTTACAACAGGAGCCATCGCGTGGCGGCGATATGTTCAGCTATGCGCCCAGGCTGATGATGAATCTGGCCGATGTAGAAGCGACCGGGCTGGTGCAGTACGGCAGCCGTGTACGCTATCAGCTGTTGCTGGCCGCAGCGTCGGGCCCGCTGGCGGATTACAAAGCCTGGGCTGAAGCACGGCTAGGCGACGGCGAAAAACTTATGGATGTGAGCACGGCGCGGCCGGAGATGCGCAGTGCACTGGATAAATCCAGCCAGTTCCTGGGCTTGGCCGCCATGGTGGCCGTATTGCTGGCCATGGTGGCCATGTACCTGGCCAGTTTGCCTTATGTGCAGAACAGCTTTGACAGCTATGCCATGATGCGCTGCCTGGGGGCGAGTCGGGCGCTGATGTTGAAAGTGTTGTTGTATCAGGCGCTGTTACTCGCTGCGCTGGGCGCCTTGCTGGGCGCGGCGATCGGGTATGTTGCTCAGTCTGGTTTGTCCATGCTGGCGGGCCGGTTGTTTGCGGAAGCACTGCCAGCGGCTGCCTGGACGCCATTGCTGCTGGGCTGTCTGGCCGGATTGCTGATCCTGCTGGCCGTACTGTGGCCGCAGTTGCTGCGCCTGGCACAGGTGCCGGCACTGCGTATCCTGCGTCGTGACCTTGAACATAGCCCCACCGAGGGGAGCCGCTGGTTGCAGCGCTTCTCCTTGCTGCCAGCCTTGCTGGTGATGGCGCTGCTATTGCTGTGGCAATCCGGTGACTGGAAGCTGGGCGGCGCCATGCTGGTGGCTTTATGCGGCCTGCTGCTGGTGACCATGGGGCTGGCACGGCTGGGGAGCAGCATGTTGCAGCGACTGCCGGGCTCGCATAGTGGCTGGCGGCTGGGTCTAGCCGGTTTGCGCCGTCGCCCCTGGCTGGCTGCCGCGCAGGTCAGTGCACTCAGCCTGGGCTTGATGGCCTTGCTGCTACTGGCACTGATACGCAGCGACCTACTCAATAACTGGCAGCAATCGCTACCCGCCGATGCACCCAACCGCTTCATGATCAACATCCAGCCTGACCAGCTTGATGCCATCCAGCAGCGTCTGCAAGAGGCCGGTCTGCATGACACACAGCTGTTCCCTATGGTGCGTGGCCGCTTGACGGCGGTGAACGGCGATCCGGTGCTGGTAGACAATTACACCGACGACAGGGCGCGCCGACTGGCCGAGCGCGAGTTCAATTTGTCCTGGGCGGCAGATATGCAGGCCGATAACCAGCTGTTGCAAGGGCGCTGGTGGACCGCGTCGCAGCACGGTCAGCCGCTGGTGTCACTGGAGCAGGACCTGGCGACGGCGCTGGGATTGAAAGTGGGGGACAGATTGCGCTATGACATCGCTGGCAGCCCGCTGGAACTTACGGTTTCCAGCATACGCAAAGTGGAATGGGACAGCATGCGTGCCAACTTCTTCGCCGTGACGCCGCCTGGCGTGCTGGATGGCTTCGATGCCAGCTATATCAGCAGTTTCCATTTGCCCATAGGCAATGACACGCTGATCAACTCATTGGTCAAAGCCATGCCTAACCTGACCGTACTGGACATCGCCGCCATCATGCAGCAGGTGCGAGGCGTGATGGCGCGCATGACGCATGCAGTGGAGTATGTGTTTGCCTTCAGCCTGCTGGCGGGTATCGCGGTGCTGTATGCCGCGCTGGCTGCCACCCGTGCCGAGCGTACACGCGAAATGACCTTGCTGCGCGTGCTGGGTGCGCGTTCGCGCCAGCTGTACCAGGCGGTGTTCACCGAGTTCGCCGTGATCGGCCTGCTGGCAGCGCTGGTCGCGGTACTGGTCGCCAATCTGCTGGCTTATTATGTGAGTGTGGAAGTGCTGGGTATCGTCTATGCGTTCAATCCGCGCTTCAGCCTCTCCTTGTTGGTACTGGCTGCGTTGCTGGTGCCGGCGGCGGCCTGGTTCGGTGTGCGCAGTGATTTGCAACAGCCGCCACGGCGCTTGCTGCAGAGCGTATAAAGCCGGATCTAGTCAGGGTTTGGTTGTCAATGATGGTTGCTGGTGGCTGTAAACAGCCAATATTGTGGTTGTATACAGCCAATCAACGCTGTTAAACTGGTGCATAACGATGCTTAGTCACTGATTGTTAAACAAACAATCAGGCTGCTCCCCGATGGCATGGAACTTGATAGGTAGAACGCTGAATCTATCAATCAAATAATCTGGGGAGATTATGATGCACAGCAATACAAGGTTTCAGCGTAAATTGATTCTGATGTTGGTAGCTAGCACCCTGAGTGCGCAGGCCTGGGCCGAAGAGGCTGCTGACACCAAGAATAAGTCCACAGTCAAAACGGATAAGGTGGAAGTGATCAGCACCACACCACTGCCAGGCATAGGCATCGCCATCGACAAGATCCCTGCCAACGTGCAAGTGGTGAAAGGCGAAGAGCTGGAACGCCAGCAAAGCCTCACCATCGCTGACTACATGATGCAGAACATGGTGGGCGTGAACGTCAACGACACCCAGAACAACCCGTTCCAGCCTGATGTGAATTTCCGTGGCTTCTCCGCCTCACCATTGCTAGGCACGCCGCAAGGCCTGTCGGTGTTCATGGACGGTGTGCGTATCAACGAACCATTCGGTGATGTAGTGAGTTGGGACCTGGTCCCCATGAACGCACTGGCGGGCATGCAGCTGGTGCCGGGTTCCAACCCGCTGTTCGGCCTGAATACCTTGGGCGGCGCTATCTCCATGCAAACTAAGCGCGGTGCCACCCACCGCGGTGGTGCGATCGAGTTTTCTGGTGGCTCCTGGGGGCGCCGTCATAGCCAGTTCGAATATGGTGGCAAGGAAGCCAACGGCCTTGATTACTTCATTTCCGGTAATTACTTTGATGAAGATGGCTGGCGTGATGGCTCACCTTCCGAAGTGAAGCAGTTGTTCGGTCAGCTGGGCTGGCAGAACGAGACCACGGATCTGAACCTGACCGTGGCGCTGGCAGACAACAACCTGATCGGTAACGGCTTGGTGCAACGCGAATTCCTGCGTGCGCAGGGCTACGACAGCATCAACACCAAGCCAGACCAGACCGAGAACAAGATGGGTTTCGTGACCCTGAACGGTAGTCATTGGTTGAGCGATACGGTGATGTGGAGCGGTAACGCCTACTACCGTAACGTACGTACCAACACGCTGAATGGTGATGGCAACGATGATATCGATACCGACGCCTTCGCCGGGCTGGGTTTTGTGGGCGATATCAATGATGTCAACCAGCGCAACGCCTTCATCATGAGTCAGTGCGTGGGCGGTGCGGATGAAGATACGGCTGAGGCGGTGTGTAGTGGCGCACTCAACCGCAGCAAATCAAGACGTACTGGTTATGGCACGACTGGTCAATTCACTTTCAACCAAGATGTGTTCGGCCGCAACAACCAGTTCGTGGTGGGCATGGGTTACGACCGCAGCCGTACTGATTTCGAGCAGAGTACCGAGTTCGGCTTACTGAGCCCCAGCCGTGGTGTGAATGGTGTGAGTGTATTCGGTGATGAGAACGTGGTCGATCTGCGTGGGGTGAACCGTACCTGGAGCATCTTCGCAACGGATACCTTCTCGATCAACGAACTGTTGCACCTGACCATGTCCGGTCGTTACAACTACACCAGCGTGCAGAACCGTGACCGTATCAACCCGATCCCGGATCCGGACCCGACCCTGAATGACTCCCTGACTGGCAATCACACCTTCGGTCGCTTCAATCCGTCCATCGGGCTGGCTATCACGCCGAATAACACGACATCCATCTATGCCAACTACAACGAGGGCAGCCGTGCGCCAACCTCGATCGAATTGGGTTGTGCCAATCCGAATCAGCCCTGTAAGTTGCCTAACGCTTTGGCGGGTGACCCACCATTGAGTCAAGTGGTGTCCAAGACTTTTGAGACGGGTGTGCGTGGTAAATTCAACTCCAGCATGGGCTATAGCGCCAGTCTCTACCGCACTCAGAACACCGATGATATCCAGTTCATCGCTGCGAACTCTACAGGGGCGGGTTTCTTTGACAATGTAGGCAAGACTCGACGCATGGGCTTGGATATGGGCTTCAACGGTGATGTGGGCCGCTTCCGCTGGTTTGCTGGTTACAGCTATATCAAAGCTACTTATGAAACCGATTTTGCCATTGCCAATGAAGTCAACAGCAGTGCTGTGGATACTGATGGCGATGGAGAAGGCGACACTATCCAAGTTAGAAAAGGCAATAACATTCCGGGTATCCCGCGTCATCAGTTCAAGTTGCGCGGCCAATGGCAAGCCACCCCGAACTGGTCGATAGGCGGCAATGTACTGGCTTTTGCAGACCAGTTCGCGCGTGGCAATGAAAACAACAGTGACAACAGCTCTGGCGCCAAGATCGCAGGCTATACCATCGTCAATCTTGATACTCGTTATCGCTTTGGTAACAGCGGCTGGCAGGCCTTTGCCCGCATCAACAATATCTTCGATCGCGAATATTTCACTGGCGCCTTGCTGGGTGAGACCTTCTTCAACGCGGCTGGGCAATACCAGGGTGGTGAAGATGACCGTTCTTCGCTGGTGGCACCGGGTGCGCCACGTGCTGCCTGGATCGGTGTGCGTTATGAGTTTGGTGGCAGGAACAGCAATACAGCTGCCAGTAGTAAATAAACCAACAGGAGTTGACTGACTGATTATGCTCGCAGGTGATTTGATGGAAAACGGGTCCTCCACAACGACCCTGCGTAGCACTCAGGTCCTGCTGGTCGAGGACGAGACCCTGTTCGCGCGTGCGGTGGTCAAACGCTTGCAGAAAGCCGGTTGTGTGTGCGAACACGCGGCGACCATCGCCGATGGTCGGGCATTGGCGCGGCAGTTCGTCCCCGATATCGTGTTGCTGGACATGCGCTTGCCGGATGGCAACGGCTTGGACCTGCTCAACGAATTCGTGGCCAAGAATATGCCCGTGATCGTGATGACGGCTTATGGCGAAGTCAATGATGCCGTCAACGCCATGAAAATGGGCGCGATCGATTACCTCAAGAAACCGGTCGATCTGGAAGAATTGCTGCTGGTCATCGAGAAAGCGGCCAACTCCACCAAGCTCAAGCATCATGTGGATTTTGCCAAGCAGCGCAATGCGCATGCTGCCGAAGGCGTGGAGCTGATAGGCGACAGTCCGGCCATGCGCAGTGTGCGCATGCAGATCGAGCGCATCGCGCAACTGGGCGCTATGGCGGATGCGACGCCGCCTACCGTGCTCATCAATGGCGAGACCGGCACCGGCAAGGATGTGGCGGCCCGTCTGCTGCATCTTTCCTGCAGTCGCAGTGACAAGCCCTTCGTGCATGTGGATTGTGCATCACTGCCCGGCGAGCTGATCGAGAGCGAACTGTTCGGGCATGAGAAGGGTGCTTTTACCAGTGCGCAAGGTTCGCGCGCCGGGCTGATCGAGGCGGCCGAGGACGGCACTTTGTTCCTGGACGAGATCGGCGAACTGCCCTTGCCCTTGCAGGCCAAGTTGCTCAATGTGCTGGAGCGCCGCATGGTGCGGCGTGTAGGCTCCACACGTGAACGTCCGGTGGCCGCGCGCTTCATCGCGGCAACCAACCGTGACCTGCATCAGATGGTGCAGGAAGGGCGTTTCCGTTCTGACCTGTATTACCGGCTGAATGTGTTGACCATGATGATGCCGCCCTTGCGTGAGCGTGCAGATGATATGCTGATCCTGGCACAGCACTTCACTGCGCAGACCGAACGTCGTTATGGCTTGCCACGCCGCATCTTCACCGCCGATGCCATCGAGATGCTCAAACACTACCGTTGGCCCGGCAATGTGCGCGAACTGCGACACCAGATCAGCCGCGCCGTGCTGCTGTGTCGTGGTGATGCCCTCACCGCCGAAGATCTGGCGCTGGTGAACACCGCCAGCAATCATGCAGAAGCCAGCGCTCCTGCCACTGTGGCCGATGTGACGCTGGACGCTGCGGAACGTATGCTGATCGAGAGTGCTTTGCGCCAGGTGAATGGCAATGTCTCGGAGGCGGCGCGCAAGCTCGGTATCACCCGCATGGCGATGCGCTACCGCATGGAAAAGCACGGCATCAGCAGCTAAAGCCAGCGCCTCATCATGCTATCATCTCCGGCAATTCGCGTTCCGGAGCAGCTCATGTCCATTGGTACCCCCCTTAGTAAAAACGCCACCCGCGTCATGCTGCTCGGCAGCGGCGAGCTGGGCAAGGAAGTCATCATTGCCTTGCAGCGCCTGGGTGTCGAAGTCATTGCCGTAGACCGTTATGCCAACGCCCCTGGTCACCAGGTCGCCCACCGTGCCCATGTCATCGACATGACTGACGCGGTGGCCTTGCGGCAGCTCGTCGAGCAGGAACGTCCACATCTGATCGTGCCCGAGATCGAAGCGCTCAATACCGCAGTGCTGGCCGATATCGAACAGCAAGGACTGGCCACGGTGATCCCCACCGTCAAGGCAGTGCAGCTGACCATGAACCGTGAAGGCATACGTCGCCTGGCCGCCGAGACGCTGGGTCTGGCCACCTCACCGTATGCCTTTGCCGGCAGTCTGGCTGAGTTGCAGGCTGCCATCGATGCTGGCATAGGCTATCCCTGTTTCATCAAACCCACCATGTCATCGTCCGGCAAAGGCCAGTCGCGCATCACCAGCGCGGATGAAGTCGCTACTGCCTGGGACTATGCCGCCACAGGCGGCCGCGTCAATCAGGGCCGCGTGATTGTGGAAGGGCAGATCGATTTCGATTATGAGATCACCTTGCTCACGGTGCGTGCCCGTAATGCCGATGGCGTGATCGAAACCTGGTTCTGTGCGCCTATCGGCCACCGTCAGGTCAAGGGTGACTACGTGGAGAGCTGGCAACCGCAGCCCATGCTGCCACTGGCGCTTGAGCGTTCGCAGCATATCGCCAAGGCGGTCACGGATAGCCTGGGTGGCCTAGGGCTGTTCGGGGTGGAATTGTTCATCAAGGGCGAGGATGTATGGTTCTCGGAAGTGAGCCCGCGTCCACATGATACCGGCATGGTCACCATGGCCAGCCAGCGCTTCAGTGAATTCGATCTGCATGCGCGTGCCATCCTCGGCCTGCCGGTGGATGTCAGTCTGCGTGACCCTGCAGCCAGTGCCGTCATCTATGGTGGCGCAGATAGCAAGCAACTGCGCTACGAGGGCATCGCCGCGGCACTGGCCGTGCCAGCCTCGGATATTCGCCTGTTCGGCAAGCCGGAGTCATTCGCACGTCGCCGCATGGGCGTAGCGCTGGCGACCGGCGCGGACATCGACGAGGCACGTGAGCGCGCCACACTGGCAGCCAGCCTCGTCAAACCCGTCAGCGATGACGCCTGATGCTGGATAACGTCGGGGAGCCTGGCAGCAGTCAGGCTAGCTTCCATACCCTGTTGGGCGGTACGGAAGTGGTGCGTCAGTTGGTTGAGGCTTTTTACGACATCATGGATGCGGATCCGCGTGCAGCTGGTGTGCGTGCCATGCATCCGGCGGACCTCACTGGTTCACGTGAAAAGCTGTTCATGTTCCTGACCGGCTGGAGTGGTGGGCCGCAACTCTATATCGAACGCTATGGCCATCCGTTTTTACGCAGGCGGCATCTGCCGTTTTCCATAGGCGAATCCGAGCGTGACCAATGGATATATTGCATGGTGAGTGCGATGCAGCGCATCGGGGTGGAAGAGGCGGTGATGCTGAAACTGGCCGAAGCCTTGTGGGGAGTGGCCGATTTCATGCGAAACCGGCCGGGCTGATAGGGCTATCCATGCGCGCTTTGATGCGCATGAAGACGTTAGCCCGCAACGATAAATGATAGAACTGGCACAGACAGCCTGTGCGGCAGGGTTGCCACACAGGTTGCTGAATGCCTGGCGGTTCAAGCCAGCTATAAATTAACGGGCCGCTCAGCTAACTAACGGGGCCAATCAGCCAGTCAAGTCACCTGCTAACGGGTCAAGCCGCCCATTAGCGAGTCAAGCCACCCAATAGCGCAGCTAGTTCGCGTTTGGGCTTGCTGCTGCGCTGCCGTGGTTCAGGTTGTGGCGCATCAGCGGCAGGCTGATACGGCTGATCGAACCAGGGGTCACTGCTGGGTTTGCGTGTGCTGCGTGCCGGCGTGCGACGCGGTTCTTCATCGCGTGAGCTTGAATCACGGCCTGTTGAACGTGCCGGACGCGCTGCTACCACAGGCTGAGCCTGTTCCTTGGTGATCTCGCGCTTGATCAGCTTCTCGATCTCCTTCAGGTACTTCTCTTCCTCAGGCGACACCAGCGAGATGGCCGTGCCGGAAGCCCCGGCGCGGCCGGTTCTGCCGATACGGTGCACATAATCCTCAGGCGCACTGGGGATCTCGTAGTTGATCACCATGGGCAGTTGATCGATATCCAGACCGCGTGCCGCCACATCGGTGGCGACCAGCACGGCGACCTTGCCCTGCTTGAACGCATCCAGTGCATCGATACGTTCTTTCTGGCTCTTGTCACCGTGGATCGCATCGGCACTGATGCCATCACGCTGCAGCTGGCGCGCCAGCTTGCTGGCAGTGAGCTTGGTCTTGGTGAACACGATCACTTGCTTGGCATCGGCCCCTTGCAGCAGTTGCGACAGCAACAGATGCTTCTCGGCTTGCGCCACCATATAGACTTTTTGCGTCACATTCTCCGCCGTGGCATTGCTGCGCGCGACTTCGATGAGCTGCGGATTGGTCAGAAAATCTTCAGACAGCTTCTTGATGTCGTTGGAGAACGTGGCCGAGAACATCAGGTTCTGACGTTTTTTCGGCAGCAAGGCCAGAATGCGTTTCAGATCGGGCATGAAGCCCATATCCAGCATGCGGTCGGCTTCATCCAGTACCAATATCTGTACTTGACCCAGCTGCAGCGTACGCTGCTCCACGTGATCCAGCAGTCGGCCCGGCGTTGCTACCAGCACCTCCACACCCTTCATCAGGGATGGCGTCTGCGTGCGGATATCCACGCCACCGAACACCACCAGAGAACGCAAGGGCGTGTGTTTGGCGTAGGCCTTGACGCTTTCTTCGACCTGAATGGCCAGTTCGCGGGTGGGCGTCAGGATCAGGGCACGGATAGGATGGCGCGCAGGCGAAGCACTGCTGCTCGCAAGGGGCAGCAGTTTCTGCAACACAGGCAACGCAAACGCGGCGGTCTTGCCGGTACCGGTTTGCGCACCTGCCATCAGGTCGTGACCTGCCAGCACCACCGGGATGGCCTGAGCCTGTACCGGTGTGGGTTTGGTATAGCCGCTTTCAGTCAGCGCCTGTAACAGAGGCGCTGCCAGTCCGAGGCTGTCAAAACTACTGTGCTCGGCGCTGCTCATCATCAAGCGAAAGTACGTGGACGACGATTGCCACGGTCATTGTCGGTGCGCTTGGCAAAACGGTCACCATTGCCGTTGCCGTTACCCTTGTTGGCGGGTTGGCGGTCAGCAAAGCTGCGCTTGGCCTCTGGCTTGCCGGCATCATGACGAGGTGCGTCGTGACGTGGCTTGAAGCCTGGCTTGCCGCGTGGACCAGCCGGACGGTCGGTACGCGGTGCAGCACGCTTGGGTTCCATGCCGGGGATGACCGATGGCTCCAGGCGTTGGCCGGTGAACTGTTCGATCTTGCGAACCTGGTAACGGTCTGCATGCGAAGCGAACGAGATCGCCACGCCAGTGTTGTTGGCGCGACCGGTACGACCGATACGGTGTACATAGTCTTCCGCGAACTTGGGCAGATCGTAATTGATGACATGGGTGATGCCGTGCACATCGATGCCGCGTGCTGCGACATCGGTGGCTACCAGTACCTTGACGTCGCCATGACGCAGCTTGGTGAGCGTACGGTTGCGTGCGCCCTGGGTCATGTCGCCATGCAGTGCGGCGGTCTTGTGACCGGCAGCATACAGGTCTTCTGCCAGCAGGTCGGCATGACGCTTGGTGGAGGTGAACACGATGGCTTGATTGACTTCAGGGTCGATCAGCAGATGCTCAAGCAGTTTGTTCTTGTGCCCCATGTCGTCAACGAAGTGCAGACGTTGTTCGATGTTGGCGTGCTTTTCCTTTTGTGCGGCAACCTGGATGGTCTTGGGGTTGCGCAGGATCTGGCGGGCGATGGTGCCGATGTTGCCGTCCAGCGTGGCCGAGAACAGCAGGGTCTGACGTTCTGCAGTCAACTGGTTGCAGATGCGCTCTACATCGGGCATGAAGCCCATGTCCAGCATGCGGTCTGCTTCATCCAGGATCAGCATTTGCAGACGCGACAGGTCGATACGGCCGCGTTCCATGTGGTCCAGCAGACGGCCTGGTGTTGCCACCAGGATATCCAGCGGTTGCGACAGCAGCTTGTTCTGCAGCGGGTAAGGCATGCCGCCGACGATGCTGACGCAACGGGCGCGGATGTGCTTGCCGTATTTACGTGCGGCTTCGTTGACTTGAGCGGCCAGTTCACGCGTTGGTACCAGTACCAGAATACGTGGGCCGCGGCTCTTGGAAGGGTGTGGGGTGGCCAGCAGGTTGAGGGCTGGCAGTGCAAAGGCGGCAGTCTTGCCGGTGCCGGTCTGGGCCGAAGCCATCAGATCATGGCCCGCCATGATTTCTGGAATGGCTTGCGCCTGGATTGGGGTTGCGGTGGTGTAACCTGATTCCTCGACAGCGCGCAGGATGGATGGATGCAGGTTCAGCGAGGCAAAGGTGGTGCTAACTTGTTCAACAGACACAGAGATTCCCTAAAATGATAAAGCTATAAAGGGCGCAAGCAGACGCAGTCGCGTGATAGACACACGAAGCGCAGAATACTCATGGGTTTGAGTATGCAGATTTACCGGCGCACGGGCATAGCCACTAACCAGTAAAATGCACAAGAACAATGCAAGAAAGCCAAAAACTGCAACAGGCTTAAGAAGGCTAGGGCGATGATTCATTGATGCATAGCCACGGCGGCTATCACCAAATCAGGCTCGCAGTATACGCAGATGCCGCAGATTGTCAAAGCATTTGTCGAAATTGTAGAAGCACTTATGTGTTAGAATCGCGCCCTTTCAATGAACTGAAACTGCCACTCATGTCCCGCAATCTTCGCAATATCGCCATCATCGCCCACGTTGACCACGGCAAAACCACCATGGTGGACAAGCTGCTGCAACAAGCTGGCACCTTCGCCTCTCACCAGGCCGTCACCGAGCGTGTGATGGACTCCAACGATCTGGAAAGAGAACGCGGTATCACCATTCTGGCCAAGAACACGGCAGTGAATTTCGATGGTACCCACATCAATATCGTTGACACCCCAGGTCACGCGGACTTCGGTGGTGAAGTCGAACGCGTACTGGGCATGGTCGATGGCGTGTTGCTGCTGGTTGACGCCGTGGAAGGTCCGATGCCGCAAACGCGTTTCGTGACCAAGAAAGCACTGGCATTGGGCCTCAAGCCTATCGTGGTGATCAACAAGGTGGATCGTCCCGGTGCACGTACCGATTGGGTCATCAACCAGACCTTCGATCTGTTCGCCAACCTGGGTGCCACCGATGACCAGCTGGATTTCCCGGTGGTGTATGCCTCGGCATTGAACGGTTACGCCACACTGGACATGAACAAGCCCTCCGAGACCATGCGTCCGCTGTTCGAAACGGTACTGAAACATGTAGAGCCACCGGTTGGTGATCCTGAAGCAGCCCTGCAGCTGCAACTGTCTGCGCTGGATTACTCCAGCTACACCGGCCGTCTGGGCGTAGGCCGCATCCGCAATGGCCGCATCAAGCCAGGCCAAGCTGTGGTGGTCATGCACGGTGAAAAGCAAGTCGCACAAGGCCGTATCAACCAGGTGCTGGGTTTCCGTGGCCTAGAGCGAGTCGCAGTAGAACAAGCCGAAGCGGGTGATATCGTGATTATCTCGGGTATCGACGAGATCGGTATCGGCGTGACCATCGCAGACCGTGAAAATCCGGTCGGTCTGCCAGTGATGGGCGTGGATGAACCGACCCTGACCATGGACTTCATGGTCAACACCTCGCCGCTGGCCGGCACCGAAGGCAAGTTCGTGACCAGCCGTCAGATCCGTGACCGCCTGACCAAAGAGCTGCTGACCAACGTGGCGCTGCGTGTCGAAGACACCGGTGATGCGGACGTGTTCCGTGTTTCCGGTCGTGGTGAGTTGCACCTGACCATCCTGCTGGAAAACATGCGCCGTGAAGGTTTCGAGATCGCCGTCGGCAAGCCGCGTGTGGTGTACCGCGAGATCGACGGCGAGCGTTGCGAGCCGTACGAGATCCTGACCGTGGACCTGGAAGATGACTGCCAGGGCGCGGCCATGGAAGAGCTGGGTCGTCGTCGTGGCGAGCTGCAGAACATGGAATCCGATGGTAACGGCCGTACCCGCCTGGAATACAAGATCCCGGCGCGTGGCCTGATCGGTTTCCAGAGCGAGTTCCTGACCATGACCCGTGGTACCGGCCTGATGGCACATATCTTTGATGAATATGCCCCGGTCAAGGCGGACATGCCTGGCCGTCGCAACGGCGTGCTGATCTCGTCCGAGCAGGGCGAGGCGGTGGCTTATGCGCTGTGGAAGCTGCAGGACCGTGGCCGCATGTTCTCCGTGCCTGGCGACAAGCTGTACGAAGGCATGGTGATCGGCATCCATAGCCGTGACAACGATCTGATCGTCAACCCGATCAAGGGCAAGCAGCTGACCAACGTGCGAGCTTCGGGTACCGATGAAGCAGTGCGTCTGGTGCCAGCCGTGCAGCTCACGCTGGAATCGGCAGTGGAATTCATCGACGACGACGAGCTGGTCGAGATCACGCCCAAGAACATCCGTATCCGCAAGCGCTATCTGCTGGAACATGAGCGCAAGCGTGCGGCGAATGCCAAGCTGTAAGCGACAGCACCCGGCAGACGAATGAAAAACGGCCACTGATGTGGCCGTTTTTTTATGCCAGCAACAGGTGTTGTGCTAGCTGACTGATATTGCAAGGGTGGGTAGGAGCTACTTGGGCAGGGCTTTCAGTGCCTTGTCGGTGATATCCACACCCTTTTTGCCTACATAAGCGGCGGTGCCATACAGCACCAGATCATAACCTTCCGCCTTGGCGATGCTTTCCACGGCCTTGTTGACGCGGTCCTGCAACTTGTTGCGTTCCTGCTCTTTGCGCAGTTCGAAATCTTCCGCCAGCTCGCGTTGTTTGCGGTTGTAATCCACCTTCTGGTTGTTGAGTGCTTCGGTACGCTTGTCGAAGTCGGCTTTGGCCAGTTTGGCGCTTTCTTTACTGAGCGCGGCTTCTTTGGCGTCGATCTCCTTCTTGAGCTTTTCGAGGGCTGCCTGGCGACCAGAGAATTCCTTGAGCAGCAGTTTGCCGCTTTCATCTGCTTGTGGCGATTGCATGATCTTGACCAGCTGGATATAGCCTATCTTGGTCGCTGCATGCGCTTGTGCACACAGCAGACAGCTGCTCAGCAGCATGGTTAATGTGAGCCATTTTTTCAATGTGATTCTCCTCCTTCGTTTTGCTGGCCAGTCCATGATAACCCAAACCTAGCGACGTGGTCGCCGTCAGCTTGCAGCCTGGCCATGAAAAGTTTGCCCCGAGACACCTGCGCTGTCAGGGCCCAGCAGATACAGATATAGAGGCAGCAAAGCCGATGCTGCTGGCAGGGCTGCATGCTTTTCACCCGGATGGGAACGCCTGCGTTGCGGTGATTGTACCGGGCCGGGGATCAGGGTGTTGAAGCGCAGTTGCGGCTGATTTTCCAACTCTTGCGCCCACAACTGCCACATGAAGTGCGCAGCATGTTTGCTGACGGCGTGGCTACCCCAGTAGGCGCCTGGCGTTTCTGCAGCGCTGCTCGCGGTATACACTACGCTGGCATCCGTGGCACGTTGCAGCAGTGGCAGGCAGGCCTTGGTGAGTGCAAAGGGGGCGGTGAGATTGACGCGCAGCATCTGTTCCATGCCTTGCTGGGTCTCGCGCTGCAGCGGTGTGAGGGTGTCGAACTGCGCTGCATTGTGCAGGATGCCATCCAGACGACCCAGTTGCTGATAAAGGCCTTCGGCCAGGTTGAGGTAGTCCTGCTCAGTCGCCTTGGCCAGGTCCATGGGGAAGATCAGGGGTTCTGCGTGCCCGGCCGCTACGATGTCGTCGTAGACCGCTTCCAGCATGCGACTCTTGCGGCCCAGCAGGATCACCGTGGCGCCATAGGCGGCACAATGTTTGGCAACTTCTGCACCCAGGCCTTGGCCTGCGCCAGTGATCAGGATGACACGTTCAGCGAGCAAGCCGGCTGGCGGCTGGTAATGCGAGTAATCAAATGCCATGGGTCAATCTTGTTGCCTGCGTGTGAATCTGCCGAAATGCAGCATGATGGTCGGTAATATCAGTAAGTTAAGAATCGTGGAGGTGACCAGGCCACCGACGATGATGGTGGCCATGGGGCCTTCGATCTCGCGGCCCGGCTGTCCGCTGCCAGCCGCCAGCGGCAGCAATCCCAGCGCGGTGACCAGTGCCGTCATCAGGATGGAAGGCAGGCGTTCGCTGGCGCCACGTATCGCCGTTTCCAGACCCCATACGCAACCTTCATGGTCGACCAGATGCTGAAAATGCGAGACCAGCATGATGGAGTTGCGCAGCGTGATGCCGAACAGGGTGACAAAGCCGACCAGCGAGCCCAATGATACCCAGCCGCCGGTCAACATCACCGCCAGCACCCCACCGATCAGCGCGAATGGCAGGTTGGCGAAGGTCAGCAGCAGGTTACGCAGACGTCCGAACGCGATGTACAGCATCAGGAAGATGCCGGCTGCTGCAAAAATGGAATGCACGATCAGGTCTTCACGGGCCTGAGATTGCGCTTCTGCTGCCCCGGTGAATTCCAGATAGTTGCCGGGGCTGATGCGCACGTCCTGATTGATGCGTTCGCGCAGGTCTTTGCTGAAGGCGCTGAGGTCGCGCTCATGGATGTTGGCCGTCACGGTCTGGATGCGTTTGGCGCCGGAATGCAGGATCTTGGAACGGCCGTTCTCCTGACGGATGTCGGCGACATCCTGCAGACGCAGCAAGCGCCCGTCCGGCGTCAGCAAGGGCAGTTCTGCCACCTGCAGGATATGCTGGCGCGCTTCTGGCGCCAGCACCACGCTCACACCGATGACCTTGTTGCCCTGATAGACCTGGGTGACCGGCACGCTCTGGTAAGCCACACGTATGGTTTCCAGCACATCCACCGCTTGCAGCCCCCATTGCAGCAATTTTTCGTTGCGCAGGCGTATCACCAGCTGCGGACTGCCTGGCGGCGATTGCACGGTCACATCGGTGGCGCCTGGCACGCTGGCCAGGGCAGCCGCCACGGCCTGCGCATCGCGGTCCAGTGCATCCAGATTCAGGCCGTAGATGTTGATGACCACGGCGGCGGCATAACCGGAGATGGTCTCTTCGATACGCTCCGTCAAAAAAGTATTGATGGCAAATGTCACGCCGGGAATGGGCGCGCGCTGGATTGTGCCGGGTGAGCTGCCGTCGGCGATGTTTTCAGCACTGGGTTCGAGCTCATCGCCATCATCATCCAGATCCTGGCCGGCCAGTGTTTCACGGATCTCTTCCAGAACACGGCGTTGTTCTTCGCCAGAAATCGGACCCATTTCGATCTCGAATTCACTGTAATGGGTGCCAAAGGTATCTGCCCCGTTCTCAGCACGACCTACCCACTGCACGATGGAACGTATGCCTTCGATCTTGCTGAGCATTTCTTGTATTTGCTTGCCTATGCGTAGCGACTCCTGCTCCGAGGTGCCCGGTACCGTGGTCATGTGCATGATGTAATGGCCTTCATGCAGGTTGGGGATGAATTGGCTTTTGAACAGGATCAGGATGCTCAAGCCTACTGCAATGAACACCACGGACAGGCCTATGGTGAGCCGGTAACGGTGTTCAATGCGGCGTAGCAGGGACACATAGCGCTGCTTGATGCTGCGGATCACCGGGGAATCCTCGCTGTCCAGTCTGGCCTTGCCCAGCATCAGATAGCACAAGGCCGGCGTCAGTGTCAGTGCGACCACCAGCGAAGCCAGGATGGCGGCGATGTAGGCAAGACCGAGCGGCGTGAACAGCTTGCCGGCCACGCCACCCAGTGTCAGTAGTGGCACGAACACCAGCGCCACGATGATGGTGGCATACACGACGGAGCTGCGCACTTCCATGGAAGCGGTGTAGACCACCTGGAAGATGCTGCGTGGATTTTCCAACAGACGGTTTTCGCGTAAGCGGCGGAAGATGTTCTCGGTGTCGATGATGGCGTCGTCCACCACTTCACCCAGTGCGATAGCAAGGCCACCCAATACCATGATATTCAATCCGATATTGAAATGATGCAGGATCACGATCGCCGATAGCAGGGACAAGGGGATGGCGGTGGCCGAGATGAAGGCGGTACGTGCATTGAACAGGAACAGGAACAGCACGGCGATGACCAGTATCGAGCCGATGATGATGTCGGTACGCACACCTTCGATCGCGGTCTCGATGAAATTCGATGGCCGGAACAGCCCTTCATGCAGTTTTACCTGCTCTGCTTCCAGCGAGGGTTTCAGTGCCTGCAGGGATTTCTCGATGGCTTTGGTTACCGCATAGGTGTTGGCGCCTAGCTGACTCTGTATGGAGAGGTAGATGCCGGATTTGCCGTCGATGGCGGCTGCGCTGATGGATGGTGCCGCGCCTTCGACCACACGTCCCACATCCCCCAGGCGTATGGTCTGACCATTGCGTTGCAACAAGGTGGTCTGTGCCAGTTGTTCGGGCGTGAGCGCCTGGCCTTCGCTGTTGATGACGATGCGCTGGTTGCTGTTCTCGATATAGCCGTTGCCGCGCACCCCGGTGGCTTTTGCGGCGGCATCCGTCACTTGCTGCAGTGACAAACCATAATGCACCAGCTTGTCCGGTTCCACCTGTATCTGGTATTGCCGGACCTGACCACCGAACACATTGACATCAGCCACGCCGGGAATGGCCAGCAGGTGCGGGCGCACCGTCCAGTCCACCAGGGTGCGCAGTTCCATCAGGCTGCGTTTGTCCGAGGTCAGGCCTATGCCCAGCACCGTGCTGGCAGAGGAGGTGAGCGGGGTGATGTTGGGGGTGATGCCGCGTGGCAGGCGGTTGCTCAGCGTGGCCAGGCGTTCGGCGATGACCTGGCGGTTGCGGTACACATCGGTATGTTCATCGAAGATGATGGTCACGATGGACAGGCCGGGGATGGATTGCGAACGCATGCTGGCGATGCCCACGGTGCCTGCGATGCTGTTCTCGATGGGCTGCGTGACCAGTGATTCCACCAGTTCGGCGGACAGGCCCACCGACTCGCTCTGGATAACCACCTGGGTGGGCGAGAACTCCGGGAACACATCCAGATTGCTGCGACTCAGCGTGAAGATGCCATACAGCACCAGCAGGCTGGCGAGCGCGATGATCACGCCACTGAAGCGAATGGAGAAGCGGACCAGCGCTGACATCATGAGCGGCTGGCCTTTACGCTGTCTAGGCGATCATGGCGCGACTGCAGGTGTACGGGCCTAGGCTGGAATGACAGGCTCATGTCAGTCTTCATTCTCGTTCTTGATCTGATATTTGAACTCTTCGGACAGCAGCAACTGCACGCCACTGGTGACCAGTCTGTCGCCTGCCTGCAGGCCATCGCTGACGAACCAGCCATCGCTGGCCTGTGCATCGGTGTCGATGAGCACGCGCACGAAACGCTCGGCGCTCTCTTGCTTGTAGACCCAGGCCTTGCCGCCATACCAGACCACGGCGGCATGTGGCACGACAACACCGCTAAGCTGAGCATTTTGTTGCTGCATACGCACCGTGACGCGCATGCCGGCGCGCAGCTCTTGCGCCGCCGTGCGGTAGTAATAGGTCTTGCCTGGCATGCCGGTGTCGATCACGGCGGCCGGGGAGACGAATTCAGCACTCAGGCTGCGGTTGGGTGCGCTGGTCGGGCTGACGCTGATGGTGCTGCGCAGTTGGGGCGCAGGCGCTTCATAGGGCAGGGTGACCTGGATCAAGGCATCCTGATGTTCAAGCAGGCGGCGTAAAAAGCTGTCCGGCGTGCCCTGAGTGGCCGCGCTGGCGAGACGTTCACCCCATTGCTGGCGCATGCTGTCGCGCAGATTAAGTGCAGTACGCTCAGCCGCTAGCTGACGCGCCTGTTCACTCTTTAGTGCTGAACGTGCCAATGCCACCGCGCGTTCGGACACATTGCGCTCATCCTGATTCAGCAATTTGAGGCGTTCATATTCCTGCGTGCTGGTTTCCACAGCCGCTGCCTGCACGGCGGCTTCTGCCCTGGCTTCCAGATAACGCGTGCGCAGTTCCAGCAAGGGTTGCAGATTCACCACGATGCCCAGGCTGTTGAGCGTGGTCAAATGGCTACTGCTCTGGATGCTGCTGGTCGCGATACCGCTCTGCTGCTGGGTCAGTGCGTTCAAGGTCACGATGGTCGCGCCATTGTCGGTGCTGACCAAGTTAGGTGTTTCGATCTCTTCTTCAGTCTCGCCTATCATCGCGTTGTATTCATCCTGACCATAAAAGATCAGCATCCAGAACAGGATGATGATCAGCAAGGCCTGCAGCGCGACGATGGTGGTGGTTTTTTTTGTGGTGATGGTCTTTGTGCTCATTGTCCGGGCTCCTGCCGCGTCGATGCATCATTGCGCTGTGCCTGTGGCGGTGTACCCGGTTTTGATGGGGCAGGGGCCACTGTCAGGTCGTTTCCAATATCGCTGCGCGGCCCAGTATCACTGCGCGGCCCAGTATCGCCACGCAGTCCGGGGGGCACGCTGGAGTCGCTGTGCAAGGGGCGTTGCAGCACCTGTTCAAGTTCCAGTGTGGCGCGTTGTAACTGTTCTGCGGCCAGCAGCTTGTTCTCACGGCTTTGCAGGCGATTGAGATCGGCTTCGGCCAGTTGCAGACGGTCGATGAGACCGCGTTCGAACTGGCGCTGCAGCTGCGAGAAATGCTGGTCTTCAGCCTGATACAGACGTTCGGCCTGCGCCAGAAAATCAAGCGCAGCGCCATAGTTGGCGCGACTTCTGGCAAGGTTGGACAGTACGCCCGCTTGCAGTACATCGAATTGTGCTGCTTCGGTCTCGCGCAAAGCGCGTGCTTCGGCGATCAGCCCCTGATTCTTGTTGGCGATATTGAGCAGGCTGGCGATGCCAAGTTGCCACAAGCGATCACCCTGGTCGAACATATAGCCCGGTGACAGCGAGAAATCCGGGTATTGGCGTGCGATCTCCAGCCGCAGATTGGCCTCGGCCGCACTGTAGCGCGCCAGAGCGGCGCGGATATCCAGCCGGTTGAGCAGTGCGGCCTGCTGCAATGCAGCGCTATCCAGTGGCAGGGCCTGTTGCATACGTTCAGGTTCCCAGTCACGCAGGGGAAGCCGCTCCAATGTCGTCTCGCTAAGCCCGCTACTGTAGGCAAGTGCGGCCTTGCGGGCGGGCAGTTTCGCTTGTTCGACGCCTAGCAGTTGCTGGCCACGCAACAGTTCCAGTTTGACGCGATTGAGTTCGCTGCTGCCCAGCATGCCAAGTTCAAAGCGTTTCTGCAGCATGTCGGCTTGCGCCTGTTGCACCGCCACACGTTGCTGATAGTAAGCGATGCGTTGCAGTGTCATCTGATAATCCAGCCAATGGCTGGCAACACGGCTATACACTTGCCAGGCGGCCTGGGCGATCTCGATGCGTCTGGCTTCGGAAAGGGCGGTCGCGCGTGCCGTGCGGGCTTCGATCTTGCCTGCCGTGATGATGGGGATCTCCAGCGACAGACCGAAAGTCCAGGGCGATTCGCCGGACTGGGCTTCCCGGTTGTTCTCGATCTCTGCACCCAGTTTTGGGTTGGGCCGCTGGCGCGCCGTGATCTCGGCGGCCACCGCAGCTTGCCACTGCGCGCGTGCCAGTTGCAGATCTGGGTGGAAATACAATGCAGTGAGGCCCAGTTCGGCCAGTCCCCACTGCTGCAAGGGCAGCGATTGATAGCCATAGCTGCTCAGATAGGCCTGGAACTCCTGGCTTAGCGGGTCAGCAGATTGCAGTTTGGCCGCACGGTGTTCGGCTTGCAGTGGCTTGGGCTGGTAGGTTTGCAGGCCGCAGCTGGCAAGCAGCAGGGCCGACAGTGCATAGCCCAAGTAGCGTGTGCGGTGACTCAGGCCATGCATGATGAGTTGGGAGGCCTTAGCCTGCGATGCTGGCCTGGACTGAACTTAGCGCGTCACGCAGCGTCTCTTCAGTAAGCGTGTTGATACTGGCAGCCAGCAGCTCTGCGGCTTCCATGCTGCCTTTGGGCAGGTCATGGCTGTCCAGTTCGGCCACCAGGCCGGCAGCAGCGCCAGTGACCTTGAGCAGGGCGTGGCGTTCTTTCATCAGCAGTTCGAGTTCTGCACGCAGCATGTTGACTTCTTCGGGATTGATCGTGCTGTGCATGATGACTTTCTGTAAAAACTTTAAATGTAGTGGGTCGTGCGGTTTGACCCAGCATCTTGCTATCGGGATGGGGGTGCTGTCAATTGCCATGGGCCGTGTATGCAACTTGCGTAAATCAGCAGCAGCAAACTGAGGCAGATGACAGTTTAAGCACGTTCAGCCATTTTCGACACCGTCAGAACTAGGCTATAATCGACGACTGTTTACGGATCGTACCTAGAGGGCTGGCGAGATTTTTGCCAGTATCACCGACAACTAAATGGCGAAAGTGGCGGAATTGGTAGACGCACTGGATTTAGGTTCCAGCGCCGCAAGGCGTGAGAGTTCGAGTCTCTCCTTTCGCACCAGATTATTAAGAGTTTAAGGATCTCAGCATGTCAGCAACTGTTGAAACCATCAGCAATCTTCAGCGCCGCATTACGGTTTCCGTACCATTGCAGCCCATACAGGAAGAAATGGCACAGCGCATCAGCCGCCTGGCCCGCACCGTCAAATTGTCCGGCTTCCGTCCGGGCAAGGTGCCGCTCAAGCTGGTGCAGCAGCAATATGGCGCGCAAGTGCGCGACGAGGTGCTGAGCAACACGGTCGAAAAGACCTTCACCGATGCCGTCAACGAGAACAAGCTGCGTGTGGCCGGTTTTCCAGATATCGAACACAAGCCGTTCGCTGAAACCGAGGGTGAGTTCCAGTATGTGGCGACGTTCGAAGTGTTCCCGGAAGTCGTTGTTGGCGACCTGAGCAAGATCAAGATCGAGCGTCCTGTGGTGGAACTGACCGATGTCGATGTGCAGAAGACCATCGACGTGCTGGTCAAGCAGCGCGCCACCTTCGAGCCGGTCAAGCGTGCCAGCAAGAAGGGTGACCGCATCAACATCAGCCTGTCCACCACCATCGCCGGTGAAGTGGTTGAAACCAGCGGGCCGGAAGGCATCAATCTGGTGGTGGGTGAAGATGGCCGTGTGGAAGAGTTCGAAGCACAACTGACTGGTAACAAGCCAGGCAGCAGCAAGACCTTCGAGATCACCTATCCGGAAGATCACAATCCGCCACAACTGGCCGGCAAGACCGTCGGCTATGAGGTGACCTTCAACACCGTATCGCAGCCTGTGCTGCCGCCGGTAGATGAAGAATTCGCACGCTCCCTGGGTGTGGCCGATGGCGATGTCGAGAAGATGCGTGGCGAGATCCGTGACAGCCTGATGCAGGAAGTCGACAAGCGGGTACGTGGCGGCGTCAAGGAACAAGTGTTCCAGGCCCTGCTGGATAACGTGGAAGTGGAGCTGCCTAACGCGCTGATCGCCGTCGAGGTGAACCGCCTGATGGAGATGGCCAAGCAGAATCTGCAGCAACGTGGCGTGGATGTCAGCACCGTGAATCTGGATCCGGCCGTGTTCGAAGAGCAAGCCAAGCGCAACACCAAGCTGCGCCTGATCCTGTCTGAGCTGGTCAGCACGCATTCCTTGCATGCTACTGCCGAGCAGGTGCGTGCCATGGTCGACCAGTTCGGCCAAAGTTTTGAGCAGCCGGAAGAAGTGGTGCGCTGGTACTACGCCGACGTGAAGCGTCTGGACGAGCCTGCGGCACTGGCGACCGAAGAGAATGTCGTGACCTGGGTGCTGGCAACGGCCAAGGTCTCCGATAAAAAGACCAAGTTCGATGCATTGATGGGAAGGGATTAAGTCATGGATGCAAGGCAGTGGGAACCGCAAAGCCTGGGATTGATTCCCATGGTGGTCGAGCAGAGCGGTCGTGGTGAGCGTTCTTATGACATCTACTCACGCCTGCTCAAAGAGCGCGTCATTTTTCTGGTAGGCCCGGTCAATGACATGACCGCCAACCTGGTGGTGGCGCAGCTGCTGTTCCTCGAAGCCGAGAATCCGGACAAGGACATCTCCCTGTACATCAACTCGCCGGGTGGTTCGGTCACGGCCGGCATGGCGATCTACGACACCATGCAGTTCATCAAGCCGGATGTCAGCACCTTGTGTACCGGCCAGGCCGCCAGTATGGGCGCTTTGCTGTTGACCGCTGGTGCCAAGGGCAAGCGCTTCGTGCTGCCCAACTCGCGCGTGATGATCCATCAGCCGCTGGGTGGTTTCCAGGGCCAGGCGTCGGACATCGAGATCCACGCCCGCGAGATCCTGTATCTGCGCGAGAAACTCAATCAGATCATGGCAAATCACACGGGTCAGCCTATCGATGTGATCGCCAATGACACTGACCGTGACAACTTCATGAGCGCGGATCAGGCAGCCAGTTATGGTTTGGTAGACAAGGTGATTGCCAGCCGTGCTGATGCTAGCTAAGATGAAATCGTATTTAAACTGGAACTTGAAATGACCACTGCTGCCAGCGGAGACAAACTGCTTTATTGCTCGTTCTGCGGCAAAAGCCAGCACGAGGTCAGGAAACTGATTGCAGGGCCTTCGGTATTCATCTGTGATGAATGCGTAGACCTGTGCAACGACATCATCCGTGAAGAAGTGCAGGGCGCTGAAGGCGGCAAAGGCCGTAACGCCGGCCTGCCTTCCCCCAAAGAGATCTGCGATACGTTGGACCAGTATGTGATCGGCCAGATGTCCGCCAAGAAAAGTCTGGCGGTCGCGGTCTACAATCACTACAAGCGTCTGGAACAAAGCGCCGAAAAAGACGATGTCGAGATCGCCAAGAGCAACATCCTGCTGATCGGCCCCACCGGCTCCGGCAAGACCTTGCTGGCACAAACACTGGCACGTGTGCTGGATGTGCCGTTCGTGATCGCCGATGCCACCACGCTGACCGAAGCCGGCTATGTCGGTGAAGATGTCGAGAACATCATGCAGAAACTGCTGCAGAAGTGTGATTACGATATCGAGAAAGCACAGCGCGGCATCGTCTATATCGATGAGATCGACAAGATCACACGCAAGTCCGAGAACCCTTCCATCACGCGTGACGTGTCGGGCGAGGGCGTGCAGCAGGCCTTGCTCAAGCTGATCGAAGGCACTATCGCTTCCGTGCCACCACAAGGTGGTCGCAAGCACCCTAATCAAGAGTTCGTGCAGCTCGACACCACCAACATCCTGTTCATTTGCGGTGGTGCATTCGATGGTCTGGACAAGATCATCCAGCGCCGTTCGCAAAAGGGCGGCATCGGTTTCGGTGCCGAGGTGAAGAGCAAGGAAGACGCACGTGCCATTGGTGAGGTGTTGCGTGATGTCGAGCCTGAAGATCTGATCAAGTTCGGTCTGATCCCGGAATTCGTCGGCCGTTTGCCTGCGGTGGCTACACTGGAATCGCTGGATGAAGCCGCGCTGATGACCATCCTGGTCGAACCCAGGAACGCGCTCACCAAGCAATACATGAAGCTGTTCCGCATGGAAGGCGTGGATCTGGAGTTCCGTGAATCGGCATTGCTGCTCATCGCCACCAAGGCGCTGGAACGCAAGACCGGTGCGCGTGGCCTGCGTTCCATCCTGGAACATGCCCTGCTCGACATCATGTTCGATCTGCCGTCGATGACCAACCTCAACAAGGTGGTGGTCGATGAAGGCGTCGTCCGTGGTGACACACCTCCTATCCTGATCTATTCCGAGCAGCCCCGCGTTGCCGAATCGGCCAGTTAAGTACTACCCATCTGCCCAGCCCTTGAACTGCCGACAGGTGCCCCCAGCTATTTGCTGTAGGCACCTGTCCACTAGCCATTATTGAGGTCTTTCATGTCAGAGCAAACACTGCCCAGTTTCACCCCAGATAGCGGACTGCTGCCTTTGCTGCCGTTGCGCGACGTGGTGGTCTATCCGCACCTGGTCGTGCCCCTGTTCGTGGGACGCAGCAAATCCGTACGTGCCCTGGAGATCGCCTCCGAAGGTGACAAGCAGATCCTGCTGGTCGCGCAGAAGTCACCCAACAAGGAAGATCCGGACGCCAGCGACCTGCATGAGGTCGGTACCATTGCCACCGTGCTGCAGATGCTCAAGCTGCCTGACGGTACGGTGAAGGTGCTGGTTGAGGGCGTGCATCGCGCCAAGGTGCTGGAGTTCGTCGATACCGAAGATTGCTTCGCGGCACGTTCCGAAAAGATCGAGGCCGAAGACGACAGCGACAACGAGACCCAGGCGCTGATGCGCACGGTGTTCACGCAGTTCGACCAGTACGTCAAACTCAACAAGAAGATCCCGCCTGAAGTGCTGACCTCGCTGGCCAGCATCGACGATGCCGGTCGTCTGGCCGATACCATCACGGCACACCTGACCCTGAAGCTCGAAGAGAAGCAGTCCATCCTGGAGATGTTCAGTGTGGCCAAGCGCATCGAGCATCTGCTCAGCCTGCTGGAAGCCGAGATCGATATCCTGCAGGTGGAAAAACGTATCCGTGGCCGTGTGAAGCGCCAGATGGAAAAGAGTCAGCGTGAGTATTACCTCAACGAACAGGTCAAGGCCATCCAGAAGGAGCTCGGCGAGCAGGATGAGAACGCCGAGATGGAAGAGCTGGAAGCGCGCATTAAATCGGCCCGCATGCCTAAAGAGGCGCTGGCCAAGGTGCAATCCGAATTCAAGAAGCTGCGTCTGATGTCGCCCATGTCGGCCGAGGCGTCGGTGGTGCGTAACTACATCGACACGCTGGTTGGCCTGCCCTGGAAGAAAAAGACCAAGATCAGTGCCAACCTGCTCAAGGCCGAAGAGATCCTGGATGCTGATCACTATGGCCTGGAAAAGGTCAAGGAACGTATCGTTGAGTACCTCGCCGTGCAGCAGCGCGTGGATAAGTTGAAAGCGCCTATCCTGTGCCTGGTCGGCCCGCCTGGTGTGGGCAAGACCTCGCTGGGCCAGAGCATCGCCAAGGCCGTGAACCGCAAGTTTGTGCGCATGGCGCTGGGCGGCGTGCGCGACGAATCCGAGATCCGTGGTCACCGCCGTACCTACATCGGCTCCATGCCGGGCAAAGTGCTGCAAAGCATGAGCAAGGTCGCGGTCAAGAATCCGCTGTTCCTGCTGGATGAAGTGGACAAACTGGGCCAGGATTTCCGCGGTGACCCGTCGTCTGCATTGCTGGAAGTGCTGGATCCGGAACAGAACCATACCTTCGTCGACCATTATGTCGAAGTCGAATACGACCTGTCTGATGTGATGTTCGTGGCCACTGCCAACTCGCTCAATATCCCGGCGCCCTTGCTGGACCGCATGGAGATCATCCGTCTGGCCGGATACACCGAAGACGAGAAGGTCAATATCGCCATGCGTTATCTGTTGCCCAAGCAACTCAAGACGCATGGCCTCAAGCAGGAAGAGATCAGCGTCTCCGAAGCGGCGATCCGTGATGTGGTGCGTTATTACACGCGCGAAGCTGGCGTGCGCAGCCTGGACCGTGAAGTCTCCAAGATTTGCCGCAAGGTGGTCAAGGAGCTACTGACCAACAAGGCCAAGGCGGGTGCCAAGGCGGCGCGCAAGATCAGTGTCACGCCGCGCAATCTGGAAAAGTATCTGGGTGTGCAACGCTATGACTTCGGTATCGCAGCCAAGGATAACCAGGTAGGTCAGGTCACTGGCCTGGCCTGGACCGAGGTGGGTGGCGAGCTGCTGACCATAGAAGCGACCTTGATGACGGGTAAGGGCAATATCATCCGCACCGGTCAGCTGGGCGATGTGATGAAAGAGTCGATCGAAGCGGCACGCACTGTGGTGCGCAGCCGTGCCAAGCGGCTGGGTATCTCGGAAGATTTCCACGAGAAGAACGACATCCACATCCACTTGCCGGAAGGCGCTACCCCCAAGGACGGCCCCAGTGCAGGTATCGCGATCACCACAGCGCTGGTGTCGGTGCTGACCAATATTCCGGTGCGTGCGGATGTGGCCATGACCGGTGAGATCACGCTGCGTGGCGAAGTGTTGCCTATCGGTGGTCTCAAGGAAAAATTGCTAGCGGCCCACCGTGGTGGCATCAAGACCGTGCTGATCCCGTCACAGAATGTCAAGGATCTGGTCGAGATCCCCGACAACATCAAGAACTTCCTCGATATCCATCCGGTGAAGTGGATCGATGACGTGCTGAGCCTGGCGCTGGAGCGCCCGCCTGTTGCCATTGAAGCAGGCGCGGTGGTCGAAGTGGAGACTGTCGACGCAGAAGCCAGTGTTCCGGTGGTGATCACCAAGCATTAACGCAGACTCGCCTGTTAAGTCCTTGACACCGGCTTTTCAGGCTTGTTATAAAGCGGGTGCAGGTGACTGCCTGACATTAACGTACATCGAAAGGGGATTTCGCATGAACAAGTCTGAACTGATTGATCAAATCGCCGCGGCTGCCGGCATTTCAAAAGCAGCGGCGGGACGCTCGCTGGACGCCACCACGCTGGCCATCACCAAATCCTTGAAAAAGGGTGATCTGGTGACCTTGGTTGGCTTCGGTACGTTCTATGTTGGTACGCGCGCTGCACGTAGTGGTCGCAATCCGCGTACCGGTGCTTCGATCAGCATCAAGGCTGCAAATTCTCCTAAATTTAGGGCTGGCAAATCGCTAAAGGATGCTGTAAACTAGCGTTCTTTCGTAGGACGAGCGGGTGCTTAGCTCAGTTGGTAGAGCGTCGCCCTTACAAGGCGAATGTCGGCGGTTCGACCCCGTCAGCACCCACCAAAAACTACGAAATGTGACAACAGCTGAGCTGTTAAAATAATAAAAACTGGAGTGGTAGTTCAGTTGGTTAGAATACCGGCCTGTCACGCCGGGGGTCGCGGGTTCGAGCCCCGTCCACTCCGCCAAATGCAAGTACAAAAAACCATGTTAGCGATAACATGGTTTTTTTGTTTTTGTGCCCGGTAACTTCCTTACAGGTGAACAGATGGCCACGTTCCATGTCATCGTACCCGCAGCCGGTGTCGGTGCCCGCATGGCATCCGCCGTGCCCAAACAATACCTGCCTTTACTCGGCAAACCGGTGCTGGCACATGCCATCGCCGCCTGCCTGCAACATCCGCGCATCAGCAGTGTCACGGTCGTGCTGGATGCACGCGACGCATACTGGCCTTCAGCTGGCATTTCCCCTTCAGACAAGCTGCGTGTGCTCTATTCTGGGGGTGCCACGCGCGCTGACACGGTCCATAACGGCCTGTTGGCTTTGGATGCCGAGTTGCATGCGGAAGACTGGGTGCTAGTACACGACGCGGCCAGGCCAGGGCTGACCATTACGCTGCTTGACCGCCTGCTGGATAGTCTGCAAGATGATGTGGTGGGTGGTTTGCTGGCCATCCCGCTCGCTGATACCTTGAAGCGTGCCGACGGCGCTCAGCGTGTGCTGAACACCGAACCCAGGGAACACTTGTGGCAGGCACAGACGCCGCAGATGTTCCGCTACGCCATTCTGAGGCAGGCATTGGCTGCAGTACGCCTTAATGGCACGCCGACGGACGAGGCGCAGGCCGTGGAGGCGCTGGGCTACAGTCCCAAGCTGGTGGCGGGCGAGTTGCGCAACTTGAAGATCACCTACCCGCAGGATCTGCCGCTGGCAGCGGCGATACTGCAAGCCGACCAGCCACTATAAGCCTGTGAATACGGGCAACCAGGAGGAGCAAACATGATACGCATCGGACACGGATTCGATGTGCACCAGTTGGTGGCAGGCCGTCCCTGCATCATCGGCGGTGTCAACATCCCCTATGAAAAAGGCCTGGATGGCCATTCGGATGCAGACGTATTGCTGCATGCCATTTGCGATGCCTTGCTGGGTGCTGCGGCGCTTGGCGATATCGGCAAGCACTTCCCTAACACGGACGAGCGTTACCGTGGCATCGATTCACGCCAGTTGCTGCGCCACGTGGTGAACCTGCTCAAGCATAAACGCTATTCCATCGTGAACATCGACGCCACCGTGATCGCAGAAGCTCCCAAGATGGCGGCGCATATCGCGCAGATGTGTGCCAATATCGCACAGGACTGCAACCTGATGCTGGATGCGGTCAATGTCAAAGCCACCACCACTGAAAAGTTGGGTTTTACCGGCAGGGGTGAGGGCATCGCGGCAGAAGCCGTGTGCCTGATCCAGTGTTTCCATATCTAGTTGTTTGATGTCTAGCGGTTATTAGACACCAGCAACACCACGTCCATATCAAGTCCAGGGATCATCTGGCCGGCTAGGCTGGCGCTCAGGTTTTTAGTACTCGGATTTTTAGCACTCAGGCCTTTAGCAATACGATGACGGCGCCGCTGCCGCCATCTTCGCGCCGTGCCTGTGCATAGGCGATCACTTCATCTTTCTGCATCAACCAGTTACGCACCTTGTGTTTGAGCACCGGCTCGCGGTTACGCGAACCCAGTCCTTTGCCATGCACGATGCGCACACAACGGATGCCACGCTTCTTGCAATCGGCCAGAAAACTGGCGACGTACAGGCGTGCTTCATCGGCGACCAGGCCATGCAGGTCGATGGCCGCCTGCACCACCCAATGGCCACGGCGCAACTTGCTGAGAATATCGGGCGCATGGCCATTGCGCAGGTAAAGCAGCTCTTCACCATTCTCCAGTTCGTGCGCGGGGATGTAATGGTCACTGAGCGAATCGAGCAGGGCCTGACGCTCGTCCCGGATGAACTGATGTGGAACCGGCTTGGGCCGCGCCGGTGGGTGGTGCAGGCGGCGCGGCGCGTTCAACGGACGTGCATCCTTGACGGCTGCACGGAACAGCTCATGCGCGTCATCGTCCTGTTCTGGCCCGGCCATGGGCGATCAAGCGCTCAGCTCAGCTGAGCCAGATAGCGCTCGGCATCCAGCGCCGCCATACAGCCGGTCCCCGCGCTGGTGACCGCCTGACGGTAGATGTGGTCTTGCACATCGCCAGCAGCGAACACGCCGGGCACGCTGGTCGCCGTGAAGTTGCCTTCACGACCTGCCTGGGTGACGATGTAGCCACCCTCCATGTCCAACTGGCCCTCGAAGATGTCGGTGTTGGGCTTGTGGCCGATGGCGATGAACACGCCTTTCAGGGCGATATCGCGGGTTTCTCCACTCTGCACGTTCTTGACGCGCATGCCGGTCACACCGGTGTCGTCGCCCAGCACCTCATCCAGTGTGGAATACAGCTCCAGCACGATCTTGCCTTCTTTCACGCGGTCCATCACCTTGTCGATGAGGATGGCTTCTGCCTTGAATTTGTCACGTCTGTGCACCAGCATGACCTTGCTGGCGATGTTGGACAGATACAGTGCTTCCTCGACAGCGGTGTTGCCGCCACCGATCACGGCTACCTCCTGATTGCGATAGAAGAAACCATCGCAGGTGGCGCAGGCGGATACACCCTTGCCCGCAAACAGCTCTTCGGAGGGCAGGCCCAGGTACTTGGCGGACGCACCGGTCGCGATGATGAGCGCATCGCAGGTGTATTCACCCGAATCGCCCACCAGGCGGATCGGTTTTTCATTCAGATGCGTAGTGTGGATATGATCGAAGATCATCTCGGTGTTGAAGCGCTCCGCATGACGCTGGAAGCGTGCCATCAGCTCCGGCCCCATCACGCCGTCCGCATCCGCTGGCCAGTTATCCACTTCGGTGGTGGTCATCAGCTGACCGCCCTGGGCGATGCCGGTGATCAGCACCGGTTTGAGGTTGGCGCGGGCAGCGTAGACAGCGGCGGAATAGCCTGCCGGGCCGGAACCCAGGATCAACAGGCGAGCGTGTTTTGCGGACATACCTTGATTACTCCAATGATTGAATTGCCTAGATGCGGGCGCTGCCTGCGATTTCAAGTCGGCTGGCTTGCCGTCGCTTGCCTGAAACAGGCAGGCGCCCATCAAAAACGCTAGTTTACCGCCATGTGGCTGGACTGCATGGGCAGATCAGCCGTTTATGGCGACAAACTGACAGCTTGTTTATTTTTCCAGCAGACTGCGCAGCATCCAGGCGGTTTTTTCATGCAACTGCAAACGTTGCGTGAGCAGGTCGGCCGTGGCTTCATCCGCAGCTTTTTCGGCCGCCGGGAACACCGAACGTGCGGTACGCACCACGGCTTCGTGACCAGCCACCAGTTCGCGGATCATGTCTTCGGCCTTGGGCACGCTTTCACTCTCCTTGATCGAGGCCAGCTTGACGAAGTCGCGGTAAGTGCCCGGTGCATAGAAATCCAGCGAACGGATACGTTCGGCCACCAGGTCAACCGCCAGCGCCAATTCGGTGTACTGGGCTTCGAACATCAGATGCAGGGTGTTGAACATGGGCCCGGTCACGTTCCAGTGGAAGTAATGGGTCTTCAGGTACAGCGTGTAGGTGTCAGCCAGCAGATGGGATAAACCTTCTGCGATCTTCTTGCGGTCTTTTTCGTTGATGCCGATATCCATAAAAGCCTCCTTGGTTGATGGTGAAGTTGACAAGATTGATGCAGGTATATTGCAAGAGGGCGCGTCATCAGCCGCGCTATAGCCTGGCAGTTAGCCCGGCCCGGCTTGCGCCCGTGTCTATTGAATGACAAGCGCTGCCAGTGACAGTTCGTTTAATGTTCCGCTGGCAACTCCAGTCCGCGGATGCCGCTCAGCTTGGCGTCCAGGATGGCCTGACGGACCAGTTCGACCGCTTGCGGACGCGGGAAACTCTTGCGCCAGGCCAGCGCCATGCGCCTGACCGGTACCGGTTCAGCGAAGGATTTGAACACCAGCATGCGGTTCTCTTCACGCGTGGGGATGCAGGCCGTGCTGGGCAATATGGTGATGCCGGCACCTGAGGCCACCATGTAGCGTATGGTCTCCAGCGAGCTGCCTTCCAGGGTCTGCTGCATGCCGTTGGCGGTCTGACTGACCCCTAATTGCGGGCACATCTTGAGTACCTGGTCACGGAAGCAGTGCCCGGCACCCAGCAGCAGGACCGTCTCGTCACTGAGCGATTCCGCTTCTATGCTGCTGCGCTTGCCCCATTCGTGGTCTGCCGGCAGCGCGATCTGGAACGGCTCGTCGTACAAGGCTAGTGTGACCACGCCGGGCTCGGTGAAGGGCAGCGAGATGATGATCAGATCCAGCTTGCCCCGCTTGAGCTGTTCGCGCAGGTCGGCGGTGTAGCTTTCCTGGATGATGAGCTGCATATTGGGTGCACGTTTGCGCAGCAGAGGCAGGATCTGCGGCAACAGATACGGGCCGGCGGTGTAGATGGCGCCCAGCCGCAGCGGATGCCCGAGCGGGTCACCACTCTGCTGGGCGATGGCTTTGATGCCTGCGGCCTCTTCCAGGATGCGTCCCGCCTGTGCCACGATGAGCTCGCCTACTGCAGTCAGCGTGATTTCGCTGGAACCACGCTCGAAGATAGCGATGCCCAGCTCTTCTTCCAGTTTCTTGATGCCTACACTGAGTGTGGGCTGGCTCACGAAACAGGCTTCTGCAGCACGGCCAAAATGGCGCTCGCGCGCCACAGCCACCACATAGCGCAGCTCGGTCAAGGTCATCGTTGTAGCCTATGCTGAATCACAATGTGATAGATTTTACGCGGCTTTTGTCTCGTCACGACAGTCTGTTGATGCTGTTATAATCAAAATCACTTCCAAACACCTTCCGGCCAGTCAAAAATTTTGTTTTTCCGCAAAAAATCTGCCCCGCTGAATCGCCGCCGTGTCACACCGACCGAGAAGGCGACGCCGTCCCGGTCTGCACCGGCGACGCCCGCGACCCCTCTGCACCCGGTGGTACGTGAAGCCTGGTGGTTGGTACTGGTCACTATAGGGCTGTATCTGGCGGTAGTGCTGTTCAGTTACAACCCGGACGATGCGTCCTGGTCGCACAGTGTCAATGAAGCGGCCCAGGTGCACAACGCGGGTGGCAGCTTCGGTGCCTGGCTGTCCGATGTACTGCTTTACCTGTTCGGTAGTTCGGCCTGGTGGCTGGTGGTGCTGGCCTTCTATGCCATGTGGCTGATCTACCTGCGGCTGGATACCGACACCGGCGCCCAGCGCCCGGTGTTGTGGTTCAACGGCATCGGTTTTTTGCTGCTGTTACTGGCATCCGCCGCACTGGAAGCCGGTCACTTCGTGAGTCTGGGCGCGGATCTGCCCGAAGCGCCCGGTGGCGTGCTGGGCCTGGCGGTGGATGCGGGCTTGCGCAACATATTTGGCTTCACCGGCTCCACCCTGATTCTGCTGGTCACGGCCGCCGCTGGTTTCAGCCTGTTCACGGGCTGGTCCTGGCTGATGATGACCGAAAAACTGGGTGCTGCGCTGGAAGTCAGCTTCCTGTTCCTGCGTGAGCGCTGGCAGGACTGGATGGACAGGCGTGCAGGCAAGCAGGTGGAAGCCAAGCGCAACCGTTATGTGCAGGAAGAGCGCAAGCGCACCGAAGACCGTCCGGTGGTGCAGATCGAAACGCCAGCCTTGCAGATCATCCAGAGTGACCGCGTGGAAAAAGAGCGCCAGGTGCCGCTGTTCCAAAGCCTGCCGGATTCGCCCTTGCCACCGCTGCATCTGCTGGATGAGCCGCAGGGCACGGTGGAAGTGCAATCGGCCGAGACGCTGGAATTCACTTCGCGCCTGATCGAGCGCAAGCTCATGGACTTCGGTATCGAGGTCAAGGTGCTGACCGCCTTGCCCGGCCCGGTGATCACGCGCTACGAGCTGGAACCGGCAGCAGGCGTCAAAGGCAGCCAGGTCACCAATCTCTCCAAGGACCTGGCGCGTGCCTTGTCGGTGGTGAGCATACGCGTGGTGGAGACCATCCCCGGCAAGAGCTGCATGGGCCTGGAGATCCCCAACCCCAAACGTCAGGTGGTCTACCTGTCGGAGATCCTCGGCTCGCAAGTCTATGCCGATGTGCATTCGCCACTGGCGATGGCGCTGGGCAAGGACATCGCTGGCAAGCCGGTGGTGGCCGACCTGGCCAAGATGCCGCACGTGCTGGTGGCCGGGACCACCGGTTCCGGCAAATCGGTCGCCATCAATGCGCTGATCCTCAGCCTGCTCTATAAGGCCGAAGCCAGTCAGGTACGCCTGATCCTGGTCGACCCCAAGATGCTGGAACTGTCGGTCTACGAAGGCATTCCGCATCTGCTGGCGCCAGTGGTCACCGACATGCGTCAAGCCGCCAGTGCACTCAACTGGTGTGTGGCCGAGATGGAGCGCCGCTACAAGCTGATGTCGGCGCTGGGGGTGCGTAACCTGGCCGGCTACAACCAGAAGATCCGTGACGCCCAAAAAGCCGGTACGCCGCTCACCCATCCGTTCTCGATCACGCCAGACAGTCCGGAGCCCCTAGACGAGATGCCGCTCATCGTGGTGGTCATCGACGAGCTGGCTGACCTGATGATGGTGGTCGGCAAGAAGGTGGAAGAACTGATCGCCCGACTGGCGCAGAAGGCACGTGCTTCCGGCATCCATCTGGTGCTTGCCACGCAGCGTCCTTCGGTGGATGTCATCACCGGGCTCATCAAGGCCAATATCCCCACCCGCGTGGCATTCCAGGTATCCAGCAAGATCGACTCGCGCACCATCCTCGACCAGATGGGCGCAGAAGCCCTGCTGGGACAGGGTGACATGCTGTATCAGCCGCCCGGCACCAGTTATTCGCAGCGTATCCACGGCGCGTTCGTTTCCGACCAGGAAGTGCACCGCGTGGTGGAGAACCTCAAGGCACATGGCGAACCAAATTACATCGAGGGCATTCTCACTGGAGCCAGTGAAGAGAATGAAGAGGGCGGCAGCACGTCTGGTGAAGGTGGCGGCGAGACCGACCCCCTTTACGACGAGGCGGTGGCCATCGTGCTCAAAACACGACGTGCTTCCATCTCTGCGGTGCAGCGCCATCTGCGTATCGGTTATAACCGTGCTGCACGGCTGATCGAAGAGATGGAACGCGCCGGTCTGGTGTCCTCCATGCAGAGCAACGGCAACCGCGAGGTGCTGGCTCCCAATCACGCCGAATGACAGAGGCTTTATGAAACGACTCCTGATGTTGTTATTGCTGCTACCCGCGCTTGCTCAAGCAGGAGGCACCGAGCAGCTTAAAACCTTTTTCCGTAGCACCAGTGCCATGAAAGCGCAGTTCCTGCAGGTGGTGACCGATTCCCAAGGCCGCAAGGTGCAGCAGGTGGATGGCAGCATGCAGTTGCAGCGCCCGGGCAAATTCCGCTGGGATTACAACAAACCGTTCGTGCAGCAGATCATCGGTGATGGCAAACGTGTCTGGCTGTATGACCCGGAGCTGAACCAGGTGACGGTTCGCGACATGGGCCAGGCGCTGGGTTCCAGCCCTGCCGCTTTGCTGGCGGGCAGCAAGGAGATCGAGAACAGCTTCGTACTCAAGGACGAGAAGCGCGGCGATGGGCTGGAGTGGGTATCCGCCACGCCCAAGCAACAGGAAAGCGGCTTTGAGCGTGTGCTGCTGGGCTTTGCCCAGGGCCAGTTGCGCGAGGTGGAGATGCATGACAGCTTCGGTCATCTGACCCGCATCCAGTTCTCCAGCATAGAAGTGAACCCCGGCCTGAGTGCACAGAGCTTCCGCTTCGTGGTGCCCAGCGGCGCGGACGTGGTGGGTGAATAGTCTGTTCGAAACGCCTGCTCCGCAGGCGCCACTGGCAGAACAACTGCGTCCCAAGACGTTGGCGGATGTGGTCGGTCAGTCGCATCTGCTCGGGGAAGGCAAGCCGCTGCGTCTGGCGTTCACCTCGGGCAAGCTGCCGTCCATGATCCTGTGGGGGCCGCCCGGTGTGGGCAAGACCACGCTGGCGCGCCTGATCGCCAATACCGCCGATGCCGAGTTCATTCCGCTGTCGGCGGTGCTGGCAGGCGTCAAGGACATCCGCGATGCAGTGCAACGTGCCGAACACACGCTGCAGCAATCCGGGCGCTGCACCATCATGTTCGTGGACGAGGTGCACCGCTTCAACAAGTCGCAGCAGGATGCCTTCCTGCCTTTTGTTGAAAGCGGTTTGCTCACCTTCATCGGCGCCACCACCGAAAACCCGTCTTTTGAAGTCAACAGCGCTCTGCTGAGTCGTGCCCAGGTGTATGTGCTGAATGCACTCTCCGAAGCCGAGTTGTCACAACTGCTGGACCGCGCGCTTGAGGTGGCCGGGCAGGGCGTGACGCTGAGCGCCGAGGTGCGCGAACAGGTGCTGGGCTATGCCGATGGCGATGCACGCCGCTTGCTCAACTTTGCCGAGGGCTTGTTCAACGCCGCTCATGCGGCGGGGCTCAAGGAAATCGATGTAGAATTCCTGCAATCCACGCTGGGCAGCAAGTTGCGCCGCTTCGACAAGGGTGGCGAGGCGTTTTATGACCAGATCTCCGCGCTGCATAAGTCGGTGCGCGGCTCCAATCCGGATGCGGCACTGTACTGGTTCCTGCGCATGATCGATGGCGGCGCCGACCCGCGTTATCTGGCACGCCGTATCGTGCGCATGGCCGTGGAAGACATCGGCCTGGCCGATCCACGCGCGCAGACCATGGCGCTGGAAGCCAGCGAGATCTTCGAACGGCTGGGTTCACCCGAAGGCGAACTGGCCTTGTCGAATGCGGTGATCTACCTGGCCGTGGCCGCCAAGAGCAACGCGGCCTACAACGCCTACAACGAGGCCAAGGCCTTTGTCGCCAGCGACCAGTCGCACCCGGTGCCGCTGCATCTGCGCAATGCGCCCACCAAGCTGATGAAGTCGCTGGATTACGGCAAGGAATACCGTTACGCCCATCATGAGCCGGACGCGTATGCGGCTGGTGAGCGCTATTTTCCGGACCAGATGACGCCACCGCAGTTCTACCTGCCTACGCCGCGCGGGCTGGAAGCCAAGATCGGTGAAAAACTGGCACACCTCAAACAGCTGGATGCGCAGTATCATGCGCGCAATCCTGATAAGCACGATCCCAAAAAGAAATAAGCGCAGCGATCAGCTTTACTTAAAATCAAGCTTACCTAGAATCAACTTTACAAGAAACAACAGGAATTCCCATGCTCGACATTCAAGCTTTGCGTAATGATCTGGATCAGGTGGCCGCCCGCCTGCAAGCGCGTGGCTACGCCCTCGATATCGCCGCTTTCAACCGTCTGGAACAGGAACGCAAAACCGCGCAGACCCAGACCCAGGACCTGCAAGCCAAGCGCAATGCCAGTTCCAAGCAGATCGGTATCGCCAAATCCAAGGGTGAGGACGTCAGTGCCATCCTGGCGGAAGTGGCGGGCCTGGGTGAACAGCTCAAGGCCAACGAGACCCGTCTCGCCGACGTGCAGGCCGAGCTGCAAAGTCTGTTGCTGAACGTACCCAACCTGCCGCACAGCAGCGTGCCAGTGGGTAAATCCGAGGCGGATAATGTGGAAGTGCGCAAGGTGGGCACGCCGCGCAGTTTTGATTTCGAGATCAAGGACCACACCGATGTGGGCACCCCGCTGGGGCTGGATTTTGACACCGGTGCCAAGCTGTCGGGTGCACGCTTCACGCTGATGCGCGGCCAGATCGCGCGCCTGCACCGCGCGCTGGCCCAGTACATGCTGGACGTGCAGACTGAGCAGCATGGCTACACCGAATGCTATACACCCTACATCGTCAACGCCGAGACCCTGCTGGGCACCGGCCAGCTCCCCAAGTTCGAAGCGGACCTGTTCGCCGCCAAGAAGGGCGGACAGGAAGGGGAGAGCGAGGCCTTGTACCTGATCCCCACCTCGGAAGTCACCCTCACCAACACCGTGCGCGACGAGATCGTGGCCGCCGAAGCGCTGCCCATCAAGCTCACCGCACACACGCCATGTTTCCGTTCCGAAGCCGGTTCCTATGGCCGTGACACCAAGGGCATGATCCGTCAGCATCAGTTTGACAAGGTGGAGATGGTGCAGATCGTGCATCCGGAAAGCAGCTATGACGCGCTGGAACAGATGGTCGGCCATGCCGAGAACATCCTGAAAGCACTGGAACTGCCTTACCGTGTGGTGCTGTTGTGTACGGGCGACATGGGCTTTGGCGCCGCCAAGACCTATGATCTGGAAGTGTGGCTGCCCGCGCAGGACACCTACCGCGAGATCTCGTCCATCTCCAATTGCGAAGCCTTCCAGGCGCGTAGACTGCAGGCGCGTTTCCGTAATGCCCAGGGCAAGCCGGAACTGCTACACACCCTCAATGGTTCTGGTCTCGCGGTCGGTCGTACGCTGGTGGCGGTGCTGGAGAACTACCAGCAGGCTGATGGCAGTGTGACCATCCCGACCGTGTTGCAGCCTTATATGGGCGGCCTGCTAGCCATCTGCGCTTAAGCTATTGCCAGCAAAAAAAGCGCGGCCCTGCGTATGCACGGTCGCGCTTTTGTTTAACTCAGGCGTACTTTTCAGCGCACCTGTTCAGTGCTCGTCTTTTTCCTGACTCAAGGTCTCCATCAGCGAGATCTGCATGTGGTAGTGCAGGCGCACGAACCAGCGCCATAGCAAGGCCACCAGCGCGCCAGTGACCAGCAACACCATCATCAGTACCTGCCAGGAAGGCTGGATGCCATGCCCCAGCCAGCCTATCAGCAGCGCGATCACCAGCAGCATGAGCACAGGCACCCCTTGCGAGATCAGCTTGCGCAGTTTTTCGCCTTCATTCCAGGGGATGCCCTGGGTGCTGTGGTCGGCGAGCAGCAGGCTCATGGCCTGTGTCTTGCGGAACACCGCGATCAGGAACGGAGAAGACAGCAGCAAGGCACTGCCCCATAGCAGGGCTTTCTCCCAATCCACACTGTTCATCCAGACAGGCGGTTTGATCCAGTGCAGCCCCAGCAGATGGCTGCCCGCGATGAAGAAGGCGCTGACCAAGCACAGGTTCACAAAGATCTGCAGCAGCGTCTTGCGGTAGATGGATGCCAGTAAGGCGCTGTCGCTCTCGGGCGGGCTACTCTGCAACCAGCGTGCATACAGGTCGAAGAAGGCCGCCATGCGTGCGGGCACATGACGGGTGATGCTGGTGGACAAGGGGTCAGCGGCTTTGATCAGGTAAGGGGTCAGCAGGGTGGTGATCACCGAAGCGGCCACCGCGATCGGGTACAGAAAATGGCTGGTCACGCCCAGCGTCAAGCCCAATGCCGCGATGATGAAGGAGAATTCGCCGATCTGCGCCATGCCCATGCCCACACGCAGCGAGGTGCGGCCATCATTGCCGGCCGCCAGGGTGCCCAGGCTGCAGGAGATGATCTTGCCCAGGATCACTACCAGCGTCACCACCATCACCGGTTGTGCGTACTGGATGATGGTGTTGGGGTCCAGCAACAGGCCGATGGTGACGAAGAAGATGGCGCTGAACATGTCGCGCACAGGTTTGATCAGGCGCTCGATGAGCTTGATCTGGCGCGATTCCGCCATGATGGCGCCTATCATGAACGCCCCCAGGGCCACGCTGTATTCCAGCTTGATCACCAGCAGGCAGAAGCCGAAACACAAACCCAGCACCGTGATCAGCAGCATCTCGTCGCGCTTGAAGCTGGCCACATACTGCAGCAGGCGCGGCACCAGCAGAATACCGAACACCAGCGACACCACCATGAACAGCGTCAGCTTACCCAGTGTGGCGGCAGCATCCAAGGTACTGATGCTGCCGTTCACGGCCAGGCTGGACAGCAGGGCGATGATGCCGATGGCGAGGATATCCTCAACGATGAGGATGCCGAAGATGAGCTGGGCGAAGCGCTCGCGCTTCATGTCCAGTTCTTCCAGCGCCTTGACGATGATGGTGGTGGAGGAGATGGCCAGCATGGCGCCCAGGAACAAGGCATCCATGGTGTTCCAGCTGAAATAGCGGCCGATCTCGTAGCCCAGCCAGATCATCAGCACGATCTCGGTGAGGGCGGCCACGATAGCGGTGGCTCCCACGGCGCGCAGTTTGCGCAGGCTGAATTCCAGCCCCAGCGAGAACATCAGGAATACGATGCCCAGTTCTGCCAGCGTGTTGATGGTGTCCTGATCATGGATGAACGGGAACGGCGGTGTATGCGGGCCGATGATGAGGCCGGCCAGGATGTAGCCCAGCACCACCGGCTGTTTGAAGCGATGGAACACGATGGTGACCATGCCCGCCACCAGCATGATGACGGCCAGGTCCTGGATGAAAGCTGCTGCGTGCATGATGCCCCGTTTTAATGCATACCGACCAGCAGGCCGGGCAGTGGTGCAGGCTGCCGCGCTTCATGCTTCTCCAGGATCTTGTGATAGGTCCGGATCGAATCCACAAAGATCACCGGCGCACCGCCGCGCGCAAAGCCATATTTGAGCGTGGTGTAGTACTCGGCCTTGTTGAGCAGGGGCAGTGTCTTCTTCACGTCACCCCAGCTGTCCGGATTCAGCTGCATACGTTGTGCCAACACGCGCGCATCTTCCAGATGGGCGTAACCGATGTTGTAGGCGGCCAGTGCCAGCCAGGTGCGGTCCGGCTCCTGTATGCGTTCCGGCAGCAGGTCTTTGAGCAGCTGCACATAGCGTGCACCGCCCATGATGCTCTGTTCTGCATCAAGGCGGTCGGTCACGCCCATGCGGTCGGCGGTATCTTCAGTGAGCATCATCATGCCGCGCACGCCAGTGGGGGAGGTGTTCAGGCGGTCCCAGTGGGATTCCTGATAACTGATGGCCGCCAGCAGACGCCAGTCTATGCCGGTGACAGCCTCGGCGCGTTTGAAGGCGGCACGGTGTTTGGGCAGCAGGGTGCGGATGCGTTGCAGATAGGTGCTGACATCCACGCTGTGCAGGCGCTCGGAGTGGCCGTAGTAGCGTTCCAGCAGGCGACGCAGGCTGCCGTCCTTATAGATCTTGGCAAAGAACAGATTGGCCTGGCGGTACAGCCACTCATCACTGTTCTTGGGGAAGGCCCAGGCCACCTGCTCAGGCTTGCCCAGTGGCATGGCCACGCCCAGATTGGGATAGAAGTTCTGCACCATGGCCACCATGTGGCTGTCAGCCACGGTGTAGGCCAGCGAGCCATCGGCCACTTGTTCCAGCAGTTCGTCCGAACTTACGTTCTTGGGTTCGTTCCAGCGCAGCTTGGGGTGCTTGTGTGATAACTGGCCCAGGCGTTCGGCGAAGCTGGTGCCGGCTGGCACTGCCAGGGTGTCCTCTGACAGCGTATCCAGGTCCTTGGGCTTGGCTTGCGCAGTGTTGTAGACCACCTGTTGCTGCACCGTGTTATACGGCACAGTGAATTTGACCAGATGTTCACGCAGATGCGTGATGGTGATGTCGGCAGCGGCCAGGTCCGCCTGGCCTTTCATGAGGGTGGGGAGAACTTCGTAGATCTTGTTGACCAGTACGAACTCCACACGGTATTCCGGCCCAAGAAACGCCGCGAACTGCTGCACCAGATCATGTTCCATGCCTGCATATTCATTGTCGCCGTTCAGGTAATAGGTGTTGGGACCGGAGTGCGTGACGACTCGAATGACCTTGCTATCGCGTACATCGGCCATGCTGGTGGTGTTCTCGCCATTCAGGTCGCAGCCCGTCAAGCCCAGCAGTGCCATCAAAACATAGATGCCTGTTCTCATCAGCGGGAGTGTCGCCAAGAATGCGGGCTTTGTCCAGCCTAAACACTATTGCCATGTTGTTGGCACGCGGCGATACAGGGATATGAACCGCAGATGACAGAGAAAATTTAATCAAACGGTCAGGTAGTGATAGAATGCGCATCGCTTCAAGTGAGTCGCGGAAAGGTGGCAGAGTGGTCGAATGCGCCGGACTCGAAATTCGGTATAGCGGTCTCCGCTATCGTGGGTTCAAATCCCACCCTTTCCGCCAACCCGCTTTTTCATAAGCGTCCAGTTTCCTCCAGACACATCCGCAAGGCCTTGTTAAATATGAGGCATTGCTTGGGTTTAATTCTTCGATTCTTTCCATACACTTCCATTCATGTGCGATTGTGTCTGCAGGTGAAGTGTGGTTCATTGTATGGTCATTGATAACCACATAATGCTTGACCATACTTTCAACGGAACCTGCGTGTTTTTCTGTTTGTCCCATCGGCCGTGTATCGCTTAATATCGATGCAAGCCTGATCTCCCTGACGGGATACACGCTGTTTAGTGATGCATGTTGCTCGTCTCGACATGCACTGCCTGTGAACCCTGGTGTCAGCGCCATGCGTACCTTCCCCGCATGCGTACCGTCTAATAGGAGCGGCATGCTGCCCAGAGCATGGGACACGCTGTCGTTCCCTGACGCGCTGCCCCTGCCGAACATCTACTGAAAGAGTTATTGATGCCACATGACGTCAGTCTGATCGCCACCATTGCCGCCGGTTTTGGTCTTGCCCTGATCTTTGGGTATTTCGCGGCACGTCTGCGCATGCCACCGCTGGTCGGCTATCTGCTGGCCGGTATCATCATCAGCCCCACCACGCCGGGCTTTGTCGCCGATATCGGTCTTGCCAGCCAGTTGGCCGAGATCGGCGTGATGCTGCTGATGTTCGGTGTGGGTCTGCATTTCTCGCTGGACGATCTGATGCAAGTGCGCAAGATCGCGGTGCCCGGTGCCATCGTGCAGATCGGGGTGGCGGTGCTGCTGGGTATGCTGACCGCTTCCTTGTGGGGCTGGGATTTCGGCGCTTCGCTGGTGTTCGGTCTGTGCCTTTCGGTGGCGAGTACGGTGGTGCTGCTGAGGGCGCTGGAATCCAAGGGCTTGCTTAAATCCATCAACGGGCAGATCGCCGTGGGCTGGCTGGTGGTGGAAGACCTGGTCATGGTGCTGGTGCTGGTGTTGTTGCCTGCGCTGGCCGGCGTGATCGCCTCTGTCGATAGCGGTAGCGCTGCTGCCGTTTCCACCAGCAACATCTGGCAGACGGTGGGTATCACACTGGCCAAAGTGGTGGCCTTTATCGTGCTGATGCTGGTGGTGGGCCGCCGCGTGCTGCCCAAGCTGTTATGGTTCGTGGCCAAGACCGGTTCGCAGGAGCTGTTCACGCTGAGTGTGGTGGCCGTGGCGGTCGGTGTCGCCTTCGGCGCAGCGGCGCTGTTCGATGTGTCGTTTGCCCTGGGTGCCTTCTTTGCCGGCATGATGATGCGCGAATCCGAGTTCAGTCACCGAGCCGCAGATGAATCGCTGCCCTTGCGCGATGCGTTCGCAGTGCTGTTCTTCGTGTCGGTAGGCATGCTGTTCGATCCGGCGGTGCTATGGAACGAGCCGGTCAAGCTGGTGGCCGTGGTGGCCATCATCATGGTGGGCAAGACCATCGCGGCCGTCGGGCTGGTGCTGCTGTTCCGTTACCCGCTCAACACGGCGCTCACGGTAGGCGCCAGTCTGGCGCAGATCGGCGAGTTCTCGTTCATCCTGGCGGGTCTGGGGGTGGGCCTGGGCCTGATGCCTGTGGAAGGGCAGAGCCTGGTGCTGGCAGGTGCCTTGATCTCCATCGCAGCCAATTCCGCCTTGTTCGCCGCCATCGAGCCGTTGCAACGCTGGATACGTGGCCGTTCCGATCTGGCACGTAGGCTGGAGCGCAGTGTGGATCCGCTGGCCGAATTGCCGTATTCCACCGATCAGACCCTGCTCACCGGTCAGGTGGTGCTGGTCGGCTATGGCCGCGTGGGCAAGCGCATCGGCCAGAAGCTGCGCGATGCCCACATACCTTATGTAGTGGCCGAGCAGAACCGCGAGATGGTGGATGCACTGCGCCACAGTGGCATCCCTGCCGTGAGTGGCGACGCCGCCACGCCCGAGGTGCTGATCCAGGCCCACATCGCACGGGCCGCCATGCTGGTGATCGCCATTCCCGAGACCGTGCATGTACGCAAGATGGTGGACATTGCCAAGCAGCTGAACCCCTCGGTGCTGATCGTGCTGCGCACGCACAGCGAGGAAGAAGCCGCCATGTTCGAGAAAGAGAATCTGGGCAAGGTGTTCAATGGCGAGAAGGAACTGGCCAATGGCATGACCACCCACATCCTGCGTGAATTGCAGAGCCGTTTCGTCACCACCTGAGTGTAAAAGCCCCGTGCAGGCCACCTGCATGGGGCAGCAGCAGCCATCGCGCAATAAATCCTTAATGCGCAAATTATTTGTTGTTTATGAGCAACAAAATCCCTGCAATTCATTTTGCGTCATCAATCTGTCACATTTGATACGCAATATCGCCCCTGTGTTGAAACACGCAATTTTCAATTACCAAGGGGTTAACAATGACGAATTTCAAAGTACGCAGTTTGCTGGCTGCCGTTTCCGGTGCGCTGCTGCTGTCCGCAGGTGGTACCGCAATGGCGGATTCCACCGATGACATCGTAAATGCACTGATCGCCAAGGGCGTGCTGACCGAAGAAGAAGGCGCGCTGCTGATGAAGGGCCGTGAAGGTGAAAAAGAAGCCGCTGCCAAGAAAAAAGAAACCGCCATCAGCGCTGGTTACAAGGACGGCATCGTGTTCTCCAGCGGTGACGGCAAGACCAGCATGGCCATCAACGGCCGTGTGCACGCTGACTACCGCGCGTTCAACTACGACGAAGATGACAATGGTTCTGCTGGCCTGAGTTCCAACGGTGCCGATACCTTCGATATCCGCCGTGCGCGTCTGGGTGCCAAGGTCAAGTTCCTGGACTACTACGAAGCTGAAGTCGTTGCCAACCTGTCCGGCGGTTCCACCACCATGGACGTGGCCTACCTGAACATCTCCTGGTTCAAGAACGCACAACTGCGTTTCGGTCAATTCAAGATGCCATTCAGCCTGGAACAGCTGACCAGCTCCAACAACATCGATTTCGTTGAGCGTAGCTTCGTTGATGCTTACGTTCCTGCCAAGGAAGTTGGCGCCATGATGCACGGTGCGCCGTTCACAGGCTTCACCTACGGCGTGGCGGCTTCCACCGGTCGTGGTATCAACAGCGCAGAGAACGACGTGCGTGTGGATGACGTGGATCTGATCGGTCGCGCTACCATCAACTTCGCTGAGATCATGGGCGACAAGAACATGGTGTTGCACGCAGGTCTGGCCGCTGCCAAGGGTGATATCTCCAAGGGTGATGCTGCTGCTGCCTTCGGTGGTAACCGCAGCACCGAGGCGCGTGGTGCTTCCTTCTTCAGCGCACCGGTGGTGAACACACCAGCTGGCGCCGACGCTTCCATCGACCGCACCCGCGTTGGCCTGGAAGGTGCTGCTGCTTACGGTCCATTCAAGCTGCAAGCGCAATACCTGACCAGCAGCTTCGATTTCGACACCGCAACACGTGGTTATGACGTGGACATCAACACCTGGTACGCAGAAGCCCTGTGGACGCTGACCGGTGAAACCCACGCCAGCCGTTACAAGGGTGGTGCTTTCGGTGCCCTCAAGCCAACCAACAACTTTGACCCAGTCAAGTTCACTGGCGGTGCCTGGGAACTGGGCTTGCGTTACAGCAAGTTCGACGCCAGCGATTTCAACACCATTGGCCTGCGTGCAGGTGCTGGTCAGGATGGTCAAGTCGGTACCGGTGCAAGCCGTTTTTCCGAAGCCAATTCTTGGACCATGGGTGTGAAGTTTGTGGCTAACCCACATGTTCGCTTCATGCTGGACTTCGTACAGACCGATTTCGAGAACAACTTCGGTGGTAATGTCGTGACCGTCAACGGCAAGCCAGAGAACGACGAGAAGGCACTGTTGCTGCGTACGCAATTCACGTTCTAAACGCAAATCAGGTCTTAGCCGTTACAACAAAAGCCCGCGCAAGCGGGCTTTTTGTTTTTTACAGCGCATGGCTCGCCTTGCACAAGGCTGGCGAATTTGGCTCGGGGTATAATCAGGCATGTCTACGATACGCTTATTGCCTGACCAGTTGATCAGCCAGATCGCCGCAGGGGAGGTGGTTGAACGCCCAGCCTCGGCACTCAAGGAGTTGCTCGAAAATAGCCTGGATGCCGGTAGCACCGACATCAGCGTGGCCTTGCTGCAGGGCGGTGTGAAGCAGTTGCGCGTTGCTGACAATGGCAGCGGCATCAGCCAGGACGACCTAGCGCTCGCGCTCACGCGTCACGCCACCAGCAAGATCGCCACACTGGATGACTTGGAAGCGGTGGCCAGCCTAGGCTTTCGTGGCGAGGCGCTGGCCAGTATCGCCTCCGTGTCACGCACCCAGATCATCAGCCGTGCTGCCAGCGCGCGGCATGCCTGGCGCATCAGCTCGGAAGGCAGCCAGATCACGCCAGTCGAGCCCGCCGCGCTGGATGCCGGCACCATCGTCGAAGTGTCAGACCTGTATTTCAACACCCCGGCGCGCCGTAAATTCCTCAAGACCGAGGCCACCGAGTTCGGCCATTGTGATGATGCCTTCCAGCGCATCGCGCTGGCCCGGCCGGACGTCAGCCTGATGCTGCAGCACAACGGCCGAGCAGTCAGCCGCTACCAGGCAGGGCCTGCAGCCAGACGTGTCGCCGAGGTGCTGGGGCAGGAGTTCGCCGATCAGGCCTTGAGCATAGAGGAATCTGCCGCGGGTTTGCGCCTGTGGGGCATGGCCGCCAAGCCCACCTACCAGCGCAGCAGTCGCGACAGTCAGTATGTGTATGTGAACGGCCGTTTCGTGCGCGACAAGCTGATCGCCCACGCCATCCGGCAGGCGTATCAGGATGTGCTGCACCATGACAGGCACCCCGCATTCGTATTGTTCCTGGAGCTGGATCCAGCGCTGGTGGACGTGAACGTGCACCCGGCCAAGACCGAGGTGCGTTTCCGCGATGGCCAGTCCATCCATCGCTTCGTGTTCCACGCCTTGCACAAGGTGCTGGCAACGCCGGTTGGCACGGCCACGCCGGCCAGCCACAATCCCTTCGCCAGCCAGCCACAGAATCAGCCGCCGAATTACCCCACCTTCCAGTCGCGCATGGATCTGCAGGCGGCGCAACGCCCGGACTTCTATCAGGTGTTGTTCGGTGCCAGCCAGCCTGGGTCTGCTGCCCAGGCGGATGGCGCGCCAGCCTGGTCCGCACCGCCTGACTATGCAGCAGGCAAGGAGTTGTCAGCCGGTTCTACTGCGTTTACCGGGTTCGCGCCGTCGGTGACTCCGGCATCCACGCTGCAACCCGGTAGCGAGTTCCCCATGGGCTTCGCCATCGCCCAGCTACATGGTGTGTATGTGCTGGCACAGAACAGCGCTGGCCTTATCGTGGTGGACATGCACGCTGCGCACGAACGCATCATGTACGAGCGCCTCAAAAGCGCGCTGGATGATGACAGAGTGCCCATGCAGCCCTTGCTGTTGCCGGTGAGCTTCCATGCCGACCGCATCGAAGTCGCCAGCGTGGAAGAGCAGTTGAACTCAGTGCAGTCGAACGAGCTGCAACAACTGGGCTTCGACATCGCCGTGCTGTCACCGACCACGCTGGCGGTGCGCGCCGTGCCCGCCATGCTGCAGGACGCCGATGCCGTTGCGCTGGCACGTGATGTATTGCGTGACCTGCGTGAATACGGCGCCAGCCGCGCGCTCACCGAGCGTCGTAATGAGCTGCTCGGTACCATGGCCTGCCATGCCGCAGTGCGCGCCAACCGCAGCCTGACCATCCCGGAGATGAACGCACTGCTGCGCGACATGGAAACCACCGAGCGCTCCGGCCAGTGCAACCATGGCCGTCCGACCTGGTTCCAGGTCAGCATGAGCGAGCTGGACAAGATGTTCATGCGCGGTAAATGAAGCGCTCACCCGCATGAGCCTGCTTACTCCCGCCATTTTCCCTCCTGCCATTTTTCTGATGGGCCCCACCGCCAGCGGCAAGACCGGCGCCGTGGTGGAACTTGTGCAGCGCCTGCCCGTGGAACTGATCAGTGTGGATTCGGCATTGGTATACCGCGATATGGATATAGGCACAGCCAAGCCGGATGCCGCTACGCTGGCGCGTGCGCCACACCATCTGATCGACCTGATCAGTCCCATGCAGTCCTATTCTGCAGCGCAGTTCCGTAGCGATGCGCTGGCGCTGATGGCGGACATCACGGCGCGTGGCCGCATCCCGCTGCTGGTGGGGGGCACCATGTTGTATTTCAATGCCTTGCAGCAGGGCTTGGGTGAATTGCCGCAAGCCGATGCCGCCGTGCGTGCGCAACTGGACGCCGAAGCCCTGCAGATAGGCTGGCCTGCCATGCATGCACGTCTGGCGGTCATAGACCCCGAGACCGCAGCACGGCTGATGCCCACCGATGCACAGCGTATCCAGCGCGCGTTCGAGGTATGGATGCTGAGTGGCAAGACCATGACCCAGCTGTTTGCCGAACAGCAAAACCAGGCGCTGCCTTACCGGCTGCTCAAACTGGCGCTGATGCCATCCGACCGCAGTGTGCTGCATCAGCGTATTGCGCTACGTTTTGAGCAGATGCTGCAGGCCGGGCTGCTGGATGAAGTAGAGCGACTGCGCCGCCACTACCCGGATTTGCAGCCCGAGCTGCCGTCCATGCGTTGTGTGGGTTACCGTCAGGCCTGGCAGCATCTGCAGGGCGAGTTCGACATGAATGAGCTGCGCGACAAAGGCATCGCCGCGACGCGTCAGTTGGCCAAACGCCAACTGACCTGGCTGCGCGGCATGGACGATATCGTGTCGGTCGATTGCCTGGATCCTGCGTTGACGGACCGCTTGCAAACCACCATCACCAACTGGCTAGGCTGATGCCTGATTCGGCTTTAATATCCTCAACATGACCCAGCACCTTATTCCTTCCTTGAACCAGAACCTATGAGCATCTCATGACCACACCTCTTTTGATCGGCCAGGCAGGTAGCCAGCCACTGCATCTGTTGCCGCGTATGGCCAATCGCCACGGTTTGATCGCAGGCGCCACTGGCACAGGTAAAACCGTTACCTTGCAATCACTTGCAGAAGGGTTCTCACGTATCGGTGTACCTGTATTCATGGCCGATGTGAAGGGCGACCTGTCCGGTTTGAGCCATGCAGGTGGCGGCAATGCCCGTGTGGACGCGCGCGTGCAGCAGATGGGGATAGACGATTTCAGCTATGCGGCTTGCCCGGTGACGTTCTGGGATGTGTTCGGCAAGAAGGGGCACCCGGTACGTACCACCATCGCCGAGATGGGGCCGGTGCTGCTGGGACGTTTGCTTAACCTCAACGAGGTGCAGTCCGGCGTGCTGACGGCGGTGTTCCGTATCGCGGATGACAAGGGCTGGCTGCTGCTGGATCTTAAAGACCTGCGTGCCATGATCCAGCATGTGGCCGAGCAGGCGTCGGATTACACGGCGCAATACGGCAACATCTCCACCGCCAGCATAGGCGCGGTGCAGCGCGCCTTGCTGCAACTGGAGCACGAAGGCGCGGACCAGTTGTTCGGCGAGCCGGCCATGAACATCGATGACCTGATGCAGACCGACAGCCGCGGCCATGGCGTCATCAACATCCTCGCCGCCGACACGCTCTACAACGCGCCACGTGTCTATGCCACGCTGCTATTGTGGTTGCTGTCGGAATTGTTCGAGCAGCTGCCGGAGGTGGGCGATCTGGATCAGCCCAAGCTGGTGTTCTTCTTCGATGAAGCGCATCTGCTGTTCAATGACGCGCCCAAGGCGCTGCTGGACAAGATCGAGCAGGTGGTGCGGCTGATCCGCTCCAAGGGCGTGGGCGTATATTTTGTGAGCCAGAATCCGCTGGATATCCCGGATGCGGTACTCGGTCAGCTGGGTAATCGCGTGCAGCATGCACTGCGTGCGTTTACGCCGCGCGATCAGAAGGCGGTGCGCGCCGCCGCCGAGACCTTCCGCGCCAATCCCGGTCTGGATGTGGAATCCGCCATCACTGAGCTGGGCGTGGGTGAAGCGCTGGTGTCCTTGCTGGACGCGCAAGGTCGGCCCTTGCCCGTGGAGCGCGCCTTCATCGCGCCGCCCGGCAGCCGCATCGGCCCGGCCAGCGATGCCGAGCGCCAGAACACCATCAGCGCCAGCCTGCTATACGGGCATTACGAGAAGGCGGTGGATCGTGAGTCGGCTTACGAGATCCTCAAAGGCCGTGCCGAGCAGGCTGCGCTAGCTGCACAGCAGCCTGCGCCTGAAGCAGAGCCCGCCTCGTCTGGCTGGGGTGATCTGCTAGGCGGTGGCAGTGCATCGGCCAAACGCGCTGGTCGTCCACCGGACAGCATGATGACCACGCTGGCCAAGACCGCTGCGCGCACCATAGGTAGCGAGCTGGGGCGGCAGATCGTACGTGGCGTGCTGGGCAGCCTGCTTGGTGGCAGCAAACGCCGCTAGAGTCAGTATGCAAACCACCAGCATGCAAACCATAGGCCGTGCCGGTCAGGCCGAGCAGACCATCACCAAGTCCCGCTTCATCGCGGTAGCGGAACATTGCACAGATGAACGTGCCGTGGCCATGTGTCTGCGGCGTCTGGCGGCTGCGCATAGCAGTGCGCATCATCTGGCTTATGCCTTCCGGCTCAAAACACCAGACGGTATCGTGCAGCGCTTCAGCGATGCCGGGGAGCCCTCGGGCACGGCGGGCAAGCCCATCCTGCAGTTCCTGGAAGGGCGTGACCTCATCAATGTGTGTGTGGGCGTGATCCGCTATTACGGCGGCATCAATCTGGGCACCGGCGGCCTGGCGCGTGCCTACGGCGGTACCGGGCGCATGGCGCTGGAAGCTGCCGAGATCGTGCCTTATGTGGAAATGACCAGCATCGCGCTGGAGCTGGATTACGCCAGGCTGGACATGCTGACGCGTGAAGTCAGCAAGCTGCACGGTGAAGTCATCGACAAGCAGTTCGGCGAACGTGTAAGGCTCATCATCCGGCTGCCGACCAAGGAAGCGCAGACCCTCAAAGCACGCTACACCGCGTTATAACGCTTTGCTGGCATGTCTGCCATTCCATTTCGGGAGACATCATGCGGCTACGCGGCTGGTACGATCAATTCAAGCGGCAGTTCCGCGCCAATCTGGTGGCCATCATCAGTCTGCTGACCGCGCTGAGCGGCTTCTACTACAACACCTGGCGCGACCATCAGAACGAACTCAACCACAATATGCGTAACGCTGCCTTTGAAGTATTGAAGGAGCTGGGTGAACTGCAGACCGTGGTCAACTATGCGCATTTTGAACAGGACAAGCAGCGCGGCAATACGCTGGACGGTTGGGGGCATGTGGTGCTGATCCGTGATGTGAGCCGTTTGATGACGCCAGCAGCGGCAGCAGAAGGGCAGCAGCTTTATGCGGCCTGGCAACAGCAGGTGGATAGGCTGGGCGTGGAGGCGGCGAGCGAGCAGCACATCAGCAAGGAGATCACTGAGATGCGTGAGGCAGTGCTGGCGTCGATCAGGCAATTGCAGTAAAGGCTGGTGCTTGTAGTAAAAGCTAGTGATTGTAGTAAAAGCTAGCGCTGAAAGATGGGGAGGGTTATTCGAAACCGGATACCTGCAACGCGCTTGCCATCAGGCGCTCAAATGTCCTCGTGCAGGTGCTGGGCGATGCGCTTGAGGCCCAGTTCGCGCAGCGCGAAGCGGTTAGGGCTCAATGCCGCCAGCAGGCCTGTGTCCATGGGCGCAGGTTCGCCGCTGGCATGGCTGGCGATCCATTCTGCGCATAGCGGTGCCTGGATCAGGCCTTTGGAACCTTGCCCCACATTCACATATAAGCCCCGCAGCCAAGGCAAGCTGGACGGATGTGCGCTATGCCTGGGCACCTGGCACTGCAATGCGGCGAGGTCCAGCATGGGCCCAGCCAGTGGCAGATAATCGGGGCTGGCACAGCGCAGTGCGGCGCGGCCTTGCATAGCCTGCCCAGCCAGTGCTGCATGAAGTGCGGGCGCGCTGTGTTGCAGCATGTCCAGGTTGGCAAGATGGTCTGCCTCTGTGACCGCAGTGCTGGTTTCTTGCTCCTTGAAGGTGGCGCCCAGACAGTGAAAGTCATCACGGGCCGGACTGATATAGCCATCACTGCACACCACTGTTTTCAGGGCACGGCTTGCAGCCGTTGCCGGCACAAAGCTCAGTTGACCACGCACCGGGCGTAGCGGCAGCGCGACTGTCTGCGTGAACGCTTTGCAGTCATTGGCGTTGGCCACCACCACCATGTCAGCCTCCAGTTGCAAGCCGGTGCTGGTTTGTATTCGCCAGCCATCTGCGGTCTGCTGCAATGCCAGCGCTGCGCTGCTGGTCAGCGTGCTGATGCCAGGATGGGTAGCCAGAGCCGTACACAGCGCCGCCGGGTCCACCCAGCCAGCGGCAGGGAAATACAGCGCCTCATGCTGCAGTAGAATACCTGCGATGCGGCTGGCGGTGGCGGCGTCCACGCGCTGCACCAGCGCCTGTGGCAAGCCACGCGCAGCGATGGCATCCAGCCGCGCCTGCTGCTGCGCAGCCTGATCCTTGCCATTGCCTTGTTGCTGGCCTTTGTGCTGACCCGGCTCACGTTCCTGCGTGCCGCGATGCGCCAGTTGCAGCAGGCCGCAGCGGGCATGGGCGTCTGGTGGCAGGTTCAGGGTCTGCAGTAGTCGCAGTGTAAAGGTATAGGCGTGCAGGGCCAGCCGCCCCAGCGGGGTATCCTGCCCGGTGAGCTTGGGATAGAGCATGCCCAGCGGGTTGCCGGAGGCCTCCTGTGCCAGTGCGGCATGCCGTTCGATCAGCGTCACTTGCCAGCCACGCAGCGCCAGAGCATGGGCGCTGGCGCTGCCACTGACGCCGCCGCCTATGACGACGGCACGACGTGCAGACGGGGTGTGGGCTTGTACACTGGACGCCGCCACGTAGTGTCCACACAGCATCTCGCGCTTGCGACCAAAACCGGCCACTTTGCGTACGCTGAAGCCAGCCTCCATCAGGCCGCGCTTGACCAGGCCGGCACTGGTGAAAGTGGCAAACGTGGTGCCTGCATGGGACAGTCTGGCCATCTGCGCGAACAGCGGCGCCTGCCACAAGTCAGGGTTCCTGGACGGCGCAAACCCGTCCAGGAACCAGGCGTCTATACCAGACTTGAGGCCGGAGTTGAGGTCGGCGCTGTCACCAGAACCGCCGCCAGCATTCAGGCCTGGCAAGGTGGTGAGCGCATCGCCGATCAGCAGGGTCAGCAGCACACGGCCCTGATCGAACTGCAGCCGGTGCCAGCCCGGTGCCAGCATCTGGTATTGCGCCAGCAGTGCCTGACTGTAGCTGTCCAGCTCCGGCCATAATGCCAAAGCCTGCTGCAGGTCAGCGTGACTCAGCGGGTAGCGTTCGGTGCTGATGAAGTGCAGGCGAGCCGAGGCGGGGGCTTGTGCACGCCACAGCTGCCAGGCACACAGAAAATTGAGGCCGGTGCCAAAGCCGGTTTCGGCGATGGTAAAGTGCGCTTGTTGCAGCGTCTGCCAGCGTTCTGCCAGCGCATTGTGGTGCAGGAACACATGGCGCGTTTCGTTCAGGCCATCGTCACGCGAGAAATACACATCACCGAACTGCCGCGAATAGGGTTGGCCGTCCGGCCAGTCCAGCTGGGCATCTTGGGTGGGTTCAGGCGATGAAGGCGATTGGCTCATGGGGATGGCGATGTTGAAGCGGCTAGGCGTGAAGCGCTAAGCCGCGGTAAAAAGGCATGGATATCAGCATGAAAGCTAAAATGAAGGCCAAAATGAAAGCCAACTGGAACAACGCTACATGAAACATAACTCAGACAAAATTATGCCTCAAATAGCGTCAGCCCATGGGGCCCATGTGCAAGCATCAGCGCGTGCGCTTCATCGTGGCCACAGTAGTCGCCATCACTGCCATGCAGGCTGAGTTGCTAGCCGCCGCGGCCCCATCCGGCTGGGTCACGCAGCATGCACAGCATATCCGGGCGGGTGGTCACGTGCTTGACCTGGCCTGCGGTTCCGGGCGGCATGCGCGCTGGCTGGCGGCGCAGGGCTGGCAGGTGGATGCGGTGGACAGGGATCATGATGCACTGGCGAGCCTGGCGGGTGCGGAAAACATCCGGGTGCTGCATGCCGATCTGGAAAACGCGCCCTGGCCGTATGACAGTCTGTTCGACGGCATCGTCGTCACCCGCTATCTGCACCGTGCCCTGTTTCCACAGCTCACGGCGGCGCTCGCGCCCGGTGGCGTGCTGATCTACGAGACCTTCATGCGCGGTCATGAGCAATATGGCAGACCGACTAATCCGGATTTTCTGCTCATGCCGGACGAATTACTAAAGGTCTTCGAGTCCAGCTTGCAGGTGCTGGCCTTCGAGCAGGGCTTGCTACAGACCACGCCGTCCGCCATGCTGCAGCGTATCTGCGCGCAGCGGGCCGCTTGAACAACTGACCGAGCTTATTGCAGCGTGGTCAGCAGCGGGCTGCGACGATTGCCTGGCTTGACCAGCAGCAGGTGCACATCGCCCAGTGCGCGTTCTTCAAAGCCGCCTTCGCAGTAACACAGGTAGAACTCCCACATGCGGATGAACTCTTCCGGATAGCCGAGCGCGCGCACCTGTTCGATGTTCACAAAGAAGTTGTGCCGCCATTCGGCTAGGGTGCGGGCGTAGTGTGGGCCTATGTCTTCCAGATTGTAGAGGCGCAAGTCCGAAGCCCGTGTCGCGCTGCTGAGCAGGGCCGTCACCGAGGGGATGCAGCTGCCCGGGAAGATGTAGCGCTGGATGAAATCCACCGAGCGCTTGGCGGATTCATAACGCTGGTCGGCAATGGTGATGGCCTGGATCAGCGCCATGCCTTCAGGTTTTAACAGGCGGGCGCAGGTGCGGAAATATTCGTCATAGAACTGATAGCCCACGGCTTCTATCATCTCGATTGAAACCAGTTTGTCAAACGTGCCTTCCAACTCCCTGTAATCCTTAAGAACGATGTTGATCTTGCCGGACAAGCCGGCCGCCTCTACACGTTCGACCGCCAGATCGTACTGGGCTTTGGAAATGGTGGTGGTGGTGATGCGGCAGCCATAATGGCGGGCAGCGTAGATGGCGAATCCGCCCCAGCCGGTGCCGATCTCCACCACATGGTCGGTGGGCTGCAGGTCCAGTTTCTGGCAGATGCGTTCCAGCTTGCTGATGGATGCCTGTTCCAGTGTCATCTCGGCTGCATCGAAGATACCCGAGGAGTACATCATGGTCGGGTCCAGGAACAGCTGGAACATGTCATTGCCCAAGTCGTAATGCGCGGCGATGTTGCGGCGGCTGCCGTCTCTGGTGTTGCGGTTCATGCTGTGCAGCAGCTTGAGCAGGGGTTTGGCCAGCCAGGCCAGGCCGCCTTCCAGCGTGTCCATCACCGATTGATTGAGCACCATCAGGCGGATCAGCGTCGTCAGGTTGTCTGCGCTCCAGTAGCCCAGCATGTAGGCTTCACCTGCACCGACCGAGCCGCCAAAGGCGATATCGCCATAGAAACGCGCATCACTGACCTGCAGGGTCACGCTGAGCCCGCCAGGACGTCCAAAACGGTGACGCTGGCTGCCCTCCATAATGATGAGTTCGCCCACCGTCATGCCTTGCAGGCGTTTCAATACCATGCGTCTGGCCAGGTTCTGCAGCCAGCCGGACTTGCGTGACAGCCCGAACAGGGCGGTATTGCCTACACGCACCGCGCTGGCGTCCTTGGCGTTGGCTGCAAGGGAGTTGACTGGGTTGGAAGAGGGACGGGCGGATTTCATGAACGTGTTCCTTGCGACGACGATACGCCGGGTTTGCTGATCTTGGCCGGGTGGCTGTGAAACGGGACGCCCTTGAGCCACAAGCGCAGCGCTTGCCAGTAGATGGCGGCGCTGACCTTGAGCGTCATGAGCGGGAACTGCAGCAGCACCCTGGCCAGGGCCGGGCCAGTGACAGGCTGATGCTGCAGTTGCAGGGTGGCATCGAACATCTTTCCATCGCCACGCAGATTGCGCATGTGCACATACAGGGCTTGCCCCGGTTTGCCGAAATGCCAGTCGTATTCGATCTGCATGGGCATGAACGGCGAGACGTGGAAATCCTTGCTGAAGCTGAAATCCAGCTGCTGCACCGGCTTGTTGCGGCAATCCAGCACGTAGGCGTGGCGCTCTTTCCAGGGCGTGTTGGTGATCTCGGCGACGATGCTGTCCAGCGTGACGCCATCTGCAGCGTAGCAGTAGTAGAAGGTGACCGGGTTGAAGCAGTGCCCGAAATAGCGCATGTGCGTGAGCATGCGTACCGGCCCGCTCAGTGCATGGCCGGTTTCCTTGAGCACCACGGCCTGCACGGCAGCACGGATAGGCAGGGCAGGGTCACCCAGATAATCGGCGCGCCGTAGCCAGGCCAGGTTCCAGCGTCCTACCGACCACAACCAGCGGCCCTTGAACAGCCGGTCCAGTTCGTCCAGATCCAGATACAGCATGAATAGCTTGTAGCGGAAGCTGTGCGCCCTGGGGGCGAACCGGCGATGCTGCACCCAGCCGCTATAGATGGCGCTATGCAACATGCGCCTGTGCCTGTCGGAAATGTTCCAGTGCAGCCAGTGCGCTGACCACGCCGTCTTCATGGAAGCCGTTGCGCCAGTAGGCGCCGCAGTAGCCGGTGCGGTTCACGCCGCTGATCTCGTGGTGACGCGACTGCGCTACCGTGCCCTCAGGCGTATACACCGGATGATGGTAGCTGAGGCGCTTGATGATATTGGCCGGATTGATCTCCTCGGTATGGTTCAGCGTGACCAGCAAGGGCTTGGGTGCATCCAGCGATTGCAGGATGTTCATATTGTAGGTGACGGCGACCTTGCCCGTGGGCTGGCTGGGAACATGGTAGTTCCAGGCTGCCCAGGCCAGCTTGCGACTAGGCATCAGGCGTGTGTCATGGTGCAGGAACACGCTGTTCTGCTGATAGGGGATCGCGCCCAGGATCTGCTGTTCTGCGCTGGACGGGTCGGCCAGCATGGCCAGCGCCTGATCACTGTGGCAGGCGAAGAACACCCAGTCGAAACGCTCTGCTGCGCCGCCTTGTGGCGTGACTTCAACCGAATCCTTGAGTCTGCGCACCTTTACCACCGGCGTGTTGAGGCGGATACGCTCGCTGAACCCGGCGGTGAGGGCCTCCACATAACGCGCCGAACCGCCCTTGATGGTGCGCCACTGCGGCCGGTTGTTCACGGTGAGCATGCCGTGGTGATGGAAGAAGCGTACAAAGAAGCGGGCCGGGAAGGCCAGCATCTGCTGCGGTTCCGTGGACCAGATGGCGGCGCCCATGGGCACGATGTAATGGTCGGTGAACTGCTGGCTGTAGCCGTGCTGTTGCAGGTAGGCCCCCAGGGTGATCTCAGTGCCTTCTTCGAGCAGTTCCAGCGCCTCTTTGTTGAAGCGCAGGATGTCGCGGATCATGCGATGAAAAGAGGGGCGGAACAGGTTGCGACGCTGCGCGAACAGCGAGTTCAGCGTAGTGCCGTTGTATTCCAGCCCGGTCTTCTCGCAGCGCACGCTAAAACTCATGTGGCTGTCCTGCCAGGCCACACCCAGTTTTTCCAGCATGGCGATGAAGTTGGGGTAGGTGCGGTCGTTGAACACGATAAAGCCGGTGTCCACACTGTAACGCTGGCCGAAATGTTCGATGTCATGCGTATGGGTATGGCCGCCTATATGGCTGCCGGCTTCAAATACGGTGATGTCGTGGTCCTGGTGCAAATGCCAGGCTAGCGTGTTACCTGACACGCCGCTGCCGATGATGGCGATCTTCATGGGTTCAAACTGCTCCGCTGCTATCAGGTTTGCGGTATTCGCGTATCTTGCTGGGCACCGGCCGTAAATCCCAGATCAGTCCCATAGCGCGCAGCATCTGCAGGCCGTAGTAAGTGAGGTCGATCTCCCACCAGTAGAAGCCCTGGCGTGCGGCTCCTGGATAGTGATGGTGGTTGTTGTGCCAGCCTTCGCCCAGGGTCAGGATGGCCAGCAGGAAGTTGTTGCGGCTTTCATCACGGGTAGGATAACGGCGGCTGCCCCAGCCGTGGGCCAGCGAGTTGACGCTGAAGGTGGCGTGATACAGCACCACGGTAGAGATCACAAAGCCCCACACCAGCAGTTGCCAGCCATTGGTGCCCAGGCTGGGCGCTGCCGCTGCCAGCCATTCGCCCAGGCCGTAGATGGCCAGCGCGAATAACACCGGCACCAGCACATCGAAGCGATCCAGAAAACGCAGTTCCGGAAACGCGGCCAGCTCTTTCACGCGCTCCGTGCGCGTGGCGAAGTAGGCATCCGACAGGAACCAGCCCAGATGGCTCCACAAAAAGCCATGCTGTACCGGCGAGTGCGCGTCTTCGACACGGTCGGAATGCATGTGGTGGTGTCTGTGCATGGAAGCCCACCATAGCGGGCCGCGCTGTACGGCAGTGGCGCCCAGCAGCGCGAACAGGAATTGCATGAAACGTGAGGTGCGGAACGCCTTATGCGAGAAATAGCGGTGGTAAAAACCGGTCACCGCGAACATGCGTATGCCATACAACAGCACGGCGAACACCACCGCGAACGCGCTCCAGCCTACCCAGATCACGGACAGGCAAGCCAGATGCAGCAGCACAAAGGGGATCACGCGCAGCCAGTCTATGCGCGGGGTATCGATGTCCGCAGCAGGGTCTGTACTGCTGTCGAACCAGCGTACCAGGCGGCTCCACAACGGTCGTGCGGCTTCTGTCATGGCTGTACCTTTGCTGCGCCGGACTGATGCGGCACACGGCGCAACTTGCTCATGTCGTAACCCATCTGGCTGACTTGACTGGTCAGGGCGCTATATTCAGCCTCGCTGATATCCGGGCTGCGCGCCATGATCCACACGTAGTCACGCGCATTGCGTGCGATGATGGTCTGGCTGTAGGCCGCGTCCAGGTGCGCGATCAGGTATTCTGCCTTGATGGGCCAGATGAACTGCATGCCCCAAATCGCATTGCCTGTACCCGGTTTGACGAAGCCGGTGGGCTGGTAAGTCTTGACCGGGCCATCCAGGCTGCCCTTGTTGAAACGGAAGGTGGTGGCGATGCTGCCATCCGCATTCTGCGCATAGGACTCGACCGCATTGTAGGACTCGGTCTCGATCAGGGTGGGAATGGCGGCGATCACATACCAGTCGCCCATGAAACGGGGCAGATCCACCTGCGGCACGGTCGCGATAGGCGGCAATTTGTTGGCAGTACAGGCATTAAGCATAAGTGCACAGCCTATCAGCAAGGCGCGCAGGTAGGGGGACTTGGTCATTGCAGTTCGCTTTCATGTTAACTTTTAAATGTAATCAATTGATCTATATAAATAACTTGTGTTTTTATCAACGTAATTTCTCAGCGTAATTTCTCAACGTAATTTATAGCGCAGCACATATCCTTCAGGCGTGGTGGATTGCAGTGCCAGCCATTCCTGTTGCGGTGAATACCACAGCTCGATCTTGAGTTTGGGGGCTTCCAGCTTGTAGTGATCGGCTTCCACGGCCGTGCCGCGCACATCGATGGTTTGCTTGCCCAGCTTGCTAATGCTGACGTTCAGCCATTCCCCGGTTTGCGGGTTGAGCAGCTTCTGCTGCTTGAGCATGAGCGGGTTCCAGTAGGCGAAGGTCATCACACAGGCCGGCAGTTCCAGCGCGCCCTTGGGGGCTTGCACGCGGAACGTGCCCTGATCGAGCTTGCCTTTCACGTCCGTGACATCGCTGTTCTCTTTGGTGTTGGCTTCCAGGCTGCTCAGGCAGTCGCCTTGCCAGGTTTCCGTGGCACGGTGCTGATACTTGTAAGCATTGATGAACAGCACTTTGACATTGAAGCTGGCCACGCTGGTCAGCGTCTTGGTGTCGCCGTTCTGCTGCAAGGTGAAGGTGTGCTGGCCTATGGCTTTTCCGTCCAGGCTGGCGTCGAACGCCCATTGTTCAGCGGCGGCCGGCATGCTGATGGCACACAGCAAAGCGCACATAGCGGACATGATTCTCATCTGATCTCTCATGTGGTTTTAGCCTCTGTTTGCAAGTTGGTGTCTGCGCATGTGGGTGCAAGGCCTCATTAACGCGGCCGGCCCGGGATGAAGGCATTGGTGCGCGCGATGTAAGCCGCATACGCTGGCCTGCGCTCGCCTATGTCTTTTTCCAGCAAGGCCACACCACTGACCTTGAGCAGCAGCAGCGTCATCAGCAATGGCGCAGGCAAGGACCACCAGGCACCGGCGCTCACGGCGATCAGATAAAAGCCCCACCACAGGCAGCATTCACCGAAATAATTGGGGTGACGGCTGTAGCGCCACAAACCGCTGTCCATGACCTTGCCACGGTTGGCCGGGTCAGCCTTGAAGCGGCTCAGTTGTGCATCGCCTATGCTTTCCCACAAAAACCCGAACAGCCAGAGTGCCAGGCCCAGGCCGTCCAGCCAGCTCAATGGCGTAGTGCTGTTGGCAGCGCCCAGCAGCGGTAGCGAGATGATCCAGGCCAGCAACACCTGAAAACCGAACACGATATACAGGCTCTTGATCCAGAAAGGTTTATTGTTCTTGCGTATGGCGGCATAGCGGTGGTCTTCATGCTGCATGCCGCGGCTCATGGGGCGATTGCGCCAGGTGAGGTAGCCAGTCAAACGCGCTGACCAGGCAGTGACCAGCACCAGGATCAGCAAACCACGCTCTGTCATGGTTTCGTTGCCCGTCACAAAACACAGCACACCCAGCAAGAAGAACATGGCCCACATGCTGTCGACGATGGTCACATTACGCAGGAACACGCTGAGCCCCCAGCCCATCAGGCCGAAGATAGCCATCGATTCCAGTGCTTCCAGATACAGTGCCCAGTCGAACATGATGAATAATCCTTATGGTTGGTTCAGTGCTTGTTTGCTGGCTGCATTACCGTCAAAGCGCGCCGACAGCCACAACAGTGCTGGCATCAGGCTGCCCCATCCTATCGCCAGGGCGATCAGCATCGCCTCGGTATGGAGGAAACTCATCGCTCCCAGCTTGGCACCCGCCAGGTAAGCCAGCGGTCCGCCGACGGCACCAAACACGATTGCGACCAGCCAGCGTCCGTGCATCCAGCGCATGCTGACGTTGAGTGTAGTGCAGAACAGCAGCCACAGGCTGACCATCCAGGCGGGCAACAACCAAGCCGGCCAGCTGCTGCTGACAAAACTGATCCAGCCCAGTGACAGCAGCGCCTGATCGAACAGGCTGCCGACCGTGGTGGCCGCCAGTATCCAGTTCAGTTCACGCCTGGCATCAGCCGTGTGGCGCAGGTGCCAGACCAGCACCACCAGCGCAGCCAATGGCCCCAGCCAGGGCATGCCCTGCGCTGCCCCTATCACACAGGCCAGCCAGCCTAACTGGAACGCGATGAAGTTGATGGCGACGCGCATGCTCAGGCCGGACGCTCGAACAGGTAATGCGTGACCCACCATTCCTGGCCATTGCGATAACCGAACAGCTCGGCGCAGGCCATGTAGAAGATGCGCCAGCGCTGACGCCAGCGTGCCGCCTCATCCTTGCCATAGGTGGCTTCCAGAATGGGCGTGATCTGCTCGGCATGACGGTCCATATTCGCCAGCCAGGCATTGGCGGTCTTCTCGTAATGCGTGCCGTCCCAGCGCCATAGCTGCAGCAACTTGAGCTTTTCCTGGAAGCGCAAGGGCAGGTCGTCACTGGGCATGATGCCGCCCGAGAAGAAGAACTGGCTCATCCAGTCGTCTTCACCTTGTACCTCGAAGGCGTAGGGAGTGAGGCGGTGCACGAAAATGTGCTTGAACAGGCGGCCGCCCGGCAGCAGCCAGTCGTGCACACGGCTGTACAGCTCGCGGTAGTTACGCATGTGTTCGAACATCTCGACGGAAACGATACGGTCGTATTGCTCCGGTGCCTGGAACTGGTTCATGTCACAGGTGATGACCTGCACGTTATTGAGCCCGCGCGATCTGGCTTCCGCCATGATGTACTCACGCTGCGAATTGGAGTTGGACACTGCAGTGATCTGGCTGTGCGGGTAGTGCATGGCCATCCACAGGGTGAGCGAGCCCCAGCCGCACCCCAGCTCCAGGATCTTCTGCTTGTTGGCCAGTGTGGCGTGTTCGCAGGTGAGCTTCAGGGCAAGCGCCTCGGCCTGGTCCAGCGTTTTGGTGTTGGCGTCCCAGTAGCAGGAACTGTATTTGCGGTGTTGTCCCAGGCAATAGCGGAAGAAGGCAGCGGGCACTTCATAGTGTTGCTGGTTGGCAAGCTCGGGTACCGGGGCGATGGGGCCGCTGTGCATGCCCTTAAGGAAGCTGGTTTCCAGATCAGCCGATGCTTCACAGTCGCTGGCCTGGATCTCGCGCAGGCGTTGTGCGGTAAGTTTGCGTATACCGGCGCGTATCAGGCTATCCGGGATCAGGCCACGCTCTACACCGGCGATGGCCATTTTAATCAATGACATGGTTGTTCCTGGCTATTAGTTCTAGTGATGGTTGAAGTGATAAAGGTCGATGCAACAGCTAGTTAATGTTGCAAACGCATGGCAGCGTGGTTAGCCAGTGTATCGCTGATGTGCTGCAAGCTGCTGTTGATATCGGTGCCCAGCGCGATGGCACCGGTCTGTTCCAGTGCATCTGAAAAATAGACCGCCGCCTGGCCACCAACGAACACCGGTACGCCGCAGCTGGCCGCGAGCTCAGCCAGCTCCTGATTCTGCTGATCCGGATTGTATAGCGTGGAAGCGGACAGCACGATGGCTTGCGCGTTGGCCTGCCTGACTGCTGCGGTCAATTCTTTGAGCGGGATGTCGGTGCCTAGCAGGATGCAGCGCAAGCCCTGCTCATAGGCACTCAGTGCGAACAGCAGCAGGCCGGCTTCGTGCCGCTCTCCCGGCATGCAGGCGCAGATCAGTGCCGGACCGTTCTCATGGCGTTTGCGATGGTGGAAGCGCGCTCCCAGTTTGTTGCGCAGATAGACGCCGAAGAAATGCTCCTCGGCGATGGTGCCTTCGGCGTTGGCCCAGCGTTCGCCCAAGGTGTTCAGCATGGGCACCAGCAGGCGCTGGGTGACGGTTTCGATCGGGTAGAGCGCCATGGCTTCGTTGTAAGCCGCTTCCAGCGTCGCTTCATTGAAGCGGCTGACGGCGGTGACCATGCGCGTGATCAGGCGTTGCCAGAATTCGGTTTCCTGTTGGGTGCGGTTGTCACTATCCCCGGAGATCAGGGTGTGATTGATGCGGCTGATGGGGATGCCACGGTCCAGCAGGGCGACCACGCGCTGCAGCATGGAGATGTGTTCCTTGCTGTACAGACGGTGGCCTTTGGGGGTGCGCAAGGGCTCGATCAGGTGATAGCGACGTTCCCAGGTGCGCAGTGTGATCGGGTTGATGCCGGTCAGCGCTGCAACGGTACGGATGGGGAATGCTTCACTTGATGTCTGCGTCGTTTTCATAAGTAACCTCATGGATGCAATCGGGTTGAGTGCAATCATGATTTACGATTCAAATATTATGCAAAAGTTCTTCAAAAAATGATTCAGCGTGAATCGGTCTGCAATTTCATATTCAAAACCTATTCGGCCGTAGTTCGAGTCTGCACAGATACGCTGCAAACCGTTACCAATCAGATATACGACATAGCCGCCGTTTTGGATTCATGCACAGCGCTAGCTTGGGCAGCAAGTATGTGCAGATAGTCTGATGGTCTGGAGCAGGCACCGGGTTAGTCTTATCTCCAAGCTACCCCTGTCAAGCCGCCCCAGCCAAGCCACTCTTGGCAGGCCCTCAGGGCCACACTCAGATCACGTTGATCTTGCCTTGATAAAGCACTGCACCGGTCGGTTGGCCGCTAGGCGAGCCGCCCGGTGGTTCTACGCTGACGGCAAGTGCACCCGTCAACAGTTGCGCTGCAAGCTCAGGCTTGATACTCAAGCTGGCTTTGCCTTGCTGCGGCAGCAGGCCGATCGAGACAGGTGCTGACTCGTCAGCCGGTAGCAGCCACAACTCATAGGCTTTGTCGGCCTGAACCTGCAGGCTAGGCAAGCTTGCCACACGCAGTTCCTGCTGCTGGCTTTGTGCCTCGCTTAGTGTCAACAGCCAGCCTGGTTGTGCAGAGGCATCAGCCAGCAGGGCGATGTGAGTGCCGATCGTGGCAGTCTGTTGCACAGGTGGCTGTAGCGGATTCAGCGCAGGGTTGATCAATAGCACCAGCAATAGCGCGGAAACGGCAGAAAAGCCCAGTGCCAGCGTGCGCCACCAATGGCGGGTGCGGCTGGATGCGTGGAACAGACGCCGGTCTATGTCGCGCCAGACAGAGGAGGCAGGCTTGACGGCAACCACCGTGTCGGCAAGCAGGCTCACGCGCATCAGCCACCAGTCCGTGCAGTTTTGCCAATCCTCGCGCTGCAACACCAGGTGCTCGAAGCGCAGACGTGCAGCACCACGCAATGTTCCCAGTGCGTACTTAGCGGCCAGCATGTCGCGCAGTTCAGGTTTGTCGTATCTCATCTCAAAGGGCTCCCATGCAGGATCGCAGTACCTGCAAGCCGCGCCGTATCCAGGTCTTCACTGTTCCTATCGGTTGCACCAGCTGGCGTGCCAGCTGCTCGTGCGCCATGCCCTGGAAGTAGCTCAAGGCGATGGCCTGACGTTGTAATGGCGCCAGTTGTTTCATGCATTGCAACAAGGCGCGCGCTTCACTGTTGCTGGTCGCTTTTTCCAGCGGTCCCAGGTCATCCGAAGCCCATTCATCAAAACTCTGTTCTTCATTTAGTCCGTGTTCGGGTGGCAGGCTGCGTAACAGATCCAGGCAGCGGTTGCGTGTGATGGTGGTCATCCAGGTCATCACCGCCGCCTTGTCAGCGCGATAGCTGGGGGCGTGATGCCAGATCTTGACGTATACATCCTGGATGGCCTCTTCAGCCAGGTCACGTCTATGCAATATACGTAGCGCAAGCCCAAACAGTTTCGCAGAGGTGGCTTGATAAAGTGCGGCGAACGCGGCACGGTCGCCTTGACCGCTACGGTTCAGTAACAGGATCAGCGTTTCGGCAGTGTCTTTGCTATTCAGGGCCATAGTGTCAGCGGCATGGTGTTGGTCTGCAAGAGTGATGTTTGTTATGGCGCAAATAGTGTGTGTGCGACTTTGTAATGTCAACCGACATTTACTGAGGGAAGCACGGTTTGGATGCACGCCACCAAATTTTTTTGCTGAACTTCATCTGGCATGGCTATACTAATCTGTATAGATAATTGCGATGCACGATGTATATGAATAGCCAGACAGGCGCTTCGATCAGACAGGTGCCAGTATGCATGCCGAAGCGGCAACAAGATGTTGTAAGAATCAAGTCAAAAATTAAAAAGTGAGCCCATGATGACCAGTAGCCAACATACCCCTGTGATCGCCTGCCTGTTGATGACCAGCCTGCTGATCAGCGCATGCGCCAGCATGCAGCCAGTCAACGATGCTGCCACGGCACGCATCGATGCAGCGTCCTCAGCAGAATGGCCCAGTTTCGGGCGCGATTATTCCAACCAGCGCTTTTCGCCGCTGACCCAGATCGATAAAAGCAACATCCACAAGCTGGACCTGGCCTGGCAGCACAAGACCGGCGTCAACGCCAGCTTCCAGAGCACGCCGCTGGTGGTGGACGGGGTGATGTATGTGTCGCTACCGTTCAATCATGTGCTGGCGCTGGACGCTAAAACCGGTCAGGCCTTGTGGCGTTATGAACACCAGCGCAGGCCAGACTGGAAGCTGTGCTGTGGCCCCGCCAATCGCGGTGTCGCGGTCGCGGATGGCAAAGTGTTCATGGGCACCGTGGATGCGCGTCTGCTGGCACTGGATGCCAGAACCGGCAAGGTGCTGTGGGATATCGATGCCGTGCAGGACGCGGTGACCACCGAGGGACAGGAGTCCTTGAATGACAAGGACCCGAACAGCACGCGCAAGATCACCGGCGGCACCGGCGTGGGTATCGCCATGGCGCCAGTGGTCTACAAAGGCAAAGTGATCGTCGGCATCACTGGTGTCGGCTATGGCCTGCATATCGACAACCCGCGTGAGGATGCGCCGCTGGGCGCCGTGATCGGTGTGACCGGGCGCTATGGCCGTCCTGGCTTCCTGGCGGCTTTTGATGTCAACACCGGTGCACGCGTCTGGCAGTTCGATACCATCCCCGCGCAGGGATGGGAAGGCGAGTTCGCCAGCAAGACAGCAGATGGCGTGCCGCTCAATCGCGATGTGGCCGCAGAAAAAGCCAGTCTCAAGGATTACCCGGATTCTGCCCGTTTTGGTGGCGGTTCGGCCTGGAGTACGCCGGCCATAGACGCCAAACTCGGGCTGCTGTATTTCGGTACCGGCAACCCCTCGCCACAGATGAACGACGTGTCGCGGCCTGGCGATAATCTGTATACGGTTTCGCTGGTGGCGCTGGATGTGCAGACTGGCAAGCTGCGCTGGCATTACCAGCAGGTGCCGCATGACCTGTGGGGCTATGACTTGGCCAGCCCGCCGGTGCTGTTCGATCTGAAGCGTGATGGCAAGGTGATCCAGGCGGTGGGGCAGGCTGGCAAGACCGGCTGGTTCTATGTGCATGACCGCCTCACCGGCAAGTTGCTGATGAAGTCGGATGCTTTCGTGCCACAGCATAATCTGTTCGCCAAAGCCACCTTCGAGGGCACACGGGTGTACCCGGGCATTCTGGGTGGTGCGAACTGGTCACCGGTGGCGCTGGATCAGGCCGCACAGCAAGCGTACGTGGCTGCCATCCATGCGCCCATCAATTACACCCTGCATGAAAAGCCGGGCCTCAACGGCGCAGCGCCCATACGTTATGCAGCCTCCGAGCCACTGGAGGAAGCGCGCTGGGGCTTGTTGTCTGCCATCGATCTGACAGACGGCAAGATCCGCTGGCAGGTGAAGACCGAGCAGCCGCTGGTCGGCGGCGTGCTGGCCACCAAGGCTGGCCTGCTGTTCACGGGGGAGGGCAATGGCCATTTCAATGCTTATGACAGTGCAAATGGCAAGCTGCTGTGGCAGGCCAGGTCGGATGCAGGCGTGAATGCACCCCCGATCAGCTATGCCATCGAGGGCGAACAGTACATCGCGGTGGCTGCGGGCGGGAATTCCATTTTTGGCTACAAGCAGGGCGACAATATACTGGTTTACAAGCTGAAACCGTGATTAAGCTGCACAGCTGGCACAGGCTCTGCTAGGCTTTTATCAGGCTGACGTTTTGGTCGGCATGAAAAGGGAAGTCGATGCAGAAAATCAAATGGGCGCTGCCGGGCTGGCAGTTCTTGGTGTTGTGCTTGTCATTGCCACTGAATGCGCTGGCTGCGGAGGACTGGCTGATCGCCAGCAGTTCTACTCAGGTGCACGGTGGTCAGGAACTGAGCATCGCGGTGATCAAGCCGGATAGTGTCAGCGACTGGCCACAGCAGTTGCTGCTCAGCCTGTCTGCCGCAGGCAGCACCGAGCAGGTGCAACTCAGCTTGCAGCCTGCCAAACACAGCGCGCGCCGTGAATACAAGGGCGTGCCCAGACAGGATTATATCGGCGTGGTACGCGCCAGCCTGGTGGAGCGGGCCTCCAACCAGATGCTGTTGCTGGCCGTGAATGAAGCGGACATAGGGGCGCTAGCGGCCTTGCCGGTAGACAAGAAACGCGTGGTGGTGCCCGAAGATCGACCCTTGCTGGTGTTTCCGGAGCCAGGTGAGCAGCCGGCCCTGACCGCATACGAACCCACTTATTTTGTGTTTGGCGCAGGCGGGGACAACGGTTTGGACGCGCGCTTCCAGCTCAGCTTCAAATACCGGCTGTTCGACCCGGAAGGGCCGGTAGCGCGTTTCTCGCCCTTGCTCAGCAACCTGCATTTCACTTATGCACAGACTTCATTGTGGGATCTGGGCGGCGACTCCAGCCCGTTCCGGGACACCAGTTACCGTCCCGGCTTTATGTACCACTGGGTGGGCAGCGGGCAGAAACTGCGCCCGGATGAGTGGCGTGGCGGCTTTGAGCATGAGTCGAATGGCCGTGAAGACCCGGATTCGCGCTCCATCAATATCGCTTACATACGCCCAAGCTGGCATCTGGACCTGGCCAACGGCAAGCGCTTCACTTTTTCGCCGCGTTTTTACCATTACCTTGAAAAATCCGACAACAGTGACATACAGCGCTATCGCGGCTATGCCGATTGGCAGATGCGCTATGGGCGCGAAGATGGCTGGATGCTGAGTGGCTTGTACCGGCAGGGCACGGGCGGCTATGCCAGCGGGCAGATCGACCTGTCCTATCCCTTGAGTCAGCGCATCTTCTCGCGCATCGGCGCTTTTGCACACCTGCAACTGCTGTCGGGATACGGTGAGACCTTGCTGGAATATAACAAGCGCAGCGATACGCAACTGCGCTTGGGCTTGTCCATCGTACGTTGAGTACGCGTGCGTTGAGTGCGCGTGACCAAGAGTCGTATAAAGCCTGACGCGCGGCGTGTACCAGATTGGTAGGCGAATACGGCTACGTGATGTGCAACAGTTCGAGGCATAGATGCCAGAAAGCACCAGAAGCTTGGCTGCCTGAAACTTGGATTTCTGAAACTTGGATTTCTGAAACCTTGGATTTCTGAAACCTTGGATTTTTGAAACCTTGGATTTTTGAAATTGTGATGTCAGGCACAAAGGTTTCAGGCAATAAAAAAGCCACCTTGCGGTGGCTTTTTGTCTGGCGTCCCCACGGGGATTCGAACCCCGGTCGCCTCCGTGAAAGGGAGGTGTCCTAGGCCTCTAGACGATGGGGACCTATGAACTTTTAACGAACAACATTTTACTACAAAACCCGTCTTTTTCCAGTAAAAATTTTTACTGGTGGAGGTAAGCGGGATCGAACCGCTGACCTCTTGCATGCCATGCAAGCGCTCTCCCAGCTGAGCTATACCCCCGAAAAGAGGCGCAATATTAAAGACGCGGAGACACCTTGTCAATCACAATTCGACACTGAATCGCAGCTTCATGAAAATCAGCATGTGCGCTTGATGAATCACCGGATGACATTCATCAGCGTCAGCGTAATAATGCAGTGTTAATCGCCTATACAAAAAAGAAAATGCGCGCATGATGAGCTTACGCTTTCGTTTGAACCTGCTGATCACCGTGGTGTTGCTGATGTTCATGACCGCAGTGGGCGGCATTGTGATCAAGGGCATGCGCACTTCTATCCAGGAAGGCGTGGAGGCGGCCACCCGCGTCACCATCCAGCTGCTCGATACCGTCATCATCAGCTCTTACCAGAATCCGGAATGGGGTTACACCCATGATGTGCTGCGCGCTTTCCTGCAATCGTTGGGCCATGTGCGTAGCAACGAGATTTCCTTGTATGACATCCGAGGTCAGTTGATCTATAAGTCCCCCCCGTCGCGCTATCGCGCTGATGTCACGCCACCGGAGTGGTTCTCGCACATGGTGATGCCGACCGAAGAGCTGGTTAATCGTCGTATCCGTTACGGCACGCTGGAAGTCAAATCCCAACCGGGTGGCGCCATCCGTGAAGCCTGGACCAGGCTTAGTGACCTGCTCTGGGTGGGGCTAGGTTTCTTCATCGTGCTCAATTTGGTGGTGTACTGGATGCTGGGGCGCTGGTTACGTCCCTTGAATGCCGTGATGGGGGCGATCAGCCGGGTGGAGCAGGGCGACTACACCACGCGCCTCACCGAATTCCGGCTGCCAGAGTTCTCGCGCATCGCCCGCAACTTCAACCAGATGAGTACGACGCTGCAGGCCAGCACGGAAGAGAACCGCAAGCTGGCCTTGATCGCGGATCAGACCGCAGATGCCATCATCATTCACGATACCAACGGCAATATCTCGTATTCCAACCCGGCCGCGCAACGTATCTTTGGCTATAGCGCGGAGGAGATGATAGGCAAATCTGCCACCATGCTCACGCCACCGGATTATCAGGAAGATCTGGCGCAGAATCTGCGCGCACTGACCAATAAACACCACATCGAGCATTACGACACGCAGCGTCTGGCGCGTGACGGCAGGCTGATCGACGTGTCACTGTCTGCGGCACCCATGGTGGACCCGCGTACCGGCGAAGTGATGGGCGACATCTGCAGCATGCGCGACATCACCGAGCGCAAGCACGCCGAGGCTGCCGAGAAGCAGCTGGAAGAGAACCGTCAGCTGACGCAACTGATCCAGCGCCATATCGAAGACGAGCGACGCAGCCTGGCGCGGGAGCTGCACGATGAGCTGGGGCAATATGTGACGGCGATCAAGACCTTTGCGGTGGGGATCGCCAACAAGGCCAGAACCCAGATGCCAGAGATTGAGGCCAATGCCCAGACCATCGTGGCGGCAGCCAATCATATCTACGACGGCATGCACAACATCATCCGCCAGCTGCGTCCCGGCTCGCTGGACAATCTGGGCTTGTCGGAGACCTTGCGTGACGCGGTTTCCAACTGGCAAGCGCAGAACCCGACCATACGCTTCAGTTTGAACTTGTCTGGCGAACTGGATGCCCTAGGTGAAACGCTGAATATCAATCTGTATCGCATCGTGCAGGAATCGGTCACCAATGCCATCCGTCATGCCCAGGCCAGCAGCATCGAGATCAGGCTGGCCATGAGTGCGACAGGTGAGTTGCAGCTGGCGATCAAGGACGATGGCGCAGGCATGGATATCTGCATGGTGGATCAGACCAGTCACTTTGGTCTGCTGGGCATCCGGGAGCGTGCGCAGGCGCTACGCGGCAGCTTCAGCCTGGAATCCTTACCGCAACAAGGCACGACCATCCACGTGAACATACCTAAAGGAAGTCAGACAACATGAGCGGTACTATCAAGGTGATGCTGGTGGATGACCATGCCGTGGTGCGCATGGGATTCAAGATGCTGCTGGAATCGGCAGCCGATATCAAGGTGATTGCTGAAGCCGAGAACGGCGAGCAGGGTGTGAAGATGTATCAGGAACACCAGCCGGATGTGGTGGTGATGGACATCACCATGCCTGGCATAGGCGGCCTGGAGGCCATCGAGCGCATCATGGCCAAGGACAACAATGCGCGCATCCTGGTGCTGTCTGCGCATGAAGATTCGGTACACCCCAAGCGCGTGCTGAGCGCTGGTGCCATGGGCTACCTCACCAAGCGCAGTGCTGCCGAGGAGCTCATCAAAGCCATACGCACGGTGGCCGGACGCAAACGCTATCTGGAAGCCAGCATCGCACAGCAGATGGCGATACAGCAGCTTTCTGGCGAACAGAATCCAGTGGATGTGCTGTCGGATCGGGAGTTTGAAGTGTTCATCGCGCTGGCCAAGGGCAAGAGCACCAACGACATCGCCGATACCCTGTGTCTGTCACCCCGCACCGTGGGCACCCACCTTTACAACATCAAGCAGAAATTGAACGCCAACAACTCGGCCGAGATTGCGCTGATCGCCATGCGCTCCGGTCTGATCGATCCCTGAACTTGTGATGTGTTGGCTTTGGATGTGCTGGCTAAGCCATAGCGGTTGCTTCTTGGCGCGTCGCTGCCACGCCTATTATTTGACGCGTGTCGCTGCCGCCCCAACTATTGTTTGACGCGTGGCGTCGCCGCCCCGGCTATTGTTTGACGCGTGGCGTCGCCGCCACGCTTATGACCCCACTCAGTATGATCAGCACCACCGCGAGCCAGCGGTCGGTGGAGAGTGTTTCCCCCCAAAGTACGATGCCGAACAGGCTGGCCAGTACCACGGTGCTGTAAGCCAGGCTGCCGACGACCAGCGGGCTGCCGGTGCGATAGGCGCGGGTCATGGCCAGTTGTGCCAGCGTGGCACTGACGCCTATCCCCAGTAGCAATGGCAGGTCACTCCAGTTCAGCACAGTGAAGCGGTGCAGCAGCATCCAGGCCCCACCGCCCAGCGTGCACACCAGCGTGAAATAGAACACGGTGCGCCAATCCGGCTCACCGGCACGGCCTAATTGGGTCACCTGCACATACACGATGCCGGCCAGGATGCCAGATAACAGCCCCAATCCGCCCGCCAGTAGTTCGTCAGCATGCATGCTGGGGCGCAATAGCAATGCCACGCCGATAAAGCCCAATAACACTGCCCCCACCAGCCAGGGCCTGGGTCGCTCGTGCAACATGAACGGCATGGCGATGGCAAGGAAGATGGGCGAGGTGTAGTTCAGGGTGACGGCGGTGGCCAGTGGCAACTCGCTGATGGCATAGAAGAACAGCACCAGCGCAAGAAAGCCCAGAAAAGAGCGTGACATGTGCATGCCCAGCATGCTGGTGCGTAGCGGCAGGTGCTGCACCTGTGCGACCATGGCGATGAACACCAGGCCGAACAGCGAGCGGTAGAACACCAGCTCTGCGCTGGAGAATTTCTGCGCACCTATCTTGACCAGCACGCCCATGATGGCGAACAGCAGGCCGGCGACCAGCATCCACAGGCTACCGATGCGCGGGCGGCTCATGGCTCAGGCCTTGATGTGATCCGGGGCGCTATCAGAGGTGGCGATCAAGCTGCAGATGCAGCCAGTGATGAAAATGTTCCAGACCGGTCTCCATGGGGTGTTGATAAGGGCCGGATTCATCCAGTTGCTGTGCATGCAAGGCCTGACGGCCACGGTGCATGCGCTCGCAGATCTCTTTATCTTCGACGGCGGTCTCATGGTAGGCCGCTTGCTGTGCTTCCACGAATTCGCGCTCGAACAAGGCGATGTCTTCCGGATAGTAGAACTCCACCACATTACTGCAGGCATTCGGTCCACGTGGGATCAGGTGCGAGACCACCAGCACATTGGGGTACCACTCGATCATCAGGAAAGGGTAATACACCATCCATATCGCCCCATGCCGGGGTGCTTTGCCCTGATTGTATTGCAGCACCTGCTGCTGCCAGCGCTGGTAAGTGGGGCTGCCGTGCTTGTTGAGCGCCTGCTTGACGCCTACCGTCTGCACGCTCCAGTGGTCGCCGAATTGCCAGTCCAGCTGTTCACAATCGACAAACTGGTTGAGTCCCGGATGGAACGGGCCCACGTGATAATCCTCCAGATAGACTTCGATGAAAGTCTTCCAGTTGAAGTCATACTCTTCCACCATCACGCGGTCCAGCATGTAGCCGGTGAAATCGAAATCTTGCTTGCAGCCCAGCTTGGACAGTTCGCGAGCGATGTCGCGCTTGCCAGCGAACAGCAGGCCTTGCCACTCCTGTAGCTCGGTGTTGTGCAGATTCAGGCAGGGATTTTCGTTGAAATGTGGAGCGCCCATCAATTCGCCACGCAGGTTGTAAGTCCAGCGATGCAAAGGGCAGACGATGTGCTGTGCATGACCGCGTCCTTCCAGCATCACGGCCTGGCGGTGGCGGCAGACATTGCTGATCAGGGCAACGCCACCCTGATTGCGCACCAGCGCTTTCGCGTCCTGCATCCAGCCCAGCGTATGATAGTCGCCCGGGTTGGGCACCATCAGCGTGTGGCCCACGTAAGCAGGCTGGTGCGGGAACAGGTGTTGCTGTTCGAGCTGGTAGATGGACGGATCCACATACCAAGACACCGGGATATGCGAGCGTTTGAGTGTGGCTTTGCTTGGGTCGGAAACTGGAACTGAGGTGAGTGTTACCATCGTGCTTCATCTACATGTTAAGCAAGCAGTCTGCGGGAACTGGCTGGCCTGGATTCTTAAGCAAGCTGGCTAGCGATTACGTTGCCAAAAATGCCATGTACCCACTGAATTTTGCCCTAAACGCAGATTTTTTCAAGTGAATTTTGCGTTTTTGCTGGTCAAAATGCGGCCTGGAAACAAGCCTATTCTTGATTGTTGACCGCTTTTCAGCTAACCTCAAGGTGCTGTTGTGCAACCATTTAGCGCTGCTATACAACCATTTCAGAGAGGGATGCGCGTTATGAAAAATCCATTGGATTCGATCTCGGGTACCGTCATATCCGGCTTGTTGCTGACGGTGGTGCTCTATCTGATTGTGGTGAACTGTTTGACGGCAGGAGCCTGATCATGGAATACGGTATCGAAATCGGCGCGCTGTTCCGCTGGGTCCATGTCGTGGCCGGCGTGGCCTGGGTGGGCTTGCTGTATTACTTCAATCTGGTGCAAGTACCTGCCATGGCCGCTGCGGCGGCAGATCAGGGTGGTCCGGGCGGCGCAGGCATCAGCAAATATGTGGCACCACGTGCTTTGTTCTGGTTCCGCTGGTCGGCACTGGTGACCTGGCTGGCGGGTGCCGCGCTGTTGGGGCCGGCATTCGTGGATGCCTTTACCTTGCAGCCTGCGTACGCAGCGATCGGCGTGGGTGCCTGGCTGGGCACCATCATGCTGCTCAACGTGTGGGGCATCATCTGGCCGAATCAGAAACGCATACTGGGCATGGTGCCCGCCAGTGACGAACAAAAAGCAAAAGCCCGACGCCTGGCTTTTCTGGCATCACGGACCAACACCATGCTGTCGATACCGATGCTGTTCTTCATGGTGAACGGCCTCACGCACAAGGCACTCATCGGTCTGTAATATTGACGTATTAGAGTGCACACGGCGGCGGGTGCCGCCGTTTTCTTTTTAACAAGTAGTAAACAGCATAGAAGCAAGCCATGTCGCAACATTTAATGAATACCTACAATCGGCAGCCGGTGACTTTCGCAAGGGGCGAAGGCGTCTGGCTGTGGGACCAACACGGCAAGCGCTATCTGGATGCCTTGTCCGGGGTCGCCGTCAATGGTCTGGGTCATGCCCATCCCAAGCTGCTGACCGCCATCAATGCGCAAGCTGCACGCATGATCCATGTCTCCAATATCTACCAGATCGCCGAACAGGCCGCGCTGGCGGACAAGCTGTGTGCTGTGGCCGGCATGGACAAGGTGTTCTTCTGCAACTCCGGTTGCGAAGCCAACGAGGCCGCCATCAAGCTGGCACGTTTATATGGGCATCAGCGGGGTATCGAGAACCCGGAGATCATCGTCATGGAGCGTGCGTTCCATGGCCGTACCATGGCGACGCTGTCCGCCACCGGTAACCGCAAGGCACAGGCTGGTTTTGAGCCGCTGGTGAGTGGTTTCGTGCGCGTGCCCTTCGATGACCTGGATGCCGTCGAGCAGATCGCCGCACACAACAAGAATGTGGTCGCTGTGCTGGTCGAGCCGGTGCAGGGCGAGGGCGGCATCAACATCCCACACGACGTGGCCGCTTATCTGCAAGGTCTGCGTCGTATATGCGACAGCCATGGCTGGTTGCTCATGGTGGATGAAGTGCAGAGTGGCATAGGCCGTACCGGCACCTGGTTCGCGTTCCAGCACACCGCTATCGTGCCTGATGTGATGACCCTGGCCAAAGGGCTGGGCTCGGGCGTGCCTATCGGCGCCTGTGTCGCGCATGGCGCCGCGGCGGATGTATTCAGTTATGGCAAGCATGGCTCCACGTTCGGCGGTAACCCGCTGGCCTGTGCGGCCGCGCTGGCCACGCTGGACACCATCGCAGAGGATAAACTGCGCGAAAACGCCCAACAGCAAGGCGACTGGATCCGCGAACAGTTCCTGCAGGCATTCAAGGATGTGCCAGGTGTGCTGAAGGTGCGCAATGCCGGTCTGATGATCGGCATCGAGCTGGATCGCCCTTGTGGCGAACTGGTGGCGCAGGCACTGGAAGCGGGTGCACTGATCAATGTCACTGCGGACAGCGTGGTGCGCCTGCTGCCCTCGCTGATCATCCAGCGCGAAGAAGCTGCGCAATTGGTCGCCATACTGGTGCCTTTGATCAAACAGTTTCTGACGGTGGGTGCAAAATGAGCATCCGTCACTTTTTGCAATTCAATGACTTGAGTCGTGACGAGCTGGACTACATCTTCGAACGCGCTTTGTGGATCAAGGCGCAGTTCAAGGATTATCAGCAATATTGGCCTCTGACCGACCGTACGCTGGTGATGATCTTTGAAAAGGCCAGCACGCGTACGCGCCTGTCGTTCGAAGCGGGTATGCAGCAGCTGGGTGGCAGCGCCATCTATCTGAACACGCGTGACTCCCAACTGGGGCGTGGCGAGCCAGTGGAAGATGCGGCGCAGGTGATCTCGCGTATGAGCGACATCGTCATGATCCGTACCTTCGAGCAGGAGATCATCGAGCGCTTCGCGGCCAATTCGCGCGTGCCCGTCATCAATGGCCTGACCAATGAATACCATCCTTGTCAGATCCTGGCGGATATCCTGACCTTCATCGAGCACCGCGGCCCCATCCAGGGCAAGACGGTGGCCTGGATAGGCGATTCCAACAATGTCTGCAACACCTGGTTGCAGGCGGCGGAAGTGCTGGATTTTAACGTGCATGTCTCCACGCCGCCTGGCTACGAGGTCGAGCAGGAGCGTGCGGGCCTGTATGGCCATGCGCACTATGAAGAATTCGCTGACCCCATGGAAGCGGCACGTGGTGCCGATCTGGTCACCACGGATGTGTGGACCAGCATGGGCTTCGAAGCCGAGAACGAGGAGCGCATGCGCGACTTCGCGGACTGGCAAGTGGATGCCGACATGATGAAAGTGGCAGCCAAGGATGCGCTGTTCATGCACTGCCTGCCAGCGCACCGTGGCGAGGAAGTTTCCGCCGATGTCATCGACGGCCCGCATTCCGTGGTCTGGGACGAAGCTGAAAACAGGCTGCATGTGCAAAAAGCACTGCTGGAATTCCTTTTGCTGGGACGTATCAATAAGGCGTAGCAGTAAGGGCATGGCAGTGGAATGTAGCCTTTTTGATTTAAATATTGTTTTAATACATTGGGTAACACAGGAAAACTAAAGTAATGAGCGATATCAAGAAAGTGGTGCTGGCCTATTCGGGTGGCCTGGATACTTCAGTGATCCTGAAGTGGCTGCAGGACACCTATCAGTGTGAAGTGGTGACCTTCACGGCCGATATCGGCCAGGGTGAGGAGCTGGAGCCAGCACGCGAGAAGGCCAAGAAATTCGGCATCAAGGAGATCTACATCGACGATCTGCGTGAAGAGTTCGTGCGCGATTTCGTGTTCCCGATGTTCCGCGCCAACACCGTCTACGAGGGCGAATACCTGCTGGGTACCTCGATCGCCCGTCCTCTGATCGCCAAGCGCCTGATCGAGATCGCCAAGGAAACCAATGCCGTTGCCATCTCGCATGGTGCCACCGGCAAAGGCAACGACCAGGTACGTTTCGAGCTGGGTGCCTATGCGCTGAACCCCAACATCAAAATCATCGCGCCCTGGCGTGAATGGGATCTGCTGTCGCGCGAAAAGCTGCTGGCCTACGCAGAGACTAACGGCATTCCGGTCGAGATGAAGCACAAGCAGGGCGGCAGCCCCTATTCCATGGACGCCAACCTGCTGCACATCAGCTACGAAGGTCGTCATCTGGAGAACCCGGCGGCTGAAGCCGAAGAAGACATGTGGCGCTGGACGGTGAGCCCGGAAAAAGCGCCGGATGCCGCCGAGTATCTGGATATCGAATACCGTAACGGCGACCCGGTCGCCCTGAATGGGCAAGCCATGGCCCCGCACGACTTGCTGGCGCACCTGAATGCGCTGGGCGGCAAGCACGGCATCGGTCGTCTGGATCTGGTCGAGAACCGCTACGTGGGCATGAAATCACGTGGCTGCTACGAGACCCCGGGCGGTACCATCATGCTCAGAGCCCACCGTGCGATTGAATCCATCACGCTGGACCGTGAAGTGGCGCACTTGAAGGACGACCTGATGGCGCGTTATGCCAGCCTGATCTATAACGGCTACTGGTGGAGTCCGGAGCGCGTGGCGCTGCAAACGCTGATCGATCACACGCAGCATAGCGTCAACGGCTGGGTGCGTCTCAAGCTGTACAAGGGCAACGTCATCGTCGCAGGCCGTGACAGCGATACCGATTCCCTGTTCGACCCCACCATCGCGACCTTTGAAGATGACGCGGGTGCCTACGATCAGAAGGATGCAGGTGGCTTCATCAAGCTGAACGCCTTGCGCATGCGCATCGCTGCCAATCGCCGCAAACTGTCCTGATGGTTTGATAGCTAGTCAGCACAGTCGTCTCATTGACTAAAGCCAGATCAACAAAGCCAGCGCATGCTGGCTTTGTTGTTTTTGCTGACTAACTTGACCTGCATTTCTTGAGTCTTGTGTTGAGTCTTGATTCAGTGATTCGATTAAAAATCATGGCTAACAATCAGGCAGCGCCGCGTTGCCGCACGCAGCGGCATTTTAGCTGTGGAGTTAGCGGCTGCGATTTGCGATAATCCAGCTTGTTTAACAGGAGCAAACTCATGGCCCAATTCGATCACGTCAGTGTCAAAAAGAAAGCAAACGTCTATTTCGACGGTAAATGTGTCAGTCACACGGTCATGTTCCCGAATGGCACGCGCTGCACGGTAGGCGTCATTTTCCCCAGCACCCTGACCTTCAACACCGGCTCGCCTGAGCTGATGGAGATCAACTGCGGCAGCTGCCGGGTACGCCTGGCCGGTGAGGAAAGCTGGAGAAGCTACACGGCCGGTGAGAAATTCACCGTGCCTGGTAATTCCAGTTTCGAGATCGAGACCATCGAGATGGTCGATTACGTCTGTCATTTCGAGTAGATCATGCCTTCGTTCGATATCACCTCCGAAGCCGACATGGTCGCGTTGAAGAATGCGGTCGATGTCGCAGCACGCCAGATCGGCAACCGTTACGATTTCAAGGGCACCTCGGCCAGCATCGAGCTGAACGAGAAAGACAAGCAGATCACCTTGTTCGGTGACTCGGATTTTCAGCTTGATCAGATCAAGGACATCCTGTTCCCGGCGCTGGAGAAAAAAGAGCCGGACAGTGCCAAGCGCCTGGACCATCAGGACGTGCAGAAGATCTCTGGCAACAAGGTCAAGCAGATGATGAAGATCCGCGATGGCATCGATACGGAGCTGGCCAAGCGTATCGTCAAGCTGATCAAGGATTCCGGTCTGAAGGTGCAGGCCAGCATCCAGGGCGACACGGTACGCGTCAATGGCGCCAAACGTGACCTGTTGCAGGACACCATCGCATTTGTGCGAAAATCCGTGACGGATTTTCCATTACAATTCGGAAACTTCAGAGACTGAAGCTTTCAGGCTTTCGATGTTGGTTGGATAACTTTTAGGAGAATGCAATGAACAAAGTGTTTTTACTGTTGGTTTCCATGGCGTTTCTGGCTGGCTGCAACACGGTTGCCGGCGTAGGCAAGGATCTGGAAAAGGGTGGCGAAGCCATTCAGAAATCTGCCAAGTAAGTAAGCTTAGGCGTCATGCTGCCCGGGCGCGTCTTGGGCCGCTGACGCTTTTTCATTTTTTAAAACCTGCAGTACTGCGAACGCAGTACCAAGATACGCAGGACAGGACATCGCAATGTTGACAGTTGGCTTTATCGGATGGCGCGGCATGGTGGGCTCGGTGCTCATGCAACGCATGCGCGAAGAACAGGATTTTTCTTTGATCGATCCCGTGTTCTTCACCACTTCGCAGCCCGGCGGGCAAGGCCCCTCGGTAGGCAAGGAGGTACCGCCGCTCAAGGATGCCCGCAGCATCGCCGAACTCAGGGCCATGGATGTCATCGTCTCCTGTCAGGGTGGTGATTACACCACCGAGATATTCCCGCAGTTACGCGCTGCTGGCTGGCATGGGCACTGGATCGATGCAGCCTCCACGCTGCGCATGGAGCAGGATGCTGTCATCATTCTGGATCCGGTCAATCAGCCGGTGATCGACGAGGCATTAGCTAAAGGCGGCAAGAACTGGGTGGGCGGTAACTGTACGGTATCGCTGATGCTGATGGCTTTGCATGGCCTGTTCAAGGCGGATCTGGTCGAGTGGGCCACCTCCATGACCTATCAGGCAGCTTCCGGTGCCGGCGCGCAGAACATGCGTGAACTGCTCAAGCAGATGGGGGAGGCGCATCGCGTGGCCGCCGATCTGCTGGCACAGCCTGCATCCGCCATTCTGGATATCGACCGCGAAGTGGCTGGTATCCTGCGCGATGAACACTTCCCGACCGCTCACTTTGGTGTGCCGCTGGCTGGCAGTCTGATCCCCTGGATAGACAAGGATCTGGGCAACGGCCAAAGCAAGGAAGAGTGGAAGGGCGGTGTTGAAACCAACAAGATCCTGGGGCGCAGTACCGATCCGCTGGTCATCGACGGTCTGTGTGTGCGTATCGGCGCCATGCGTTGCCATTCGCAGGCGCTTACCATCAAGCTGCGTCAGGATGTGCCGCTGGATGACATCACCGCCATGCTGGATGCGGCCAATCCCTGGGCCAAGGTCATTCCTAATGAGCGCGAGATCACCATGCGTGAATTGACGCCAGCGGCCGTGACCGGCACCTTGATGACGCCGGTAGGTCGCCTGCGCAAGCTGGCGATGGGCCCGCAATATCTTTCTGCATTCACGGTGGGCGACCAGTTGCTGTGGGGCGCAGCCGAACCATTGCGCCGCATGTTGAGGATACTGGTCGCGCAATGACCCCGCATAGGCTGAAAACGGCGCTATCAGTCCGGGCGTTTACAGGCGCGGCACGTAGCGGGCGCTTTATCCCGGCGTGCGCATGCAACACTCGCCTAAATGAGCCTGGCCGACTAAGATGTCAGGTATGCGGGTGAATCACAACAAGCTGCGCGGTGACAGCCACATCCCCAAGCGAATGGCGCGGCACTTCTGTGCCTTGTGCGCAGCGTGCCTGCTGAGCTTCGGTTTTAGCGCGTACGCAGCCAGTTTGGGGCAGTTGCAACTTGGCTCTGGCCAAGGCGAGCCGCTGTTCGCCACACTGCCTGTTGCGACTGAAGGCGACCCTGTCGACAGCTTGTCCGTTTCAGTCGTCGGCCGCGAATACCTTGCAGCCCGCGGTTATGCGGTGCCTGCGTTCTATGAGCAGCTGGCCTTCAATCTGCGTGAGCTGAACGGCCAGCCTGTGCTGGTGATCACCACCGCAGATGCGGTCACTGAGCCGGAATTCGACCTGCTGGTGCAAGTGCACTGGCCAAGTGGCAGTCAAGTGCGAGCTTACCGGATCGATTTTGCTGCCGTGCGTATCGGTTCAGACGATGCCGCTACCCTCAATGGCCCTGTTGTCGACCGTACCTCCACCCCTTTACAAACCCACACCATCGCCAGGGGCGACACCCTGAACACGGTCGCAGAGCGCATGCGGCTGGCGGGCCAGACCCGTGAGCAGATGCTGCTGTCGATCTTCAAGTCGAATCCAGATGCGTTCGATGACAACAATATGCATCGCCTCAAGGTCGGCAAGATCTTGCGTGCACCGGATGCCAACACGGTAGAGGCCGTGCCCCAGCCGGAAGCCATCGCCGAGATCCGTGTGCAGACACGTGACTGGAATGCTTACAAGGCCCGTGTTGCTGCCGCTGCCAAACCACTGCCGGAAGCAGCAGCTGCGCCGGAGAAAGAAGCAAGTCCGCAAGCCAGCACAGGCAAGATCACGGTGGCAGAGCCGCCTGCCGCTACACAGGGTGACAGGGTGGTGTTATCCAAAGGCGCAGAGCTGCAGGACGGCCAGCAAAGCCTGATCGACAAGCTGAATGCCATTCAGGAAACGGCCGCTGCCCGCGAGCGCAGCATCAAGGAAGCCAACGCGCGTATCGCCATACTGGAAAAACAGATCGAAGACCTGCAAGCGCTGTTTGCCATGAAAAGCAAACTGTTGGCAGACCTGCAAGTTGCCGAACAAGCGCTGGCGAAGGCTCAAGCAGAAGCAGATGCACAACGAGAGGCTGAGTCGCCGCCAGCAGCCCAGGCCGGGTCGCAACAGGCCGCCAGCGGCTGGTTCGCGCAACAGTTCCCCATGGTGGCCGGTTTTGCCCGCGAGCACTTGAGTGGGCTTTGCAATGGCATGACCGGCTTGTTCGTCGGCCTGTTATTGTTGTTGCTACTGGTTGTTGCTATTGTGCGATCCAGCCGCCGTGCTGCGGCTATCGCAACGCCCAAGCCTGAAGTGCGCATGCCGCTCAGAGAGACCAGGCATACGCCACGGATCATCGATCATGTCATCCTGCCGGTGAGCCCTGCACAGGCGGTGCCAGTTGGTGCTGAGAGCGCTGCTGACAGCGCTGCGAAGACGGATGCCACGCCAGATGCAACGCCTAGCGTGCCTGCAGATACCAATACAGCGGCTGCAGGAGAGCCCGCCATCAGTGCCGAGCCCGCAACCAATGGCGGTAGTGAGCACTCAGACGTTACGCAAGTCGATGAAGCTGCCTATGCTAGGGATGTCCCGCCAGTCGCAGCGCCCAGTGAGCCCATCAGTTCCTCAGACGCCCCCGTCGAGCCGATAGTGCCAGTGGGCACGCCAGCTGAAGACGTGGCCAGCACCAAGGTGGAGCCTGCTGAACCTGTGGTTGCTGCGGAGGTTTCAGCCTCCATGCCCGCATCTGCAAAATCCCCGTCCGCAAAATCCAGTGCCGCTGATGGTGCGGCTGATCTTGATTTCTCCAGCATCAATCTTGACTTCGAGGTGGAAGGCGATGCGACGCCTGCGCCTGCACACGTTGAACCTGCTGCAGTTGAAGTGGATCAGCCAGAAATGGATACCAAGATCGATCTCGCCACCGCCTACATCGACATGGAAGACCTGCCAGCAGCGCGCGCGCTGTTGAACGAGGTCGTCAAGTCTGGCAGTCAACGTCAACAGGCGCGCGCCCAGGCGCTGCTGACGCGCATAGGCTAGGGCGCTTAAGCGCCGCTTCTTATTGTGCATGCCTGTGTCCGTATCCTGTTATTGGTGTTGATGGCGATCGCCGTCGCCGACTCGGATCTGGCTCAATTGCTGTTGTTGGCAGCTCCGGTTGCCGTCTGGTTGTACTTTGGCAGTTGGCCACGATTTGTGTCCATGTTGCGACGCAGTCGCCTGTTATTACTCTCCCTGCTGTTGATCTATGCCTGGACCACGCCTGGCGAATACCTGCCCGGCTGGCCTTTGTGGCTGGCACCCAGTTATGAAGGCCTGGCGGCGGGTGGCTTGCAGCTATTGCGACTCGCACTGATGCTGGCGGCACTGAGTCTGTTATTGCAAACCACCAGCCGTGAGCAGTTCATCGCCGGTCTGTTGCAGCTGGCCAGCCCTTTGCGGTTTATTGGCCTGGACCCGCAGCGTTTCGCTGCGCGGCTGTGGCTGACCTTGCATTATCTGGAACAGATGCCGCCACGCCAGTCGCTGCAGCTCGCATTTGCACAGTTGCAAGCGCCGCCCTCTGAACCGCAGTCCCTGCATACCATCCACCTGCAGCTTGCGCCCTGGCGCAAGACGGACACCGTCCTGCTGTTGCTGGGCGTGATACTGACCGCTCTGGTGTGCGTGCTGTGAGGATAGCGCTGGGTGTCGAATACGATGGCAGCCATTTCTGTGGCTGGCAGAGTCAGCCTAATGGATGCGGTGTGCAGGACGCCCTGGAGCGTGCATTACAGGTATTGGCTGGTCACGATGTGCGCGTTACAGCGGCCGGGCGCACCGATACCGGCGTGCATGCCCTGTCGCAGGTGGTGCATTTCGATACCGATACCGAACGGCCCATGACGGCCTGGGTGCGTGGTGTCAACGCACACATGCCGGTCTGGGTGAGGGTGTTGTGGGCCCAGCATGTGGATGCACGTTTCAATGCACGTTTCGACGCGCATAGTCGTCGCTATCAGTACATTCTGGTCAATCAAGCCGTGGCACCAGCCGTGCTGGCGGGGAAGGTGGGCTGGTTCCACTTGCCGCTGGATATTCAGGCCATGCAGCAGGCCGCTGAACTGCTGCTGGGTGAGCATGACTTCAGCGCCTTCCGGGCTGCCGAGTGTCAGGCCAAGTCGCCGGTCCGTACGCTGACAGAAGCCAGCCTCGCTCGGCAGGGGAACAGCATCACCTTCAGTTTTTCCGCCAACGCCTTCCTGCATCATCAGGTACGCAATATGGTGGGCATGCTGGTCTATGTAGGTAAAGGCAAGCTGCAGGCGAATGCGGTGCAAATGTTGTTGTCTGAGCGTGACCGCCGTCTGTCGCCGCCCACCTTCGCGCCTGATGGCTTGTATCTTGCCGGAGTCGGTTATGATGCGCACTGGGGTCTGCCATGCACCACGCGCAGTGTGAATCTCAGTTTATGAATGGATGCTGTCAGATAGGATCAAGTTGAGGACACGTGTCAAAATTTGCGGTATCACCCGGGCCGAGGATGCGCTGGCGGCGGTAGCTGCAGGTGCAGATGCGATTGGCCTGGTGTTCTATGCGCCCAGCCCGCGCTGTGTCAGTGTGGAACGGGCTGCCCAGATCGCGGCTGTCATCCCGGCATTCGTCAGTGTCGTTGGCTTGTTTGTCGATGCCAGCCGTGAGCAGGTCGAACAGGTGCTGCAGGCGGTGCCGCTGGATTTGTTGCAGTTCCATGGCGAAGAGCCGCCTGACTATTGCCGCCAGTTCGCACGCCCCTATATCAAGGCGGTCGCGGTGCGCGAGGGGACAAATTTGCTACAATACGCCGCTGATTATCACGACGCGCGCGGCTTGTTGCTGGATACCTATCATGCCGCCATGCCGGGTGGCACCGGCCAGGTGTTCGACTGGGGTTTGATCCCGGCGGATCTGGCCAGGCCGGTGATCCTTGCCGGCGGGCTGCAGGCAGATAACGTAGCTCAGGCCATAGCGCAAGTGCGGCCTTACGCAGTCGATGTCAGTGGTGGCGTAGAACAATCAAAAGGAATCAAGGATGCAGCCAGAATGGCGGCATTCATGCGAGGAGTTGGGAATGCAAGTGTATGACATGCCGGATGGACGTGGCCACTTTGGACCTTACGGAGGTACGTTCGTCGCCGAGACCCTGATCGAAGCACTGGACGAGCTGCGCGCCATGTATGAGCGCTACCGCCATGATCCGGAGTTCCTGGCGGAGTTTGCTTATGATCTCAAGCACTTTGTCGGTCGGCCCAGCCCGATCTATCACGCCAAGCGCTTGAGCGACCAGGTGGGCGGGGCGCAGATCTATTTCAAGCGTGAAGACCTCAACCATACCGGCGCACACAAGGTGAACAACACGGTAGGGCAGGCATTGCTGGCCAAGCGTATGGGCAAGCCACGCGTGATCGCCGAGACCGGTGCCGGTCAGCATGGCGTGGCTACCGCCACCATCGCCGCCCGTCTGGGTCTGCAGTGTGTGGTCTATATGGGTTCCGAGGACGTGAAGCGTCAGGCGCCCAATGTGTACCGCATGAAGCTGCTGGGCGCCACTGTGGTGCCGGTCGAGAGCGGCTCCAAGACCCTCAAGGATGCGCTCAACGAAGCCATGCGTGACTGGGTCACCAATATCTCGGATACCTTTTACATCATCGGCACGGTGGCCGGCCCGCATCCTTACCCTATGATGGTGCGTGATTTTCAGGCCGTGATCGGCGTGGAAGCCAAGGTGCAGATGCAGGAGATGCTGGGGCGCCAGCCCGATGCGGTGGTCGCCTGTGTAGGTGGCGGCTCCAATGCCATGGGCATCTTCTATCCCTACATCGATGTGGACGGTGTGCGTCTGCTCGGCGTCGAAGCGGCGGGCCACGGTATCGACACCGGCATGCATGCCGCTCCGCTCACCGCCAACAGCCCGGTCGGCGTGCTGCATGGCAATCGTACCTATCTGATGCAGGATGCTGATGGCCAGATCATCGAGACCCATTCCATCTCGGCTGGTCTTGATTATCCTGGCGTGGGCCCGGAGCATGCTTGGCTGAAAGACATCAAGCGCGCTGAGTATGTGGCAGTGACTGATGATGAAGCCATGGCCGCTTTCCATAATCTGTGTCGCACCGAGGGCATCATCCCGGCCCTGGAATCCAGCCATGCCATCGCCTACGCTAGCAAGCTGGCCGCGACCATGAGCAAGGACCAAGTCATCCTGGTGAACCTGTCCGGGCGCGGCGACAAGGACATCAATACGGTGGCACGTCTGTCCGGCATCACGCTATAAACCACTATAAGAAAACATCGTAACGTTATGTCTCGTATAAAATCTGTATTCGCTGAACTCAAGGCGCAAGGCAAAAAAGCCTTGATCCCCTACATCACCGCAGGTGACCCGCACCCACGCTTCACGGTAGAGCTCATGCACACCATGGTCAAGCACGGTGCCGACATGATAGAGCTGGGCGTGCCGTTCTCTGACCCCATGGCGGATGGCCCGGTGATCCAGCGCGCCAGCGAGCGTGCTTTGGCGCACCGCGTCGGTTTGCGTCATGTGCTGGAGATGGTGGCTGAGTTCCGTAAAGAGGATGACCACACACCCGTGATCTTGATGGGCTATGCCAATCCGGTGGAAGCCATGGGGGTGGAGCGTTTTGCTGAGCAGGCGCGTTTGTCCGGTGTGGATGGCGTACTCACGGTAGATTATCCACCTGAGGAATGTGCCGAGTTCGTGGGGTTGCTGCAGAGCAAGCAGATCGATCCCATCTTCCTGCTGTCGCCTACCTCCGAGCCCGCTCGCGTGGATCTCATCGTGAATCAGGCCAGTGGCTTTGTTTATTATGTCTCGCTCAAGGGCGTGACCGGTGCCAAGAACCTGGACATGAGCGAGGTAGCCGAGCGCGTTGCGTCCATCCGTACCAAGACCGACCTGCCGATAGGCGTGGGGTTCGGTGTGCGCGATGCCGCCACCGCCACCGCTGTCGCAGCAGTGGCTGACGCTGTGGTGGTAGGTAGCCGTACCGTACAAATGATAGAGCAGTCCGATGAAGCTGCACTGAGCCAGAATCTGGCCGGGCTGATCGCGGAACTGCGCCAGGCGATAGACGCCGTACACTGATCGAAAAGGACTTTCCATGAGCTGGTTACAGAAACTGCTACCGCCAAAAATCAACCGCCCGGCGGGCATCAACCGCAATAAGGTGGTGCCAGAGGGGCTATGGAGCAAGTGCCCGGCCTGCGATGCCGTGCTGTACCGTACCGATCTGGAAAAGAATGCCGAAGTCTGCCCCAAGTGCAGCCATCACCATCGCATCTCGGCGCGCGAGCGCCTGGATCTGCTGCTGGACGCGGAAGGTCGTAGCGAGATCGGCGCTGAAGTGCAACCGCTGGACCCGCTCAAGTTCAAGGACAGCAAGCGCTATATCGACCGCCTGAAAGCCAGTCAGGCCGAAGTCGGCGAAACGGATTCACTGATCGTCATGCAGGGCAGTATCAAGGGTATCCCGGCCGTGGCGGCCGCTTTTGAATTCAAGTTCATGGGAGGCTCCATGGGCTCGGTGATGGGCGAGCGTTTCGCCCGCGCCGTGCAAGCCTGCATCGAGCAGCGCATGCCCTTCATTTGCATCTCTGCCAGCGGTGGCGCACGCATGCAGGAAGGCTTGTTCTCGCTGATGCAGATGGCCAAGACCAGTGCTGCACTCACCCAACTGAGTCAGGCTGGCCTGCCGTATATCTCCGTGTTGACCGACCCGACCATGGGCGGTGTGTCTGCCAGTTTCGCCATGCTGGGCGATGTGATCGTCGCCGAGCCTAACGCCCTGATCGGTTTTGCCGGCCCGCGCGTGATCGAGCAGACCGTGCGTGAGACCTTGCCGGAAGGCTTCCAGCGTGCCGAATTCCTGCTGGAGCATGGAGCGATCGACATGATCATCGATCGCCGCGAGATGCGTGATCGTCTGGCTAACATGCTCAGCGTCATGATGCGTCTGCCTTCCGCAGCCTGACCGACTTGTTGTTTCCGTGACATCGCCCCTTGTGCTGCCGGACTCACTGGCGGCTTGGCTAGTTTATATTGAGTCTCAGCACCCCAAATCCATCGCCATGGGGCTGGAGCGCGTGCAGCAAGTGCGCAGCCGCCTCCAGCTCGACTTCAGTTTTCCCCTCATCACCGTAGGTGGCACCAATGGCAAAGGCTCCACCTGTGCCATGCTGGAGCGCATCTATTGCGAAGCCGGCTACCGTATAGGCTGTTACAGCTCGCCTCATTTTCTGCGCTACAACGAACGCGTACGCGTGAACGGCATGGAGGCGGACGATGCCGCCCTGTGTGCCGCATTCACCGCAGTGGAACAAGCGCGTGGCAGCACGCCATTGACTTATTTCGAGTTCGGCACACTGGCGGCCGCTTGGCATTTTGTGCAGTCCGGCCTGGACGTGCTGGTGATGGAAGTGGGGCTGGGCGGACGCCTGGATGCCGTGAATCTGTTCGACCCGGACTGTGCGGTGGTGACCGGCATCGATCTCGATCACATGGATTACCTCGGGGATAGCCGCGAAAGCATAGGCTTTGAGAAAGCGGGCATCTTCCGCACCGGTATCCCGGCCATCTGCGGTGACCGTCAGCCACCGGCCAGTCTGATCGCCCATGCACAAGGTTTGGGGGCTGACCTGCAGTGCCTGGGGCTTGATTTTGAGCACCAGCAGCACCATCTGCATTGGGCTTGGATGCAAGGCGATAAGGTGCTGGACGGTTTGTTGCAACCCGCACTGACCGGCGATTTTCAGCATGACAACGCGGCCTGTGTAGTGGCCGTCACCCAGGCCTTGCAAGCACGCTTGCCCTTGAGCGTTGCGGACATCAACGCGGGCCTGCAGCAGGTGCAGTTGGCCGGACGTTACCAGCAGGTTGGGCAGCGGCCCTTGCGTATCCTGGATGTGGCGCATAACCCGCAGGCGGCGCGTGCGCTGGCCGTGAATCTGCAGCGCCAAGTGGTGAACGGGCGCACGCTGGCGGTGTTTGCCATGCTGCAGGACAAGGATATCGGCGCTGTGGTGGATGCGGTGTCTGCGCATATCGATGTGTGGTACATCGCCGGCATCGACTTGCCGCGCGGCGCCAGTGCGGTGTTTCTGGCGGATACCATTGCCAGGCACCAGCCCGATGCTGTGTTGCAAGTGAGTGCCAATGTGACGCAAGCCTACGCGTTGGCCTGTCAGCAAGCGGCTGAAAATGATAGAATTATTGTGTTTGGTTCCTTCTTCACCGTGGCCGACGTGATGCGCGTTTTAGTCCACGATCAGACAACAGGGTAGCGAATGGCATCCAAGCAGTTGAACGAGCAGGAAATTCAGTTTCAAAAACGCGCCCGGCGCCGCCTGGTCGGCGCAGTCGCACTGGTGCTGGTCATGGTCACGGTGTTACCGATGATCCTCGACGACCACGCCGAGCCGCTTCCCCAGCAGGATATCGACATCAGCATCCCCAGTCAGGAAGGTGTGGAGCATCGCCTGCCGGTAGAGGAGGAAGCCGTCGAGCTACCGCTTGCCGATAACGCAGAGTCTGAGCCCTTGCCAGCCGATGAGGTGCCTGAAGTTGCCCCAGCGCCAGCCGCGCCGCAAGCACCTGCAAAATCCGAGACCAGGTCGCAAGAATCCAGGCTGGAACCTAAGCCTGCAGCATCCAAGCCTGTAGAAACCAAGCCTGTAGAAACCAAGCCTGTAGAAACCAAGCCTGTAGAAACCAAGACCAAACCGGCTGCCGTCAGCACCACGTCATCGTTTGCCGTGCAGATCGGCGTGTTTTCCGAGGCAGATAACGTCAAGCAATTGCAGGCCAGGCTGTCATTGCTGGGGGTTGAGTCCTATACGGAGACCGTGGAAACCAGCGCAGGCCAGAAGATCCGCCTGCGCGCTGGCCCTTACGCAGACCGGGCCGCGGCTGACAAAGTGTTGGTCAGGCTGAAGTCTGCGGATATTCCGGGCATGGTCGTCAGTAACAAATGATGCATGGATGCTTTTGACTCATGAACGCTTTTGATTACAGCATCATCGCGATTGTCGTCATCTCGGTCATTCTGAGCATGATGCGTGGCTTTGTGCGCGAGACCTTGGCCTTGCTGAGCTGGGTCATCGCGTTCATGGTCGCCAAGACCTACAGCCTGCAGTTCATGCCCATGCTGCCGGATGCGTTGACCGGCGAGTCCATGCGCATGCTGGTCGCATTCGTGTTGCTGTTCATTGCCACCTTGCTGGTGGTCAGCCTACTGGCGGCGCTCATTTCCAATTTTTTCAGCAAAGTCGGCCTGAGTTCGGTCGACCGTTTACTCGGTGGCCTGTTCGGGCTGGCGCGCGGTACGCTGGTGGTCGTGCTACTGGGCTTGCTGGCCGGGCTGACCGCTTTGCCACAGCAGTCCTGGTGGCGCGATGCGGTGCTCAGTGCGCCACTGGAAGCCATGGTGCAGCATGTGTTGCCCTGGCTGCCGGAACAGATCGCGCAGCGTATCAGTTACGAGTAAGATGCTGGTCATGACGCAGGGCATGACGCGCAATATGAAATACATGAATTCTAGTTTCAGGGTCATCACGCTATGTGCGGAATTATTGGTGTAGTTGGTAAGAATCCGGTGAATCAGTTGCTCTATGACGGGCTGCTGGTTCTGCAGCATCGCGGTCAGGATGCGGCAGGTATCGCCACCTGTGACGGCAACACGTTCTACATGCACAAGAATAACGGTCTGGTGCAGGATGTGTTCCAGACCCGTCACATGCGCAGCCTGCTCGGCAATGCCGGCATCGCGCATGTGCGTTATCCAACCGCAGGTTCTTCTTCTGCTGCCGAAGCCCAGCCTTTCTACGTCAATTCCCCGTTTGGCATCGTGTTGGGCCACAACGGCAACCTCACCAACTCCGCTCAGCTCAAGCAGGAGATGTTCCGTCAGGACCTGCGCCATATCAACACCAGTTCCGATTCTGAAGTGCTGCTGAATGTACTGGCCCACGAGATCGAGCATAGCGCCCACAACGCGGTACTCAACGCCGACATGGTGTTCGAAGCGGTGGCTGGCGTGCACAAGCGCGTGCGTGGCGCGTATGCCGTGGTGGCTATGGTGGCCAATTTCGGTCTGCTGGCGTTCCGTGACCCGAACGGGATACGTCCTCTGGTCATCGGCAAGAACGAGAGCGAGCAGGGCGTGGAGTACATCGTCGCCTCCGAGAGCGTGGCGCTGGATGTGCTGGGTTTCAAGCTGATCCGTGATGTGGAGCCGGGCGAAGCCATCTTCATCGACATGGATGGCAACTTCTCGTCGCGTCAATGTGCCCAGGCACCCAAGCTCAATCCCTGCATCTTCGAATATGTCTACCTGGCGCGCCCTGACTCTGTGATCGACAATGTGTCGGTCTACCAGACCCGTCTGCACATGGGCGAAAGCCTGGCCGAAAAGATCAAGCGCGAATGGAAAGATCTGCATATCGACGTGGTGATCCCCATACCGGATACCAGTCGGCCCAGTGCCTTGCAACTGGCCAATGCCTTGAACCTGACCTACCGGGAAGGGTTCATCAAGAATCGTTACATAGGCCGTACCTTCATCATGCCTGGCCAGGCCCTGCGTAAAAAATCCGTGCGCCAGAAGCTGAACCCGATCGGCATGGAGTTCAAAGGCAAGAACGTGCTGCTGGTCGATGATTCCATCGTGCGCGGCACCACGTCACAGCAGATCGTGCAGATGGCGCGTGACGCCGGTGCCAACAAGGTGTTCTTCGCTTCGGCTGCGCCGCCGGTGCGTTTCCCTAACGTGTACGGTATCGACATGCCATCGCGCCACGAACTGCTGGCCACGAATCGCACCGACGAAGAGATCTGTGCCGAGATCGGTGCAGACGCGCTGATCTATCAGGACCTGGAAGCGCTGGTAGAGGGTGTCAAGCTCAGTAACCCGCATATCCAGGCGTTCGATTGCTCCTGTTTTGATGGCAAATACGTCACGGGTGATATCGATGAAGCTTACCTGAGCAGCATAGAGACCGTGCGTAGTGACGGTTCTGCGCAAAAGCGCCCACCTAACTCCATCACCCAGCTGGATCTCAATCTGGTGGCCTCCAGAGAAGAAGAAGCGGCCGCAGCCTGATACAGGCTTTAAGCTCAACTGACTGGTGGCAGCTTGACCTTGACCGCGACGGCTGGCTGCAGCTACCATGTGGTTGCGCTGATTTGAGATGGTCCTGGTTTACAGTGATGAATACTCAGCTTGCGGGCGCATGATAAATACAGCTAAAGCGAGTTGATGCAATGACACAACCCGTTTTGGCTCAGGCAGAACGGGTTTTTTTACGTCCACCGGTTTGTGCGCCTGTTAGTACGGCAATGACTGGACAGCTGGGCATTGCCCATGAAACACAGAAAGGCAACACATGACTGAGCGCTCCATAGAGCAATGGCGTGCCGAGACGCTAGGCGTACGTGCAGGCAGTGCCCATACCCAATTCGGTGAGAATTCCGAAGCCATGTTTCTGACCTCGAGCTTCGTGTTCGAGAGCGCGGCCCAGGCCGCCGCACGTTTTGGCGGGCAGGAGCCCGGCAATATCTATTCACGTTTCACCAATCCCACGGTCACCATGTTCCAGGACAAGCTGGCAGCGCTGGAAGGGGCCGAGTTCTGTGTCGCCACCTCCAGTGGTATGTCCGCCATTCTGGCGTGTGTGATGGGCTTGTGTTCGGCCGGTGATCATGTGATCGCATCACGCAGCATCTTCGGTACCTCGGTGCAGCTGTTCGCCAACATCCTGCAGCGCTGGGGTTTGCAGACCACCTTTGTGTCGCTGACCGAACCCGAAGCCTGGCAAGCTGCCGTGCAGAGCAACACCAAACTGTTTTTCTGCGAAACGCCGTCCAACCCGCTCACCGAGGTGTGCGACATCCGCGTGTTGGCTGACATTGCGCATCAGGCCGGCGCCTTGCTGGCGGTGGACAACTGCTTCTGTACGCCTGCCTTGCAGAAACCACTAGAGCTGGGCGCTGACATCATCATCCACTCGGCCACCAAATACATCGACGGTCAGGGCCGTTGCCTAGGTGGTGCCGTGCTGGGCAAGAAGGCGGTACTGGAGCCGGTGTATGGTTTTCTGCGTACCGCAGGGCCCACCATGAGCGCCTTCAATGCCTGGGTGTTCCTCAAGGGCCTGGAGACCTTGCATGTGCGCATGGCGGCGCATGCCGCCAACGCACTGGCCTTAGCCACCTGGCTGGAACAGCAACCTGGGGTGGCACGCGTCTACTACCCGGGGCTGACTTCGCACCCACAACATGCCCTGGCCATGCGCCAGCAGAAGAGCGGCGGTGCCATCGTGTCGTTCGACGTCAGGGGCGGCAAGGAGGCCGCCTGGCAATTGATCGATGCGACACGCATGATCTCGATCACGGCCAACCTGGGGGATGCCAAGAGCACCATCACGCACCCGGCGACCACGACACATAGCCGCGTTTCACCAGAAGCGCGTGCCGCAGCCGGTATCGGTGATGGCCTGGTGCGCATCGCCGTCGGGCTGGAACATATTGACGACCTCAAAGCTGATCTGGCTTTGCTGCAACGTTGATTCAGGTAGTTCATCTTTAATCAACCACCACCAAAGGGAGTTCTTGAATGAAAGCATCTATCGTCGTAGGTTGTCTGTTGATCGTATTGGGCGCAGCGGGCCTGGTATACAAGAGTTTCAATTACAGCTCTGAAGAGACCGTGGTTCAGATCGGTGAATTGAAAGCCACCGCCGAAACCGAGAAGGAAGTCGAAGTGCCTACCGCCTTGAGTCTGGTTGCCCTGGCCGCTGGTCTGGCAGCACTGTTCATCGGCATGCGCAGCAAATAATCCATCTGTCAGGCCCTGCCGTCTTCATACTGACGGCAGGGCCTGCTGATGCATACCGCAACACTAGGCCCGAGGCGGTGCAAAGCCTTGTGCGCAATGCTTTCATGGCTGGCCACTGCGCCAACAGGCCCGCCATAACATGCTAAAATCTGCGGTATTCCTATAACGAAAAGCTGCCACAGCCCGTCGTTGCAGTCGGCAGCTCTACACATTTTTGATTGCCCCCATGGACCAGTTCGCTAAAGAAACGCTTCCCATCAGCCTAGAAGACGAGATGCGTCGTTCCTATCTGGACTACGCCATGAGCGTCATCGTGGGTCGGGCTCTGCCTGATGCGCGCGACGGCCTCAAGCCAGTTCACCGCCGTGTGTTGTTTGCCATGCACGAGTTGTCGAACGACTGGAATCGCGCTTATAAGAAATCGGCCCGTATCGTCGGTGACGTGATCGGTAAGTATCACCCGCACGGTGACACGGCTGTTTACGACACCATCGTGCGTATGGCGCAGGATTTCTCGCTACGCTACATGCTGGTCGATGGTCAGGGCAACTTCGGTTCTGTGGATGGCGACAACGCGGCTGCGATGCGATACACCGAGATCCGCATGTCGCGCATCGCCCACGAACTGCTGGCCGATATTGACAAGGAAACCGTCGATTTCGGGCCTAACTACGATGGTTCCGAAGACGAACCGCTGATCATGCCAGCGCGTATCCCCAACCTGCTCATCAACGGCAGTTCGGGTATCGCCGTGGGCATGGCGACCAACATCCCGCCACACAATCTGGGTGAAGTGCTGGACGCCTGTCTGGCCGTACTGAAGACCCCGGACATCAGCGTGGATGAGCTGATCGAGCTGGTGCCTGCCCCTGACTTCCCGACGGCTGGCATCATCTACGGCACCATAGGCGTCAAGGAAGGCTACCGTACCGGCCGTGGCCGCGTGGTGATGCGCGGCCGTACTCATGTGGAAGACATGGAGAAGGGCGGTCGTCAGGCGCTGATCGTCGACGAACTGCCATACCAGGTCAACAAGAAGACCTTTGTCGAGAAGATCGCCGAGCTGGTCAACGACAAGAAGATCGAAGGCATCTCCGACCTGCGCGACGAATCGGACAAATCCGGTATGCGTGTGGTGATCGAGCTGAAGCGCGGCGAAGTGCCTGAAGTCGTGCTCAACAATCTGTACAAACAAACCCAGCTGCAAGACACCTTCGGCATGAACATGGTGGCCTTGCTGGACGGCCAGCCACGCCTGCTCAACCTGAAGCAGATGCTGGAAGCGTTCCTGCGCCATCGCCGTGAAGTGCTCACGCGCCGTACCGTGTTCGAGCTGCGTAAAGCGCGTGAACGTGGCCATGTGCTGGAAGGCCTGGCCGTGGCGTTGGCCAATGTGGACGAGATCATCGTCCTGATCAAGGCCGCGCCTACGCCACCGGATGCCAAGCGCGAACTGATGGCACGTACCTGGCATTCGCCGGTGGTGGAAGAGATGCTCAAGCGGGCTGCCATGGAAGCTTCGCGTCCCGATGGCCTGTCCATCGAGTTCGGCCTGACGCCGGATGGTTACCGCATGTCCGACGTGCAGGCCTCCGAGATCCTGCAGATGCGTCTGCAACGCTTGACCGGCCTGGAGCAGGACAAGATCGTCGGCGAGTACAAGGAAGTCATGGACGTGATCGCCGACCTGCTGGATATTCTGTCCAAGCCCGAGCGCGTCACCCAGATGATCATCGAAGAACTGTCGGTGATCCGTAACCAGTTCGGCGACAAGCGCCGTAGCGAGATCGTGCACAACGCACAGGATCTGTCGCTGGAAGATCTGATCACCCCGCAGGATGTGGTGGTCACGCTGTCGCATACCGGCTATATCAAGTCACAGCCGCTGGATGAATACCGTGCCCAGCGCCGTGGTGGCCGTGGCAAACAGGCTGCTGCCACCAAGGAAGACGATTTCATCGACAAGATGTTCATCGCCAACACGCATGACTACATCCTGTGCTTCTCCAGCCGTGGCCGTGTCTACTGGCTCAAGGTGTATGAAGTGCCGCAAGGCAGCCGTATCAGCCGTGGCAAGCCCATCGTGAACCTGTTCCCATTGGAAGAGGGCGAGAAGATCAATGCCATCCTGCCGGTCAAGGAGTTCGACGAGAACCACTTTGTGTTCATGGCCACCTCGCTGGGCACGGTCAAGAAAACGGCATTGATCGAATTCTCCAACCCACGCAAGTCCGGCATCATCGCCATCAATCTGGATGACAACGATTACCTGATCGGGGCCGAGATCACCGATGGCAGCAATGGCATCGTGCTGGTATCCGATAATGGCAAGGCGGTGTGGTTCGACGAGCAGGATGTACGCCCCATGGGCCGTACTGCACGCGGCGTGCGCGGCATGAGGTTGCTGACCAAGCAGATGGTCAACTCGCTGTTGATCGCCACCGGCGACAAACAGACCGTGCTGGTCGCCACCGAGAACGGTTATGGCAAGCGTACCGTGCTGTCTGACTTCCGTCATTCCGGACGTGGCACGCAAGGCGTGAAGGCCATCGCCACCAGCGAGCGCAATGGCGCTGTGGTGGCGGCGCGCCTCGTCAACGATGAAGACGAGATCATGCTGATCACCACCGGCGGTGTGCTGATCCGCACCCGCGTCAAGGAGATCCGTGAGCTGGGCCGTGCCACACAGGGCGTCACACTCATCAACCTGGGTGAGGGCGAAAAACTGTCCGGCCTGGAAAAAGTGGTCGAAACCGATGATGTGAGCGGCGACGCAGGCAGCGCCGAATAAGCTCGACAAACGACACACACCATGACGCAAATCTTCAATTTTTCTGCAGGCCCGGCGGTGTTGCCACAGGTGGTGCTGGCACAGGCGCGTGACGAGATGATGGACTGGCGTGGCAGCGGCATGTCGGTGATGGAGATGAGCCATCGCGGCAAGGAGTTCCTGTCCATCGCGGCGGAAGCCGAAGCCGACCTGCGCAGCTTGATGGCCATCCCTGACAACTACAAGGTGCTGTTCCTGCAGGGCGGGGCGCATAGCCAGTTCAGCATGATCCCGTTCAACCTGTTGCGTGGCAAGACAGCAGCGGATTACCTGAATACCGGCATCTGGTCAGAAAAAGCCATCGCCGAAGCAGCGCGCTTTTGCGAGGTGAATGTGGTGGCCTCCTCGGCGGACCGCAACTTCACCTATGCACCAACCCAGTCGGAGTGGCGCCTGAACCCGGACGCCGCTTATGTGCACTACACCTCGAACGAGACCATAGGTGGCGTCGAGATCTTCTGGACGCCCGAGACCGGTGATGTGCCGCTGGTGTGTGATATGTCCTCGCACATCCTGTCGCGCCCCATCGATGTGTCCAGATACGCATTGATCTATGCCGGTGCGCAAAAGAACATCGGCCCGGCCGGCCTCACTATCGTCATCGTGCGTGATGACCTGATCGGTCATGCACAAGCCGGTACGCCTACCATGATGGATTACCAGATCCACGCGGATAACGATTCCATGTACAACACGCCGCCGACCTTTGCCATCTACATGGCGGGCCTGGTGTTCAAGCATGTGCTCAAGCTGGGCGGCCTCGCTGCGATGGAGCAGAACAACATCGCCAAAGCCAAGCTGCTTTATGATTATCTGGATGCTTCTGCCTTCTACAGCTCGCCGGTGGCACCGGACAACCGTTCGCGCATGAACATCCCGTTCACGCTCAAGGATGCAAGGCTGGATGGCGAGTTCCTCAAGCATGCGCAGCAGCAAGGCTTGCTGCAATTGAAGGGTCACAAGCTGGTGGGTGGCATGCGTGCCTCCATCTACAACGCCATGCCCATCGAGGGTGTGCAGGCGCTGATCCGCTTCATGCAGCAGTTCGAACAACAATACGCTTGACGCCCGCTAAACTGGCCAGAGTAGACAGACCCGAGTAAATAGACATGGACGACGCGCTCAAACAACATCGCGACCAGATCGATGCCATCGACGAGCAATTGCTCAAGCTGGTGAATGCGCGTGCCCAGCATGCGCGTGACATCGGCAGCCTCAAGGGTGAGGGGCCGATCTACCGTCCTGAACGTGAAGCGCAGGTGCTGCGTCGTCTGCTGGCTCTGAATCAGGGTCCGCTCAGTGCCGAAGCCGTCACCGCCATCTTCCGTGGGGTGATGTCCAATTGCCGTGCGCTGGAAAAACAGTTGTCGGTGGCCTTCCTTGGCCCGGCAGGGACCTACAGCGAAGAAGCCGCCAACAAGCAGTTCGGTGGCGTCTCGGCCCCCGTGCTGTGCAACACCATAGACGATGTGTTCCGTATGGTGGAGTCTGGCAAGGTCGATTATGGCGTGGTGCCGGTGGAGAACTCCACTGAAGGCGCAGTTGGCCGCACGCTGGATCTGCTGATGAGCACGCAACTGCGTATCTGCGGTGAAGTCACACTGCCCATCCATCACAATCTGCTGACTAATACAGCGACTCGTGAACAAGTCACCACGGTCTATGCGCATGCACAGTCGCTGGCGCAGTGTCACGCCTGGTTGAATCAGCATCTGCCCAATGCGCAGCGTCAAGCGGTGTCTAGCAATGCTGAAGGCGCACGCCTGGCAGCCAGCGAAGCAGGGGCGGCCGCGATCGCCAGCCGTCGTGCGGCCGAGTTGTTCACGCTGAACGTGCTGGCAGAGAGCATAGAAGACGACCCCAAGAACACCACGCGCTTTCTGGTGCTGGCCACGCATGATGTCGCGCCTTCCGGTCAGGACAAGACCTCCTTGCTGCTGGCCACGCGCAATATCCCGGGTGCCATCGTCGACCTGCTGGCACCGCTCGCTTTGCATGGCGTGAGCATGAGCAAGCTGGAGTCGCGCCCGTCGCGCAATGGTTTGTGGGAATATGTGTTCTTTGTGGACGTTGAAGGCCACTGTCAGGATGCGGCACTGGCAACCGCGCTACAGGAGATCGGCCAGCGTGCCTCGCTGGTCAAGGTGCTGGGTTCTTACCCGCTAGCCGTTGCCTGACGCTGATGCCATGATGGCGCTGCTATGGTGGATCACTGACCGAGCGCAGCACTGAGTAGGCGCAGCCTTGTTCGCCCCCTACCTGCCTGCACCGGCCTGCCGGGGCAGGCATTGTTTTATGCTGAATGGCATGGCTGGGCTGGTAGACCAGCCTGACTGGCAACGATTGAACCGATCCGGCCTGCAGCCATCAGAACCAGACCGTTAATGATGATACTACCGTTAGAAAGGCGACCGTCTTGAATACTCCGTGCGATCTGGCCCCTGCGCATATCCGTGCCATCCTGCCTTACCAGCCAGGCAAACCCATGAGCGAGCTGGCCCGTGAAATGGGGCTGGATCTGCACCGTATCGTGAAGCTGGCCTCCAACGAGAATCCGCTGGGCATCAGCCCCAAGGCCCATCTGGCCATGCAGGATGCGCTGGAGGATATCGCACGTTATCCGGACGGTAACAGCTATGCACTGCGCAGCGCCGTGTGCGAGAAGTTCGGCCTGCAGCCTGCGCAGCTGGTATTCGGTAACGGCTCCAACGACATTCTGGAGCTGGCGGCGCGTGCTTTCCTGACGCCGGGTAGCGAGGCAATCTATGCCGAGCACGCCTTTGCTGTCTATGCCCTGGTCACCCAGGCCATAGGCGCGACCGGCATCACCGTGCCTGCCAAGGATTTTGGTCATGATCTGGACGCCATGCTGGCGGCGATCACGCCGCGCACGCGCATGATCTTCATTGCCAACCCCAATAATCCGACCGGCACCTGGCTGAGCAAAGACGCCTTGCTGAGCTTTCTGCGTCAAGTGCCATCCAGCGTGCTGGTGGTGCTGGACGAAGCCTACGACGAATACCTGGCAGCAGACCTTAAATCCACCAGTCCGCAGTGGCTGAGCGAGTTCAGCAACCTCATCGTGTCGCGCACCTTCTCCAAAGCCTATGGACTGGCCGGTTTGCGTATCGGCTTCGGCATGACCTCGGCTGGTGTGGCAGACATCATGAACCGCGTGCGTCAGCCGTTCAACGTCAACAGCGTGGCGCAGGCAGCGGCGGTAGCCTCACTGGCGGATGAGGATTTCGTAGCGCGCAGCTATGCCCTCAACAGCGCCGGCATGCTGCAGATCACACGTGGTCTGCAGGCGCTGGGGCTGGAGTGGATCCCATCCTATGGCAATTTCGTGAGCTTCCGCATAGATGGCGCAGCGGCTGCCTATCAGTATCTGTTGCGTCAGGGCGTGATCCTGCGCCCGGTAGCCAATTACGGCATGCCGGATTACTTGCGTGTCAGCATCGGCTTGTTCGACGAGAACGCACGTTTCCTGGAAGTGCTGGAGCAATACCTGGCGCAGGCATGAGTGGGGGTTTGTAACAATTTGTAATGATAATCATGAGGCGGCTTTGGTGATTTGCGCCCTGTGAGTTCGGGCTTGCCCCAAGCACAATGTGCACACGTTGCAGGCATTCATCGGCAACGCAAAAATTAACTAACTTAAGGAGATTCATTATGTGGACCACCCCAGCAGCTACCGAAATGCGTTTTGGCTTTGAAGTAACGATGTACGTTTGCAACCGCTAAGATTGCAAATAAAAAGAGTGCGCAATCATTAAGTTTACAAGCTAAATAGTGCGTATATTTAAGGTTGCAAACTCTACTAGCGTTATCATCAAATGATCACGCGACATGGCCCGGCCAAGACCGGGCCATGCATCCAGCCCAACAGAATGGGCCGGTATAATAGGGTGCAAGGCCGCTGCCTCACCCTATAATTTTTTAAACAGAGAGCTGTCATGCATATTCATGTTTTAGGTGCCGCCGCTGGTGGTGGTTTTCCGCAGTGGAACTGCAATTGCCCTAACTGTGACGGCTTGCGCAAAGGCACTATCAAGGCCAAGCGCCGTACGCAATCTTCGATCTGTGTCAGCAGTGACGGGATCAACTGGGTTCTGTTCAATACCTCTCCCGATGTCTTGCAGCAGATCCAAGAATTCCCACCCTTGCAACCTGGTCGTGCCATACGCGACAGCGGCATCGCCGGCATCATCCTCATCGATGCACAGATCGACCATACCACCGGGCTGCTGATGCTGCGCGAAGGTCAGGTCAAGCGCGAGATCTACTGTACCGATATGGTCTATCAAGACCTGACCACAGGCAATCCGCTGCTGAATATCCTTGGCCACTACTGTGGTATCAATCATCACCAGATCCCCACTGACGGCAGCAGCAGTTTTGAGGTGCCTGGCGCACCTGGCCTGCGCTTCACGGCAGTCGCGTTGAAGAGCGCAGCACCACCGTATTCCCCGCATCGCAACGACCCACACCCTGGTGACACCATAGGTGTGCTCATCGAAGAAACCAGCACCGGCAAGAAGTGCTGGTACTCGCCCGGCTTGGGCGAGATCGAACCGCATTTGCCTGCACTCATGCAGCAGGCCGACTGCATCATGGTGGATGGCACGTTCTGGACCAATACCGAAATGATCGACATGGGCCTGATGACCAAAACCGCGCGTTCCATCGGCCACAATCCGCAATCCGGCCCCGGTGGCATGATAGAAGTGCTGGACGCTTATCCGCAGGCACGCCGCGTGTTGATCCACATCAACAATACCAATCCCATATTGAGAGAAGATTCCGCCGAGCGCGCCGAGCTCGACCGTCATGGCATCGAAGTCGCCTACGACGGCATGGACATCATTCTTTAGGAGGAGAACAGCATGAACGCACCAATGGACAATCGCTTGGCCCCATGGTCACGCGAGGAATTCGAAGCCAAGCTGCGTGAAAAAGGGCAGGGCTACCACATTTACCACCCTTTTCACGTGATGATGTATGAAGGCAAGCTGAGCAAAGAACAGCTGCAATGCTGGGTTGCCAACCGTTTTTATTACCAGATTGGTATCCCGCAAAAGGATGCTGCCATCCTGTCCAATTGCCCGGACAAAGAGATCCGCAAGGGTTGGATCGTGCGTATCACCGACCACGATGGCGTCGACGGTAACGAAGGCGGCATCGAAGCCTGGATCAAGCTGGGCCAGGCTGTGGGCCTGAGCCGTGACGATGTGACCTCCTTGCGCATGGTCAGTCCTGGCGTGCGTTTCGCTGTGGATGCCTATATCAACTTCGCACGTCAGCGCCCCTGGCAGGAATCGGTCTGTTCCAGCCTGACCGAGTTGTTCGCTCCACACATCCATCAGCAGCGCATCAGCTCCTGGCCTGCCATGTACCCTTGGATCAAGGAAGAAGGCCTCACTTACTTCAAGAAGCGCCTCACTGAAGCCAGGCGCGACGTGGAACAAGGTCTGGGCGTCACTTTGGAGTATTTCAGCCAGAGCCGCGAGATGCAGATGCGCGCGCTGGATATTCTGCAATTCAAGCTGGATGTATTGTGGGTCATCGCCGATTCCATCATGCTGGCTTCTACCGATATCAAGACCGAAGGACGCGATTACCTGCGTCAGCCGGTGATTCGTTTCGACTGATGGTGAGCTGACCGGGCTCGCTTCACTTGGATTAGTTTTATTGGCATTGGCTTTACTTACATTGGATTTAACTGGGATTGGCTTTACTGGGATTGGCATGCAAAACACCATACAACACACCGATATTTACGCCATTGCGCTGCATCACCGTTTTCAATGGGAAGAAGCCCAGCAGTGCTATGTGATCCTTTTCCCGGAAGGCATGGTCAAGCTCAATGGCGGCGCCGGTGAAGTGCTTAAACTGGTCGATGGCCAGCGCAGCGTAGGGGAGGTGGTCGCCGCGCTGCAGGCCACATTCCCGGATGTGCCGGACATCGAAAAGGACATCCTGGCCATGTTCGATCTGGCCTTGGGTAAAGCCTGGCTGCGCAAACTGAACTAAGTCGCACCAAAAGCGCCCAATAAAAAAACACAATCAAAACATAACAATAAAAGATACATTGAATCGAGGAGTGTAAGATGGCCCAGCAGAATAACGGCGTTGCCGCCAATGTCACGCATACCCAGCCGCTGTGGTTACTGGCTGAAGTCACTTACCGCTGCCCGCTGCATTGTGCCTTCTGCTACAACCCCACTGACTATGACAAGCACACCCAGAACGAGCTTTCCACGGAGCAGTGGATACAAGCGCTGCGTGATGCACGCAAGCTGGGTGCCTTGCAGCTGGGGATCTCGGGTGGTGAGCCCTTGTTGCGCGACGACATCGAGGACATCGTGGTCGAAGCCAAAAAGCTGGGCTATTACAGTAACTTGATCACTTCCGGTGTGGGCCTGACCGAAAAGCGTATCCAGGCCTTCAAGGAAGGCGGTCTGGACCATATCCAGCTGTCCATGCATGACATCACCGAAGAGATCAACAACTTCATCACCAATACGCGCACCTTCGAGCTGAAAAAGAAGGTCGCCGCCATGATCAAAAACCACGGTTACCCCATGGTGCTGAACGTGGTGATCCACCGTTACAACATCGGCCATATCAAGGAGATCCTCGAGATGGCGGAAGCGCTGGGCGCGGATTATGTGGAGCTGGCCAACACGCAGTATTACGGCTGGTCGCTGGTCAACCGCAGTCAGCTGATGCCCAGCAAGGAACAGATCGATCACGCCGAGAAGATCACCAACGAGTTCCGTGCCAAGGTTGGCAACAAGATGAAGATCTTCTTCGTGGTGCCGGATTATTTCGCCGAGCGCCCCAAGAAGTGCATGAACGGCTGGGGTGAAGTGTTCATGATCGTCACCGCCAACGGCGACGTATTGCCCTGCCACTCGGCACGCGTGCTGCCCAATATGCAGTTCCCCAACGTGCGTGACAAGGGGTTGGAATGGGCATGGAAGGACTCACCCGCGTTCAACAAGTACCGTGGTGACAGCTGGATGAAAGCGCCTTGCCGCACTTGCCCGGAAAAAGACAACGATCTGGCTGGTTGCCGTTGCCAGGCCTTCCTGCTGACGGGGGATGCGGAAAGTGCCGACCCGGTATGCAGCCTGTCACCCAACCATCACATCATCGAAAAAGCCATCGAAGATGCCAAGAACCCGCAGCTACAAGCGCAGCCCATCGTGTTCCGCACGGACAAGAACTCCAAGAAGATCATCGCCGGTGAACTTCAGGAGCGCGTCGCCGATTTCCACGCACTGCCTTGATGGCGTGTGTTGCATGCTAGTCAGTTAGAATGGGCGCAGCGATGCGCCTGTTCTTTTTGGTGGCCCCGCTTTTTGGCCCAGCGCTCAAATCAACCCCTAGTCTGATGCGATCAAGCTCACCATGATGATGAAATCCACATCCACCACGCTGGTCCTGGTGCTTGCCAGCCTGACGGCGCTGGCGCCGTTCGCTATCGACACCTATCTGCCAGCCTTTTTCACACTGGAACAGGCGCTGGGCGGCAGCTCTTTGCAGATCCAGCAGAGCCTGACCTTTTATCTGGTGCCGTATGCCTTGATGACGCTATGGCATGGTGCCATCTCGGATGCCATCGGGCGTATCCGCACCTTGCAGATCGGCCTGGGTGTATTCGTGCTCGCTTCCATCGGCTGTGCACTGGCGCCCAATGTGGAAACCTTATGGTTCTTCCGGGTATTGCAGGGTGTCTCGGGTGGGGCGGGCAATGTGGTGGCCCGCGCCATGGTGCGCGACCTGTTCGAAGGTGCCCAGGCGCAGCGCGTGATGGCCACCGTGCAGATGCTGTTCGGGATCGCGCCTGCGGTTGCGCCCATGATAGGTGGCTTGCTACTGGGCATCCACTGGCAGGCCATTTTCCTGTTTCTGGCCTTGTATGCGGCGCTCAGCCTGTGGGCAGCCATGCGCTACTTGCCGGAAACGGTGCCAGTGGACAAGCGCATGCCCTTGTCGGCGAAGCGCGTCTGGAGCAGTTATGGTCAGGTGTTTGGGGACGCCGAGTTCCGCCGCTTGTGTTTTGCGATCGGCGCCAATTTCTCGGCTTTCTTCATCTATGTGCTGGCCAGCCCGGTGTTCCTGATCCGTCACCTGGGGCTGGATGAACATCAATTCGGCTATATGTTCGTGCCCACCGTCTGCGGCATGATCCTGGGCTCCTGGCTGGCGCGTTTGGCTGCCGGACGCTGGAGCAGTGCCCTGGTGGTGCGCAGCGCATACGCCTGGATGGCCTTGCTGGCCACGCTCAATCTGCTGATCTGCCTCAACCTGCCTGCTGAGGTACTGAGCAATATCGCCCCCATCGCCTTGTTCAACATCGGCATGGCCGCTGCCGTGCCCATCCTTTCCCTGGCTGCACTGGACCGTCATCCGCGCATCCGTGGCACGGCCGCCTCTGCACAGGCGTTCATGCAGATGCTGTTGTCCTCCCTCTCTGCCGGCTTGATCGTTCCGCTGGTGTGGGATCACCCGGTCGGTCTGGCAGTTGCGATGCTGGTCTACCTGCTACTCGGCTGGCTGGCCATGCGTGGCACTGCGCTATATCGAAAAACCTGAGCATCGCAACAGCTGAGTATCGATACACCTGCAGCCATCACGCAAAAGACAACGCGCGCAGAGTGCGCGCGTCGATCTTGCCGTAAGCGCTAGGCAGCGCGGTTCTGTTCCGTCGGCTATATGCGTCAGTGCGCCATCTCAGCTGGTTTTTCACTGAACTGCGCCCGGCGTGCGCAAACATACAGCATCACCGCCACGATCAGATAAGCGGCAGCCACCGGTGACGCATGTCCGAATACCAGCTCTTCACTGTGCATGAAGCCAAAGAAGGTCAGCACGGCGCCCGCCAGGGCGAATGCCGCAGCCTTGGCAAGCTGGCGCTCGATGATGAGCGCCGCGATGGCCCCCAGGATCAGGCCGCCCAGAATGGCGCCACCCCCGAGTACGGATAAACCCTGATACAGCACGCCAGTCTGGCCAAGCTTGTCCAGACCGACCGCCATGGCGCTGGTGCCTGCCGCACCCAGCGCATTGTCGATCTGCAACTTGCCCCAGGCAGCCAGGTGCGGCATCAGCGCCAGCACGATGGCAGGCGCATGGCTGCGTGGGGTTTCCTGAAAGGCCTGCGCGCCGATCAGCATGCCGATATAGAGCAGGATGGGCGAGATCGCCACCACCGGTACCAGCGAGGCCAGCAAGGCGATGATGCCCAGCAAGGACAACACCAGCACCACCACGCCGGTGGCCAGTGAGTAGCCTATGCGTCCACCCATGGCTTTCCAGCCCGGATGGCCGATGTACACCGCGTTGATGAAGGGGTTGCCCATCAGGCAGCCGACCAGGCTGATGGCGCCATCGGCAGTCAGCACGCGTGTGGTGGGGTAGCTGTCACCACCGACAGCGGCACTTTCAACATTGTCCATCGCTTCTACCAGGTCGTAGATGCCGAACGGGATGGCCGTCACCAGGATCACGCCCAGGAATTCAAAGCCAGAGAACACATGGTCAACAGCCGGCAAGGGCAGTGAGAAGCCAAAATTGCCCAGCGCTGTGCCGACGTTGGCCAGACTCATGCCACCGTAATTAAGGCCTAGCGCCGTCGAGCCCCAGGCGATCAGGGTGCCGACCGCGATGGCGATCAGGCCCGCAGGGATGCCTTTGTAATAACGCACACCGCCGAACCAGCCTGCCAGGATGATGGCTAGGCTGACGATACCGATCACCGGCGTCATGTACATTTCCAGTGCCGGGCGCAGTGCGATGAAGGCTACCGACACCCCGGCCAGGGTGCCCAGCAGGGCAGCACGTGGCGTGATGCGGCGTACCACAGGCGCGATGAAGGCACCCAGCATCAGCACAAAGCTCTGGATGAACACCCAGGTCAGCCCGGCTTCCCAGCCCTTGATCGGGTCGCCCGTCGCCAGCGAGATCGGCAGCATGATCACAAACGTCACCACGAACATATGCGGCACACTGACCCCCGAGGGCAGGGCGCATACATCGGTGCGGCCTGTGCTCTTGGCTAGCTTCCAGGCCAGCCAGGCATAGTAAGCCGTGCTCAGGAACAGCATCAGGCCGGTGGCGGGCAGGATGCGCCCGAACACGATGTCGTCCGGCATCTGCAGCACAAAGCGCAACAGGCCGGTGAGCACCAGCAGGTTGACCAGGATGTTGGTACCAAAACCGAATAATGCGTTCCAGTCACCCGAGGTCCACAGGGCGGGCTTCCAGGTGTCTGAGTTGGGCGAGGCGGACATGTCGATCTCCTTGGGATTTAAGCTGAAAGCGCGGCGATGATGCGTCGGGAATCGCTGACCCAGCCAAAGATGCCGCCCTGGGCTTTGATCATGCGTAGCGCAACGTCGTGAAATTCTGGGAAGTAAGAGGCACAGCAATCACCGGGTACGATGCAGCGGTAGCCACGGTCATTGGCTTCGCGCACGGTGGTATGCACGCAGACTTCGGTGGTCACACCACACACGATGAGGCTGCGGATGCCACGGTTTTGCAGGATGCACTGCAGGTCGGTGGCGAAGAACGCGCCTTTGCCCGGCTTGTCGATGACAGGCTCGCCTGCTTGTGGATACAAGGCCGGGATGATGTCCTGACCGAGCTCGCCACAGATCAGGATGCGCCCCATGGCCCCCTGCGACCCTATGTTCAGGGTGGGGTGGCCACGTTCTAGCTTGGCTGGTGGCGCATCAGACAGATCGGGACGGTGCCCCTCTCGGGTATGCAGCACGAACATCCCGGCTGCGCGGGCCGCCTGCAGCAATCGCTGGCAGGGGCCTATGCTGGGGTGCAGCAGACTGACATCATTGCCCAGAGAAGCACCGAACCCACCTGGTTCGAGAAAATCACGCTGCATGTCGATGATGAGCAGTGCGGTCGTGGCAAAGTCGATCGGCATGTCATAAGGTTCGGCGGCTATGGTGAGCTTGGACATCGGTGGTGTTCCCTGCAGGCTATGTGATGCAACGTTGTATACAACAAGAGCAAGAGCCGTGCCGGGAACCAGGCGTGGATACAGTCAACCTATTGCCTGATATTAATCAGGCAATAGGTTGAAAAGTAACGAAGTTATGTTTATTGATAGCGAGAGTTGATGCGCGCTGGGTGTGCACGCAGGCATGCTAATGGTGCAATGCGTGGTGCAATGCGGCCAGCCAGCTTGGGGTGACTTAGCTGATCTCAGGTCGCAAGGAGATATGCGCAGCCGCGATACGCCAACCCGCATCCGTGCGTACCCAGCTTTGCATCTGCCGGCCGCAAACACCGGCACTGTTACGGTATTCGGTGCTGATATTGGCGTAGTCTTCGCCAAAGGTGGTGATGACGGTATTCATCAAGGTGCGTGGCAGCGGTGGCTGACGGTGCTGGCGAAAACTCACTATCGCATCAAAGCCATACAGATTTTCCGTGGCGCCAAAACGCACAGCCTGCGGGCTTTGCCAGAAGAACGGGATCAGTGCTTCTACATCGTTACGCATCAGCGCAGCTTCATAGGCCTCAAAAGCCGCAGTGACCGATGCCAGCGTTCCAGGCAGGTTGACGCTCAGCATGCAGCCTCCACCCGGGTGACCACCGGGGCAGCCACTACAGCACTGGATTCCAGATAAGCAGCCACACGCAATGCCATATCTTCACGCCAAGGCGGGGCGATGATCTGCACCCCTATCGGCATGCCACCCGCTTGCTGCACCGGCACACTCACTACCGGCAGGCCGATGAAGGAGATGGGCTGCGTGAACATGCCGATATTGGGGCGTGTCGGCATCTCGACCCCGTTGATGGTCATGCTGTCCTGGCCGATCTTCTGGGCACTGCATGGCGTGCTGGGGGCAAGGATGATATCCACGTCCTGAAACAATTTGGCTACTTCGCTCTGGAACCAGCGCCGGAAACGTTGTGCGCCGATATACCAGGCGGCGGGCATCATGCTGCCCGCCAACAGGCGTGGCCGTGTCATGGGGTCAAAGTCAGCGGCGCGCGTGCGCAGGCGTTGCAGGTGTTGCTGCGCGCCCTCACTGGCGGTGATCAGGTAGGCAGCAGAGCGTGCACGTGCCGCTTGCGGCAGTTCCACCATCTGCTGGGTACCCAAGGCAGTGGCGATCCTCTGCACCGCAGCATTCGCTTCGGGATTGCCCTGGGTGAAATGGCCACCCGCCATGGCGATGCGCAAGCGGCTGATGTCCGTGCTTAGCGTGCCGCTATCCACCCTGGAGCGCGTTTGATCATGGCTGGCGCGGTGCAGCAGCGCGTAACTCAATGCCAGATCATGGCTGCTGCGTGCAAAGATGCCAGCGTGATCCAGGCTGTGCACGAACGGGAACATGCCCTGCAATGACAGTGCGCCATAGGTGGGTTTCAGACCGAAGATGCCGCACATGGACGAGGGCACGCGTACCGAGCCGTTGGTATCCGAGCCCAGTGTGAGCGGCACCATGCCCGCTGCAACGGCGGTACCACAGCCGCCTGACGATCCACCCGCGCTGCGGCTCGGGTCGTGCGGGTTGCGAGCCGGCCCATAATGGCTGTTTTCCGTGGTGAAGCCGTAGGCGTATTCGTCCATATTGAGTGCGCCCAGCAGCACCGCGCCCTGCGCCTGCATGGCACGCACCAGCAAGGCATCCTCACTGGCGGGAGGCAGATCACGGTTGATGCGCGAACCGGCCAGCGTGACCAGCCCGGCCACATCGAACAGATTCTTGACGGCATAAGGCACGCCAGCCAGTGGCGGCAGTGTTTCACCGCCTGCGCGCCTGCGGTCGATGTCGGCGGCTTCTGCCAGCGCACGCACGGTGGTCACTTCCGTGAAGCTGTTATACAGGCCGTCGTGGTCATCTATGCGCTGCAACGCGGCCTGGGTCAGCGCAGTGGCACTGACGCGGCCTTCAGACAAGGCGCTGACCATGCCAGTCACTGTCCCTGTCAGCAACTTTTCGGCCAGGCTGGCCTCACGCTGGGGCAAGCCTGCTTTAGCCGCGCTGGTCTCCGCCAGCATTTGTTGCTGTGCGCTCACCGCTGGAATGCTTGTCATGGGCGAAACTCAGGCGCTGCATCGAGTTCTTCATGCAGCGGAAAAGACAGCACGTTGGCGGCATGCTGGCCTAGCAGGCCGAAATGCAGGGCAAGTAGTGGCATGTCGGCATCTGCCAGCGTGATGTCATTCAGCGCGGCCAGCGCATGCAAGGTGTCGTGGTCTGTAGGGGTGAGTGGCATGGCATCTCCGTGGCTGGTGTCGTCTACGTGATCGCCTGGCGCGGGCGATCCGTTTTTATATGCTACCCGATGCAGTGTTGTATACAAGCGGTGCATGCAGATTCAAGCAAACTTGATACCAGCGCGCTATCTGTGCTTACCTGCGGTCGCCACCGGTGGGTGTAGCACGCGGGGCTGCAGGGCGGATCAGCGCGTATTGCCAGCGCGGATCTGGGCTTTCTTCTGCGCCAATGCGGTCAGTGTGAGGGTTTTTGCGAAGTCACGGCTACGCAGGATATGGCGCTTGATGGCCAGTTTTGCCTTGCCTGCGTCACGGTTGAGAATGTGCTGCAGCACTTCAAAATGCTCACGATAGGTGCGCAGGCTGCGATTGTCGGCATTGATATCCAGCCTGCGGATGATGCGGATGCGGTTGTTGATGCTGCGCAGCATGTCCGCCAGCATGGGCTTTTGGGCGCCTTCGGCCAGCCCGATATGGAAGGCTTCATCCTTGACGCTGAGGTCTATGCCACGGGCCATGTCGTCGTCATGCCTGGCCGGGTCCCAGGCTTCCATGGCCTGTTTGACCAGTTTGTCCGGCATGCTTTCACAGGCATGCTCGACCGCGAGCTGTTCCAGGGCGATGCGGATATCGTAGTACTCGGCCAGTTCGACGATGTCAAAGTCACGGATGAAGCAGCCGTGCTTGGGACGCACCGATACAAAGCCTTCCACCTCCAGCCGCTTGAGCGCCTCGCGCACCGGTGTGCGGCTGACTTCGAACAGGTCCGCCAGCTCGTGCTCGGTGACGCGGTCGCCCGGAAACATCTCGAACGAAGTGATCTTGTTGCGGATCAGTTGATAGATCTCGGCAGTGGTTTTGCGTTTGCTAGGCAGCTTGGTCATGGTGTCATCTCATCAACGTCGTACTGATCGTTGCCCGCCAGCAAAGTCTATTGTTGGCGGGCAACGATCCGCATGCTGCAGTCCCTTGTTCGAGGATGATAAGCCTGAATGGGTCAACCGCGTATATTGGACTGCAGGTCGAACTGGGATAGCTCCACACGTGGTGCCGCTTGCCAGCCAGCCTGGCGGTATTCGGCCACCACGTTGGTGAAGATGCCGCCACGCACATAGAACTTGGCGGTCAGGCGCATGAAACGCGGCGAGGTCGCGGCGACCAGGTCGTCGAGGATGCGATTGGTGACCGCTTCGTGGAAGCAACCTTCATCGCGGAACGACCACATGTAGAGTTTCAGGCTCTTCAATTCCACACAGGTCTGGTCCGGAATGTAATCCAGCAAGATGATGGCAAAGTCCGGCTGACCGGTCTTGGGGCACAGGCAGGTGAATTCGGGCACTTCCATGTGGATATGGAAGTCGCGCTCCGGCTTGGGGTTGGGGAAAGTCTCCAGAGATTTGCTGGGCTGGGTGGTTGCGGGTTGACTGGACATGTGGGCTACCGTATAAATGAATCGATTATTATAAAACTCCGTGCCGTATTTATAAAATTCAACTTATAAAATCGCAAAATAGAATCCAAGTCGCTCATTTATAAAACCTAGTTTATAAAACTTAGCACATTGCGTCTGACTCAATTAAAACTCGCTGGTTTCAAATCCTTCGTCGATCCGACCACCTTGCATCTGCAAGGCCAGCGTATCGGCGTGGTGGGCCCCAACGGCTGCGGTAAATCCAACATCATGGAAGCCATGCGCTGGGTGCTGGGTGAATCCAGTGCCCGCGAGATGCGTGGCGACACCATGGATGCGGTCATCTTCAATGGGTCCGGCACGCGCAAGGCCATCTCGCGCGCCAGTGTGGAACTGGTGTTCGATAACAGCCTGGGCAGCGCCAACGGTGAATGGGGCCAATATGCCGAGATCGCCGTCAAGCGCGTGATCGAGCGCGACAAGGGTTCCAGTTACTACATCAACAACAGCCTGGTGCGCCGCCGTGACGTGGCCGACCTGTTCCTGGGCACCGGGCTTGGTGGCCGCGCCTACGCCATCATCGGCCAGAACACCATCTCGCGTATCGTCGAAGCCCGCCCGGAAGAGCTGCGCGTGTTCCTGGAAGAAGCGGCCGGCATCTCCAAATACAAGGAACGTCGCCGCGAGACCGAGCTGCGGCTGCGTGACACGCGTGACAACCTAGCACGTGTACAGGACATCCTCACCGAACTGCAGGCGCAGATCGACAAGCTGGAATCGCAGGCGGCGGTGGCCCGCGAATACCAGCAATTGCAGCAAGCGCTGGCACTGGCGCAGCAACAACTGGCCCTGCTGCAACAACGTAAAGCCGCGACGCACTGGGAAAAGACCCGCCAGCAGGTGGACAAGCTGGTCAATGCGCTGGAAGCCCATATCGCGGCGCTGCGCCATCAAGAGAGCCAGCTGGAACAGCGCAGGCAGCAGTTCCAGCAAGCCAGCAGTGCGCTGCAGGCCGCACAGGCCGGGTACTACGAAGCCAATGCAGCGCTGGCCAGCCTGGAACAGCAGATACGCCATCACGAAGAAAGCCAGCAGCGCTTGCAACAGCAGATCCAGCTGCTGCAGACCCAGCAGTCACGGGTGCAGACCCAGCAACAGCAATTACAGGAACGCCAGCATACGCTGCAGCAGCAAGCCGTGCAGGCCGGTACCACAAGTGCCGCCCTGCAAGCGCGTCTGGATAACTGCCTGCAAGGCTTGCCCGCACTGGAACAGGCCGCGGGCAGTAGCGCACAGCGGCACCATGTCGCGCGTCAGGACGCCGAGCGCCAGGAGCAGCAACTGCGTCTGGAAATGACCCAGGTCAGCCATCTTCAAACCACGCTCGCACGCTTGCAACAGCGGGCTGTGCGGCTGGATCAGGAACGTGCGCAATGGGTGTTGCCGGATGCCAGCCTCATCGCCGATACCAGCCGCGTGCTGGCCGAGCTTGCTACGCAATTAACCGGGCTGGAGCAGACGCGTCAGCACAATCAGCAGCAAGAGCAGCGCTGCCGTGATGCCATCAAGCTGCAACAGGCCGCGCGCGACCAGGCCAATGCTGCGTTGACGCAATGCAAGGCGCAGATCGCCAGTCTGCAGAAGATCCAGACGGCCGTAGCCAGTCCGGAAGCCCTGCAACGCTGGCTGGCGCAACATCGGCTGGAACAGCAGCCACGACTGTGGCAGCACATCCAGATCGCTCCCGGCTGGGAACGCGCGCTGGAAGCCGTGCTGGGCGCGCGCCTGAATGCAGTACTGGCAGACCACACACCTGCGCAGCGCCCGCCTGCATCACTGGCCATACTATTGTCGGCAAGCGATGCGTCCATAAGTGATGCGACCGCAGTAGCAAGCCTGGACCCAGCAAGCCCGGACCCAGCCAGCTTGCTGGGGCAACTGCAGGTCAGTGACGCCAGTTTGCGCATCGCCTTGGCGAGCTGGTTACAGGGCGTGCAGATCTGCGCAGATGTGAGCGACCTGCCTGCGGTACGTGCAGGCTTGCAGGCCGGGCAGGTGCTGGTGACACAGGATGGCGATATCCACGACCGCCACAGCATCTGCTTTCATGGTGCTCAGTCCGCCCTGCAAGGGGTGATGGAGCGTCAGCGCGAGCTGCAGCAGCTAGAAGCCGCATTGCCAGCCCTGCAGGTGGCCTTGCAAACCGCGCATCGCCAGCTTGCGGAAACGGAGACCGAGCTGCAACAACTCCAGCAGCAAGCGCGTCAATTGCAGCAGGCCTGGTCCACGGCCACGCAACAACAGCACCAGCACGACATGCAGCTACAGCGCCTCAAGCAGCAGCAAACGCATGCCGAGCAGCGCCTGCTGGCCTTGCAGAGCGAGCAGACAGAGTTGCAGCAGCAACTGCAGGAGGCCGATCAGGCATCGTCGCAGCAGCAGGACAAGATCGCAGCGCTGGAAGCGGGCATGCCCGCCTTGCAAGCGGCCTGGAAGCAGGCGGCTGGCGATGCCGAACGCGCGCAACAGCAAGTGCGCCAGTTACGCGAACAACGTCAGCAGCTGGAACGCGAACTGCAACAGCAGACATTTTCAGGGACGGTGATCTCCAATCAGATCAACGACCTGAAAGACAGACTGAAAGCAGGTGAAGAAGAGCTGGCCAGCCTGGCTGTGCAGCAACACAACCTGCAAACACAATTGCAATCCGCCCCCATGCTGAACCTGCGCGTGGCGCTGGAGCAGGCGCTGCAGCACAAACAACAGCGCGAAGCCGCGCTGGCAGATAGCCGCAACCAGCTGGCCGAAGTGGAACAGCAGTTACAGACGGAAGACCGTAACCGCATGCAGCTGGAGCAGCAATCACACCCGCAGCGCGACCGTCTGGAGCAGGCGCGCCTGCAGGAGCAGCAGGCCAGGCTGGAATTCGAGCAGTTCCGCGATGCACTGCTGGCCAGCGCGGTGGATCTGGAACAACTGGAAACCGGCCTGCCGCGCGGCGCGGACATCGCTTGGGCGCAGCAGCAGTGCCAGCAATGGCAGCAGCAGATCGAAGCACTGGGCGCGGTCAACCTCGCTGCCATCAGCGAGCTGGAAAGCCAGCGCGAGCGTAAACACTATCTGCAAAGTCAATCCACCGATCTGCAGCAGGCCACCGATACGCTGGAAGATGCCATCCGCCGTATAGATCGCGAGACACGCGCACGACTGCAGGACACCTTTGATCGCACCAACACCGAATTCGGCGAACTGTTCAGCGTGCTATTTGCGGGCGGCCATGCGCGCCTGGAACTGCTGGGTGACGAGATCCTCGATACCGGTATGCAGGTGTTCGCGCAGCCACCGGGCAAAAAGAACAGCACCATACACCTGCTATCTGGTGGCGAGAAAGCGCTGACCGCGCTGGCGCTGGTGTTTGCATTGTTCCGGTTGAACCCGGCACCGTTCTGCCTGATGGACGAAGTGGACGCGCCGCTGGATGACAGCAACACCGAGCGTTTCTGCGCCATGGTGAAAAAAATGTCCGAACGTACACAGTTTTTGTTTGTGAGTCATAATAAAATAACCATGGAAATGGCGCAGCAGCTGGTCGGCGTGACCATGCAAGAGTCTGGAGTATCGCGCGTGGTCGAGGTGGATCTGGCCGCAGCGATGCAATTGCACGAGGAGGTCGCCGCATGACGATCATAAAAAAAGCAGCCACAACATGACAGATCTACACCTTGCACTCATCGCCATCGGCATCTTGCTGATCGTCGCCGTGATCGCCTACAACAGCTGGCAGGAAAGGCAGTTACGCCGTCAGGCCAACAGCCTCACCACACCGGAGATCGATCCGCTCATGGAGGCTGGCCCCACCTTGCGCCAGCGTGAATTCGAACAAGCCGTGCCGCTGGCCGGCCTGTCTGACGTGCATGAACCCTTGTCTGCGCGTGACGATGCACTGGGAGATGCCGATTTCGAGGAGTATGTCTCCGAGCCGGTGAAGCGTGGCAGCAAAGTGGCTACGCCAGCCCAGCCTGTGGAGGTGCCTGAACTTTCCGAATTGCCTGCGGAGCTAGAGTCGGAGCTGCCTGCCGAGCCAGCGATGAGTGCTGCGCATACCGTCAAACCTGACGTTAAACCCGACGCTGAACTCGTCCCTAAACCCACATCCGGGCCCGTTGCGGCGTCCAGGCTCGCATCCGGCAGCGCTTTTCATCCTGCCGCCCAGCCAGCAGCTGAGCCTGAGTCCCAAGCCCTTGAGCCCCAAGCCCTGGCCACGCCAGCACTCAAACCATCTACCGACATCACTGCACCTGAACCACTGCCTGCCGGTATCGATCCGCGCATCGACCTCATCGCCCAGTTGCAGTTTGCCAGCATGGATGCGCAGCAGCTGCAGGATTTCATGCAGCAACTCACCGATATCGAAAAGCCCTTGCTGGTGTATGGGCGTGGTCGCAACACCGACTGGCAGCTACTGCACCGTGACACGCGAGCCGAAGGTTTGCAGCAACTGGCGTGTGCTCTGCAACTGGCGGATCGTTCCGGCGTGATTTCGACAGCGCTGCTGCAGCGCTTCCAGTTGCTGATCAACAGCCTCAGCAACAGCCTGGATGCCAAACTGCAATGGCTGCCTGCGGTTGCCAATGAGGCGGGTCATGCCGAAATCATGCACCACGCACAGGCGCTGGATGCGTTCTGTGTGGAAGTGGATCAGATGATCAGCCTGCATCTGGTGCCATCCAGCACCTTGCTGGGCAGCAAGCTGCGTGGTCTGGCGGAAGCCAGCGGCCTGAGCCTGCAGGCAGACGGGAAATTCCACTGGCAGGATGCCGCCGGTCAGACCCAGTTCCTGCTGCAAAGCGAAAGCGGCACCCCCTTCGATAACGAGACCATGCGGACCATCATCGTGCGTGGCCTGCTGCTCAAGCTGGATATCCCGCATGTCAGCGATAGCCTGGAAGTCTTCAACCGCATGATCCTGCTGGCACGCCAGATGGAAACCGCGCTGGGTGCGCATCTGGTCGATGACCAGCAGCGTCCGCTCAGCGAAGCCCAGATCGACAAGATCCGCGTGCAGTTGAAGGCCTTGCATAACAGGATGCTGGCACGTGGCATCACCCCGGGCAGCGCACTCGCGCATCGCCTGTTCTCCTGAACCCGAGTCTTGCTGTGAGAACTTTGCATGACGACTGACCCGGTCAGCCGAGCCGCTGCGTTGCGCGAGCAGCTCAACCGCTATGCCTATGAGTACTACACGCTGGCGGCACCCAGCGTGCCCGATGCGGAATACGACCGTCTGTACCGCGAGTTGCAGGCACTGGAACAACAACATCCAGCGCTGATCAGCGCCGACTCACCGACCCAGCGCGTCGGTGCTGCCCCATTGGCGGCTTTCCCCAGCGTGCGGCATCGCGTGCCCATGCTCTCCATCGAAACCGAGACCGACATCAGCGCCGAAGGCGCACGTGCCTTCGATGCACGCACCCGCAAAAAGCTGGGCCTGACATCAGGAGAGGCTGAGATCGAATATGCGGCCGAGCTTAAATTCGACGGACTGGCCATCAACCTGCGTTATGAACAGGGTGTCCTGGTGCAGGCGGCCACACGTGGGGATGGTGAAACGGGTGAAGAGGTGACGCAGAACGTGCGTGCCATACGCCAGATCCCGCTGCGCCTGCAGGGTGCCGCGCCGCCGGTGCTGGAGGTGCGTGGCGAGGTATACATGAGCCGCCCCGATTTTGAGCGTTACAACGCCAGCCAGCTGGCACAGGGCAAAGCCCTGCTGGTCAACCCGCGTAATGGTGCGGCAGGCAGTCTGCGGCAGTTGGATCCGCGCCTGAGCGCCCAGCGTCCTTTATCTTTCTTTGCCTATGGTCTGGGTGAAACCAGCGGCTGGGATGTGCCAGCGACCCATAGTGCCTTGCTGGACGCGCTGCATGACTACGGTTTGCCGGTATGCGCGCTGCGCGCCGTGTGCCTGGGTGCAGAAGCCCTGGTCGCATTCCATGCCGAAGTCGCCAGCAAGCGCGACCAGTTGCCATACGACATCGATGGCGTGGTCTACAAGGTCAACCGCCTTGCGCTGCAGCGCGAACTGGGCTTCCGCACCCGCGAGCCACACTGGGCGGTGGCGCATAAATTCCCGGCCCAGGAAGAGATCACCGTGGTCGAGAACATCGAGGTGCAGGTGGGCCGTACCGGTGCCATCACCCCGGTGGCGCGCCTGCAGCCGGTGTTCGTGGGCGGGGTCACGGTCACCAATGCCACCTTGCATAACCAGGACGAGATCGACCGCAAGGATGTGCGCATCGGCGACAGCGTGATCGTGCGGCGTGCTGGTGACGTGATCCCGGAAGTGGTGTCCGTGGTACTGGAGCGCAGGCCCATGGTGGAAGGGCCTGGCAGTGACCTGTTCAATCCGGCCCGGCAGCCTAAGTATCCGCGCTTCGTATTGCCGACCAGCTGTCCGGTGTGCGGCTCGCATGTGGTGCGCGAGCAGGGCGAGGCCATCGCGCGCTGTTCCGGCGGGCTGTTCTGCTCGGCACAGCGCAAGGAAGCGATACGCCATTTTGCCGGGCGCCGCATGATGGACATCGACGGCCTGGGTGAGCGCTACATCGAAAATCTGGTCGAGCTGGACTATGTGCACGGCATCGCTGACCTGTACAAACTCACGCTGACTGACTTTCTGACCATGAAGCAGCGTGCCGACGAGCGTGACGGCATCACCCCCGAGACCGTGGCCAATGGCAAGGTCGCCAGCAAATGGGCGGAGAACCTGCTGACGGCAATACAGGCCAGCAAAACCCCGCCACTGGCGCGCTTGCTGTTCGCGCTGGGCATACGCCATGTGGGTGAATCCACCGCCAAGACGCTGGCCGACTGGCTGGGCAGTCTGGCGCTCATCCGCCGTGCACCGGCACCCTTGCTGCTGAACCTGCCTGACGTGGGCGCCGTCGTCGCCGATTCTATCGCTGACTTTTTCGCAGAACCCAAGAACCAGCAAGCGCTGGATGCCTTGCTGGCGGCGGGCGTGATGCCTCAGGGCGAACACGCACCCAGTGCGCGCTTGCGTGAAAAACTCGCCCCGGCCGCCTTGTATGCCACGCTGGGCGTGCCCAAGCTCACCGCCACGCGCAGCAAGCAACTGGCCCTGGCGGTGCCCAGCATGACCGGGCTTGCGGCCTTGAGCGCAGCCCATCACGCCGTCCTCGCAGACTTTCCGGCTGAGGTCACGGCGTCCTTGCTGGGTTGGCTGGAAGTCGATGGCCACCGTGACTTGCTGCTGCAACTCGATGCGCTATGCCACGAGTTGCTGGCGAGCCTGCCTGCTGACGAGGCGGAGCAGGGGGTGCTCGCGGGCAAGACGCTGGTGCTGACCGGTACCTTGCCCACGCTGACGCGTGACCAGGCTCAGCAGATGATAGAAGCAGCGGGCGGCAAGGTGAGCAGCAGCGTATCCAAAAAGACCGATTATGTGGTGGCAGGCGCTGAAGCTGGCAGCAAGCTCAGCAAGGCGCAAGCTTTGGGGCTAGCGATCCTGGATGAGCAGGCTCTATTACAGATGTTAAGTGAGGAGTGATGCGCAAGTGATTGAAGATAAACAGCCCGTTTCGATAGAGGTACTGATCCATATCGCCAGACAGGCGGGCGAGGCCATCATGCAGGTCTATGCCGGCACGATTGATGTGGTGCGCAAGGAGGACCATAGTCCGCTGACACAGGCCGATCTGGCGGCGCACACCTGCATAGAGCAAGGCCTGTTGGCATTAACGCCCACACTGCCCGTGCTGTCTGAAGAATCAGCCGCACTGCCTTACAGCGAGCGCAGCCAGTGGACGCATTACTGGCTGGTGGACCCGCTGGACGGCACGCGCGAATTCATCAAGCGCAATGGTGAATTCACCGTCAACATCGCGCTGATCAGCGCAGGCCGCCCGGTGATGGGGGTGGTGTATGCGCCTGCGATGGATGTGCTGTACTACGCCGACGCGCATGGCGCCTACAAACAGACAGGGCAGGCGGATGCCGAGCCCATCCATGCGCGCAAGCTGCCAGGCCATGATCTGAATGCGGGCGGTTCGAATGCGCGTGGTCTGGTGGTGGCGGGTAGCCGCTCCCACTCCGATCACAGGATGCAGGCCTTTGTGCATGCGCTGCAGCAGCGTTTTGGTGAAGTCAGCCTGTTATCCATGGGCAGTTCATTGAAGATCTGTCTGGTGGCGGAGGGCAGGGCGGATGTCTACCCGCGTCTGGGCCTCACTTCCGAATGGGATACTGCCGCTGCGCAATGTGTGCTGGAACAAGCAGGCGGACATCTGGTCAATAGGCAGGTCGCTGGCGTGCAAAGCCTGCCACTACGTTACAACACCAAAGAATCATTACTTAACCCTGAGTTTTTTGCATGTGGCGCCACGCTGCATGACTGGAATCAGTATCTGGAGTCATAACAATATGAAAATCGCTTCCACCGTTCTGATGCTGGGCCTGCTGGCTGGCCTGCAAACCGTCCATGCTGCCGAGGAGGATGTGGCGACCATGGTCGCGGAATGCAATAAATCCGTGAAGCAGGGGGATGCTGCCAAAGCCCAGGCCTGGGCCGAGCGTATCCTGAAAGTCGATGCCAAGCAGCGCGACGCCTATCTGTGCAAAGGCCGCGCATTGGGGGCCACAGGCCAGTTCCCGCAGGCGCTGGATGCCCTGCAGATGGCTGTGAAACTGTCTTCCGCAGCGAACGACCGCATGATCGCACTCGCTTTGTTGGGTAATGTGCAGAAATCCATGAAGAGTTACGAACCGGCACTGGTCAGCTACCGTGACAGCCTGAAGCTGGCGCAGCAGGAAAAGAACCGCACCTTCGAGCGCGTCACACTCAACCTCATCGGCGAGACGCTGATGGACAGTGCGCAATATCAGGCTGCCCTGGACAGCTATATCGCCGGTGACAAGCTTTCCGGCAATGATAACGAGCGCGCCGATAACGCCGTGCGCATTGCTGCGGCATCCAGCAAGCTGGGCAAGCATGATCAGGCCATCGAGTATCAGATACGTGCTGCGCTGATGCTGGAACGTGCAGGTACGCTAGATCAGATCGCCAATGCCAATCTGGAACTGGGCCGCATCTACACGCGTGCCGGTCAATACGAAAATGCCGAGCGTGCAATCAACAAGACCCTGAAACTCAGCAAGCAGAATGAAGGTCCTTACTGGGAGGCCATGAGTTATTTCTACCTGGCCGAAACCAAGGTCGCCAGTGGTGATAAAACGGCCGCGCGCGGCCTGCTCAATGATATGGCGACCATCGCCGAGCAACTCAATGCCTTCGATCTGCTGGATCAGGCGCGTGCCGCCATTGCGGACCTGTCAAAAAAGTAATGCGGTGATGTAAGGTTGGCGTGCTGTCTGCGACCAAGCGTTATAGCCACCGCGGTAACCTGGAGTCAGACATCATGTGGATCAGCAAGAAACCGGACATCCTCGCATCGGAGATCACCCCGCGCGAGGTGTTCGAACAGCGCAGGGAATTCATCAAGGCAGCAGGGTTCGGCGCTATCGGTGCCGCACTGGCCAGCGCTGGCTTGATGAATAGCATGCGTGCAGAAGCCAACAGCCCGGCAAGCGGGCTGCAAAAGATCAGCGACTTCAAAAAGACCCCATACGGTGCAGGCGAGACCCTGACGCCTTATGATGATGTCACCAGCTATAACAATTTCTACGAATTCGGCACCGGCAAGAGCGACCCCAAGCCGCAATCGCGGCTGTTCAAGCCGCGTCCATGGACGGTGAGCATAGAAGGCGAGGTCAGCAAACCCAGAACCTTGTCCATCGACGACATCTTCAAGATCGCGCCGCTGGAAGAGCGCATCTACCGCATGCGCTGCGTGGAAGGCTGGTCCATGGTGATCCCTTGGGTAGGTCTGCCACTGGCCAGCCTGATCAAATATGCCGAACCCACCGGCAAAGCCAAATATGTGGAATTCATCTCCATGGCCGACCCCAAGATGATGCCAGGGGTGAGGGCGCCCATTCTGGATTGGCCGTATGTCGAAGGCCTGCGTATGGATGAAGCCATGAACCCGCTCACCATCATGGCAGTGGGCCTGTATGGTGAAGTGCTGCCCAACCAGAACGGCGCGCCCATGCGCCTGGTGGTGCCATGGAAATACGGCTTCAAGGGCGGCAAATCCATCGTCAAGATCCGTTTCACCGACAAGATGCCGCTCACTACCTGGGTGCGTTCCGGACCGACTGAATACGGTTTCTATGCCAATGTGAACCCCACGGTGGACCACCCGCGCTGGACCCAGTCCACAGAGCGGCGCATCGGGGGCGGGCTGTTCTCGCCACGCATCAAGACGCAGATGTTCAACGGCTATGCCGACCAGGTGGCCAGCCTGTATACCGGCATGGACCTGCGCAAGAATTTCTGATGGCGGCGCCATTCAAACCTAGCAGCCTGCAGCTGAGCTGGATCAAGCGCGTGCTGTTCCTGCTGGCCCTGCTGCCATTGGCGCGGCTGATCTGGTTGGGCATGCACGATGCGCTAACGGCCAACCCGATCGAGTTCATCACCCGTTCCACTGGCACCTGGGCGCTGGTGATGTTGATGCTGACGCTAAGCATCACACCGCTGCGCATGCTGACCGGTGTGGCCTGGCCGGTGCAGTTGCGGCGCATGATGGGCCTGTTCATGTTCTTTTATGCCTTGCTGCATTTCAGCATCTACCTGTGGCTGGATCACTGGTTCGACCTGATGGCGATAGGCAAGGACATCGCCGAGCATCCCTATGTGCTGGTGGGTTTTACTGCATTTGTGTTGTCCATACCGCTGGCGGCCACCTCCAACGCTGCCATGATCCGGCGCTTGAAGACGCGTTGGAAGACCCTGCACCTGCTGGTTTACCCGATCGCGATCCTGGGAGTGTTGCACTTCTGGTGGCTGGTCAAAAAAGATGTAAGCGAGCCACTGGTCTATGTGTTGGTGCTGGCCGTGCTGCTGGGCGTGCGACTGTGGTACCGCTATCGGCCTGCAAGCCAGACAGCTTCCAGAAAGCCGCTGCCGGCGAGGATGCCGAAAGCTGGCTGACGCTTTGCTGCAGAAACAATAACAACGTACAAAACAACACAAAAAGGGGATCATCATGACACTCACGCGCAGCTATGTCGCTTTACTCAACATCCTGGATCGCATCGCACCCATCCTGCCACCGCTGCTATTGCGCTTGATCCTGGCATGGGAGTTCGGCGAAGCCGGGCTGGAAAAACTGCACGGCGAGAACTGGTTCGCTGATATCGACTTCCCGTTCCCGTTCAACATCCTGCCCGCTGACTTCAACTGGGCGATCGCCACCTGGTTCGAGCTGATCGGGGCAGGGGCCTTGATCGTGGGCCTGGCCACCCGCTTCTTCAGCCTGTCGCTGATCATTCTGACTATCGTGGCGGCCTTGTCTGTGCACATGCCAGCCCAGTGGGACACGCTGGCTGAGCTGTGGAACGGCTACCGCATCATCGGGGAAGATGGTTCCGGCAACTTCAAGCTGCCATTGCTATACCTCATCATGCTGTTGCCTTTGCTGTTCGGCGGTGCAGGCAAATTAAGCCTGGATCACCTGATCGGCAAGGTCTACAAAGGCTGAACCTCGCTACGCAAGCCTGGCAATAAGCAACAGGCTTAACAAAGTAAAAAGACTGGGGACATAACCTTAGCTCCCCAGTCTAACGTATCACTTTAACTAAACTGACTAACTTGTTTGCGCGATGATGGTATTTGCGCCAGAATGTGCCGGTGCAATGCACGATAGCAAGCCGGTATCAAGCGCTACGCCGGTGCCGCATCATCAAACAAGGAGGTCACAATGCAATATCAAATCGATGTATTCCTGTCATCGTTGAATCTGTTCTGGCAAGAAGTCGTCATGTTCTTCCCGAAATTTCTCGCCGTTATCCTCATCGTGCTGTTTGGCTGGATATGCGCCAAGATCGCCTGCCTGATCACCAAACGAGTACTGGTTCTCACACGCTTCGACCAGTTTGCGGAGCGATCCGGGCTGGAAGCGTTCCTGCGCCACGGTGGCTTTGACCTAACGCTGAGCGACATCATCAGCCTGGTGATCTATTGGCTGGTCATCCTGCTGTTCGTCACCACGGGTGCCAATACGCTGGGCCTCAACGAGATCGCCAGCATGCTCAATAACCTGGCTAACTATCTGCCCAAGATCATCCTGGCCATCATCGTGCTGATCTTTGGTACCTTGTTCGCACGCTTCATCAACCGCCTGATCTTTGCCTGGCTGCATGGCATCAAGATCGAAGGGGCGCTGGCCATCAGCACCTCGGCAGAATACGGTGTACAGATCTTCGCCATCTTCGTGGCGCTGGAACAACTGGATATCGGCACGCACTTGCTGACCGCCATGTTCATCATTGCCTTCGGTGCAGTGTTTCTGGCACTGGCGATTGCATTCGGTCTGGGCGGGAAGGAATGGGCGGCCAAGCAGATCGATACGCTGCAAGACCGCATCAAGAAATAGTTTACTTTACATAATATACATTATGCGAAGTCAAGGGAGCGTTAACGCGGTATAGTTTTAACGCGCCCTTGCATGGTTTCTGCATTTTTCAGGAGCACCTGAACATGCAAGAAACGATCAAGCAAACCCGCATCACCGATACGACCACCTCCGACCAGTGCCTGCGTCTCTCAGGCTACTCGTTGGAGTTTTTCTTTTGTGCATCCCGCACGAACGCTCCCAGCCATTGCAATGCACGTGCAGTCTCTGCATTCCAGCCATGTCCGTAATTCAGACGTATGTAATCGCGGAACTCATGGTGTGCTGAAAACATCGGCCCTGGTGCGATGCTGATCTGATTGGCCAATGCATGCCGGTACAGTTCCAGTGCGTCCACCTTGCCAGGTAGCTTCAGCCAAAGAAAATAACCGCCATCCGGCTTGCTGATGCGCGTTTCGGCTGGAAAGTAACTGGCGATGCCTTCCATGAAACGTATCTGCTGCAGCAACAGTTGATGCCGTAGCTGCCGCAAATGCCGGTCATAGCCGCCTTTGGTCAGATACCTGGCCAGCGCCTGCTGTGCCGGCACCGAGGTGGCCAGGCTGCTGGTCAGCTTGAGGCGTTCCACCTGCCTGGCGTAACGCCCGGCCGCTACCCAACCCACGCGGTAACCCGGTGCCAGGCATTTGGAGAATGAAGAGCAATGCATCACCAGCCCGGCATGATCATAGGCTTTGGCTGGCAAGGGTTTGTGGGTGCCGAAATACAACTCGCCATACACGTCATCTTCGATGAGCGGGATCTGATGCTCAGTCAGCAAGTCCACCAGCGCCCGTTTATGCTTTTGCGGCATCAGGCTGCCAGTCGGGTTCTGGAACGAGGTCATCAGCCAGCAGGCTTTGGGGCGATGTTGCAGGATGGCCTGTCGCATGGCTTCTAGGTCCACACCCTGTTGTGGATGGCCAGTGATCTCCACCGCTTTGAGGCCATGCTGTTCGACCGCCTGCAGGCAGGCGTAGAACGCAGGTGCCTCGATCAGTACCGTGTCTCCGGGCCGCGTCACGGCACTCAGACACAGGTTGAGTGCTTCCAGTGCGCCGTTGGTGATGACGATGTCCTCTGCAGCCACCACGAGGCCATCGCTCAGATAACGCTGCGCGATCTGCCTGCGCAGTTCCAGGTCACCGGGGCTCAGGTCCTTGACGGTGAGCCAGGGGTCCATGGCTTTGACACTGCTGCTCATGCAGGCCGCCAGCTTGTCCAGCGGGAACAACAAGGGGCTTGGGAATGCCGAGCCCAGAGCGACGCCCTCACGTGCACGTGTGGCTTCGAGGATCTCGAACACCAGTTCACTGACATCCACGGTGCTGGCCTCCTTGCGCACGCTTTCCTGCACCCCATGCGGCTGCAACTGGCTTGAGCCTGCATTCACGTAGTAGCCGGAGCGCTCGCGTGCCACGATCAGGCCCTGCGCTTCCAGCAGGTAATAGGCCTGGAACACCGTGGAGGCACTCAGCGCCCGTGCCGCGCCGGTGTGCCGCACGGAAGGCAGCTTTTCACCTTTGGCCAGCACGCCACTGCGTATGGCTTCTGCGATCTCGGCTGCCAGTTTTTCATAGCGTTTCATATGCTTGGCTTTTGATGCATAAGGGGTCCAGACAACTGGATTATGCATCTGATATGGTTTTTTTAGTTAAAACTGATTCTGTTATCAATAGGGCGTGTGCCCTATTCTGTGCCACATCCCCTCTCACCGGCAGCAACATCATGCAAGCGCAAATGCCCTACACCGCCAGTGCCACTGGCAGAAACGTTATCCCCATCGTGCCTTATGCGGTCAAAGGGCGTTTTCGCAGCCTGAAAACCGCCATCCTCACCTTGGCGTTTGCGGTGTATTACCTGTTGCCATGGCTGCCCTGGCATGGCCAGCAACGCACTGGTCAGCTTATCCTCATCGACTTGCCACGCTCACGCTTGCAGCTGTTCGATCTGACGTTGTATCCACAGGATCTGATGGTGCTGATGGGGTTGATGGTGCTGGCCGCCGCCATGCTGTTCTACAGCGCGGCCATGTTGGGCCGGGCGTTCTGCGGGTTCTTCTGCTTCCAGACCTTGTGGACCGACGCGTTCCGCATGATAGAAACCTGGGTGCAAGGCCCTGCGCAGGCGCGCCTCCGTCTGATGAAGCAACCGTGGAGCCTGGACAAGCCCGGTCTGGAAAAGCTGGCCAAACTGGGCTTGACGCACCTGCTATGGCTGCTTCTGGCTGTGTTGACCGCCCTCACCTTCACCTTCTACTTCTCGCCGCCTGGCGTCCTGATCGCGTCCTTGCTGGACGGCAGTGCGCCCTATGCAGCCTACACCACCATTGCGGTGCTGACCGCCACCACCTATGTGGCGGCGGGTATCGCGCGTGAAGACATCTGCCGCGTTGCCTGCCCGTATGGCAAATTCCAGAGCGTGATGCAGGACACCGCAACGCGCACCGTGCACTACGATGCGCAGCGTGGCGAACGCAGCCTGGGCAGAAAAGCGCCAACGGCCGCATTCAGCAGCAAAGCAAATAGTGTGGCAGGCACGAGGGAGCGTCAGGGCTATGGAGATTGCATCGATTGCGGCTACTGCGTGAAAGTGTGCCCAACCGGTGTGGACATCCGTAAAGGCTTCCAGATCGACTGCATCTCCTGTGGTTTGTGTATCGACGCCTGCGACCAGATCATGCGCTCGGTGAACCTGCCCACCGGGTTGATCCGTTACGCGCGGCCTGACACGCAGCCCGCAGCGGCAGCCACGGCCACTGTTGCACGGGCAGACTCATTGCCAGCTAGGGCGGAAGCCACCCCGCTTGTGAAAGCCGCTGACGGCTGGAGCCAGTTCAGAAGGCACGGTTACCTTGCCATCATCCTGCTGTCCGCCGTGTTCATCGCCTATCAGCTCATGCATTTACAGCCCTTTTCCGCCGTCACCCAGCAACAGGCACAACCACTGGTGATGGTGATGTCGAACGGCGATCTCAAAAGCCGTTACAGCGTCCGCATCACCAACAAGAGTGCTGCCACGGAGCACTACACCATCAGTATGCAAGGCTTGCCGCCTGGTGCCATCACCTCGCAACCCGGCCTGACGGTGCCTGCAGGCAAGACCTATCAGCACAGCATGAGCCTGTTGTTGACACCACAACAGGCCAGCGCCTTGTCATCGTTCCGGATGACCATCACGCCGATTTCGGCACCACACGCCAGCCAGCAATACCAGCTGGGCTATATCAACCGATGAGCGATTGAAAATGCACACCACTCACATCAATAAGCGGTTTCATGTTATTGAAATTGATGGAGAAACTATCAATTTAAACGTAGTGAACATGCACGAGGTGGCGATTTCTGAGCATGGCATGCAGCTGGGCTTGCTGAGATTCTCGGCCCTGAGTTCGTTGAACAATGTGGAGATCCGGCCTTTATACAGCCTTAGCGAGATACGTTTTGACGCGCCACATCTGGCGCAGGTCGAACATCAGCTGCTGCTGGCCGCCGTCGGCCTGTTCAGCAGGTTTACCAATGGCCGATTCAGGCTGCCTCAGCCATTGCAGGCGGCCTGGCTAGACGATATGGAAAGTCAGGCTCAAGTCGCTTAAGCACAGCACTCTTGAGCGCTACACTATTGAGCACCGTGCTAAAGCTCGCAGCTTGCTGTGTTGCCTGCTTCCAGTGCCGTCACATTGCTGGCGATGGCCGCGCCTAAGCGCTGCACCAGGCGCTGGCTGGCTTGCACCAGGCTATCCACATTTGCTGTGCGCGCGGGTTCCAACGCTGTTGTACGGCAAATGGCGCTGCGCTTGTCATCGCTGCGCGTGACTGTCCAGCTTAAGTCGGCCTGTAGCTGCTCGCCTTTTACTGCATCCCAATCATGCAATTCCACCGCGATGCGATAAGCCGCCTGGTGCGCAGGTTTGCCGCTGCGCGTTACATCCACGGCGCTCAGCCGGCTGGAAACCGCGCTGGCCAGCGCGTCACGCAGCTCGCTGTTGAACGGTGCAGACCAGCGGTCCTTTTCCAGAATATCGATGCGTGCCGCACCCGTGCGCACCACGATCTGTGGCCGTGCCAAGCGCTCTGGCATGCCGACGGGGGCTAGCACGATGAAAAGTGGCGGCTCGTGTCGCTGCGCCTGACTGGCAGGCTCGGCACGCGTGGTCGCTGCCGTGGTCAGGGTATAGAAGCGCGTGGGGGTGGGCGTTGCACAGGCAGCCAGCAGCACGGCCAGCGCCAGGGTGATGGAGCAGCGTAGGGTCGGCATGGCTTAGTTCTCCTGTTTTCCGCGTATCAGCGACTCTGGATGTTGCTGCAGATAATCGGTCAGCACCCGGATAGAGGCTGCTGCACGCGTCAGTTCCTGCATGGTATGGCGCAGATCCTGCTGCAGCGGCGTGTCTTCCGCCAGCGTGCGCTCGGCGGCATTCAGTGTTTTGCGTGCATCCTGCATGGCGGCGGTGATCTCCGGCGCGACGTCATTGTTCAGCTTTTTGGTGAGCTGCTCGGCACTGGCCAGTGTGCTGTTCAGCGTGCGCAAGCTGGTTTGCAGATCGGCACTGATCTGCTCGAACGGCACCTTGCTGAGCTTGCGCGTGATGTCGGTGATCTGCGTCTGGATCTCGTCCAGGCTGTTGGGCACGGTGGGGAATTCCACCGGGGTCTTGCTGGTGTCCACCTGTGCTGGCGGGGCTTTGGGGAAGAAGTCCAGCGCCACATACACCTGACCCGTCAGCAGGTTGCCTGCCCGCAGCTGTGCACGCAAACCACGCTTGATCATGAACAGCAATTGCTGGCTGGCGGAATAGCGTGCGTCCTGCTCCACTTCGCGGAAGCGCTTGCCCAGACGTTCCGGATACAGCTGCACCAGCACCGGCATGTGGAATTCGCCTTTCTTGCGGTCGTATTCGATGCCAATCGATTTCACCTCACCTAGCACCACGCCACGGAAATCCACGCTGGCGCCCGGCGTCAGTCCGCGCAGCGACTGATTGAAATACATCAGCACCAGTTCGGAGCGGCCATCCGGCTGCTTCATGGCCTCGGCCTCGTCTTCGGCCAGCCTGAACGCGGTGTTCTCCTTGGCCGGTGCACCGATATCCTCGTCCGCCGACCCAAAGGTGATCCCGCCCTGCACCACGGTGGCCAGGGACTGTGTATTGAGCTTGAAGCCACTGGCATTGATCTGCATGTCAAAGCCGCTGGCGTGCCAGAAGCGCGAATCGATGCCGACGAATTTGTCATAAGGCGCATTGATGAAGATGCGCAAGGTGACGCCCTTGCCATCGGCGTCCAGCTCGTAGGCGGCCACCTGCCCTACCTTGATGCGGCGATAGAACACCGGTGTACCGATGTCCAGTGAACCAAGGTCGGCCGCATGCAGCACGAATTGCTTGCCCGAGCTGTCACGCGTGATGATGGGGGGCACTTCCAGTCCGCTGAATTCCTTTTTGGTCTCTTCGGAGCTGCCCGCGTCGGCACCGATATAGGCGCCGGACAGCAGCGTGCTCAAGCCGGAGATGCCAGACGCCGCGATGCGTGGGCGCACCACCCAGAAGCGCGTGTCGTCCGCGGTGAAACTTTTGGCTTCCTTGGAGAGTTGTACCGTGGCCAGCACGTGCGAGCGGTCTTTGCTCAGGCTGATGGCCTGCACCAGGCCGATATCCACATCTTTGTACTTGACCTTGGTCTTCCCTGCTTCCAGACCTTCGGCCGAGCTGAACGTGATGGTGATGGTGGGGCCACGGTCGATGAGGATCTTGGTCACCAGCGTCAGACCGACCACGGCGGCGACGATGGGGATCAGCCACACCAGCGAAGGCAACCAGTTGCGCGCCTGTGCACGTTTGGGCTGAGGTAGGGGCGATTGTGGCGTTGATTGTTCAGTCATGGCTTCCCTTGAGATCTTGTTCTGCATCATCCCACGTCAGCCGCGGGTCGAAACTTTGTGTAGCCAGCATGGTGAGCACCACCACTGCGCCAAAGGCAGCCATGCCTAGGCCAGCCGAAATTCTGGCATAGCCTTCGATCTGCACCAGCCCGGCCAGCAGCGACACCACGAACACATCCAGCATGGACCAACGGCCGATGGCTTCGATCACGCGATACAGCCGTGCGCGCTGCGAACGCCGCCAGCGACTGCGCCGTTTTGCGGCCACCACCAGGATCAGCAGCGAGACCAGCTTGAACAGCGGCACCAGAAAGCTGGCCACGAACACCACCAGCGCCAATGCCCAGGAACCATCCAGCCAGAAATAGATGATACCGCTCATGATGGTATCTTCATGCTGGTTGAACAAGGTCTGCGTGATCATCACCGGCATCAGGTTGGCCGGGATGTACATGATGCAGGCGGCCAGCAGCAAGGCCAGGGTGCGATTGAGGCTGTCGGGCTTGCGGGCATGCAGCGTGCTGTCGCATAGCCCGCAATGCGCGCCCTCCCCGGCCTGTTCCCAGACGGTACCGCAATGATGGCAGGCGGTCAGCTTCAATGCGGCGGCACGTGGCAGATCCGCAGCGATGAGCCGTTCCTCATCGAGCGGGTCTTCGTATAGATGATCTAGCAGCGTTTGAAACTGGCGGCTCATGTGTTCTGCCCGGTCGCATCGGCTGGGGCTGGCGCGATCAGTGCACGCCACAGATAACGCGGGTTGAACGACACCACCACGGTCAGGGTGATGGTCAAGGCTGCAAATGCCCACAAGGCGATGTCAGGCAGCACGGTGGCCATGTTGGACAATTTCACCAGCGCCACCAGCACGCCTAGCAGGAACACTTCGACCATGCCCCAAGGGCGCACCACCTGCATCAGCCTGAGCAGCAGTTTACGGCCAGGCGGATGGGTGCGGCGGGCCACAGGCCGCAGCAGGTACAGCAAGGTCAGCAACTGCATCAAGGGGAACAGGATGGTGGTGGCCAGCACCAGCAAAGCCACCAGCGTCATGCCACCGTCGTTCAATGCCAGCACGGCACCGAACAAGGTGGTCTGGCTGCTCAGCCCCTGCAGCTCGATCTCGACGATGGGGAAACCGTTGGCCATCACGAACAAGATCAGGCTGGCGATGGTCAGCGGCAGCAGATTCGCCAACCGGTTGCCAGTGTCGCGCTCCAGCTCGGCATCGCAGACCAGACACCGCGCGATCTCGTTGTGCGCAAGCGCTGGCTTGCCGTACACGGCATCGCATTCTTCGCAAACGACAATATCCGGACGCTGTTTCATCAAATGATGGATTCCGATGACGTGTGGTTGATTGGTACCGACTTGTGGATGATGGCGTGGTCGTCTACTGCTAATGGCGAACAGGCTAGCGCTTGTTCAAAGCATACAGCTTGCCAGACTCAGCTGAAATCCAAGCTCTAACGGAAATCCAAGCTCAAACGTAAGCTCAAATCTCAGGCTACACTGTAAGCCAGTAATCGGCGAGATGCCACCCTAGGAAAGTTGAAGCAGGCGAAGTTGATGCAGATCAGCGCCCCGATCACAACAGGACGGGCATGCACTTAGCGTTGCCACCTATGGGTGGCTGAAGAGTCAATCGATGAAGTTGGCGATGCGGCCGGCCACTTTGTATAGCCCAAGGCGATTGCGCACATTCATTTTTGAATAGATGGAGCGCAGGTGATTGCGCAAGGTGTTTTCCGAGATGGTCATGCGTGCCGCAATCTCTCCCAGTTCATGCTCTGCATTCAAGTGCAGTGTCTTGACCACATCACGTTCTTTGCGTGTCAGTGTCAGATACTGTCTGTACAGACTTTTTTCGGCGACCCCGCGCTCGCTCATGCTATCCAGCATGGAGGCGATGTTGTCACGATCGAACCAGTATTCACCATCCGCCACGCGCTCTATCGCCTCTAGCAGCGTCTTTTGATCGGTATGCGGGTTGATGACGCCATAAACCACTCCGGCCAGTGACTCGTCAAGCTTGAAGCAGTCTTGCTGCTTGGGCATGATCAAAACCTTGGCATTCGAGTGCCGGCGCAGTAACGGCAGTGCTTCGAAAAAGGCAGGCTGCTGGTACTCCATCAACAGGATGTCCAGCGGATTGTCTTCCAGTTCAGCCAGTAGATTGGCCAGACTGAAGGAGCTGATCGGGCAATTGATCCTGGCTGTGGTGGTGATCCAGGCATAGACCCCTGCCAGCATGGCGGGTTGGGAATGGTACAGGCCTACGCGGAGATTTTCCATCTTGATATCCTGTGGCGTAACACTTTTGCCTCTGAACCTACTTAATTGCGGTATTTCAACATCATCCGGCTTTGCGGAGAACCACCCTAGCGGGTAGGTAAAAGAGTCGTTTTCAGGATAAATCGCTTGCGTAATTATTTGGGGTAGCAAGCTTGTCGGGGATGGGCGCTTATCATACGATACAGGTCAAAATGATAAGTGAATAATCATGCGATTGATGTGTGCGGTTTTTTGGGGTGTATTGCTTCCGTGGAGTGTCAGTCATGCTGATGAAGCGCAGGCGCCGGTTAAAGACCAGCCCACACCCGCTGCCAGCAGCAAGCAGGCAAGCAATATCAGCATTCCGCCCGTGGTGGTTACCGCACGTCGCCGTGAAGAGCCTGCACAGCAGGCCCCTCTGCCGGTCAGCGTGGTCGACCAGTCCCGTCTTGAAACCGAGCGGCAGTATCAGATCCAGGATCTGGAGCAGGTATTCACCAATGTGACTTCGCAGTTCCTGCATGCGCGTCAATCCAGCTTGTCGATACGCGGTATCGGTAACAATCTGCCCAATGAAGGGCTGGAGGGCAGCGTTGGCATCTTTCTCGACAATGTCTACCTCACCCGGCCCGGCATGGCGGCGTTCGACCTGTTCGATGTAAAGAAAATAGAGCTTTATCGTGGCCCGCAAGGCAGTTTGTTTGGCAAGAACACCACTGCTGGCGTGCTCAATATCGTCACCAACAAACCCAGCTTCGAAGCAGAAAGCTCGCTGGAAGCCTCGTTTGGCAGCCGCGATTTTCGCCAGTTCAAGGCCATGCTCAACCAGCCCCTCAACGAGGTGGCTGCGCTACGCATTTCGGCTTATGACACCCATGATGACGGCTGGATCAAGAATATCTTCAATGGCAAACAACTCAACGAGATCAACCGCAAAGGCATACGCGGGCAGTTGCTGGTCCAGCCTGACCACCTGACCGAGTTTCGCTTGATCCTGGAACGTAATGAAGAGGATTCCAGCACGGGCACGCTGGTGCCTTACGGATACGCCCCCTGGCGCGGCACGCCTGCCGCCCCGGTAAGCTATGCCGACTTTTTGCGCCGCCCTGTCATCGCCGGGATGCCGGGCGCCAAAAACGTCATCACCGATCCGGAAGATTACAAGGTCAGCTTCAACGGCGATCAGCGTGTCAAGGTGGATCAGAACGCACTCACGCTGGAAATGAACCGGGATATCAACGGCTACAAGCTGACTTCGGTGACGGCCTGGCGCGACTGGCACTTCAAGCCGCAGAACGATCTGGACTTCTCCGATCTGGATGTGTTGCGTGGCGGCTTCGGGGTGGATCACTACCAGCGTTCTCAGGAAATCAGGCTGGCTTCGCCGGTCAGCAAGGTGTTCGATTACGTGATCGGTGCCTACGCGCTGGACCAGGACACCACCAGCCGTCAGGCTTATACATCCGGCCCTTACTCACTGGCCATCAACTCCACGCCCAACAACTCCTCGATCGCGGGCACTGGCACCCAGGAAAGCCGTCTGTATGCCCTGTTCGGCAGCGCAACCTGGCATCTGCGCCCGGAACTGGATCTGACGGTAGGTTTGCGTGAAAGCCGGGAACGCAAAGAGGCACGTGTCATTCAGAACAAAGCCGTAGGCGACCCGCTCAACAACGTCTTCCCGTTCTCGTTCATTCTGGGTGACTTCGATAGCGGCAAACTCACTACCTCGGAAAAAAGTCTCGCCTGGAACATCAGCCCCAGTTACCGCTTGTCCGAGGACACGCTGGCCTACATGAACTTTTCGGCTTCAACCAAAAGTGGCGGCTTCAACCTGAACAGTCTGGTCTCCCCCGCGATTACCGGTGGGCCGGACGCCATCACCATCGATCCGGAACGCGCCCGCAACATCGACATCGGCATCAAATCCAATTTCCTCGACCAGCGACTGTATGTGGATGCCAATCTGTTTCTGACCAAGGTGAGGGATTATCAGGCCATCGTCAGTGATGTGTTCATCCCGCGCCTGACCAATGTAGGTGATATCACCAGCAAAGGGCTGGAAACCGAGTTCCGTTTTTATCCTGACAGGCACTGGAGCCTGCAAGGCAGCCTGGCCTACACCGATGCCAGCTTTGACAACGGCACAGCCCCTACCCCTTTTGAGGAATTCACCACCGGATTCGGGGCAGGCAATAAATCCGTACGTGGCAATCAGGTCAATGGCGCACCGCGCTGGACCTCCAATACCTCGATCCGCCATCAGTGGCGGCCTGTGGATGGCGTTGAACACTACACCAACCTGCACTATGCCTGGCGTTCGGAGAGCTTTGGTGATGTCACCAACTCGTCATTTTCCAGGATCCCATCCTATGGCCTGCTCAATTTGACCACCGGGTTCAAGTTCACGGATGGCCGGCAACATTGGGATATCGCCCTGTGGGTCAGAAACGCACTGGATGAACGCTACTTCCAGGGCCTCACCTCCACCTATAACAGTTACTTTGCTTCAGCCGGCCCTCCGCGCACGGCTGGCATTACCGTAAGAATGGACTTTTGATGCGATTGCCTAGCCTGCCCGACCCACAGCCGGTCAAATCACCTTCCAAACCCTACGCCTGGCTGTTTGCCTTATGTTTTTTGATGATGACGGCTGCGGGAGCCGTGCAGGCGATGGAGAACCACATCGTCAGCGTGAGCAGCCTTGAAGACCCCAAGGGCAGCTTCACCATCGAGGATGTCGCTGCCCAGACCTTCAAGCCGGAAGGCAGCCTCATGTCCAAGGGTTACAGCCCTTCCGTGTACTGGCTGAAGGTGGTGGTCAAGCCCACCGTCCCCGACCAGCTACTGATTTTACGCATACGCCCCACTTTTCTGGATGAAGTGCGGCTGTATACGCCAGCCCGGGACGGCTCGGGTTGGCTGATCCAAACCTCGGGCGACCGCACCCCGTACCTGGAGCGTCCGGCAGTATCCACACTGTCGCTTAATTTCAAGATCAACCCTGTCGAAGAGACAAGCTATTTTCTGCGTGTAGCCACTACCAGCAGCGTGGTGGTGTATGCCGAAGCGCTGACGGAGAACCAGTCTGGCCAGAAGTCGACCTTGATGAATCTGGCCCACCTGTTTTTGATGTCGCTGATCTTTGCAGTCAGCCTATGGGCTCTTAAGGAATTCATGGTGCGCAGGGAGGCCGTCTATCTGGCCTTCTTTTTCACCCAGATCTTTCTGATCGCCTACAACCTGGCGCTGTCCGGCTACCTTGCCGTGCTGATCCCTCACAGCAACCTTTCAGACCGTCTGTCGTCCATCATCTTTGTCACCACCCCCTCGATAGGCGTGGTCATGCATTATCTGTTTCTGAAAGCGTTCCGGGTACGTGCTTTCGTATTGCGCGCTTTCGAGCTGATCATGTTCATGGCCATCCCCCTGAACATCCTGTTGCTGATGGGGAATTTCAAGCTTGCATTAACGATCAATGTGCTGGACATCACCGTTCTTGCCGTGCTGTATATGTTGATCCCGCTGACACTGCGCGCCTCTGCACCGCCCGGCCGCGCCGTGGTCACCGTGGTCTACCTGCTGCTTGGTTCGACCTTGTTCGTCAGCACCACACCTTATCTGGGCTGGTTCGGTTCGCACACCGAAATGATCTTTTTTGGCGCGCCTATACAGGCGTTCATTTCGGCGTGCGTGTTCTTTGCTGCACTGGTGCTGCGCTCGCGGGCACTGGTCAAAAAAGCCGCTGCAGCCCATATCGAGCTGCAGCTTTCACAGCAGGCCTTGAAGCTGGAGCGCTGGCTGGCCGAAGAACGCAAACAGCTGATGGACATGCTCACGCACGAGCTCAAGACGCCGATCGCCATCACCCGCCTGACGGTCGATGGGGTCAGCATGGAAGACAGCAAGCGTGGACGTATCAACCGCGCGTTGCAAAGCATCAACGGCATCATCGAGCGTTGTAGTCTCTCCAATCAGATGGAGCAGGATGTGATCAAGGTCTCCAGCAGCGACCTCGATCTCACTGCGCTGGTGCGCGGCCTGGTGGAGCAGTCATCGGCGCCCGAGCGTTTTGAGGTCGAGGCAAATGAAGCGCTGGGTGTAGGGGTTAAAGTCAATTCGGACAGGCAGTTGCTTTCCATCGTGATCAGCAACCTGCTTGACAATGCCGTCAAGTATTCACGGCCGCAGTCATCGATCAGTGTGCAAGCAGAGCAGCAGCTGGTGGATGGCAAAAACATGGTGCTGCTGCATGTCAGCAATGAGCCCGGCACGGCCGGACTGCCGGATGCCGACCAGATGTTCGAGCGTTATTATCGCAATCAGGCGGCCAAGGATGTCACGGGCTCCGGACTGGGGCTTTATCTGGTCAAAGGCCTGTGCGAAAAGCTCAATATCCACATCGGCTATGCCTGCATCTCGGGCAAGGCACGCTTCACCCTGCAAATCCCGGTGGTTGAATGAAGTTCCACATTCTGGTGGTTGAGGATAATGCCGACCTGCGCGACTCCATCGTCGAGACCCTGCAGGCGCATGGCCATCATGTGCATGCTGTGGAATGTGCCGAGGAAGTGGCAGAAACGCATTTGCCCGCCACGTTCGATTTGATGATCGCGGATGTGGGCTTGCCTGGCGAAGATGGCATTTCATTATCGAGAAGGATACGGCTCACCCACCCCAATATCGGCATCATCATGCTGACTGCCAGGGTTTCGCAGGCTGACCGTCTGGCCGGCTATGAATGCGGGGCCGATATCTACCTGACCAAACCCGCTTCACAGCAGGAGTTGCTGGCTGCCATCAATGTGCTGATGCGGCGGGTCATCCCCGCAGAGACTAGCGTGCAATCCCTGCTGCTGGACATCAAGACCTTTACCCTAAGCAAGGGGCAAGCCGCCGTGAAGCTGACGGCGCGTGAAGTGACGCTGCTGCTGGCATTTATACGCGCTTCTGATCATCGCCTGGAAAGCTGGCAGATCATCGAGATACTGGAACTGGATGAACTTGCTGACCCCAAGGCCAGTGCTGAAGTGCAAATCGTACGCCTGCGTAAAAAGATCAACGAGGTTCTGCAGGATGCGACTGGCTCCATACAATCGTTAAGAGGCTGGGGTTATCAGCTGGGTGTGACCATCAATATCCTGTGAATGGCGTGTAGGCTTTTGAAGGAAAAGTCCTGAAGCTCAAAGCTAGTATCTACCTACCATGAAAATTAATTCATGGAGCATAAATGAATTTTATGGGGGGATACATCCATGGACTTTGCCATCTCGATCAAACAAGGCATGCACTTTTCTCCAGTACATGAACAGCACGCTCATACCGCAGAGCGCTTAAACACTAGTAACACGCAGTCCTCCTCGCTGACCGATCGTGAAACACAGGTGATGGAGTGGATCTCGGAAGGCAAGACCAATGGCGAGATCGCCAGCATCCTTGCCATCAGTCACAACACGGTAAAATTCCACGTCCAGAACATTCTCAATAAGCTGAATGTGTTTAATCGCATTCAAGCATTGTCTGCCTGGCAGCGCATGCACCAAGGCCGTGGTGGGCGCCATCACGATTGAGAATATGACCATTTTCAATGCCTGGCATTTTCAATACCAGGTTTTTCAATATAAAGTCAGGCTGACACTACAAGCCTAACTGCATACCGCTGACTGCGCCTGATGGCAGCCAGCGTATCCATGAAGTCCCTGTCCGGGACTCCCTCAGCCAGCGCCCTGCTTAAGCAGGTTGTTGTTGGTCGCGATGCAACAATCGATACAGCACCGGCAACACCAGCAAGGTCAACAAGGTAGATGACCAGATACCCCCTATCACCACCGTTGCCAGCGGACGCTGCACTTCTGCGCCCGTACCGGTAGCGATGGCCATGGGCACGAAGCCCAGTGACGCCACCAGTGCTGTGATCAACACCGGGCGCAAGCGCGTCATCGCACCATCGACAATGGCAGCATCCAGCGCACTGCCCTGCTCGCGCAACTGGCGGATGAAGCTGATCATCACCAGCCCGTTCAACACCGCTACGCCGGATAAGGCGATGAAGCCCACGCCCGCCGAGATGGACAGTGGAATGTCGCGCAGCCACAAGGCCAATACGCCGCCGGTCATGGCGAACGGCACGCCGGTGAACACCATCATGCCGTCGCGCAGGTTGTTGAACATGGCATACAGCAGCATGAACACCAGCAGGAAGGCGATGGGCACTACCCATTGCAAACGTTGGGTGGCCGATGCCAACTGCTCGAACACACCGCCCCAGCTGATCCAGTAGCCTGAGGGCAGCTTGACCTCGGTTTGCACGCGTTGCTGTGCTTCCGCGATGAACGAGCCGATATCGCGCTCGCGCACATTGGCGGTGATCACCACGCGGCGCTTGCCGTTCTCGCGGCTGAACTGATTGGGGCCGGGGGCCAGATTCAGTGTGGCGATCTCACCCAGCAGCAGGTAGGTCGGGGCGCTGTCGGTGCTGCTGGCCAGACGCACCGGCAACTGTCGCAAAGCCTCCAGATCGGTACGCAACTGTTCATCCAGACGCACGGTGATATTGAAGCGGCGATCCCCCTCGAACAGCTGGCCGGTCGGCTGCCCGTTCAGTGCAGTCGCCACCGCCTGCTGCACTTCGCTGATGTTGACGCCCAACCGGGCGATCTTGTCGCGGTCTATGTCCACCGACAGGATGGGCAAGCCGGTGGTCTGCTCCACCTTGACGTCCTGCGCGCCCTGTATGCTTTGCAGGATGCTGCCGATCTGCTCGGCACTGTCGTTCATCTGGGCGATATCGTCACCGAACACCTTGACCGCCACATCGCTGCGCACACCGGAGATCAGCTCGTTGAAACGCATCTGGATAGGCTGGGTGAACTCATAGTTGTTACCGGGCACCTGCGCCAGCGCCTGCTGCATCTGTGCGATCAGCGTGGCTTTGGGCAAATGGCTGTCCGGCCATTCGCTACGCGGTTTCAGCATGATGTAGTTGTCGGCCACACTGGGCGGCACCGGGTCGGTAGCGATCTCGGCAGTACCGATCTTGGCAAAGATGCGGTCCACCTGCGGGAATTCCTTGATGATGTGTTCCAGCTCCAGCTGCATGCTCACGGCCTGCGTGAGGCTGGTGCCAGGGATGCGCAAAGCGTGCATGGCGATATCACCCTCATCCAGGCTGGGCACGAACTCGCTGCCCATGCGTGTCGCCATCACGCTGCTCAGCAGCAGGCACACCAGTGCGATGGTGAGCACCAGCGCTTTGTTGAACAACGCCCATTCCAGCACCGGCGCATATACATGCCGCGCTGCGAGCATCAGCCGCCCTTCTTTCTCTTCGACCCGGCCAGTGACGAACAGCGCCACGGCGGCCGGGATGAAGGTCACCGACAGCAGCATGGCGCTGATCAGCGCCACCACCACCGTGAACGCCATGGGGTGGAACATCTTGCCTTCCACACCGCTCAGCGCAAAGATGGGCAGGTAGACCACCATGATGATGAGCTGGCCGAACAACAAGGGCCGACGCGCCTCTCTAGCCGCCTCGAACACCTCGTGCAAGCGCTCTTTGACTGTCAGCAGGCGCCCGTTCAGCTTCTGCGCGTGGGCCAGCCTGCGTATGCAGTTCTCGACGATGACCACCGCGCCGTCGATGATGATGCCGAAATCCAGTGCGCCCAGGCTCATGAGGTTGGCACTGACCTTGTTGCCCACCATGCCGGTGAAGGTCATCAGCATGGACAGCGGGATCACCAGCATGGTGATGAGGGCCGCGCGCATATTGCCCAGGAACAGGAACAGCACGGCAACTACCAGCAAAGCCCCCTCGATCAGGTTGGTCTTGACCGTGTTGATGGCCTTGTCGATCAGCGTGGTGCGGTCGTAGACGGTATTGACCATGACCCCGTCCGGCAGGCTCTGGTTGATCTGCAGCATGCGCTGATCCACCGCGCGCGACACCTGGCGGCTGTTCTCGCCTATCAGCATGAACACCGTACCCAGCACCACTTCTCCGCCATTCTCGGTGGCAGCGCCACTACGCAGCTCATGGCCTATGCTGACCACGGCTACATCCTTGATGCGCAGCGGCACGCCCTGGCGCGTGGCCACCACCACATTGCCGATATCGGCCGGGTTGCGCAGTTGACCGGGCACGCGGATCAAGTACTGCTCCCCCGATTTTTCAATATAGCCAGCGCCGACATTGGCATTGTTGCGCTCCAGCGCCTCCACCACATCCGTGAGCGCAAGGCCGTGTGCCCGCAACTGCTGCAGATCGGGGGCCACCTGATATTCCTTGCTATAGCCACCCACCGTGTTGATCTCGTTGACACCGGGCACGGTGCGCAGCTGTGGTTTGACGATCCAGTCCTGGATCTCGCGCAGGTCGGTGGGCGTATACGGCGTGCCATCGGCTTTGAGCGCGCCCTCCCTGGCCTCCACTGTCCACATATAGATCTCGCCCAACCCGGTGGAGGTCGGCCCCAGCGTGGGGGTGATGCCGGGCGGCAGCTTCTCTCTTGCCTGATTCAGGCGTTCGCTGATGAGCTGCCGCGCAAAATAGATGTCAGTGCCCTCTTTGAACACCACGGTGATCTGCGACAAGCCATAACGCGAGATGGAGCGCGTCTGTTCCAGCCTGGGCAGGCCGGCCATGACCGTTTCCAGCGGATAGGTGATGCGCTGCTCGGATTCCAGCGGCGAATAGCCCGGTGCATGCGTGTTGATCTGCACCTGCACATTGGTGATGTCAGGCACGGCATCGATGCGCAGCTGCTGATAGCTGAGCAGGCCGAGTGCCGCCAGGCCCACGACAGCGATGATCACCAGCCAGGCCTGGTCTATGGAAAAGCGGATCAGTCTCTCAAACATGACGGCCCCCGCTGATATCGTCATGTATTACATGACGTGAACGAACCAAGCCATTGATCGATTTGTTTTTGTAAAGATCAGTGATCATGCGCAGCCCCTGCTTTCCCCAGCTCGGCCTTGATCAGAAAGCTGTTGCCTGCGGCATAGGCTTCGCCCGGTAACAAGCCGGATAGCACTTCCACATGCTGGGCATCGGCACGCCCCAGTTGCAAAGGTCTGGCCTCGAAGGCATCACCGTGGCGCACGAACACCACTTTCCAGTCACGCAGGTTCTGCAGGCCTTCCACGGATACCGCCAGTGGCACTTCCTTTTCCTCCGCCAGCAGAGTCATGTTGACGGGCATGCCGGGTCGCCAGGCGCGCTGCGGGTTGGGCAGCACCACCCGGGCGCTGGCTGTACGCGAACTGGTGCCTAGCAGGCTGCCGATATAGCTGATCTTGCCCACCTGTTCGGTAGCGGTGGCGCTGGAACGCACCGTGACCTGCTGGCCCAGTGCCAGCGTGTCGATGTCCTTGGCGTATACCGTCATCTCGGCCCACACGCTGCCCAGATCAGCCACCACGAACAGGCTGGCATCTTCCCTGACCACCTGCCCCACGGCGATCTGCTTGTCGGTGACCATGCCATCCAGCGGCGCACGCAGCGTGTAACGGGTCAACTGGCTGCTGTTATCGGTTAAGTCGGCACCCAGTGCACGCAGCTTCTGTCTGGCACTTTCTACGGCGATCTCTTCCTGCTTCATCACGTTACGTGCCTGCAGGTAATCCTGTTCAGCGGAGATCTTCTCCTCCCACAGGGTTTTTTCGCGTTCAAAGGTGGTGCGTGCCAGCATCAGGCGCTTTTGTGCTGCCAGCAGTTCGCTGCGCTGGTCCGCCAGTGCCTGACTGGAGAGCACGGCCAGTACCTGACCCTTGCGCACGCTATCGCCTGCATTCACCGCCACCGATTCCACCACACCGCTAAGGCGCGGCACGACGTGCACGGTCTTGTCCGCATCCAGCTTGATCTCGCCTATCAGCTGCAAGTTGGTGCTGATGCGCGCCGGGCCGGCTTTGAGCACCTCGATGGCATTGTTCTGCAACTGCTGGTCGCTCATGCTGACGCGCCCTTCCAGCTGCGTGTAATGGAAGTCGTAATGCTGGCCCGCGTGGCTGGCGTGCAGAGTGACCTCGAACGAGTGTGGCTCCTCGATCACGGCCTGGCCTTTGAGGTAATCATCTTCCGCTACAAAGGCTATGGTTTGCGGCTCACGCCCCAGACGCTGCAGCACCACAGCCAGACTGGTGTCCTGGGCTGGCAGCGGTTTGCCATTCAGATAGGTGTAGATGCGGAATTCCGGTGGCGCATTCTGTTCGAAGATCACCACTTCCAGGCTGTAATCGCCCTTGCTGAACAGCTTGCCGGCATGCGGCCCTCTGGCTTGTGGCGTGGGGCCGGGCGCATGCGCATGATCGCTACCCGGCAGTTCGGCTGGCATTGCATCGTGCTCGCCGTGCTCTGCATGGTCCTGGTGCCCGCTGTCTGCGACAGGTGGCGTGGCCTTGTTGAGGAGCAGCATAGCCAGTACGGCGCCGGTGAGGATCACCGCGATGAGCCAGACCCACTGGCGCTGGCTGAGTCGGTTGGCTGGGTTTGAATGTGTGGACATGGTTTACTCCTGATGCGATACGCGTGCCGGCTGGTCGGCATGGTCTGGGGCGTTAGCGGGCAGCTCGCCCAGCAGGCCGGTCAATTCGGCGATGCTCTGATGGGCGCGCTGCAATGCGTTGAGGTATTGGAACCTGGCCTGGAACAAGGTGCGCTGCGCATCAAGCACATCCAGAAAACCGAATTTTCCGAACTCGAAGCCGCGCACAGCGGCATCGTAGTTCTGGCGTGCATCAGGCAGGATAGCGTCCTGCAAGGTGGTGCTTTCCTGCCGGGCCGCCAGGTAGCGCTCATAGGCCGATTGCAGCAGAGCGGTCTGCTGCACTTGCAGTGCCAGCAGTTCGTCGCGCGCCTTGTCGGTACGTATCAGCGCCTCCTGCAGGTTACCCTGATTGCGGTCGAACACCGGGATGGGGATGGATAAGCCCAGTACCGCCTGATTCAAGCCCATCTCTTCATCACGCCGTGCGCCCACACTCAAGGTCAGGTCAGGCAGGCGCTTGCTACGCTCCACCCCGACGACGGCATTGCGCTGTTCGATCTCCAGGCGCGCGCGCTGGATGGCAGGCGCCTGCTCAAGTTGACGCGTCAGGCTTTCGAGCCCGCCGATCACAGGCAGATGTTCGATCTCGCCTGCTACGCGGCTGTAGTCAGGCGCGCCCTGCCCCCACAAGGCACTCAGACGCTTGCGGCTGGCGCTGAGCTGGCTGCGCGCCAGCTCCAGTTCGATGCGCACATTGGACTCTGCCAGCCTGGATTTGGTCTCCTCCACAGGGGAGATCTTGCCCGCCTGCACGCGCTTGCTGGCCGCGTCACGCGCACCTTGTGCCAGCTCCAGCGTGGAAGCGGTCAAGGTTGCACGTTCCTGTGCTACCAGCACCTCATAGAAAGCCGCCATCACCGCCGCGCGCACGTCGCTGCGTTTGCGGGCCAGCTCAGCTGCCGCCAGCTCGTAACGTGCGTCAGCAGCGCTGATACGCGCTGCACGCTTGTCACCCAGCTCAAGTGGCTGATTGATCTGCACCGTGGTCTGGCGCGTGGCACTGCGGGTGTCCTCGACAAAGGTCGAGATGGAAGGATTGGGGCGCACGGCGGCCTGTAGCTGCACGCCGGTGATGGCTTCACGCTCGCGACTGGCCACAGCCAGCTCCGGGTTGGCCTGCATGGTGCGTGCGATGGCGTCTGACAGGGTCAGGGCCTGAGCATCGCCTGCCTGGCTGATGCTGGTTTGATAAGGCTGGGCGGCTTGAGCTGACAAAGGCAGCGACAAACTGGCCAGTAATAGCGTGAATAGAAAAGATGCACGCATGAGGCTCTCCTGGAAAACAATGATACAAAGCACCGGCAGCACTAGGCTGGGTGCGATCAAGGTGTGTCAGGCTAGCGTGCGGGTGGTGCGCGTGGCGGTGCGAGCCGCCATTTGAAATGTGAGGCTAAAGCCCGTGAGTAGAAGGAATTGACGCGCTGCCTGCTGGTCAGCAGTACCAGCAAGGCGATCAAGAACAGCAGTGCCAGCTGGCTGGCGACGAGGCTGTCCTGCTCTTTATTGATACCGGGCGCAATGGCAATGGTATGCACCACATGACTGGCTTCATGCAGGAATTGGCCGCTGGGCTGGTCGAAACCATGGTCATGCTCGCTGACGTGCAGATGCAGGCCATGCGCTTCATGCGCTTCCTCGATACCGAGGTGGGCCTGATCCAGATGACCGTGGATGAATGGTGCAATGGTTTGCAACAAGGCAAACCACAGTACGATCATCCACATCAGCGATTTATGACGGTGTAAAGCCATGGTGTTTGCGCTGCGCTATAGTCCTGGTTGAATCCTGGTTGACTGTTCATGTTGAATGACTGGCCCGATCAGCGCCCCCCACGACGAGGACTTGTTTAACCGGCCTATGCACCAATTTATATACTACACCTGCAGCCCGGCCGTGCATGTGACATTCTGGTGCCGGTCACACACTTCCTTGTGACCATTGCATGGCAAACAGGTTGCGTCCATGTGTAGTTGGCTTATGATGCTGTAGCCTGACGATTAAGAAACCATCCAGTTATCTGGCATTGAACCCATTATATTCAATGACTAAGAAGTTTAATTTCAACAGGAGCGCGAAGTGCCATATAAATTTCTGATCTTCTATTTTGTATCGCTGGGGCTATGCTCGTTCGCCACCATCTACAAAACCAGTTGCTTCAAGAACATGCCCTGCCGCCAGATCCTGGGCAATATGTTCTGGAGCCTGATCCCCATCGCCAACACCTTCAAAGCCTTGCTGTGGATCTTCAGCATGATCAAGGCCTGGCTGCAAAAACGCCAAGCACACTAGTGGCTCAGGCGGCAGGTGGGCTTGCTGCCACCTGCCAGGTCATGCCAGCCTGATCAGCCTGCTTCCGGCCGCATGTGCGGGAACAGGATCACGTCGCGGATGCTGGCACTGTCAGTGATCAGCATCACGATACGGTCTATGCCGATGCCACAACCGCCAGTGGGCGGCATGCCATATTCCAGCGCACGGATAAAGTCCGCGTCGTAATACATCGCCTCGTCATCCCCTGCTTCTTTCGCCGCCACTTGCGCCTGGAAGCGTGCTGCCTGATCTTCGGCATCGTTAAGCTCAGAGAAGCCGTTCGCCATCTCGCGGCCGGTGATGAACAGCTCGAAGCGCTCGGTGATCTCGGGATTGCTATCCGACGCACGTGCCAGCGGTGACACCTCCACCGGGTAATCGATGATATAGGTCGGTTCCCACAACTGGGCTTCCACCGTTTCTTCGAATAGCGACAACTGTAAGGAACCCAGCCCGGCGTGGGCAAAGGCTTCCACGCCGAACTTCTTCAGCTCGCTGCGCAGGAAAGTGGCGTCATTGAGCTGCTCCAGCGTGTAGTGCGGCGCATATTTCTGGATCGCGCCTACGATGGTGAGGCGCTGGAACGGTTGGCTCAGATCCAGCTCGCGGCCCTGATAGCTCAATACCGCCGTGCCACGCGCGGCGATGGCCGCGGTGCGTATGCACTGCTCGGTGAAATCCATCAGCCATTTGTAGTCCGTGTAGGCCGCATAGAACTCCATCATGGTGAATTCCGGGTTGTGGCGGACCGACAGGCCTTCATTGCGGAAATTGCGGTTGATCTCGAACACGCGCTCGAAACCACCCACCACCAGACGCTTCAAATACAGCTCGGGCGCGATACGCATGAACATCTGCATGTCCAGCGCGTTGTGATGCGTAATGAACGGCTTGGCCGATGCGCCACCGGGGATGGGGTGCAGCATAGGCGTTTCCACTTCCAGGAAAGCGTTGTCCAGCATGAAAGCGCGGATGGCGGCCACCACCTTGCTGCGCGCCACAAAGGTCTGACGCGTCTCTTCGGACATGATCAGGTCCACATAACGCTGGCGGTACTTGGTCTCCTGATCGGCTAGGCCGTGGAATTTCTCTGGCAGCGGGCGCAGCGATTTGGTCAGCAGGCGCAGCTCGGTGACCTTGATAGACAGCTCGCCGGTACGGGTCTTGAACAGCGTGCCACGCGCGGCGAGGATATCGCCCATGTCCCACTTTTTGAATGCGTCGTACAGGGTCTCGCCCAGATTATCGCGGGCAATGAACAGCTGGATACGGCCAGTGCGGTCCTGCACGGTAGCAAAGCTGGCCTTGCCCATCACGCGCTTCAGCATCATGCGACCTGCCAGCGACACGGCTACGTTCTCGGCCTCCAGCGCCTCGGTTTCGGTTTCGCCATGAGCGGCATGCAGATCGGCGGCCTGATGTTCAGGCTTGAAGTCGTTGGGGAATGCGGCACTCCCCGCTTCGGCCGCCTGCTGACGGATCAGCTGCAGTTTTTCGCGCCGCTCGGCGATCACATGGTTTTCATCGACGGCGACGACGGCTTGTTGTTCACTCACGCTGACACTCCCTGCTTCAAACTCTCGGAAATAAATGGGTCCAGATCGCCATCCAGCACGCCTTGCGTGTTGCCGATCTCGACATTGGTACGCAAGTCCTTGATGCGCGACTGGTCCAGCACATAGCTGCGGATCTGGTGACCCCAGCCGATATCGGTCTTGGCGTCTTCCATGGCCTGCTTCTCTTCATTGCGCTTGCGCAACTCCAGCGCGTACAGCTGCGCTTTCAGCATGTTCATCGCCTCGTCCTTGTTGCGGTGCTGGGAACGGTCGTTCTGGCACTGCACCACGGTGTTGGTGGGGATGTGGGTGATGCGCACAGCGGAATCGGTCTTGTTGATGTGCTGACCACCGGCGCCCGAGGCGCGGTAGGTGTCGATACGCAGATCGGCCGGGTTGATCTCCACCACGATGGAGTTATCCACTTCCGGGTAGACGAACACGCTGGCGAACGAGGTATGACGGCGGTTACCGGAGTCGAACGGAGATTTGCGCACCAGGCGATGCACGCCGGACTCGGTGCGCAAAAAACCATAGGCATAATCGCCGCTGACCTTGAGTGAAGCGCCCTTGATGCCGGCGATATCACCTTCGGACTCTTCCAGCACTTCCACCTGGAAGCCGCGCTTTTCGCAATATTTCAGGTACATGCGCAGCAGCATGCCGGCCCAGTCCTGCGCTTCCGTGCCGCCGGAGCCGGACTGGATGTCGATGAAGCAGTTGTTCGGGTCCATGGGATGCGAGAACATGCGGCGGAATTCCATCTGCGCCACTTTGGCTTCCAGCGCCGCACCGTCACTATCTACGCTGAGCAGTGTGTCGTCGTCGTTCTCTTCGCGTGCCATCTCGAACAGTTCGCGGCTATCGCGCAAGCCGCTGTCCACCTCGATCAGGGTGCCGACGATGAGCTCCAGCTCACGTTTTTCCTTGCCCAGCTTCTGCGAACGCTCGCTGTCGTTCCAGACATTGGGGTCACCTAATAGCTGGCTGACTTCTTCCAGACGTTGCTGTTTGGTGTCGAAGTCAAAGATACCCCCGTAGCGCCTGGCTGCGCTCGGCGAGGTCGGTGAGGCGATTGGCGATTTGATTTAACTGTTCGGCTTCCATGCTGACACAATGTCCGTGTAACTTGATTGAAAGGCGGAATTATACCGTCTGGCGCGCTTACGCCCTAGGCCCTTGCTTGCGGACAAAAGCAGCGATCATGACAATTTTGTTAAAATGGCTTTTTTGCGCCCTGGATGGCCAGCTCCATGGTCAGTTCCATGACCTGCAAGCTTGCTTGAATGGCTGCTTTAACTGGTGGCGTTAAATAGTGGCGTTAATCAGGCTGGGCAGATCCGCCCAGCCAAGTTTTTCACTCGTGCATTTTGGATACTGAAAGGATGGGCATGTCTTCACGCCTTGGTAAAATCGGCTTCACCTTCACTCTCATCGCTGCTGCGCTGGCCGGCATCAGCGCTTGTTCCAAATCCTCAGACGCCCCGGCGGTCTCCACCGAGATCGTGCGTGTGGATGGCTCCAGCACCGTGTTCCCGATCACCGAAGCCATCGCCGAAGAGTTCCAGCGCGAATCCGGCATCCGCGTCACGGTGGGGATCTCGGGCACGGGCGGCGGCTTCAAGAAGTTCTGCCGTGGCGAGGTCGACATCACCCAGGCATCACGCCCTATCCTTGATAAAGAGATCGCCGCCTGCAAGGAAGCCGGTATCGAATATGTGGAACTGCCGGTGGCCTATGATGCGCTCACCGTGGTGATCAACCCGGACAATACCTTTATCCAGAGCCTGAGCGTGGAAGAGCTGAAAGCCATGTGGCAGCCTTCCGCCCAGGATCAGATCAAGACCTGGAACCAGGTCAACCCTGCCTGGCCGGACAAGCCGCTCAAGCTGTTCGGTGCCGGTTCGGACTCCGGTACCTTCGATTACTTCACCGAAGCCATCGTCGGCAAGGCCAAATCCAGCCGTGGCGATTTCACGGCATCCGAAGATGACAATGTGGTGGTGCAAGGCGTGGCGGGCGACGTGAACGCACTGGGCTACTTCGGGTTTGCCTACTATGAAGAGAACAAGAGCATGGTCAAGGCCGTGCCTATCCGCCGTGCCGAGAATGCCGATGCAGTGATGCCATCCGAGAAAAGCGTGATGGATGGCAGCTATCAGCCACTGTCACGCCCCTTGTTCCTGTATGTCAAAGCCGCCGTCATCAAGGACAAGCCGGAAGCCAAGGCCTTTGTCGATTTCTACCTCAACAATGCCACCGATCTGGTCAAGGAAGTGAAGTTCATCCCGCTGCCGCAAGAAGAGCTGGATGCCGTGGTCGCGCATTGGCAGGCCGGCAAGGTCGGCACCGGCTTTGGTGGCGTACCGGAAGTGGGTATCAAGATCCAGGAATTGCTGAAGCGCATCTAAAGCAGCCCTAGAAAGAAGCCTTAGAAAGCAGTCTCAGCACGCTAGCTCGCGCTAGCCGGCAACCGCAGCGGCAGCGGCAGTGTCCTTGTACAGGGCGCTGCCGTTCTTGCGTGTGTTCCATGTTTATTTCACAGATATTTCACGCTATCTCAAGGTTTGTCACAAAACCGTCACAGACTGTCATTAAAGTTCACCTCGTGTTGCGGCGCCACCTGCGCCTGCAGTCCATTTTCTTAAATGACGGAGGTTGTAATGCAATCCAAATTTGTTATGTCCATGAGTGTCGCTGCATTTGTTGCAGCTGCATTTGCTGCACCAGTCAGCCATGCCGCTCCTGAGAAAATCATCAAGATCGATGGTTCCAGTACCGTATACCCGATCACTGAAGCCGTTGCTGAAGAATACCAAAAGTCCACCAAGACCAAGGTTACCGTGGGCATCTCCGGTACGGGCGGTGGCTTCAAGAAGTTCTGCCGTGGCGAGACCGACATCTCCAACGCATCGCGCCCCATCCTGCAAAAAGAGATCGATGACTGCAAGGCCAACGGCGTGCAATTCATCGAACTGCCAATCGCATTCGATGCACTGACCGTAGTGATCAACCCAAAGAACGAATTCGCTAAGACCATGAGCGTAGCTGATCTCAAGAAGATGTGGGAGCCAGCAGCGCAAGGCAAGATCAAGACCTGGAAGCAAGTCAACCCGGCCTGGCCAGACCAGCCTCTGAAGCTGTTCGGCGCTGGCGCTGACTCCGGCACGTTCGACTACTTCACCGAAGCCATCGTCGGCAAGGCCAAGTCCAGCCGTGGTGATTTCACTGCTTCTGAAGATGACAATGTCTTGGTGAACGGTGTTGCTGGTGACGTGAATGCCATCGGTTACTTCGGTTACGCTTACTACGATGAAAACAAGGACAAGCTGAGAGCCGCTGCCATCGTGGAGAAGGCTGGCAGCCCAGCTGTGCTGCCATCGCGTGAATCCATCGAGAACGGTACCTATCAGCCACTGGGTCGTCCGATCTTCATCTACGTGAATGCCACCGCTGCTGCGTTCAAACCGCATGTCAAAGGCTTCGTTGATTACTACCTGACCAAGTCCAAGCCACTGATCGAAGAGGTGAAGTATGTGCCTCTGCCACAGAAGGATCAGGACGCTGTGATCAAGCACTGGAAGGAACTGAAACCAGGTACCGGCTTCGGCGGCGTTGCTGAAGTTGGCGTCAAGGTTGAAGACCTGTTGTCCCGTATCAAGTAATCTCGGCTAAGTTTGAGGGGCGCGCAAGCGCCCCTCTGCTGTCTACGCCCCGCTTAAATCCGTTACAATGCCCGGGTTAAAAACATGAATATGGCCACCCAAGTGCTCGATACTCCAGACCTGCCCATCAGTGCCCGTTTTGCCAAGAACATCAAGCGCAACATCAAGGAACGCATCATCGAGTTCATTCTGATGCTTGCTGCCATGTCGGCAGTTGCCACCACACTGGCCATCGTCGCCATCCTGTTATACGAATCTGCTTCCTTCTTTGAGCATGTTTCCATCATCGACTTTCTGACCGATACCCAATGGACGCCGCTGTTCGAAGACGCCCATTACGGCATCATGCCGCTGGTGGCCGGTACGCTGACCACCTCCTTCATTGCGCTGCTGGTTGCGGTGCCGATCGGCACCATAGGCGCGATCTACCTGTCGGAGTTCGCTTCCCACAAGACCCGCGAGATCGTCAAACCCATTCTGGAGCTGCTGGTTGGCGTGCCTACCGTGGTGTTCGGCTACTTTGCCCTGCTGTTCGTAACCCCGATGTTGCAGACCTTCTTGCCTAACCTGCCTGCATTCAATATGTTGGGGCCAGGCATCGTGATCGGCATCATGGTGGTGCCTTACATCGCCTCGCTGGCTGAAGATGCCATGCGTGCCGTGCCGATGAGCATGCGTGAAGGTTCTTATGCCATGGGCGCCACCCGCTTCCAGACCGCCATCCGTGTGGTGACCCCGGCAGCGGTGTCCGGCATCGTGGCCGCCTACATTCTGGCCATCTCGCGGGCTGTAGGCGAAACCATGGTGGTAGCAATCGCCGCTGGTCAACAACCTACGCTGACCTTCAACCCGATGGAAGGCGCCGCCACCATCACCGCCTACATCGTACAAGTGGCCATGGGTGACCTGCCACACGGCAGCATCGGCTATCAGAGCATCTTCGCGGCTGGTCTGGTACTGATGCTGATGACGCTGGCCTTCAATCTGATCGGCCATGCAACACGCAAGAAATTCCGTGAAAGCTACTAAGATGACCGAACAAGTGAAACCTCAAGCTTCCGTGCTCGCCAACCTCGATGAGGTGCGGGCCATGATCAAGCGCCACAAACTCAACGACTCGATCTTCGCCATCATCGGCCTGGTCGCCTTGATGATAGGTCTGCTCACCCTGTTGACGCTGTTCGTTGACCTGGTGATGGACGGCTACCCGCGCTTCAATCTGGACTTCATGAGCGAGTTCCCGTCCCGCCGCGCCGGTTCTGCCGGTCTGTTGTCGGCCTGGGTAGGCTCCTTGCTGGTGCTGTCGGTGACCTTCATCTCGGCCGTGCCCATGGGCGTCGGTGCCGGTATCTACCTGGAAGAATATGCGCCCAAGAACTGGTTCTCCGATCTGATCGAGATCAACGTGACCAATCTGGCTGGCGTGCCTTCCATCATCTACGGTCTGCTGGCACTGGGCCTGTTCGTGTACATCCTGGGCCTGGGCCAGAGCATCATCACAGCCGGCCTCACCTTGGGCCTGCTGATCCTGCCGGTGGTGATCGTCTCCACCCGTGAAGCCATCCGCAGTATCCCGGTAGCCATCCGTGAAGCCGCCTATGCGGTGGGTGCCACCAAGTGGCAAGTGGTGTCGCAGCACGTGGTGCACTACTCGTTCGGCGGCATCCTGACCGGCGTGATCATCGGCATGTCGCGTGCCATCGGTGAAACGGCGCCCATCATCACCATCGGTGCGCTGACCTTCATCGCCTTCCTGCCGCCATCGCCAGTGACCAGCGAACCGCCATTCCTGAACTTTGACTGGCTGTTCTCCGGCTTTACCGTGCTGCCTATCCAGATGTTCAGCTGGCTGTCACGTCCTAATCCAGAGTTCCATATCAATGCAGCAGCGACTGGCGCGATCATCATCGTGGTCACCCTGCTCATGAACGGTACGGCCATCTGGTTGCGCTACAACATGCGCAAGAAGATCAAATGGTAAAGCTTTAGTCGTCACCAGCGCTCAGTGCTCACCTGCACTGAGCCAGCGACTCACGATACCCAACGCATACAAACATTCAGGAAAACTTATGGTTACCGTTACAACCCCGATCAAAGCTGAATCGCGCAATCTGAATTTCTTTTACAACGGTGGCAATCACGCGCTGAAGGGCATCACCATGCCCCTCTATGACAAGAAGATCACCGCGCTGATCGGCCCTTCCGGCTGTGGTAAATCCACCTACCTGCGCTGCTTCAACCGCATGCACGACCTGTACCCTGGCAACCGCTACGAAGGCCAGATCGTCATGCACCCGGACAACACCAATGTGCTGGCCGATGGCGTGGACGCCATCGAAGTGCGCATGCGCATCAGCATGGTGTTCCAGAAGCCCAACCCCTTCCCCAAATCCATCTACGAAAACGTCGCCTACGGCCTGCGTGTGCGTGGCGAGACCAACAAGCGTGTGCTGGACGACAAGGTGGAAGAAGCGCTCAAGGGCGCGGCATTGTGGAACGAAGTGAAAGACAGGCAGCAGGACCTGGCCTTCAACCTGTCCGGCGGTCAGCAACAACGTCTGTGTATCGCCCGTGCATTGGCCACCGACCCGGAGATCATGCTGTTCGATGAGCCCACCTCCGCGCTGGACCCGATCGCCACGGCCAACATCGAAGAACTGATGTCCGAACTGCGCAACAAGCTCACCATCCTGGTGGTGACCCACAACATGCAGCAGGCCGCACGTATCTCCGACTACACCGCCTATATGTACCTGGGCGACCTGATCGAATACGGCGACACCGACAAGATCTTCACCAACCCGTCGCGCAAGGAAACCGAAGACTACATCACCGGCAAGTTCGGCTGATACGCTTCAGTAAGACAAAAGCCCCGCAAGGGGCTTTTTTATTGGGCATGAACGCTGTGATCTGCGACCCCAGATAGTGTTAGCTTCAAGTATGGAGCTGAGCTACTTAGCTGCGCGCCACAATTGTGAGCCAACCCGGCAGACTGCCGGGGGCCAGTCCATCCTACTTGGTTTGCGCTTGCAGCTTGGCTGCGTTTTTTTGTTCTTCCTCTGCCCGGATACGTCGTACTTCAGGCGTGTTTATCCACATCCAGTCGGATGTCACAAACAAACCATTGTCATAAACGGCAACCAACAGCTCCGTGTTATCTGGTAAGCGCCAAGTAAATTCATAATGCTTGGTATCAACCTCTTTATTTACTCCCGCTTCAAATGGTCCTTGGAAGTCATCCTCTTTAAACCCATACTCTTCACAATGCATTTCGCATTGGATTCTCAATCGCACTTTTGCTTCCTGGAGCGCAGATTCCCGCGTTAAATAGTGCAGCTCCTGATAGCACTTCACCATTAGAAACAAGGGCAGCAATAACACTAAAAACAGAACCAAGATTTTCTTATGGCGGATATTCATGATTGATCTGGTCCATGGATGATTGATGTTGTCAGGCAGCTTGTTGGCTTGGCAATGTGAATGGTCAGCTTGTTCAATGGCTATCCCGTTCCGACACCGCCGCCCAGAACGAAGCCAGCACGATCAGCGCGCCGCCTATCCATTCCTGCACTTGCATGGTCTCGCCTGCTAGGTAGTAGGACGCGATAGCGGCCACCACCAGTTCGAACAGGAAGATCACCGCTGCTTTGGAGGCCGGGATGCGCGTCACGCCGTATTGCACGAACAGCGTGGCGGCCATCAGCAGCAAGGCGATCAGGGTCATGATCAGCCAGTTCAGCGCCGTGAACACTTGCGGTGACGGGAATGGCTGATCAAGCACTGGTTGCACCAGCAGCGACATGCCGATCACGCCGAACCACACCGCCATGGATTTGACACGCAGGCTCATGTGGCTGGCGCGGCGCGTGATCACATTGGTGAGCGCAAAGCCGATGCCCGCCGATAGGGCCAGCCATTCGGCGGTGTTGTGCGGGATGGGCATGGCGTTGGGTTGCCATAGCATGATGAAGGCGCCGGTCAATGAGATGCCCATCACCAGCAGGCCTTTGCGGCCGATGTGTTCGCGCAGCCAGAAATGCGCCAGCAGCAGCGTCCACAGCGGGGAAAGATAGAACAGCAGCATCACGCGCATCACTTCACCGTCGATCACCGCCAGCACGTAACTGAGGTTGGTCCAGCCCGCCACGATGGCGAGCCAAAAGGCAGTCTGCGGCAAGCTGCCCAGGCCGCGCCAGTGCCGGGCGAACAGCAGCACGCCCAGACTGGCTGCGATGGTGTAGGTGTAGAAGCTGGACGCCACGCCGGAAACACCGGCTTCCTGCATGATGCGGTAGGGATACCAGATCACGCCCCAGCTGGCGGCGCCGAACAGCAGCCCGAAAACGGCCCAGTAGTTCTTTGTTGTCGTGTTATCGCCCACTATAATGCTCACATGAATACCCATCTGAATGCTACCTTGAATCCGAGTCTGAACCTGCTGCAGCCCTACCCGTTCCAGCGTTTGCGCGAATTATTCGCAGGCGTGACGCCCAACCCGGCGTACAGCGCGATCAACCTGTCCATAGGCGAGCCCAAACACGCCACGCCACAGCTGATCAAGGATGCCATGGTCAGCAATCTGGCTGGCCTGGCCAATTATCCCACGACGGCAGGCATCCCGGCCTTACGTCAGGCGATTTCAGACTGGGCCACGCGCCGTTACGGCATCCCGGCCCTTAACATCGACACCGAGATCATTCCCGTCAACGGCAGCCGCGAAGCGCTGTTCGCATTCGCGCAGGCGGTGATAGACCCTAGCCGCACCGCGCCTGTGGTGATCTCGCCCAACCCGTTCTATCAGATCTACGAAGGCGCTGCGCTGCTGGCCGGTGCCGAGCCTTATTACCTCAACACCCTGCCGGAGAACCAGCATGCGATGGAATTTGCCAGCGTGCCGGTCAGCGTATTGCAGCGTACCCAGCTGGTGTATGTCTGTTCGCCAGGCAACCCGTCCGGCAAGGTGATGACGCTGGCGCAGTGGAAAGCCATCTTCGAGCTGTCTGACCGTTATGGTTTTGTCATTGCGGCGGATGAATGTTATTCCGAGATCTACTTTGATGAAGCCCAGCGGCCTTTGGGTGCATTGCAGGCCGCCCATCAGCTGGGCCGTGACTACACGCGCCTAGTGGTGTTCAGCTCGCTATCCAAGCGCTCCAATGTGCCGGGCATGCGCTCTGGTTTTGTGGCAGGCGATGCGAAGATCCTGGAGAAATTCCTGCTCTACCGCACCTACCATGGCTGCGCCATGAGCCCGACGGTGCAGGCCGCCAGCATCGCCGCCTGGAACGACGAAGCGCACGTGCAGGACAATCGTCGCCAGTACGCCGAGAAATTCAGCCAGGTCACCCCGCTGCTGCAAACCGTGCTGGATGTGCAGATGCCGGATGCCGCCTTCTATCTATGGGCACGCACCTCAGTCGCAGATACCGATTACGCCCTGCGTTTGTACCGTGACCTGAACATCACCGTGCTGCCTGGCAGCTACCTGGCGCGTGAGGCGCATGGCCTCAACCCAGGCGCCGGCTTTATCCGGCTGGCACTGGTGGCCTCCTTGAACGAATGCCTGGAAGCCGCGCACCGCATCGCGGCGCTTTAAATCAGGATGTTAGCCCAAGATGCGAGACAAAGCTGTGAGAGCAGGACACGCTAGCCAGTTGACCAAGCGGATGCACCAACACCCTGCTATCTGTCTGATAGTCAGCCTGCTGCTGTCAGCCCAGCTGACTGCCGCGGAGGCCGGTGACGCTCAGCGTGTCCTGCACACGCCGGGTTACCAGGTACGCATCACGGTGCCGTGTGCCGAGGGCGAAGTGAGTTGTGAACAGGTGCAATATCACGGCATCAGCAAGCGCTCGGGCAAGGCGATCGAATTGACCGGCAAAAGCCACCACAGCCTTTGCACAGATGGCCTGACGCCATGCCGCTTTCTGGGCTATGTGTTCAATAACGGCAAGCATCGTTACTTTATCAGCGAAGACGGGCGCTTGCTGGTGACGCGGGGTGCGGTCGTGCTCATTGATGAGGCCGGTCAGTGGCAGTGAGCGCCTGACCGTCAACGCTAGCTACCCTTATCGGCCTTGGGCCTGCAAAGGCTGCGCCAGCAAGCTGGTCAGTAGCGCAGGAGAGGCGTAACCATCGGCGCTCAGCCCCACCGAAAGCTGGTAGCGCCGGATCGCCGCCTGGGTCTGCGGGCCGGGGAAGCCGTCCGGCTCACCTGCCTCAAACCCCAGCAGATTGAGTTGCTGCTGCAGCTGTTTCAAGGCTTCATGACTGAGGGCGTCATGGGCGGATTCGTAACCGCGCATCAGGTCGGGGCCGCCTATGATGCGCTCGCTGAGCAGCGCCACCGACAGTGCATAGTTCACCGAGCGGTTCCAGCGCATGACGATATCAAAATTATCAAACACCAGAAAAGCCGGGCCTTTTGCCCCCTGCGGCAGGATCACCGCGGCAGGCGCATCCAGACTGTCTTGCCGCAAGGGTTCAACCGGTAGCACGCCCATGGCCAGCCAGTTGCGCGCTGGTTGGCGCAGATGCAGGGCCGCCTGTTGCCAGTCGAACCGCTCTGGCAGCCAGACTTCAACGGCAGTGGGCTGCGTGCCCTGCCAACCCATCTGGCTCAAGTAGTTGGCCGCTGAGTAGAAGGCATCTGGCAAGGAGCTCCACACGTCGATATGCCCATCCTGATCGCCATCCACAGCGTAGGTCAGAAAGGTGGACGGGATGAACTGCATGTGGCCCATGGCGCCCGCCCAGGAGCCGCGCATCCCACTGGCTTCGATATGGCCTTGTTCGATGATGCGCAAGGCATCCAGCAACTGGCTGCGGAAGAACTGATGGCGGCGCCCATCATAAGCCAGAGTGGCCAGCGCTGCCGGGATGGCATGGCTGCCCATGAACTGGCCATAATTGGTTTCCAGCCCCCAGAACGCCAGCAACACCGAAGACGGCACACCATAAGCGAGCTCGACGTCATCCAGCAGGGCCTGATGGCGCTGACGCAGGGCTTGCCCGTTGCTGACGCGGTTATCGGTGACCCGTTTGCTGAGATAACTGAGAAAAGGCTGCACGAATTCAGGCTGGTTCCTGTCCTGTGCCACGATGTTGGCATCCGGGCTGACATTGGCCAAGGCCGCATCGAAGGTCGCTGCAGAGATGCCTTTCGCCAGTGCTTCGATGCGTAACTCGTCCAGCCATGCCGCGAACCCGGTCTGTGCCTGAGCCGGGGTGGCCGTTGCCAGCCCCGCGATCAGGGTTGCCAGCAACCATGCCAAGCCGGTGGAGGCACGCCATCCGGAACCTGCTGGGCGCGCGAAGAATGCCTTGATGAAAGATGTGGGTTGCATGTGTGTCAGCCTGTGCCCGATTATACGACTAAGCTAGTGTATTGATCCGGCGACCTGGCCGGACATACTGTATTGATCCGGCTAGCTGGCCGGATATAGAGCGTGCATCCGGCGACCTCGCCGAGTATAGCGTCCATATTAGCTGCAAATCGCACGGAGACTGAGATGCATCGTTTGATTCCTGCTTTAGCCAGTCATGGCACCACCTTGTTACTGGGCTTCGCCTTGGGGATCTACCTGCTGCCCATCCTCACCGCGCCCGATTCACCGGCCACGACCAGTCTGGTGCAAGTGCAGAACACCGCGCTTTATACGGCCACGCTGCGCCGTGATCTCAGGGGCAGCGATCCGCTGCATTGGGGTGAAGGGACGTTGTATGTGAAGGACGATACGATAGCGCTGATGGGCAAGCTGGCGCCTGGCCCGGATTACAGGCTCTATCTATCGCCACGCTTTGTGGATGACCGTGCAGGCTTCCTGCGCCATAAAGCAGACATGGTGCAGATCGGCCACATACGCACTTTCAACGACTTTCTCGTTGATGTTCCACAAGGCATTGATGTTTCAGCATTTAACACGGTGATTGTCTGGTGCGAGTCATTCGGCCAATTCATCACGGCTGCGCAGTATCAAGGCTTGCCTCAGCTCGCCCCTGGTCATTGAGACCGCTTAAAAATCGCCTTTGCGTGCCTTGTCGATGATGTCGATGAGAACACGTTCCAGCTCCAGTGCCGCTTTTTGCGCACGTTCGGTCGGGTTCTTGATGCTTTTGAGGTCGAAGCTGGGACGGTCCAGCGCCATATAAAGCTGGCCTTTGCTCTGGTAGATGGCGATGCGGCACGGGGCGAACACCACGAACTCCGGATGGTCCAGCATGATCTCGGCGCCCAGACCCAGATTGCAGAAAGCACGCACCTCCAGCGGCCCTTCCGGCGTCAGACCACGCTGTTTCATGTGATCGCCAATCGGGAAATTGGCCGGATTCACGAAATTGTTGCCGTCCGCATTGGTTTTAAGGCTGTCCACCACATCGTCATAACTTACACCGGGCTCGACCGGCACGATGTAGACCGCGCTACTCTGATCTATGGGCGGTAGCGCAGCGGCGGCGTGCGCGCTTGCAGCCGCTGCCAATGACATGACCAATAGCGACATCTGCAATGCAGGGATCATCGTTGCGAAAGTGTTGCCGGGTCTGGACATGGTGCTATGCCTCAATAGATGAAGGGGTGCGCGTGGCTCAGGCTTCCATGGCCGCAATGACAGAGCGTCGGTCCAGGTGTGGTGCCAGTAACTGGATGAAGCCGTACATATAGCCACGCAGGTAACCATCACGCCGCACGCCTATATAAGTCGTGCTGGGCGGGAAAAGCTTACTGGCATCCAGCATGGCCAGATTGCTGTCGCGCTCGGCATCGTAGGCCATGTGCGCGACCAGCCCCACCCCCAGACCCAGACTGACGTAGGTTTTGATCACGTCGGCGTCGATAGCGGTCAGCACCACGTTAGGTTGCAGCCCCTGCTCACTGAACACACGGCTGACCAGCGAGCTGCCGGTAAACGCAAAGTCATAGGTGATGAGCGGGTAGTCGGCGATCTTTTGTAAGGTCAGCGGTGTGTCGTCGATGAGCGGGTGTCCGTGCGGTACCACCAGGCAACGGTTCCACTGATAGCAAGGCAGGCATAGCAGTTTGTCATAGCTGCTGATGGCTTCGGTGGCGATGCCGATATCGGCTTCGCCGCTGGCCACTTGTTCTGCCACCTGGGTCGGGTTGCCCTGATGCAGGTTGAGCTTCACTTGCGGGTAAAGCTCCATGAACGCTTTGACGGCTGCGGGCAAACGATAGCGAGCCTGGGTGTGGGTAGTGGCGACCGTCAGGCTGCCGACTTCTTCACGCGTGAACTCTTCCCCCACCCGGCGGATGTTCTCCATTTCGTGCATCACACGCTCGGCCATCTGCAAAATGGTCTTGCCGGGCTCGGTGAGGCCGGTCAGTCGCTTGCCATTGCGCTGGAAGATCTGCAGATTGAGCTCGTCCTCCAGCAGCTGGATCTGTTTGCTGACGCCGGGCTGCGAGGTGTGCAAGGCCTCTGCTGCCGTCGAGATATTGAGTCCCTGGCGGGCCACTTCACGGATATAGCGTAATTGATGCAATTTCATGCTGATGCTCCAACCCCGGTCATGTCACACCTTTATATAACAAAATTCACTATATGCATATCAAACTATTATTTAGATTATAAAGCGCCAACTGGTATATTGCGCGCCATATCAGTTTTAGTCAGCACAGGCGAGCCGACAACGGCAGCAAGGACAGTATGGAAATCGGTTATATCTTCTCCGGCCTGATGGTCGGCATCCTCGTCGGCATCACCGGTGTGGGTGGCGGCTCATTGATGACCCCGCTATTGGTGTTTTTGTTCAATTTCTCGCCCGCCGTGGCAGTCGGCACCGACCTGCTGTTCGCTGCACTCACCAAGACTGGTGGAGTGTGGGTGCATCATGGCAAACATGGCTCGGTGGACTGGAAGATCGTGCGCCACCTGGCCTACGGCAGCCTGCCGGCCGCCGGCCTCACCATCTGGCTGCTGCATGTGCTGGAAAAGAACAGCAAGGACATTTCCGGCCTGATCACCTTCAGCCTGGGTGTGGCGCTGATCCTGACCTCGATCGCTGTGCTGATCCGCGCCTATCTGCAGCGCAATGCCCCGGCGCTGACCGAAGAAAGCAATGTGGGCCGGTTTGGTGACCGGCAACTGGGCGTCACCATCGCGGTCGGCTTCGTATTGGGGGCGCTGGTCACGCTGTCTTCAGTGGGTGCTGGCGCATTGGGGACCGTCGCCCTGTTCTTCCTGTATCCACGCCTGCCCACGCTCAAAGTGGTAGGCACGGACCTGGCCCATGCGATCCCGCTGACCGCCTTGGCCGGAGCCGGTCACTGGGGTCTGGGTAATGTTGATTTTGTGCTGCTGGGCAGCCTGCTGATCGGCTCGTTGCCAGGAATTTGGCTGGGCAGCCATCTGAGCGCCCGGATTCCTGATAAAATATTGCGCCCGTTACTGGCACTGCTGCTATTGTTGATCGGGCTAAAATTTGTTTTGAAATAATGCGATAAGAATCGATACCCTACTCCATGTATAAATATGACGAAATTGACCAGGCCATCGTGAACGAACGTGTCGCGCAGTACCGCGACCAGACACGTCGTTATCTGGCTGGGGAACTCAGCGATGAAGAGTTCCGTCCTCTGCGCTTGCAGAATGGCCTCTACATCCAGCGCCATGCCCCCATGCTGCGCATCGCCATCCCCTACGGCACCCTGGCCTCCTACCAGCTGCGCAAGCTGGCCGAGATCACCCGCCGTTACGACAGGGGCTATGGTCACTTCAGCACGCGCCAGAACCTGCAACTGAACTGGCCGCGCCTGGAAGACACCCCGGACATCCTCGCCGAGCTGGCCACCGTGCAGATGCACGCCATCCAGACCTCCGGCAACTGCATACGCAACATCACCACCGACCAGTTCGCCGGCATCGCCCCGGACGAGATCATCGATCCACGCGCCGTGGCCGAGATCATGCGTCAGTGGAGCACCTTCCACCCCGAGTTCGCGCTGTTGCCGCGCAAATTCAAGATCGCTGTCTCTGGCAGCCAGCAGGACCGTGCACTGGTGCAAGCGCACGACATCGGCCTCGAGTTCTTCTACGACGCCGATCACAAGATGGCGATCAAGGTATGGGTAGGTGGCGGTCTGGGCCGCACGCCTATCCTGGGTACCGTGATCAACGAGCAACTGGAATGGCAGCATGTGCTGACCTATTGCGAAGCCATCATCCGTGTCTACAACCTGCATGGCCGTCGTGACAACTCCTACAAGGCGCGCATCAAGATCCTCGTCAAGGCACTGGGCATAGACGAGTTCCGCCGTCAGGTCGATGCTGAATGGGCAAATCTCAAGGATGGCCCTAACACCATCACCGAAGCGGAGCTAGAGCGCGTCGCCCACCACTTCACACGCATGCCGTATGACACCCTGCCCGCTCACGATGCCAGCTTCGACGCCGCCATCGCCAGCAACCCGGCCTTTGCTGCCTGGGTGAAGCGTTGCGTGCATGCGCACCGTGAACCGGGCTACCGCGCCGTGACGCTGTCGCTCAAGCCGTATGGCGTGGCGCCAGGCGATGCCACCACCGAGCAGATGCAAGTGGTGGCCGACCTGGCCGACCGTTACAGCTTCAATGAGCTGCGTGTGTCGCATGAACAGAACCTGATCCTTACCGACGTGCGCCTCAGTGACTTGTACGCCTTGTGGGAGACCGCACGTGCGCATGGCCTGGCCACGCCCAACATCGGCTTGCTCACCGACATCATCTGCTGCCCCGGTGGCGATTTCTGCTCGCTGGCCAATGCCAAGAGCATTCCCATCGCAGAAGCCATCCAGCGTCAGTTCGACAATCTGGATTATCTGCATGATATCGGCGATCTGGAACTCAACATCTCCGGCTGCATGAACGCCTGCGGACACCACCATATCGGCCATATCGGCATCCTGGGTGTGGATAAGGACGGTTCCGAGTGGTACCAGGTCACCATAGGTGGCAAACAAGGTTCGGACGCCAGCCTGGGCACCGTGATCGGCCCTGCGTTCTCGGCAGACGAGATGCCCGGTGTGGTGCAGCGCCTGATCGATGTATATATCGCGCAGCGTAGCGATGAAGAACGCTTCATCGACACTGTGCGCCGCATCGGTGTGGCCCCGTTCAAGGAATATGTCTACGCTGACAAGGCAGGCAAAAAGGAAGCGGCTCATGTCTAACGCCACGCCCAAACAACTGATCCATGGCAACCAGATCGTGGCCGACCAATGGACGCTGGTCAAACTGCCTGTGCTGGGCGAAGAAGTCGTGCGCAAGCAGGCTGGCAAGGTCGTGCTGTTCAAGCTGACCGGCGAGCCCGGCGCCAGTGCCGAGCAGATCGCGGCCACCGAAATCCCGGCCAGCGGCAAGGTCATCGTGCCATTGTCGGTCTGGCTGGCCCGCAAAGCCGAATTGCAAGAGCGTCTGGCCAAAGGCGAGCTAGGTGTGTGGCTAGCTACGCACGAGGTCGTGGAAGCTCTGGCTGCCGACCAGGCGGATCTGAACGTGTTCCCGCTGATCGCCGTGTTCGTCGAGCGCTTTGCCGATGGCCGTATCTTCTCCATCGGCAATCTGCTGCGTACACGTCATGCCTACAAGAACGAACTGCGTGCTTTTGGCGATGTGCTGCGCGACCAGTTGTTCTTCCTCAAGCGCTGCGGTTATGACAGCTACCTGATCCGTGCCGACCGTTCTGCAGAAGATGCGCTGGCGGGCCTGCAGGACTTCAGCGAGCCGTATCAGGGTGCTGTGGACCTCGCAGAGCCGGTGTGGCGCCGTCGTCAGCGTAACGGGGCAACGGCCTGAGCATGAGCGGCGAAGTCAGTATGTTGCGCCCTGCAGCCAGCAACCCGGCCATCCGTCCGGCGTTGACCGATGCGCTGCGTGACAGCGTGGCGAGCAAGACAGCCGAACTGGTGGCGGCCTTGTCTGCCGCGGTCGCCGAGTTCGGTACAGAAGCCCAGATCACCTTCGCCAACAGCCTGGGTGCAGAGGACATGGTGCTCACCGATGTGATCCTGCGCAATGCCCTGCCCATCGAGATCTTCTCGCTGGATACCGGCCGTTTGCCTGTGGAGACCTACGACCTGATCGCCGAGGTGGAAAGCAAGTACGACACCCGCCTCAAGCTGTTCTTCCCGCAATCGGCACCAGTCGAGCAGTATGTGCGCATGCACGGCATCAATGCCTTCTACACCTCGATCGAGCTGCGCAAGGCCTGCTGCCACATGCGCAAGGTGGAGCCCTTGCAGCGCGCCCTCAAAGACAAGAAAGCCTGGATCACCGGCATGCGTGCGCAGCAGTCCGCCACGCGCACCGATCTGCCTGCGCGTGAGTACGATGCAGGCAATGGCCTGGAAAAACTCAATCCGCTGGCGCAGTGGAGCGAGCAGGAAGTCTGGGCCTATATCCACCTGCATGCGGTGCCTTACAACAAGTTGCACGAGCAGTTCTACCCCAGCATAGGCTGCGCGCCGTGCACGCGTGCCGTCGCGCTGGGCGAAGACATACGCGCTGGCCGCTGGTGGTGGGAAGACCCCACCTCCAAGGAATGCGGCCTGCACGTCAAGAAATAACCATAGAAATCGATATGACCACTCAAACAAAACAACCTTTATCGCACCTCGACTGGCTGGAAGCCGAGGCCATCCACATCCTGCGTGAAGTGGCTGGCCAGTGTTCCAACCCGGTATTGCTGTTCTCGGGCGGCAAGGATTCATTGTGTATCCTGCGTCTGGCCGAAAAAGCCTTCCGTCCTGGCCGTTTCCCCTTCCCGCTGCTGCATATCGATACCGGCCACAACTATCAGGAAGTGATCGACTTCCGTGACCAGCGTGCGGCCGAACTGGGCGAACGTCTGATCGTACGTTCGGTTGAAGACTCCATGAAACGCGGCACCGTGGTACTGAAGTCGCCGGACGAACCACGCAACAAGCATCAGTCGGTCACCCTGCTGGAATCCATCGAGGAATTCGGTTTTGACTGCTGTATCGGTGGTGCGCGTCGTGACGAGGAAAAGGCCCGTGCCAAGGAACGCATCATGAGTTTCCGTGACGAGTTCGGTCAGTGGGACCCAAAGAACCAGCGCCCCGAGCTATGGAACCTGTACAACGCGCGCAGCCACAAGGGCGAGAACATCCGCGCCTTCCCGATCTCCAACTGGACCGAGATGGACGTGTGGCAATACATCGAGCGTGAGAACCTGCAACTGCCCAGCATCTATTTCGCCCATCAGCGCGATGTGGTGATGCGCGGTGGCGCCATCGTGCCGATCAATGTGCCGCTAGCCAGTGGCGAAGTGATCAACCAGCCCAAAGCCGGTGAAGAGGTCATCAACATGCAGGTGCGCTTCCGTACCGTGGGCGACATCACTTGTACCGCGCCGGTGATCAGCGATGCTGACAATGTTGAAAAGATCGTGCTCGAGACAGCCACCACCACCATCACCGAGCGTGGTGCCACGCGTCTGGATGACCAGACCTCGGATGCCTCGATGGAACAGCGCAAAAAAGAAGGTTACTTTTAAGATGTCCAATTTCGTACCACTCAATGATGTGCAAGCAGCACAGCACAACGACAGCCTGCTACGTTTCATGACCTGTGGCAGTGTCGATGACGGCAAGAGCACCCTCATCGGCCGCCTGCTGTTCGACACCAAGACCATTCTGGCTGACACGCTGACCCAGATCGAGAAGACCTCCAGGAAGCGCGGCATGGAAGCCGTGGACCTTTCGCTGCTCACCGACGGCCTGCAAGCCGAGCGCGAGCAAGGCATCACCATCGACGTGGCGTACCGCTACTTCAGTACCGGCACGCGCAAATACATCATCGCCGATGCGCCGGGTCATGAACAGTACACGCGCAACATGGTCACCGCCGCGTCCACGGCCAATCTGGCCATCATCCTGATCGATGCGCGCAAGGGCGTGCTCACGCAGACGCGCCGCCACTCTTTCCTGGCACATCTGGTCGGCATCCCGCATATCGTGGTGGCCGTCAACAAGATGGACCTGGTCAATTATGACCAGGCTGCCTACGACAAGATCTGTGCGGATTACCTGGCGTTCGCCACCGAGATCGGCTTGCAGCGTGCGGGACACGACATCCAGTTCATCCCCATGTCAGCACTGAACGGCGACATGATCGTGGACCGTGGCGATGCCATGGACTGGTACCAGGGCCCGACCATGCTGGACATGCTGGAAGTGGCACCGACCGCGCACTCCGAGCGTGATGAACCGTTCCGCTTCCCGGTGCAGTTCGTGTGCCGTCCGCATGCATCGGATGATCCTGAGCTGCATGATTTCCGTGGCTTCATGGGCCGTGTGGAATCCGGTGATGTCAGCGTGGGTGACGCCGTGACCGTGCTGCCTGCTGGTCATAGCTCCAAGGTGAAAGCCATCCTGCTCGGCGAACAGAGCCTCAGTACCGCCAGCACCGAACAATCCATCACCCTGCTGCTGGAAGACGAGATCGACACCTCCCGTGGTGACATGATCGTCAAGAGCGATCAGACCCTGGAGCCGGTGAAGCAGATCGAAGCCATGGTGTGCTGGTTGTCGGAAACGCCACTTTCCGCCGCACGCACCTACATCATCCGCCACACCACGCGCGAATCCAAGGCCAAGGTCGGCACCATCAGCTACAAAGTGGATGTCAACACACTGGAACAGCTGCCTGCGCAAGGTCTGGCCATGAACGACATCGCACGCATCAGCTTCCGCCTGGCACAGCCCCTGATGGTGGATGCTTACAGCGTGAACCGTGCCACGGGGGCGTTCATCGTGATCGATGAATCCACCAACAACACGGTTGGCGCCGGGATGATCATCTGAGTTTTTACCAGATCGCCAAAATTCATTAAAATAGCGCCCAGGCCAGCATGCGGCGTACGCCATTAGAGGAAAAACCATGACTTATGTAGTAACCGAGAACTGCATCCAGTGCAAATACACCGACTGTGTGGACGTTTGCCCGGTGGATTGCTTTGTGGAAGGCCCCAACTTCCTGGCCATCAATCCGGATGAATGCATAGACTGCACGCTGTGCGTGGCGGAATGCCCGGCAGAAGCCATTTTTGCTGAAGATGATGTGCCGGCTGACCAGCAGGAATACATCGCGCTCAACGCGCGACTGGCCGAGTTGTGGCCGACCATCACCAGCCGCAAAGAGCCTTTGCCAGACGCCGATGCCATGAACGGCGCAGCAGGCAAGCGTGAGCTTCTGGTTGAATGATCGCACTGAAGCGATTGATTTAAAACTAAGATCAAAATAAAAAAGGAGGCGTTCGCCTCCTTTTTTACGTCTGTCATGCTGCGCTGCTACCCGTATTCAATCACTCACCGCTGTAGGGGAAACTTCTTCTGGCAGTGCATAGATGGCCGGCAGGTTGCGCCACCAGCCATAGACATCCATCCCGCAACCGAACACATAGCGGTTGGGCACCTGCAGACCGACATGATCGGCCCGGATCGGCTTTTCATGCCCGAGCAACTTCTCGGCCAGCACCGCAATCACCACGCGACTCGCGCCCTGCTCCAGGCATTTCTCGCGTATGGCCGCCAGCGTATGGCCCTCATCGAGAATGTCATCGATGAGCACCACGATGCGATCCTTGACGTGATGCGAGGGCAGCACCTTCCATAACAAGGTCTGGCCCTGTGTCTGGTTGTGATAGCGACTGGCCTGCACATAGTCGAATTCCAGCGGAAAATCCAGCAACGGCAACAACTGCCCGGCCAGCACCACCGCACCACCCATCACACACAGCACCAAAGGCTGACTGTCGTGCAAGGTCAGTTTGAGCGCAGCTGCCAACTCGGCGATGGCCAGGCGCACGGCTGCCTCATCATGGATAAGGTCAGCGTGGGCCAAGTACTGCGCAGGAGGCAAGGTGGGGTCGAACAGCGTCATGGTCAGAGCACTGGGTTCACAGCATTCACAGCATTCAAAGCCCGGATTTCAGCGAGCGCATGTAGTGCATGAACTCATCGCCGATCTCGTCATGCTTCATCGCGAACTCCACGTTGGCCTGCACATACCCCAGCTTGCTGCCGCAATCATAGCGCTTGCCGTGGAAACGGTAGGCCAGCACCTGCTCATACTGCATGAGGGCTGCGATGCCATCGGTGAGTTGCAATTCACCGCCCTTGCCCGGCTTGATGTTCTCCAGGCAATCGAAGATGCGTGGCGTCAGCACATAGCGCCCCACCACAGCCAGATTGGATGGCGCCTCTTCAGGCTTGGGTTTTTCCACGATGCTGTTGACCGTGAGCACGTCAGTAGAGACAGCGCTTGCGTCGACGATGCCATAGCTAGCGGTGTCTTCGGGGGCGACATCTTCCACACCTAGCACACTGCTGCCCTTTTGCTGATACAGCTCGACCATCTGCTGCATGGCAGGCGTTTTTGCATCGATCAGGTCATCTGCTAGGATCACCGAGAACGGCTCATTGCCGACCACGGATTTGGCGGTCAGTACCGCATGCCCCAGACCCAGTGCTTCCGCCTGACGCAGGTAGATGCAGGTCACGCCCTTGGGGATGATGCTGCGTATCATCTCCAGCATCTTGGTCTTGCCGCTGGCCTCCAGCATCGCTTCCAGCTCGAACGACTTATCGAAATGGTCAGGGATGGAACGCTTGTTACGGCCATTCACGAAGATCAGCTCAGTGGCACCGGCGGCGATGGCCTCTTCTACTGCGTACTGGATCAATGGCTTATCAACGATAGGCAGCATCTCCTTGGGACTGGCTTTGGTGGCAGGCAGGAAACGCGTGCCCAGGCCAGCGACAGGAAATACCGCTTTGGTGATTTTCGACAATTTCATGGCTCCCTTGTTTTGTTATTCCAGTTGGATTGTAGTCGATTTACTGCGGGTGCTGCTGCTGAAACGCATCACCAGGAACCGCCAGTATAGCGTTTGATGTCACGCAACTGGCGCTTGGTCGGGCGTCCGGCGCCACGTTCACGTTGCGCATGGTCGGCTTCACGAGTGATAGCGGCTGTTTCGCGTTTTGCCACACTGGCGGCGGTTTCTTCGTAGAGCAAAGCCGCCTCAGGCGCGCCTCGCCGCTGGTTGGACAGTGCACGCACGGTGACCTCGATATCCATGTCCTTGTTGCGTATGGATACCGTCATGCCGATGCGCATCTCGCGGGCTGGTTTGACACGGTCGCCATCGATATGCACTTTACCGCTGTCCACCGCGTCGGTGGCCAGGCTGCGTGTCTTGAAGAAACGTGCTGCCCATAGCCACTTGTCCAGGCGGCATTTGTTGTCTTCCTGATCGCTGTCTTTATCGGTTTTTTTCATGGTCGGTTCACAGCCGATTAGCGGCTGAATAGCGGGCTGGATATTCCTGGCGGGGGCCCTGACTCAAGGCGTGACCGCGACACGGTTGTGGTGGTGGTACTCACGCAGGCGCTGCAAGGTGTCGTGTGCCTGACGCAGCAAGGTGCCCTCGGCATAGTGACCGTGCCCATCCGGCGCACCGATGGGCATGGGGCTCAGGCAGGCCAGACCGTCCAGCACATGGCGCATGCTATACAGATGGAACTGGCCAGCCGCTACCGCCTCCTGCACTTCGGCATCCAGCACCAGGTGACTCAGATTGCTTTCCGGGATCAATACGCCCTGCTCTCCATCCAGGCCCAGTTGCTGGCACAGACGGAAATAGCCTTCGATCTTCTCATTCACGCCGCCGATGGCCATCACATCGCCATGCTGGTTCAGCGCGCCGGTCAGGGCCACGCCCTGACGTAGCGGCACACACGCCAGTGCAGACAGCAAGGCATACAGCTCGGCACAGGAGGCAGAATCGCCTTCCACACCGTGATATTCCTGCTCGAACACCAGGGCAGCATTGAGCGACAGCGGTGTCAGCGTCACGAACTGGCTGGTCAGCCAGCTTTGCAGGATGAACAGGCCCTTGTCATGATTGGGCCCGGTCATCTCCACTTCCCGGTCGATGTTGATGATACCGGCCGCACCTGCGCTGCAGCGCGCCGAGATGCGCACCGGCGAGCCGAAGCTGGTGTCCCCCAGATCGATATGGGTGAGGCCATTGATCTGACCTATCGCCTCACCACTGACGCGGATCAGGATCTCGCCATCTGCGATGGCATCGCGGAAGCCCTGCTCAGGCAATGCCGAGCGCAGCCTGCGCTGCTGCATGGCATCTGTGACATGGGCAGCCAGTATCTGTGGCGACTGCTGCTGCAGCGCGATAGCCGCGCTCTCGATCAGCCATTGCTGCAACTCGCCAAAATGGGTACTGAGACGGCGCTGATCCTCGACCTTGCGGTGCATGGCTTGCAGCAACAGGGCGACGGCGCCCGCGCTGCAGGCAGGCAGTTGCAAGGCCTGGCAGCGTGCCCGCAACCAGGTAGCGACGGCACGGTAGTTGTCGGCGTTGGCCGGCATGCGTTCACTGAAATCCACTTTGACTGGGAAGAAACCGGCCAGCTCTGGCAAGGTATCCTGTAACTGATCACGCTCTTCCGCGGTGGCGATCAGCACGATCTTGACATCCAGGGTCAACGGCTCAGGTTTCACTGCCAGTGCGCTGGCGTGTTGCCCGGAAACCGTCTCTTCCAGCTGGATACGGCCATTGCGTAGCACACGCAGCAGGCGGCCCAGCAGGTTGTTGTCTGTGTCGGCCAACAGGTCGCTCAGATGCAGCAGCAGCATGCCGCCGTGCGCCCGCAACAGATTGCCTGCACGCAAACGCAGCACATCCGCCTGGTTTTCCGAGGCATCGCAGCCACCGAACAGTGAGGCCAGGCTGGGATCGTCGTCGTGCAGCACTGGCGCCCCACCGTTGCTGCACAGATAGCGCTGGTCCACCAGCAGATTGGCGCGGTAACGGTTGAGGCAGGCTTCAAGCTGGTTCTCGGGTTCGCTACTCAGGTGTAGCTGCTGCAGTTGATCCAGCAGATCCTGGCGCAGCTCGGCCAACCAGCCCTCGAAGGCTGCAGCTTGCACGATGTGGGCACTGTGGTCGCGCTTGAGTTGCGCTATGCGCGCATCCAGCAAGGTGGCGACGGATTCCAGTGCACTGCTGCCTGGCCCGGCCTCTGCGACCGGCGTTTTCTCTGATTTGGCACCTGGTTCGATGCCTGCTGACGCTTCCTGCCACTGGCCCAGGATATGCCGCGCCAATTCACGTGTCATCTGCTCCAGCCCGCTACGCAGCAGGGCGCCGCTGGCAGCCTGCATATGCAGGGCCAGAGGTTTCTCAGGCGCAGAAAAATGATGCAAGTAGACCAGGTCTGCCGCAGCAGGCCAGCTGGCGGCGATGCGACGCATGGCGCTCAACATCAGCGAGGTGCGGCCACTGCCTGGCTCCCCTTCCACTAGCAGGTGCATACCGGGCTGGCGCAGCTGCAGGCCGAATTCGGCGGCTTGCCGGGCGCGTGGTTGTCCTATCCAGGTGCTGTTGTCTGCGGGTGTGTCCGCTGGCTCCAGCCAGGCCGGATCGATGACCACACTCAATTGTTCCGCTGCTAATCTGTTCAGCATGTGTAGCCCTATTGCGACTGCCAGCGCTGTTTGGCACTGTCATCGCTGCTACGGGCTTCGACCCAGCGCTCGCCACTGGCGCTGGCTTCCTTTTTCCAGAACGGGGCTTCGGTCTTGAGGTAATCCATGATGAACTCACAGGCCGAGAAGGCATCGCCACGATGTGGGCTGGTGGTCACCACCAGCACGATCTGGTCCTGCGCCTGCAGACAGCCATAACGGTGGACGACCAGGGCATCATGCAGCGCCCAGCGCGTGGCAGCCTGCTGCACGATGGCCTGCAAGGCTTTTTCGGTCATGCCTGGGTAATGTTCCAGCGTCAGCGTGGAGACCTCGGCACCGTCGTTGATGTCACGCACTTGACCGATGAAGGCCGCTACCGCGCCAGTGTCGCGTCGCGCCAGACGCAGACGGCTGATCTCTGCGCCCGCATCAAAATCCTCAAGCTGAACGCGCACTTCCACGCTCAACCCCCTGTCACAGGTGGAAAAAATGCCACTTCGTCACCCGCCTTGATGACCGCCTCAGTGCCAACCAGTGCGTGATTGATGGCCGCACGTATCGCTTGCTGCCCGGAGAACATGGCCTGCCAGGCATCCCCCCGGCTGGCCAGATGCTGCATCAGCGCGGCGACGGTATCCACGCCTGCGGGCAGCTGCAATTGCTCGGTGGAATATTTCAAAGATTCTTTTAGACGGGCGAAATAGAGGACGGTGATCTGCATGTGGGGCGGCTTTAAGCTGGTCGTGATTGGGAGATTAGTCGTTATCGCTATCGCTGAGTGGCAGCGCCGGTGTGATGCCATGGCTTTCCAGCTCCACACGCTCGATGCGCGCAAAACGGTCGGTGATCTTGCGGCTGCTGATGTGCACGTCTTCCACATCCTTGCTGGCCTGCTGGATATGCGTGGCCAGCTTCTTCATGCGCTCGTCGAAGCGCGCAAAGTCCTTGCCCAGCTTGCCCAGCTCGTCCTGGATGATATGCACCTGCTTGCGCGTCTCGGTATCTTTCAACACCGCACGTGCCGTGTTCAGCACGGCCATCAAGGTGGTGGGCGACACGATCCAGACCCGTTTGACCTGTGCGTATTCGACCAGATCACGGTGGTGCGCGTGGATCTCGGCGAACACGGCCTCGGCAGGCAGGAACATGACGGCGCCGTCCGAAGTCACGTTGGGGATGATGTACTTGCTGGCGATGTCGTCGATATGCTTGCGTACGCCACTCTTGAACACGGCGGCGCTGGCTTTTTCCGCGCCCTCCAGGAACATGGCTTCGTAATTCTCCAGCGGGAATTTGGAATCCACCGCCACCAGACCGGTCGGTTCCGGCAGTTTGAGCACGCAATCGGCACGCGTGTTGTTGGGGAAGGTGTACTGGAACTCGAAGGCGTTCTCCGGCAGCAGGTTGCGCACCAAGCCTTCCAATTGCACCTCGCCAAACGCGCCACGTGAACGCTTGTCGCCCAGCAGCTCTTGCAGACTGACCACATTGGTGGCCAGGCCGTCGATCTTCTTCTGCGCTTCATCGATCTTGGTCAGGTGCGTCATCACATTCAGGAAGGTCTCATTGGTCTTCTTGAAGCCCTCGTCCAGACGCTCCGACACCTTGCCACTGATCTGTTCCAGACGCTCTTCCACCACCTTGGTCAGCGCTTCGATACGCTGGCTGATCTGCTGGATGGCATTGCCCATGGTGGTCTGGATCAGCGCCTGCTCGGCCTTGCCCTGCTCGGCCAGGGTGATGTGCAGCTTTTCCAGGATGTTTTCACGCGTCTGCGCCAGACTTTGACCTTGCGACAACTGCAAAGCCTGCATGGCTTCGCGGGTCTGGGTCAGCTCCTGGGTCACCGACAGCCGCAGGCGCTCGTTGCTGTCCAGCACGGCCTGATTCAGGCGGTCGCCCAGCTTGTTGAGGCCATCGTTCAGGTCACGCAACATGGCGAGGTGACGTTGTTCCAGCTGCTGCATCAACAGCGTGTCGTTGTCGTTGCGACGCAGCAGCTTCCAGGCCAGCCAGGCCAGGGTCAGCAGGTTGACGCTGACGATCAGGAGTAACAGGGTTTCGGTCATATAGACGCAAATTATACCGCACGGCGGCCAGCCTCACCGCAGTGCCGTATGCCCGGCGAACAGGCCAACTTCAAATCATGGCCTGTTTGTGCCAAACTCGCCCATAATCGACTTGATCTCAAGGGTGAGGATGCCGTGACCAAACTGAAACTGCTCATCGGCCAATGGCTGGCCAATTTCACGCGACGGCTGCAGAACAACTTCTATCTCTACCTCGCCGCGCTGCTCACCGTGTTCGTCCTGCTGGACGCCAGCGTATTCCATGTGGGCGAGAACATGCGTCAGAAAGCCTTCGATTTCATGGTGCGGCATCGCGTGGTGGCGCCTGCCCCGGATCAAGACATCGTCATCATCGATATCAACGAGGCCAGCCTGGCGGCCATGGCCAAGGAATATGGGCGCTGGCCGTGGCCGCGCCAGGTGTTCGGCGAATTCGTGGAGAACATACAGAGCCAGCAGCCGCGTGCCATCGTGTTCGATGTGCTGTTCAGCGATGCCGACCTGTTCAATCCGGATAGCGATGCCTATTTCAATGAGGTCATCGCGGGCACCGACAATACCTACTTCCCATTTCTGCGCTTGCCCGAAGCGCATGACAAGCTGAGCCTCGTGCAGCCCGGCATGATCCCCGGCCTGCACGAGGCCGTGCCTAGCCAGTCAGACCCGAATGCCACCATCGCCGTGGTGCTGCCCCACTTTGACGCGGCGGTGCAATCCGGGCGGCTGGGCACACACAACATCTACCCGGACAAGGACGGCATCGTGCGCGAATACCGCCTGTACCGGGATGATTACGGCTGGCGGCTGCCTTCGCTGCCTATGACGGTGGGGCTTGGGCTGGCCTACCCGCTACCGGATGTGGACAAGGTGTTGCTGAACTGGCGCGGCAAGCCGTTCAGTTACCAGTACGCCACCTTCAGCGACGTGTTCCAGGACATGGCCAGCAAGGTCAAGCAGCGCCCAGCCGAAGAGTTCAAGGACAAGATCGTCATCATCGGCTCCACCGCTGCCAGCCTGGGAGACATCAAAGCCACCGCCATGGACAAGACTTTTCCGGGCGTGGAGATCCTCGCCACGGCCATCGACAATGTCAAACATGACGACTACCTGTGGGTGTTGCGCGGCAGCCTGCCTTATGTGCTGATCAGCCTGCTGCTGATCTGGCTAACCACGCTGGCGTTCTATATCAATATGGACCGCGACAAACTCACCAAGCTGTTCTCGGGCACGCAGATCGGCCTGCTGGTGCTGTCCTATATCGGCATCAACCTGGCCGATGCCTATCTTGATTTCACCGGCCCTATCGCCTGGGCGGTGATGTATTTCAGTGTGGCCAAGATCTATGCACTGGCCAACGACCGCGCCTTGCAGCGCTGGCTGGCGTATGGCGTCAAGGCCGGTGCCGGTAGTACCCATGCGCAACTGATGCCGGTCATCGTCGAGAGCCGGGAGCCCTTAGGTGATGCCCTGCTCAAAAAACTCAAGCGCAAGATCGAGCTGGCCAGCCGCACCCCGTGCAATGTGGATATCATCAAAACGGCGCAAAGTGGCATCTGGGGGTTGTTCGGTGACATGGTCCTGGTGAGCTGGACTTATGCCGAGACCGAAGCTGCCTACGCTGCCCAGGCCAAACAGGATGCCAGCCAGCTGGCGGCACAATTACCGGCGCTGGTCGCCAGCCTGGGTTTGCCAACCGACACCCTGGTGCGTCATGCCATACACGACGGCACGCTGGCCGGGGAACAGACCGCCAGCCAGTGGCGCACCCTGTTCGCACAGGCCATCATCCGCCTGGAACATGATGAAACCTCGCTGAACGCCAGCACCACAGGCTCACCAGCTTAAGACCACAAAAGGAGCAACCATGGATATGCGAACTTTGCTGGGCCTCGCCCTGCTACTGCCGATGCTGGCAGTGGCTGCCGAGACCGGCACCGCACTCAAGGACGACAGCCTGCGCGCCGAACCCTACGCCGATGCCAAGCTGAACGGAAAATTCACGCGCGGCGAAAAACTGGAGATCACCGGTAAACAAGGGGCCTGGCTCAAGGTCAAGACCACCAAGTCCACCGGCTGGGTACGCTTGCTGTCTGTCAAACGTGGCACCAGCACGGCAGGCAGCAGCGCAACCGGCGTGCTCAATGTGGCCAGCGGGCGCGCTGGCACCGGCCAGGTGGTGTCCACCACCGGGGTACGCGGCCTGAGTGCCGAGGAACTGAAGGCCGCCAGCTACAACGCTGCAGAAGTACAGCTGCTGGAAAGTTACACCGTCACTCACACACAAGCGCAGCAATTCGCCGTCAGCGGCAAGCTCAGCGCGATCGAGTTCAAGGGCCTAGCGGCCAGCAAGGAGGCAGAATGAACCCCCGTCACGCACTATTGCTCAGCACACTGCTTTGCTATGGTCTCGCGGTGAGCAGCCAGGCGCACGCTTTCGATCTGGGTAATGCGCTCAAGGACGCCGTCAAGCAACAGACCGGTGGCGAAGCCACGACTGGCAGTGAAGTGCAAACTCCGGCAGGCAGCGCTTCCACGCAAACCAGTTTCAACTGGAAGAGCCCTTCCCCTGAAGAGGAGATGGCGCTGGGTCGCCAGCTTGCCGGCAACCTGCTGGGTGCTGCGCCGCTGGTCAAGGACGCCAAGTTACAGGCCTATGTGAACCAGGTCGGCCGCTGGGTCGCCAGCCAGACCGACCGCCAGCAGCTGGCCTGGCATTTTGGGGTGATCGACAGTGACGACCTCAACGCCTTTGCCACGCCCGGCGGTTACATCCTGATCACCAAAGGCTTGTACCGTAAACTGGACAACGAAGCTCAGCTGGCTGGCGTGCTCGGGCATGAGGTCGCGCATGTGGTCAAGAAACACCATCTCAAAGTGTTGCAAAAATCACAGCTGCTCAATCTGGGCGCTAGCGTCATCGGTGACAAGGTAGGCAAAGGCGATCAGACCCTAGACAAGGTGATAGGCAGCGGTGCCGAGATGATGGCGCGTGGCCTCGATAAAGACGCCGAATATGAAGCCGACCGCGTGGGTGTGGCCCTCAGCGTGCGCGCTGGTTACGACGGCTATGGCCTGCCCGAAGTGCTGCAGACACTGGGCCAGGTCAATCAGAGCGACGACAGTGTGACCTTGCTGTTCAAAACACATCCGTCGCCGGAAGACCGGCTGACCCGGCTGGGGGATGCCATCGGCAGCCGCCTGGACGGCGTGAACGAGGGCAAGTTGCTGGCAGACCGTTTCTATCGCCTGCCTAAGTGAGATGGCGACTCTGTACATGCTACTGACGTGCTACCAGACGGGGCCTGTAGCGGCATCATCATGCTTGCACCGCTTGCCTGTAGCCGTTTTATACACTTTTGTGGTACCTTGAATAAAAAATGAGCACAAAACAATCAAGTGCCAATTGTTGTGACTGTGGTGTTTACCATGGTGTTTTGAGAATAATCCGGGGTTGATGCAATATTTATTAACAGGCTGTTTATCAACACAATAGGAGTATTCAAATCATGATCGTCAAACGTTTGTTAAGTCTTTTCGTCGCAACCTCCATCTTGTTCACCGGTAGCATCCAGATCGCGCAAGCCGCCATGGTCAGTTCCGAGCAGGTTGCACAGTCTGCTGGCATCGCCAGTGCCGAGCAGGACCGTGAGCGTATCTATGCAGCCTTGACACGTGAAGACGTGCGTAGCGAGCTGATCAAGCGCGGTGTGGATCCACTGCAGGTCGAGCAGCGCGTCGCGGCCCTGACCGATGAAGAAGCCAGCAAGATGGCGAACCAGATCGAAAACGCCCCTGCCGGCGGTATCATCGGGGCCATCGTGTTCATCTTCGTGTTGCTGTTGATCACGGACATCCTCGGTTTCACCAAAGTCTATCCGTTCACGCGTTCTGTGCGCTAAACCAAACCGGGCCAGTATGTTGTTGCAGATTCGCATCCGCATACTGGCCTTCATGTTTCTGCTGCTTGGCAGTTTGCTGAGTGGTTGCGCTGCACAAGGCGTGCGTGAAGTCACCCAGAATACCCAGCTACCCAGACAGCACGAGCTGACTGCAACCCCGTTCTTCCCGCAAGAACTTTACCAATGCGGCCCGGCCGCCCTCGCTACCACCTTGAATGCCATCGACATCAAGGTCAGTCCTGAACAATTGACTCCCGAAGTCTATATCCCCAGCCGTCAAGGCAGCCTGCAGGTGGAGATGCTGGCCGCCACACGTCGGCACGGCGCCGTGGCTTATGTGATCCCTGCCAGGCTGGAAGCCTTGCTCAAGGAGATCAGCGCTGGTAATCCGGTGCTAGTGATGCAGAACTTGGGCTTGTCGTTCGCGCCTTCCTGGCATTACGCCGTGGCCGTCGGCTATGACCTCAACAAAGAGCTGGTCTGGCTGCGTTCCGGCACGTTCGAGCGCTTTGAAATGTCGCTCAGCGCCTTTGAGCGCACCTGGGCCAGAAGCCAGCACTGGGCCTTTGTTACCCTGCCTCCGGGCCGACTGCCGGTCAGCATCGATGCCGATGCAGCGGCCAGAGCACTGGTCGCGTTTGAAAAGAACGCCCCCGCGAGCGCAGCAGAACAGGCTTATGCCGCGGCCGTGCAGCGTTGGCCTGAGCACCTCGTGCTGCTGATGGGCCTGGGCAACAGCGCTTACCGGAACAAGGATCTGCACAAAGCACAGCAGGCCTTGTTGCAGGCTACACAGCATCACCCCGCCTCTGCTGCGGCACATAACAACCTGGCTACTGTACTGCTGGAGCAAGGGCAACTGCCACTCGCCAGGACGCATGCCGAGCAGGCATTGCAGCTGGCTGCGGAGGACCCGGCGCTCAAACAACAGATCCAGCAGACGCTGGCGGACATCCAGACCAAGCTGGATGAGCTAGATGCGGCCAACAAGTGAACTCTGAGCAGCGATGCAGTCATATCAATAAGCAGCGCTTCTATTACCGGGCTTGAACTGCTAATACGCTTGAACTGGTTTTAAGCTATTTCTGACGCCTGCGGTGTTTGAGCGTCTTGTATCCCTCCGAATACTCACGCCACCGGCTGCCAGTTAGCCCGGTGTTTTGCAGACCTATTGTAAAAGTTAAAGGAACGACTGATGCAGATCACCCGTACCGCACTTGTGACTCCCCTTCTCACTGGACTCCTGTTTGGGCTTTCTGCGTGTGGCGATGTCGCCCAGCTGCCCGTTTCCGCAGGCATAGGCCCTGACCCTACCTTGCCGCCGCCCAGACAGACGCTGATCCCCACCGTGAAGACCTCGCCTGCCGTGGGCTGGACCAGCGCTGCCCGACCTGCCGTGGCAGAAGGTCTGCAAGTCACGGCTTATGCCAGTGGCCTGGCACACCCGCGCTGGCTGTACCGCTTGCCGAATGGCGATGTGCTGGTAGCAGAAGGCACGGCGCCACCCAAGGGCGATACCGGCTTCAGCATCAAGCGATGGGTGGCCAAGATAGTGATGAAGAATGTGGGTGCCAGTGTGCCCAGCCCGAACCGGATCACGCTGCTGCGGGATGCAGATGGCGATGGCAAGGCCGAGCTGCGCTCCACCTTGTTAGAGGGCCTGCATTCCCCGTTCGGCATGGCGCTGATCGGCAATGACCTGTACGTGGCCAACGCCGACGCCATCGTGCGCTTCCCGTATCAGAGCGGTCAGACCCAGATCAGTGCAGCGGGTAAAAAAGTCATCGATTTGCCCGGCCTGCCACTCAACCACCACTGGACCAAGAACATCATCGCCAGCCAGGACGGCAGCAAACTGTATGCGACGGTAGGCTCCAACAGCAACATCGGCGAGAATGGCATGGATATCGAACAAGGCCGTGCCGCCATCTGGGAGATCGACCTGCAGAGCCGCGCACACCGTATCTTCGCTTCAGGTCTGCGCAATCCCAATGGCATGATGTGGGAACCCCAGACCGGCAGCTTGTGGACGGTGGTGAATGAGCGCGACGAGATTGGCAGTGACCTGGTGCCGGATTACCTGACGTCGGTCAAGGATGGCGGCTTCTACGGCTGGCCCTACAGTTATTACGGCAATGTGGTGGATGAGCGCGTGAAACCGCAACAGCCGGAGCTGGTCGCCAAGGCCATCAAGCCGGATTATGCGCTGGGTGCGCACACCGCCTCACTGGGCCTGAGCTGGGCTGAAGGCGACAAGTTACCGCAGCAGTTCCGCAGCGGCGCCTTCATCGGCCAGCACGGCTCCTGGAACCGTAACCCGCAAAGTGGTTACAAGGTGATCTTTGTGCCCTTCAAGGACGGCAAACCAGCGGGTGAGCCTGTCGACGTGCTGACCAGTTTCCTCAGTGCGGACGGCAAGGCACAGGGGCGCCCGGTCGGCGTGGCCTTCGATGCGTATGGCGCCTTGCTGGTGGCGGATGACGTGGGCAAGACCATCTGGCACGTCACTGCCAAAGCAAACTAAGCTTGTCGATCTTAAGCTCGACAAGCTGTGGCGCTCCTCCCGGAGGGTGCAGCTTGCCGGGCCAGCCTAGCTGAACACGTGATGCCACAAGGCCTGCACGGCCTTGACGTGCAGGTCCACGTCCTGCCTGGGCAACTGCGCTTTGCTTTGCCCCTGCAAGCGGATGGCATGCTGCAAACGCCTGTATTCGATATAAGCATCGGCCACCTGTTGCGCCAGTTTCGCCTCCAGCAGACCCAACTCCGCCATGCGTTTAAGCAGCGCGACATTGCCAATATTTTCAGTCAATTGCGGCAATCTATTCGCGTGCTCTAGCACCAGATACTGCACCATGAACTCCACATCGATGATGCCGCCACGGTCATGCTTCAGATCGAACAGCTTGGAGGCGTTGGGATGGCCCGCGTGCATCTTGTCGCGCATGTCGACCACCGCCCGTTTCAATGCGGCTGGTTCACGCGTTTGCCTCAATACGGCATCGCGGATCTGCTCGAAGCGGCTACCAATAGCTGCATCTCCAGCGACGAAACGCGCGCGCGTCAAGGCCTGATGCTCCCATAGCCAGGCTTTGTGGCGCTGGTAATCCTCAAACGCCTCTACCGTACTGACCAGCAGGCCGCTGGCGCCGTCCGGGCGCAGCGCCAGATCGGTTTCGTACAGCATGCCGGCCGAGGTGAGGCTGTTGCACCAGTTGTTGATGCGCTGCGCGAAACGCGCATACACCTCACCGGCGCCGTCCGCGGCATCGTCGTACAGAAAGATGATGTCCAGATCCGAGGCATAGCCCAGCTCCCTGCCCCCAAGCTTGCCGTAGCCTATGATGGCGAAGGCCGGCACATCGCGGTGTTTGCCGCGTAAGGTAGGCCAGATCACCTCCAGCGTGGCTTGCAGAATGAGTTCCGCCAAGGCGCTCAGGTAATCAGACAGCGTACGCAAGGGCAGCTCACCTGCCACATCCTTGGCCGCAAAGCGGAACACCCAGGCATGCTTGAAATGGCGCATCACGTCCATCTGGCGTTCCACGTCGCCTTCCACTTCGCTCAACCGGCGTTGCAGTTCGGCACGCATCAGGCTGAAATCGGGAACGCTATACAGGTTGCGCGTGTCCAGCAGCTCATCGAGCAGGATGGGGTGCTGCGACAAATACTGGACCAGCCAGGGGCTGGCCGCCGCCAGCTTGATGATCAAGCTCAGCGCATCCGGATACTCTGCCAGCAAGGCCAGATAGCTGGCACGGCGGCAGATGTTCTCCAGCAGGTCACTCACACGCAGCAGCACCTGATCTGGTAAGGGTTGTGTGCCTGCCTGCTGGATCAGCAATGGCATCACGCGATCCAGCCGCTGGCGGCTCAGCTCGGGCAAGCTGCGGTAGCGACTGCTGGCGCGCAAGCCCTGCAACCGCTGATAACTGACCGCCGCTTCCTGATAACCCAGCGACTGCAGCAAGGCCTGTGCAGCCGCCGCTTCCATCAGTCCCAGCCAGAGCTGGTTGGGGCCATGGTCGGCCGCCACCTTGGCTTCGGCGGGCTCGTCGAACAATTCATTGAAATGCTGCTGCACGCGCCGACGGTGCACATCCAGCGCTGCCCGCAAGGTGGGCCAGTCGGCATGGCCCATCGCCAGCGCGATGCGCGCCTGCCCTTCCGCATGCTTGGGCAGCTCCTGTGTTTGCGCATCCTCCACATACTGCAGGCGATGTTCCAGATTGCGCAGATAGCAATAGGCCTCGCGTAGCTCGGTCACCACTTCAGCCGCTAGCAGCCCTTTTTGTTCCAGCAAGGGTAGCACCGCCAAGGTCGGCTTGATCTGCAGGCTGGCATCACTGCCGCCACGGATCAGCTGGAACACCTGGGCGATGAATTCCACTTCGCGTATGCCGCCCGGCCCCAGCTTGATGTTGTCGAACATGTCGCGGCGTGCCACGTCACGCTGGATCTGCAGTTTGAGGTCGCGCATGGAGGCGAAGGCGCCGTAATCCAGGTATTTGCGGAACACAAAGGGCTTGAGCAGTGTGGCAAGTGCCTGTGTCGGGCCAGCCACGACACGCCCCTTGATCCAGGCATAGCGCTCCCATTCGCGCCCCAGGTTCTGGTAATAATCTTCCAGCATCGGCAGGCTGCAAGCCAGCGGCCCTTCCGAACCATAAGGTCGCAGGCGCATGTCCACACGGAACACAAAGCCATCCACGGTGGTTTCGTCGATGGCGGCGATGAGCTTCTTGCCCAGGCGCGTGAAGAACTCGCTGTTGCTGATGGGCTTGGCGGCGTCCGTCTCACCGTCTTCTTCGAACGCAAAGATCAGGTCGATATCGGACGACACATTCAACTCGCCGCCGCCCAGCTTGCCCATGCCCACCACGATCAGTTGCTGTGGCTGCCCCGTTTCGCCGATGGGCTTGCCATAGACGGCTGTCGTCCATGGCATCAAATGCTGCAAAGCGTGTTGCACGCACACCTCGGCCAGCGCGCTGATCACCCGCATCACCTCGTTGAGGTCACCCAGGCCATTCAAATCGCGCGCCATCAGGCTCAGCATCACGCGCTGGCGCAACTTGCGCAGCGCACGTTTCAGCTCCGCTTCATTGCTGACCGGGCATTGCGCCAGCCAGTCGCGCATGGCATCGGCATGCCAGGGCTGGTGCAGGCTTTGCAGCAGCTCGGTGAGCAAGCTGCCATCGCTGTTAAGCAGACGCTGCGCATAGGGGCTACAGCGCACCAGATGCTGCAATCGGGCGACATCCGTGTGCTCGGCAGCGCTGGTGTTCAGCAAGGTGTTCAGATCGGTCATGCGTGTATCCGGCGTTAGAGTCACGGTTGATTATATGCAGAAGTCGGGCTCCGGAATTGACTATTGCCCGTTTGACAGCGCCTGGTTGTCAGATCAAATCTGAACTACTACAAATCACCCAACCCCTTGTTAAGGTGTCCACCAAACGTGGGTAAGATCAGTCTGACCCTATTATTTAACCCTAACTTAAACCAATCAGCCTCTACAGAACCCGGGGTGATTCAAAGATCATTTCATCCCTTTATAATCGAAAATAAGTTTAGCCAAAGAGTAAACAACTAAAAACCCTACAACAGCATAACCTTTAGCAGCTCCCATACTGTCATCAAGGAAAGTATAGAAAGCTAAAGCTACTACTATTCTCAACAAAAACCCTTTCCATCCATAGGCAGTAAACAATCCAATTAAATACTTCTTTAATATCTCATTAAATACAACATCAGCATAACCAGCAATTTTTTTTAACAATTCAACTATCCTTACTGACATTCCAATTAATTGATTTATCTAATTTTAATTGCATCAATAATAAGTTTGAATTTACCATCTTCAAGAGCCTTACCCCCCCACCAAAGGCAAAAATAATAGGGTCAGACACCATAAAAACCAATGTTAATCATGGAAATAATAGGGTCAGACACCATAAAAACCAATGTTAATCATGGAAATAATAGGGTCAGACACCATAAAAACCAATGTTAATCAATATCATGGATGATAATACGCAGTGTGTAGAAGAGATGCTTAACCCGGTTTCCAATCGTGCGATCAGATTGCGAAACAATGGTGTCTGACCCTATTATTACGCGTAGTTGCCGCTCTTCTTGTCCTTGCGGTCCTTCAAGGACTGCAGGTAGTCCACCTTGCTGTCCCCGATGTTGCTGATGTCCCCCACACGCTGACCATCCACGTAGTAGTAGCGGGCCACCTTGTTGGCGGCCGTGCCTGGGTTGTAGTTGGCAGGGTGATGGCGATAGTTGGGTGGGGTGATCGTGCCGGTGATCTCGTCACGCAGCAGGATCATGCCCTGTGCATCACTCACATACTGGATGGTGCGGTTGCCTACCCGGTCGATCGCGTTCTTGATGTGCCCGTTCACATCAAAGTTGATGTCGCTGTAGCCGGGACGCCAGGCACTGCTGTTCTTCTTGATCGCCGGGTGTACGCCTGCGACGGATGGATATGAACTACCAGATATTCGGCGCAATGCCCGTTGGTTATTGCGCCCTACGCGGGCTTTTTGTTTTGTGAACAATAACTACCGAGTTAGTTCAGAGCCACTTCCAGCGCACGGTCAATCATCGCCTTGGTAATCATCGGAACAAAATTCAAGCGTCCTCCTGCAGCAAACGTCGCCTGATATTCCTCTAGCGTTTCGTCATCTTTCGACCAGGCCAAGGCTGCCAAATGACGTATCTGGGGCATGCTTGGGCTGTCAGGCCGGGTGCTTTTGAACTCATCAATCAGACAACTGATTTTCTCTGCCTTCAATTCATTGAGGACTTCCGTCATTAAGCCGCAGAAAGCTTGTGTTGCTTGTTCTAACGAGGCAACTTCTACGTTTTTCTGAAACCAGCGCAGAGACACAAAATTCTTGGGGCGTTTTCCAAGAATGAAATTTGCCACCTTGGCAAACTCGGAATGGCAGGTCGAGCAGTCCAGCCCCAGCCAAACTTGACCGGATGTAAGAGTTCTCATAAATGGCTCTGCTTGAACTACAAAACCATTTTCCTCCGCCTCCCAGTAGCTTCCATCTCGATCAGCTTTCCACTTTCCGCCGACCCGTTCAATTGCCTCACGAATTACTTCATCAACTTTCATAGGCCTGGCGCCTTAACAAAAATAATAGGGTCAGACACCATAAAAACCAATGTTAATCAATATCATGGATGATAATACGCAGTGTGTAGAAGAGATGCTTAACCCGGTTTCCAATCGTGCGATCAGATTGCGAAACAATGGTGTCTGACCCTATTATTACCATCTGTTAATTGATGACCACGCGATGCTTTCAGCCTTAAGGCTAGACTCGACCATAAGCTTTATTGTACGACCACCATCTAAATAGTGATAAAAATATCTGTCCATTCGCTGAAGCAAATACCCATCAGAGGACTCGACGCCTTGTTTGTTAATCCATTTTAAAATCATGTTGTTGTGAATATCGTGTCTGAGGTAATCCGGATTTTACGGACAGTAAAATTAAACACCATAGTACAACCTCTCCCCTTCATTCGGCGTGCGATAGTCGAGTGACTGATCGGTGCGGTGATGGTTATAGAAGCATTCGATGTAATCGAAGATTGCAAGCTTCACCTCTTCCCGCGTTATGAAGCCATGCTGGTGTAACTACTCGTTCTTGAGGGTTGAGAAGATGCGGCTGCAGTGTGCCCGCTGCTTTCGGGTAAAATGGCGTTTTGCCTTAAACCCACAGCATTCGACATCCTCATGAGCAGCCTTAACTCCGAAATCCAGCGTCGTCGCACCTTCGCCATCATCTCCCACCCGGATGCGGGTAAGACCACGCTCACGGAAAAGCTGCTGTGGTTCGGCGGCGCCATCCAGGTCGCTGGGGAAGTGCGTGGCCGCAAAGCCGCCAGACATGCGACCTCGGACTGGATGGAGCTGGAAAAGCAGCGCGGCATCTCGGTCACATCCTCCGTCATGCAGTTCCCCTATCGCGAGCACATGATCAACCTGCTCGACACGCCGGGCCACGACGACTTCTCGGAAGATACCTACCGCACATTGACCGCCGTCGACTCGGCGGTGATGGTGATCGATTCGGTCAATGGCGTGGAAGCGCAGACCATCAAGCTGCTCAACGTCTGCCGCATGCGCGATACACCTATCGTCACCTTCATCAACAAGCTCGACCGCGAATCCCGCGCGCCGATCGAGTTGCTGGATGAGATCGAATCGGTGCTCGGTATGCAATGCGCCCCCATGACCTGGCCGATCGGCATGGGCAAGAGCTTCCGTGGTGTCTACAACCTCTACACCGACACCATCTCGTTCTTTGATCCGCATGCTGAAAAAGGTACCTCCGAGACCATCAAGGGGCTGGATAACCCGCGCCTAGACGAACTGATCGGCCGTCAGGCCGACGAACTGCGCGTGGACATCGAACTGGTACGCGGCGCTTCGCATGTGTTCGACAAGGATGACTACCTCAGCGGCAAACAGACGCCAGTCTACTTTGGCTCGGCCATCAACAACTTCGGCGTGCAGTCACTGCTGGATGCGGTGGTCGATCTCTCGCCTGCTCCACTGGCACGGCAGACCGCCACACGTCCGGTGGCACCGGACGAAGCCAAGTTCTCCGGCTTTGTGTTCAAGATCCAGGCCAATATGGACCCCAAGCACCGCGACCGCATCGCCTTTTTGCGCGTGTGTTCGGGCCGCTTCGAGCGCGGCATGAAGATCAAACAGGTATCCACCGGCAAGTTGCTGTCCGTGAACAATGCCATCACCTTCATGGCACAGGACAGAACCACCATGGACGAAGCCTATTCCGGTGACATCATCGGCATCCCCAACCACGGCACCATCAAGCTGGGCGACACCTTCACCGAGAACGAAGCACTCAAGTTCATCGGCATCCCCTCCTTCGCGCCCGAATTCTTCCGCCGTGCACGCATCAAAAACCCAATGAAGATGAAGCAGTTGCAACTTGGACTTAAACAACTGGCGGAAGAAGGTGCCACACAGCTGTTCCGCCCGCTGCTGTCCAACGACCTCATCCTGGGTGCAGTCGGTACGCTGCAGTTCGACGTGGTGGCGCACCGGCTGGAGCATGAATATAGCGTGGATGTGGTGTTCGAATCGTTCGACTGCTCAACAGCGCGCTGGCTGCGCGGCTCGGAAACCGACCTGAAAGCCATTGCCGACAAGTACGGCTTCAACGTGGCACTGGATGGCGCTGATGAATATGTCTACCTGGCACCCAACCGCGTCAACCTGCAGATGGCGCAGGAACGCTACCCGGATGTGAAGTTCCTGGAGACCCGCGAGATCTTCTAATCGCGAGATTTTTCTGGAATGTGGCGGACGGCTGAGATGGGCACAGCACACTAGGCACTGCTGTAGCTTTTGAGGATGTGGGCCAACAGCTTGATCTGTCATCAGTTGACTGAGAGGTATGCACTGGACTAAACTTAGTCCGGTCGTATCAATTGAGATCCTGCCATGCAAACCGTCAACATCCATGAAGCCAAAACCCAGCTCTCACGCTATGTAGACCAGGCTGCGAGTGGCGACGAGATCATCATCGCACGCGCTGGCAAGCCCATCGCACGCCTGGGGCCATTAGATTCAGACAAAACCAAACAACGCCAACTCGGCTTGGGTAAAGGTAAACACCAGTTGCCCGACGATTTCGATCGGCTGCATCAGGATGAAATCCAGACTATGTTTGAAGCCGCCTGAGCCACATGCCACAACAGACCTACCTGCTTGATACCAATGTACTGTTATGTGCGCTCATTTCTCCTGAACGCTTGAGCCTGGAAATTCAACAAGGACTCATCGACAGTCAGAATGTTATCTACTTCAGCGCAGCAAGCATCTGGGAGATCGCCATCAAGGCTAGCCTTAACAAGGCCAATTTCGATTTTTCTGCTGCTGACATCCAACATCTGGCGATAGAGACCGGTTTTACCGAATTAGCCGTTCATGCGTCCCATACCTTGGCGCTTTCAACGCTGCCCTGGCATCACCGTGATCCATTTGACAGGTTGTTGATTTCCCAAGCGATGGCCCTGCCGGCCTACCTACTGACCAGCGATGTCCTGCTTGGTCAATACTCCGAGCTGGTAAAAATCACCACGATCAAATGAAGTTGGGTGGTGCACTTCAGGCTCCTGACAGATTCCTCTTGTTTTTGATGCGTCGTTTGTAGGCGACTGCCTACGCTTGACAGCGTTAACGTGAAAATCAGTAACAGCTTCTGACGTTAAAGCCCGCGTATGCGGGCTTTATTATGTTGCTATTGCGAAGCCGGGCTATGCGCAACTGCTTGTCACCCAAGTCAATATAGTTGCGCAGCCTGCTCCACCACCACCGCATACAGATCACGCGTTGAAGCCAGTGCTGCGGCCTGCATTTGCGCAGCGGGGACCACCACGCCTGCCTCTGTCTTGATGGCACGTGTCGCCGTCGCGTTGGCGACAACGGTAGTGGCATAGCCCAGATTGAAGGCGCCATGTGCGGTAGAGTTGATGCACATGTGCGTCATGAATCCGGCCAGCACCAGGCTGTTGACGCCCAGGGCTTTCAGTGTGGCATCCAGCTCGGTATGGATGAAAGAATTGGGATAATTCTTGGTGATGACGGTTTCACCTGCGACAGGCGCCACTTCATCCGAGATGGCGCCGATACGGGCAGTGATGTCATAGGGGCTGCCCACACCGCCATCATGTTGGATATGGATGACCGGCACGCTCAGTTCACGTGCTTTTTGCAACAGCAGTTGCGCCTGTTTCAGCGCTTCTTCCACGCCTTCCAGCTGCATGGTGCCTTCACGGTAGGTGTTCTGGCAGTCGATCAAGATCAGCGCGCTGTCTTTCAAGCTGCCCGGCTGGTGACCGAGACCGACTACATCACGCAAGGTGGTCAAACTCATGGGGTGTTCCTCCGTATGGATGGGCTGATGCCCGGTTTGTTGTTTTGGCTTGTTCTTTGGGTTCGCGCTGCCTTGTATTGCTGGCCGCCAGCTGCTGACACTTAACCCGCGCTTTCCACCGGGATCTTCTCCAGGACCGCCCACTCTTCATCAGTGAACAGGCGCGAGCGGATCAAAAAATGCCGGCCCGTGCCCTGCTCCAGTGAGAACTGGCCGCCATGGCCGGCGATCGCGTCCAGTGTCATGTGGGTGTGCTCCCAGTATTGGAACTGGAATTTGGCCATGTAAAACGGCACGCCGTGTACCTCCCCCACCTTCACATCAGAGGAGCCCACCAGGAATTCGCCGTTCTTCATGCACATGGGGGCGCTACCTTCGCAGCAGCCACCGGATTGATGGAACATAAGATCGCCGTGCTTGGCGCGCAGGTCGTCGATCAGGGCCATGGCAGCCGGTGTTGCAGCGATACGGGAAACTTCCATGTAACACTCCTTGCAGGGATGGTCGGCTTACAGGTCAGCCAGACTAAAGAGGGGATGGTATCCCCCGAATAAACAACAGGGGCGACATTGTCATCACACAATATCGCCCCTGTTCTGTTTGCATCACGCCTTGCAGCGTTCAGCGTCGCTTAGAAGAAGCCGAGCGCATTCGGGCTGTAGCTCACCAACAGGTTCTTGGTTTGCTGGTAGTGATCCAGCATCATCTTGTGGTTCTCGCGGCCGATACCGGACTGCTTGTAACCACCGAACGCCGCATGGGCTGGATACAGGTGGTAGCAATTGGTCCACACACGACCCGCCTGGATACCGCGACCCATGCGGAAGGCACGCGCACCGTCACGCGACCACACGCCGGCACCCAGGCCGTACATGGTGTCGTTGGCGATGGCCAGTGCTTCGGCTTCGTCCTTGAAGGTGGTCACGGACAGCACCGGGCCGAAGATCTCTTCCTGGAAGATGCGCATCTTGTTATGGCCCTTGAACACGGTAGGCTCGATGTAGTAACCCTTTTCCAGGCCGTTCAACGTGGACTGAACACCGCCGGTCAACAGCTCGGCGCCCTCTTCCTTGCCCAGGTTGATGTAGGACATGATGATCTCGACCTGCTCGCTGGAAGCCTGCGCACCTATCATGGTGGAACCGTCCAGCGGGTTGCCCTGCTTGATAGCCTTCACACGCGCCAGTGCACGCTCCATGAACTTCTCGTAGATGGATTCCTGGATCAGCGCACGGCTAGGACAGGTACACACTTCGCCCTGGTTCAGCGCGAACAGTGCGAAGCCTTCCAGACACTTGTCGAAGTAAGCATCGTCAGCATCCATGATGTCTTCAAAGAAGATGTTGGGGGACTTGCCGCCCAGTTCCAGCGTGGATGGGATGAGGTTCTGCGAAGCGTATTGCATGATCAGGCGACCGACCGAGGTAGAGCCGGTGAACGCGATCTTGTTGATGCGTGAGCTGGTCGCCAGCGGCTTGCCGGCTTCCACACCGTGACCGTTGACCACATTGAGCACGCCAGGTGGCAGCAGATGACCGATCAACTCCAGCACGATGAGGATAGAGGCCGGTGTCTGCTCGGCCGGCTTCATCACCACTACGTTGCCCGCAGCCAGTGCAGGTGCCAGTTTCCAGGCCGCCATCAGGATAGGGAAGTTCCAGGGGATGATCTGCCCCACCACGCCCAGTGGCTCGTGGAAGTGATAGGCCATGGTCTCATGGTCGATCTCGCTGATGCTGCCCTCTTGCGCACGGATGGCACCGGCAAAATAACGGAAGTGATCGATGGCCAGCGGGATATCCGCATTCATGGTTTCGCGGATCGGCTTGCCATTGTCTATGGTCTCGGCAATGGCGATGGTCTCCAGATTCGCTTCCATGATGTCAGCGATCTTGAGCAGAATATTGGAACGGGTAGTGGTGGAAGTCTTGCCCCAGGCTTCGCGGGCGGCATGTGCGGCATCCAGTGCCAGGTTGATGTCTTTTTCGTTGGAGCGGGCGATCTGACAGAACACTTCGCCATCGACAGGACTGATGTTATCGAAATACTGACCATCGACCGGGGCCACCCATTTGCCGCCGATATAGTTGTCGTATTTGGCCTTGTACGGCATCTTAGGGCTTAATTTTTTAAGGCTTTCCAGTCCCATTCTCATCTCCTAGTTGAATTCATTTTTTAATTGGTTCGACACGGTCAGAAATTCAAGTCTTATATAAGACCGATATAAACAATAGGATATATCCAAGGCAGTAAATAATCAAATACATTGTGCAAAAAATAATTTCTACTGCGCCTACCATGCGTTAGCGCAGCCGCGATCAGGGCTGCGCTCGCACGAAGCGGCTGATCTCCTCCAGTAGGGTGCTGTCGCCGCGCAAAGGCTTGGCCAGACGCGCCACCATGTCGATATGGCCATAGTCCGCATATTCCACCAGCTGCACTGCATTGCCTTGCTCTTTCAGCTTGGCCGCCATGCGGATGCTATTACGCGGCCACACCGTGCCGTCCTTCATCCCCACCATCAACAGCATGGGTGGATGCGACTTGCCTACGAAGTTGATCGGCTGCGAACGCCACTGTTCCTCGGCTGCGCCAAAAATGGTGTTCAGACGCTGGGTTTTCAGCGGCAGAAAATCATAAGGGCCTGCCAAGCCGATGGTGCCGCGTATCTGCTGAGTACGCATGTCCACCATGGCCAGGTAATCCGGGTTCACGCTCAGCATCACGGCGATGTGGGCACCGGCAGAATGCCCGGCCAGGAATAAACGCGCCGGGTCGCCGCCAAACTGCTGGATCCCGGTACTGACCCATTTGGCCGCGAGCGCAGGGTCCTGCATAAAGGCCGGGAACAGCACATCGGGATAGACCCGGTAATCCGGGATGACCACGATAAACCCCTGCGAACTCAGTGCTTCACCAACAAATTTGTAATCTGCGCGCTCACCGGATTCCCAGCTGCCACCGTAATAGAACACCACCACCGGGGCCGGTGTGGCTGGATCACGCTGCTTGGGTACGTAGACATCCAGTTGCTGGCGCGGCAATGTGCCGTACGCCACGGTGCTGAGCTGATATGCACTGTCTGGAATGAGCGCATTGAGTGTTTTGACTGGCGAGCAGCCTACGCCGGACGTGACGGCGATGGCCATCACCCCCAGCATGCGCTGTAAGGATTTTTTTACCGTCATAGGGCTACGCTGCTAGAGAAAGTATGCGCAGTTTAGCATTGACATGTTTGGGCTAGCATTGCGAAACTGGGTGAATCGCATAAATATATTGCGCGCTTGATTTTATCGAGTGCACGCTATGAAGTGTGCTCTCCAAGTGGTTTGGAGTGGTGTCCTGCAATACTGGATTCATGGTGTAAGGCGCACCCGCTTGCGATGCGCCACAAATTGATACGGCGGACTGCCAAAGGCAAGTCCGCCCTACCTTGTTGCGCTAGATGACCAGCGGCTGCCTTTGCTGCAGCTTCACGTCTTCCAGTTTCACATCAACCACACCGATCTCGATGCCCAGCAATTTGAGCAAGGGATCGAGTAGCGTGGTAGCGATGGCCACCAGCAATGGGCGCACCAATGTGTTGACCACACCACCTACCAGGCCGAGCAGATCCAGCCCCAGCACAGAAACCGTGATGGCATTCTGCTGACCCAAGGCATTCGCCAGTCCACTACCCAACTGCGAATTACTCGACTGCAGCTGCGGCAGGTTGGCACGTATCGGATTATCCACCTCGAATGTCATGCTGGTGGCTGTGCCATTCGCGATGGGCAGATTCAGTGAAACCGTGGCCAGGCCGAGCAGCACACTGGCAGGCCCACTGCCCGCATTATTGGTGAGGGTGAGCGCCGCCAGTCCAGGTTCTGCGTCGATCAACACTTCGGTGCTACTACCACCATTGGTACGGTTGATCGCTTGCAGGCTGGCACTCCCCTGCGCTACTTCCAGATTGAGTTTCAAGTCCAGCACGCCGACCACGAAAGCACCTGCTTCGGCACGTACCTGAGCGGTGCTGACCGTTGTACACGCCAACCCTGTCAAACCTGCAGGTGGCCCTATCACTACTTTGGAAGGCTCGATCACACGTACCAGCGCATTGACGCCCACGATGGAGCCAATGTTGATGCCCAGTGGCACAGTGATGGCATTCTGACCATTGGCCACGAACACGGTGGTAGTGATCAGTGACAACAGATTGATGCTGGCATCGACCACCGCGTTGGGATCCGGGTGGGTGATGCTAAGCACATCGCCCACATTCAAATTCAGGTCCCGGTTCACTGCAGACACCAGGGCCTGCACATCCTCTGATGCCAGCAGTGCCGCCTCACCAGATTGGGCCGCCGCATAGGAGATCAGGTTAAGGAATTCACCTACGCTGGTATTCAGTGCCAACAGGTCTTTCACATTGCCTATGCTGCCATCGGCACGCACCAGGTCCAGCAACTTGATGTTGGTGTCCGCGAGACCGCGATACGAGACCAGATCCAGATTGACATTGCCCCCCAGCACGCTAGTGAACAAGCCATTCAGCAGCGCTGACTGCTGGGTATCCAGCCGCAGGGTGCTGGTGCCTACACTAAAGGTAGCCACTGGCGTATTAGCCAGTGACACTGCCACCGTCTGCAAGGTGATACGACGGTTGAACAAGCCACCGGCCACGATACTGGCCGGCACGTCTTGTGTGAGGATCACTTGCACGGCCTGCGTGCTACCTCCGGGCGTGAACGCACGCACCCCGCCGCTGGTCGAGCCCAGCACCACGCTGTTAGGGCTGGACGAGACACTACCGCCAAAACCATTGGCAGCTGCCGCCTGCTGAGCCGCAGCGATCACGTCATCCATGCTACTGGCACAGCCGATCTGGCGTGCCGCTTCTATAGCCGCGATGTCGGTTGCCGACTGCAGTTGGCGTTGTTGCATCCACAAGCGGCCGCTATCGAGCGCCAGCACGGCGAACAACACCAGCAGCGTCAACATCAGCACGCCCATGATGGCGGCAGCGCCGGATTGACGCTGCCTGGATGTCTTGTTAGTTGCCGGCATTGTCGACAACGCCAGGCAGTCGGTACTGGGCCGGGATGGGGTGCGTGAAGCTCTTGAGGTAGCGTTCATTGATTCTCTCCATCACGGGGCCAGACAACTGCTGCGGTTTATTGGAGGCGGCTTTGCCACTGGTTTGCAGATCCAGCCATGCCCGCGTTTGTACCTGCTCGTCCTTGGCATAGGAATCGGCAGCATGAGCAGCCGTCATCAAAGTGAGGCTGGCGGCCATCATCAGCGCCAATCGGGTCATCGTTTTCATCATTCAATACTCCATTGCAAGGTGGTGGAAAGGATGCCAGTGCAGACGGTACCGCCCTGACATTCCGTGTTCTGATATTGCACGGTCTTTTCCGGCAGACTGGCGATGCGGGTCGGTGCTACAACCTGTGCTGGCATCTGCGCTGCCGCGGTTTTCTGGGTGACAGGCATCAAACGGCTCAGTTGCTCGGCATCCACGCCGTAGATCTCGGAAAAACGCCGGGCTTTTTCATAATGGCCCTGCTCTATCATCAGGCTGAGCAGATTGTTGACGGCCAGGCTGTTGTTTCTATCCAGCTCGATGGCGGTCAGGTATTCCTGCAGCGCGCGCTGCTTGTTACCACTTTTCATCAAGGCATAACCAAAATCACCACGGATCACGCTGTCGATGGGTGCCAGGCTGGCCGCTCTGGTCAGGTATTTGGCAGACTCGGCATGCTGATTCTGTTGACTCAGCACCAGACCGATACCCTGATAGGCATACGCCGCTACGCAACTGCCCAGCAGCTGCTGATACAGCGCAGTGGCTTGTACCAGGCTGCCCACCTGGCGCAAGCTGTTGGCGCGCAGCAGATCAGCACGCGGCGACTTGATGGCCGCGGCGTCCAGGAACGCGATGGCGGCATAGGATTTACGGTCCTGCAGCACCTGGGCGATCATGTCCAGCTTGCTGTTGTCTTCAGGTTTTAATGCTTCACACGCCTGGATACGGCCAGCGGGCTCCGGAAGCGTGCTGGCCACTTCTGCGCTGGCTTCGGTGGCTGCCTTGGTAGGGACGACCGGAGCGCCCAGCGGCGCTGCCTGCAAGGCGGTGCTGACCAGCAGTGCGCTGAAACCGGCTAACGTTTTAGTGAACTTCATTGCCATCTCCTTAGATTGTGCCTAGTGCCTTGACCAGTGACATGAAGCCTGGGCCAGCGATCAGCAGCAACAGCGCCGGGAACATGAAGATCACCATCACCATGGTCATCTTCGCCGACAGCTTGCTGACATACTCGCGCAGGTCACTCATCTGGCGTTCTTGCATCATGGTCGTGTAGTTGGCCAGCGAATCACGTACATTGCCGCCATACTGGGTGACCTGGCGCAACATGGCGACGGTATCGCTCAATTCATCCAGGGCGATGGCCTCTGCCATCTTGGACAATGCCTCGCCTCTGTCCTGACCTGCCATGATGCGTGCAATCACCTTTTGCAATTCCTGTGCCATGTTGGGCACCAGGTCTGTCCCCTCTTCTGCACACACCCGCAAGGCATGCTCCAACGACAAACCGGAGTCGAACAGCATGCGCAGCATATGCAGCAGCGGCACCAGTTCACTACGGATCGCCTTCAATCTGGTTCTGGCGCGAACCACCAGCAGCCGCTTCAAACCCAGATATGCTGCGGCAAAGCCGAGCAAAGGGTAGGAGGACTGGGTCAGCAGCGAACTGCCGGTGGGCACCAGAAGCAGCCAGGCCAACAAGGCCATGACCGGTGGCAGCAACAATAAAGCGCTGCGGAAAATAAAACGGATACGTTCGCTGCCCCAACCCGCCTGCATCAACAAGTGACCAATTTCGTCATCTTTGGACGAAGCTGATACCTCCAGCTTGTTGAGCATCCAGTCCAGGCTCATGGGCCAGCGTGATGGATTGAGCTGAAAACTGTCGTCTACATTGCGACGGAACACGTCTTCGAAGCGTTGTGACACCTGACGCGATTTGTGGGCCGCACGGTCCAGCACCAGCAAGGCCAGCGCGCACAGTACGCAGATGGAAACACCCCAGAGCAATGGATTCATGATGCGGTCCTATACACTTTTCAACATACGCCAGAACACAAAGATGCCAGTCAGCTGTAAACCCAGCGCAGACCAGAACACGTAGATACCCGTCGGGTCTTTCAGCATGCCGTCGAGGTAAGCCGGATTCATCAGGTGGATGTAGCCCACGATGGAGATCGGGATCAGCGACAACACCCAGGCCGACACTTTGGTCTGGCCGGTCATGCTGGCCAGCTCGCGTGCGGCCTGCTCACGCTGACGTATCATCAGCATGATGCTTTTCAGCAGGTCCTTGGCCGAGGTGCCGTACATATTGCTGATGCGGATGGCCAGCGCCACCAGACCCAGTTCATGCTGGGCATGCAGCTTGGCAGCGTCCTGCAAGGATTCGGTGAAGCTGGCCCCCAGATCGGTGGCACGGATCACGGGCAGCAGCACGTCACGCAAGGGGATAGGCGTCTCTTCCACCACGGCGCGGATCGCACCTTCCACACTGCGGCCAGTCCCCAGGCTGCGCAGCACCTGGTCGATGAAGGCCGGGATCTGCGTCAGCATCTGCTGACGACGGCGTTGCAAACGTACATAAGGGATCACGAAACCGAGCACGAACACACCGGCCAGCAGTGCCAGCACCGCCATCGGCCCGTCCAACAAGAGCTGGGTGAGCGCCACCAGCAAGGCCAGCAGCAGCAAGGCCAGCAATTTATGCTGGGTACCGGGTTCGAAACCCAGGTAGATGGATACCTTCAGATGCATCTCTTCAGCGAAGCTGCGCTGCCAGACAGAGCCATCCTGAGAAGAAGCGTCCTTTGGCAGGGCCAGCGTGAACTGGTCCATCATCTTCTGGCGCAAGCGCTGCTTTTCGCTGATATGCAGGAACATGAATGCCGCAATCAGCATCATGGCGGCAACGCCCAGGAATAGCATGAAGATCATGATATCGCCCTTACCATGCCATGCAGCTTGGCTTTGCTGGGGGTGACCGGGTAGCTGATGAAGCGGTCGGCCTCGGCGTCGTAGCCGTATAGCTCGTTGATCACGAAACGGTCATCGCGCAGGCCGACGATCTCGGCGATGGAGGTGATCTTGCGTTTGCCGTTGGGCAGGCGCGAAATCTGGATCACCACTTCGATCGCCGCCGCGATCATCTTGCGCAGCGTGACTTCTGCGCCCTGAAAGCCTGCCAGGCCAGCCAGCATCTCGATACGCAGCAAAGCGTCGGTGGGGCTGTTGGCGTGCACGGTACTCATGCAACCATCGTGGCCGGTGTTCATGGCCTGCAGCATGTCCATCACTTCCTTGCTGCGCACCTCACCCAGGATGATGCGGTCAGGCCGCATACGCAGCGCGTTACGCACCAGTTCGTGGGCGGTGATCTCACCCTGCCCTTCGGTGTTGGCTGGACGGGTTTCCAAACGCACCACATGGTCATGGTCCAGCTTGAGTTCTGCCGCATCCTCGATGGTGACGATGCGCTCATCTTCGGGAATGGCGCGGCTCAGCATGTTGAGCAAGGTGGTCTTGCCCGCACCCGTGCCGCCACTGATGATGACATTGACACGGCGGCGCGAGGCTTCTTCCAGAAAATCACGGATATTGCGGTCCATGCTGCCGAACGAGATCAGGTCATCTGCAGTGATCGGGTCCTTGCGGAACTTCCGGATCGACATGCAAGGGCCGTTGAGTGCCAGCGGCGGGATGATGGCATTCAGGCGGCTGCCATCCGGCAGGCGCGCATCCACGGTCGGGCTGGCTTCGTCGATACGACGGCCCAGCGGTGCCAGGATGCGACGTATCACGCGCAGCACATGCTCGTCATCGATGAATCGCAGTTGGCTGCGCTCCAGTTTGCCGAAGCGCTCGACATAGATATGGCGCGCACCATTGACCAGGATATCGTTGATGTTGTCATCGCGGATCAGGCTTTCCAGCGGGCCGTAACCCGCCAGCTCGTCTATCATCTCCTCGGCCAGCATCTCCAGGTCATAGGCACTGACCACCAGGCCTTTGGTGACCACATAGTCACGCACCTTGCCGTTGACGTAGGCCGCGATCTGTAAGCGCGACATGTCGAACAGCTCTATCCTGTCCTGCTCGATCTCGGTGATGAGATGGTTGTGCAGGATGAACTTGATGTCCTGATAATGATCGGCCGATTTAAGCTCGTAACCGAAATTCGATAATTGCAGTGCCATGGGAATGTCCTCGCCTGTGCCAGTCGAAATTAACGGTAACGTGCAATCATTTGCGTCAGGCGTCCCAGCCCGCTGCTCTTGCGAGCTGGCTGGCGACCACTCAGCACAGCCGTCAATTCGCGCAAGCTGGTCAGGTAGGGGTCGTTGGGTGCCGTGATGAACATGCTTTCGCCGGAATTGGTCGCCGTGAGGCGGGCCATGCCGGAAGGCGGCATGGTCGCCAGCAGTGGCAAGTCGAACGATTGCGAGATGCTGTCGCAGTCAGGCAGCAAACTGGGCAGGTAACGGTCCACCACCAGGCCAGCGTTCTGCAGTTGCACCTTGTTCTCGCGCAACTGCTTCAGCAGTTCGAAGTTCTTCTTGCAGCTGGGCAGGCTCTGCTCGGCCAGCATGATGGTGTTATCCACATTGGCCAGCACCACGGAAAGGAAGTCCAGGCGGGTCACCGCACCGACGTTGATGACGATCTGCGAGAAATAACGGCGCATGGTGCGCAGCATCATGTAGATATCCGCAGAGGTGAACTGCACTTCCTGACCGCCCTCTTCCGGCATGGCCAATACCGCCAGCCCGGATTTGTGTTTGCTGAAGCCGGTCTGGATCAGCGTGGCGTCCAGGCGACGCAGATTGCGCAGTGCGTCCAGGAAGCTGTATTTGGTGGAAAGCCCCATGTAGAGCGTGCATTCGGAATGCGGGATACCCAGATCGATCAGTAAGGTCGGCTCCTGCTGCTGCATGGCGATGGCCAGATGCGCTGCCAGGAAAGGCGCGTCGTTGTTGGGGCGCGCACTGATGATGGCGGTGATCTTGCCAGCCACTTCGTCTTTGGGACTGGCAGAGACGCCATCCCGGTTGAATTGGCGGCCAAGCACGGCCAGTAACTCGCTGGAGCGCATGCCCATCTTGATGAAGTCACGCACACCGGCACGCATGATCGCCAGCAGCAGGTTCTCATCGGCTGCCTTGGCGATGGCCAGCACCGGCAAGGACGGACGGTTGGCGACCAGGCTTTCGATCAGCGACAACTCCACACGCAGGTCCTTGGGCGACAGATCGGTGACCGTGCTGCCGGTGCGTGCGTCCTGCGACTGCAGGTGGATCAGCACCGCATGCGCACTCGCGGCATCGACAAGTTGTGTGATACGTTCAATATCGTTCGTATCTACTTGAATGATATTGGCTGTGTCGGCACACACTTCATTCAGCCAATCCTGGCAAGGCTGATTACTGCTGACCAGTACATAGTTTTTCTTGACGTTCATGGCTTACCTCGACATTCCGCTGGAAGTGGCTTCAGGGATACCGCTTCCGGAGAAGAAGAAGTCACTGAAGGATGGTTTGTAATCGTGATAGGCCTTGCCTGGCAGATCTGGCAACTTGGCATCGGCCGCGATAGGACGGATCAGGCGTGGGGTCACCACCATCAGCAGCTCTTTGTCTTCACGGTCGAAGCGCTTGGAGGTGAAGAAGGCACCGATGACCGGGATACTGCCCAGGCCCGGGAACTTGTCCAGGTTATTGATGGTGTTACGGCTGACCATGCCGCTGATGACGAAGCTTTCGCCATTGCCCAGCGAGACACTGGTATCGGTACGGCGTACACGCAGGCCGGGTACCGAGACACCGCCGGTTTGTACGGCATTGGCAAAGTCCAGCTCACTCACCTCTGGGGATACCTTGAGGTAGATGCGGTCGTTATCGAGCACGGTAGGCGTCAGCATCAGACGTACGCCGTATTCTTTGTACTGGATGGTGATGGCGCTATCGCTGCCTGCACCGCGACGGATAGGCACCGGGAATTCACCACCGGCCAGGAAGGTCGCCGTCTGGCCGGAGATGGCAGACAAGGAAGGTTCGGCCAGCGTGTAAGCAAACCCGTTCGATTCCAGGATACTCAACGTGCCCAGCAAGCCGGAGCCGAAGTTACCCAGCGCCACGTTAAAGGCGTTCAGTACCGGCAGGAAGCCGGAAGCGCTCTGGAACGAGAAACCGTCTGCCGTGGAGCTTACGCTGTTCAGGTTGCCAGGCGCAGATACGGCCAGCGTGCGGTTACCGGAGTTACGACCTGCGAACAGACCGAAGCGCATCACGTTCTTGCGGCTGACTTCCACCACTTTGATGTCGATCTGCACATGGCTGTCAAAATCGGCTTTACTGGCGTTCAGGGTCGCGGCCGGGTCCTGCTTGAGCGCCTGCAGTGCCAGCGCATGACTGTCCAGGGAACTCGCAGAGCCGGTCAGGGCAACCGATTTGCCTGCAGCTGCTACATCCAGCAGTGGATCCACCGTGGTGGTTTCCAGCGCTTCTTTTTCCAGATTCACCGGGCGTTGCACATTCAGTTGCAGGATATGGCTGGGCTGAGCGGATTTGCTGTCATCCCATAGTTTGACTTCGGTGCTGCCCAGGCCCTTGCCGGTGATCATCAGACTGCCCGGCGAGGTGATGGTGACGCTGGCCACTGCCGGGTCAGACACCGCCACGCGGCGCAGTGATTTGCCGTGCTGGTAGATCTGTTGCTGGCCGACATCGATATCCAGTTTTTCGTTGGCGCTGGCATCGAAGGCCATCAGCGTGGCGGCGGTCAACAATGTGGCCAGCAGCGCGGTCCGCATCCAGCTGCCCGGATGCAAGGTTTGGACGTTGGTGTTATGGGTGTTCATCTTAGTTTTCCTTGAAACTGATGGTTTCGGTTTTGTCGCCGCTGTGCAGGATCACCTGAGTGCTTTTTTGCACAGGCTTTCTTGCCGGGCTGGAGGCCAGTTTGCTAGGCGCAGATGCTGCCACCAGGGGCTTCTTGCCATCTGCAGCGGCCAGTTCAGCCAGGCTGATCTGACGGCTATCCACGCTCGCTTCCAGTGGTGTAGGTGGCTCGGCACCACGCAGCGCCAGGCGCAGCGAACCAGTATTGGCAGCCAGCATCAGGCGTGTCATGTCGAACTCCTTGACGGCCAGCACGGCGGAGCGACTGGCGGCGCCAGATTTCTCATTGGAGCGCTCGCTGGATTTGGGCTTGCCTGCGCTGAGCGCATCGTCCTGTCCCAGCAGGCTGTTCTGTTCGGTGTTTTCGGTCGTTTCTGACTGGGCTGCGGCTTGCAGATCCGGGCCATAACTCAACACCCGTACGTCTTGCAGCACCACTTGCGCATTGGTTTGCTTGACTGCCTTGTCGGTCTTGTTCTCTGCTTCCAGGAACAGCAGCACATCCACATGGTCACCGGGCTTGATATGGCCACCCACGCCGACCACTTCGTCCACCTTGATGGCCATGCCACGCTCGCCCGGCTTGAGCATCTCTGCAGCAGGACCCAGGTCCGGCAGCTGACTGGTCAGCACCGGCGACCCTGCTTCGATCTGGGCGATGGTCATCTTGCCTATCAGTTGCGACTTGCTGGAAAAGGTCATCAGGTTCTTTTGTTCCACCATGCGCACCGACAGATCGGTTTCCTTGAGCACTTCACCGGCAGGGATGGTCTGCTCGACCACTACCTGCGGATAGGTCATGGGCGGTGCTTTGACGATGACAGGCTCGGCTGGACGCTCGCTGAGACGCAGGCCGAACCAGCCGGCAGCAACCGCACCGATGACCAGCAGCAGTGCGACGATTCTTAGAAAATTGACAGTCATGTTGAGGTTCTCGCTATCAGATAAAAATGGGAACTAGAACAACCGCAGAACGGCGGTTCCACGAAGTTGGCTAGGCAAAGGCAGCATGGGCTGCCCATTCGGCAGATTGAAACTGGGGAGGATGGGCTGACTCATGTAGTTGGCGTATTCCACGCGTACGGTCAGCACATTGGCGGTGACGTCCACTTGCACACGGGAGTTACCAGCGCCTAATACTTTTTGTTTGATGCCGTCAGGCAGCCACACCAGGCTGTTGCCCACGGTGGTACGCACTTGCGGAATGACGCCAGCGCTGATGTATTCACTGTCACTGGGGAATGCTAAAGGGTCGACTGCGATCGCTGCCCGGGCACCCTCTTCAGAAGCATGAGCGAACGAGGCTTGCAGCAGGAACATCAGGGAATAATTGATGATGGCGTAGAACAAGGTGAAGATCAGCAGGAAGATGATGGCGAATTCGATCGCCACTGCGCCACGCTGACTCTTGGCAAGCCCTGCCCGCCCGTTACTCTGATTATCTGCTTTACGCATGATCAACTTCCCAGCCACTTTCCGCTCAAAATAAGCAGTACCAACAACACACATATCAAGCCGGCAATGATGGCGAACTGAAGTGCACTGACGGGGGTTCTGTTGATACTGCGCCGCACTGCACTTTGTTTGATACGTTGCCACATCCGACCTGCCCTTTAACTCATTACGAGTGGACATAGGCAAGCTCTGTGCCAATGGGGAATTTCAATGCTGGGTATGGCTGAAAAGCCTGATCTGGCGCGGTTTGAAGCTGCAAGAGCCGATGAATGCAGTGGTCTGTGCAGATGACCATAAGCCGCTGGCTGGCTGACGCGGCTGGTCAGCGCAGGACCAGCGGTGTCAGCTGGTCATCGATATGACAAAAACTGTCACTTGATGCACAAAGCGGTCAGCCCTTATTCGGCTTGAGCCCGCCTGGTGAGATGGAGCTTGGTGCTGCGAGGCCCAAGCAAGCGATGAGTCAAGCCATAACGGAACGCAGGTGTCATCGCCAACAGCTGTGGCACGTTAGCTGCATCTACTGCTCGATGCCATGTGTGGTGTGTGCGAACAGCGTACGCCAGCCAACTGTCATGAGGATTTCATGACATCGCCACATGCCAGCGGCAAGCTGTGCGCAGTTTTTTGATTGAATGATGTGAATCATTTCCACAGAAACGAATCACAGACAGCACTGAATATCCTTCAGTGTGTAATTTGAATTCCCAAAAGGAGTGTTTTGATGCAAGCCATGTTACATCCGGTCGACAACAGCAGATTGACCGACCTGCGTTCCCAACTGATCGCCGAACAACATGCGGCCACTGCGCTGATCGAACTGGCGCTTATGAAAGAATCCAAGTTGAAGGAATCCAACGATCAGGCCGAACGTCAGCGGCTGGTCAGCACCATCACCGCTTTTTGCGATTGCGTGTGAGCTGGCCTCAAGCCGCTCCAACTGACAAAGCGACTCATTTCATGCGCTGACGGCGTGTTGCCATCAAACCAGCGAGCGCCGGTTTGACAGCATGCGAGCCTTAGCGTGATTTAAGCTGTTCCGTCAGGTGCGGTGCCAGCAACTGGATCATCTGCGCGAACACCTTGGGGTTGGCGGCCACGATGTTGCCGGTCTCCAGCCAGCCTTCATTACCTTCAAAGTCACCCACCATGCCACCGGCCTCCTGGATCAGCAGGCCGCCTGCTGCCACGTCCCATTTGGACAGGCCGATCTCCCAGAAACCGTCATACCAGCCGGCAGCCACATAGGCCAGATCTAGCGCCGCAGCGCCAGGACGCCGCAGTCCAGCGGTTTTTTTGATCATGTCCTTGAACATACCCAGATACGCCTCCAGATGTGTGAAGTCACGGAATGGCAGACCGGTGCCAATCAGCGAGTCCTGTAGTTTGGCGCGATTGCTGACGCGGATACGGCGATCATTGAGGAACGCGCCACGGCCCTTGGTGGCCGTGAACAGATCGTTACGGTTCGGGTCGTAGACCACGGCCTGGGTCAGCTGCCCCTGTTGTTGCAGCGCGATGGAGATACAGTATTGCGGCAGGCCATGCAGGAAGTTGGTGGTGCCATCCAGGGGGTCGATGATCCAGACGTTGTCGGCATCCACATTGGTGTCGCCACTCTCCTCACCGATGAAACCATGATCAGGATAGGCATCCTTGAGGGTCTCGATGATGGCGGCTTCAGCCGCATGATCGACCTCGGTGACGAAGTCGTTATAGGTCTTGCTGCGTATCTGCAGCGCGCCGATGTCCTGGGAAGCGCGGTTGATGATGGTGCCTGCACGGCGGGCGGCCTTGACGGCATTGGTCAGTATGGGATGCATGTGGGGTTCCGCTAATGCCCGGCCGATTCGGCGGGCGCGATTGAAAGAACTGCTAAAATGCTATTTTAATGGCTAACGTCCCGACCTCCAAATATCATGTCAGTTGAAGCTCAGCCGCTAGATCGGTCGCCAGATCGGTCGCTAGACCAGTTACGTATTGTACTGTGTCAAACCAGCCACCCCGGTAATATCGGCGCCGCCGCGCGCGCCATGAAAACCATGGGCCTGCACCAGCTCTATCTGGTGAGGCCGGAAGCCTTTCCGCACGAGCATGCCACGGCCATGGCCACCGGCGCTGCGGACCTGTTGCAGACCGCCATCGTGTGCGACAGCCTGGAGCAAGCCTTGAATGGCTGCGCGCTGGCCATAGGCCTGAGTGCACGCAAGCGCCAGTTGTCGCATGAATTGCTGCCTGCTCGCGAGGCTGCACAACGTGCCTGCTCGATCGCGGCTCAAGGTCAACAAGTGGCGCTGGTGTTCGGTACCGAGATGAGCGGCTTGTCCAACGACGAACTGGACCGCTGTCAGTTGCTGGCCATGATCCCGACCAACCCGGCGTTCTCCTCGCTGAACCTGGCCGCCGCGGTACAGGTGCTGTGCTATGAGCTGCGCATGAGTGCCGGGCTGTCCACCGTGACGCCAACCGTTGCCAATCCGCTGGCGACCAGTGATGAGCTGGAAGGCTTTTACACCCACCTGGAGCAAACCCTGATCAAGATCGGATTTTTCGACCCGAACGATCCCAAAAAACTCAGGCAGCGCATCCGCCGTATCTACGCGCGTGCGCAGCTGGAAAAAGAAGAAGTGAATATCCTGCGCGGCATATTGAAGCTCACGCAGAACCCCAGGCCACCGGAGGGCCTCTAAAGTCTTATGTTCAAACTGATCAGCGAAGATATTTCGATTGTTTTCGAGCGTGACCCTGCCGCGCGCACGCGCTGGGAGATCATCACCACCTACCCCGGCGTGCACGCCCTGCTCATGCACCGCCTGTCGCACTGGCTGTGGCGTCAACGCCTGTACTGGCTGGCACGCTTCAGCTCGCACTTCGCGCGCTGGGTGACCGGCATCGAGATCCACCCAGGCGCCAGCATAGGCCGTCGCGTGTTCATCGACCACGGCATGGGCGTCGTGATTGGCGAAACCGCCATCATCCATGACGACTGCACGCTGTATCACGGCGTCACGCTGGGCGGCACCTCCTGGAACAAAGGCAAGCGCCACCCTACGCTGGAACAAGGCGTGGTGATAGGCGCAGGCGCAAAAGTACTTGGCCCCATCACCATAGGCGCAGGCGCCAAGATCGGCTCCAACGCGGTGGTGGTCAAGGATGTACCGGCAGGCGCCACTGCGGTCGGCATCCCGGCACGCATCCTGGAAGATCAGGACAAGCACAAGCAACGTGATGACATGGCCGAGAAGATCGGCTTCTCTGCCTATGCGGTCAGCGACAATATGAACGACCCGATGACCAAGGCCATCCACGCCCTGCTCGACCACGCCGCCAGACAGGACCAGAAGCTGCAGGCCATGACCGAGCAACTGGCCAAACTGGGCGCTGACGTGGCCACGGATGCCGAAGTCGGCAAGGCTTTCGATGTGAACTATCTCAACAAAATAGTTGACTAAAGTGTTAGGGTATTTTAAAATCTAGCTCTGATTTCAGCTAGTGAAAACCGCGCCAGATCTGTAGTTTCAAGCGATGGTTTGGAGCTGGTTCTACCGCCTGAACACTTTAGGAAACCGAATGCGATTAACCACCAAAGGCCGCTTTGCCGTTACGGCCATGCTCGATCTGGCCTTGCACGACGCCGACAAGCCCGTGACGCTGGCTGGCGTGAGCGAGCGCCAGAGCATTTCGCTTTCCTATCTGGAACAATTATTCAGCCGTCTGCGTCGTGGTGGCCTGGTCAAAAGCGTGCGCGGCCCGGGTGGTGGTTATCGCCTGGCCAAACTTCCTCACGAGATCACCGTGTCGCAGATCATCGCCGCTGTCGATGAACTCATCGACGCCACGCAGTGCGGTGGCGAACAGAACTGCCATGACCACAAGCGCTGCATGACCCATGAACTGTGGGCCAGCCTCAACCACAAGATCCTCGAATACCTTTCCGGCGTGTCGCTGGCCGATCTGGTCGCCACGCAGCGCGAAGGCAAGAAGATCACCATGACGGCCCGCGCCTGCGCGCCCGGCAGTCAAGCAGCCAGCAGCAAAGCCGCTGCTCAGGCGCATGGCGCCACAAGCAATGTAGCCGCCATCATCGATGCGCACATCGCCGCTGCCTGAGTCCATGAGCGCCACCAACCACTATTTTGATCACAACGGCACAACGCCGCTGGATACGCGCGTGCTGGAAGCCATGCTGCCGTTCCTGAGCCAGCAACACGGCAATGCCACCAGTCGCCACGCCTATGGGCGCGCTGCACGTCATGCCATCGACCAGGCCAGAGCGCAGGTCGCGCAGGCTGCCGGTGCGCATCCATCGCAAGTCATCTTTACCGCCGGCGGCACCGAGGCCAACAATCTGGCCATCACCGGCATCAGCCAGGCGGCAGGCATTGGCCATATCGCCATCAGCAGCATCGAGCACCCCTGTGTCACCCGTCCTGCCGAGGCGATGCAGGCACGTGGCTGGGCATTGAGCCGGGTGCCTGTCGATGCGGATGGCAACATCACTGCAGCGGCGGTGCAGTCCGTACTCAACAAGGAAAGCTTGCTGCTGTCCGTGATGCTGGCCAATAACGAGACTGGCGTGATCCAGGATATCGCCGCCATCGCCGAGACCGCGCGTCGACACGGTGTGTCAGTGCATACCGATGCCGTGCAAGCACTGGGCAAGATCAAGGTGGATTTCGCCGCACTGAACGTGCATGCCATGACCTTGTCTTCACACAAGATCAACGGTCCGCAAGGCGCAGGTGCCCTGATCGTGGATAAACGCATCGATATCCAGCCCGTACTGCTGGGTGGCGGTCAGGAAAAAGGCTTGCGCAGCGGTACCGAGAATCTCGCTGCCATCGTCGGCTTCGGCGCTGCCTGCGAACTGGTCAGTGCCGAACTGTTGCAACGCACCGCGCGCTTGCGCCAGATGCGCGAGCAGCTGGAAACCGGGCTCGCCAGCCTGGGTGCGCAGCTGTTCGGCGCCAGTGCCGAACGCCTGCCCAATACCAGCTTCTTTGCCGTACCAGAGATCGACGGCGAAACGCTGGTGATGGCGCTGGACCGCAAAGGCTTTGCGGTGGCCAGTGGTTCCGCCTGCTCCAGCGACAGCGGCGAACCCAGCCATGTGCTGCTGGCCATGGGCGTGCAGCCAGACCTGGCGCGTGGCGCCGTGCGCGTCAGCCTGGGCGTGGACAACACCACAGAACATATCACCGCGTTCCTGCACACCTTGCAGAGCGAAGTGAACCGACTTAAAAGACTAACTGCGATTGCAGTCTGAGGAAAAGCAATGAGCGTACATACCCCGATCTACCTGGACTACTCTGCGACTACGCCGATCGACCAACGTGTGGCCGAGAAGATGATCCCGTTCCTGACCGAACACTTCGGCAACCCGGCTTCGCGCAGCCACAGCTTCGGCTGGACCGCAGAAAAAGCCGTGGAGAACGCACGTGACGAAGTGGCCAAGCTGGTCAATGCCGACCCGCGCGAGATCGTCTGGACCTCCGGCGCCACCGAATCCAACAACCTCGCCATCAAGGGCGCAGCCAATTTCTACAGCGGCAAGGGCAAGCACATCATCACTGTGCAAACCGAGCACAAGGCAGTGATCGACGCGGTGCGCGAGCTGGAACGTGTGGGCTTCGAAGCCACTTACCTGCAACCGGAAGCGGACGGCCTGGTCGATCTGGACAAGTTCAAGGCCGCCATCCGTCCAGACACCGTGCTGGCCTCGGTGATGATGGTCAATAACGAGATCGGCGTGATCCAGGACATCACCGCGATTGGCAATGTCTGCCGCGAGCACGGCGTGATCTTCCACGTGGATGCGGCACAAGCCACCGGCAAGGTCGTCATCGACCTGGAAACACTGCCAGTCGACCTGATGAGCTTCTCCGCACACAAGACCTATGGCCCCAAAGGCGTAGGCGCACTGTATGTACGCCGCAAGCCGCGTATCCGCATCGAGGCACAGATGCACGGTGGCGGCCATGAACGTGGCATGCGCTCCGGCACCCTGCCCGTACACCAGATCGTCGGCATGGGCGAAGCGTTCCGCATCGCACGTGAAGAGATGGACCTTGAAAACGCACGTATCCGCCGCCTGCGTGACCGCCTGCTGAACGGCCTGCTGGAGATCGAGGAAGTCTATGTCAATGGCGACCTCAAGCAACGCGTACCGCACAACCTCAACATCAGCTTCAACTATGTCGAAGGCGAATCGCTGATCATGGCGGTCAAGGACATTGCCGTATCCTCCGGTTCGGCCTGTACCTCGGCCAGCCTGGAACCTTCCTATGTGCTGCGCGCACTGGGCCGCTCCGACGAACTGGCGCACAGCTCGATCCGCTTCTCCATCGGCCGCTTCACCACCGAAGAAGATGTGGACTACACCATAGACCTGATGAAGAGCAAGATCGGCAAGCTGCGCGAACTGTCGCCGCTGTGGGAAATGTATCAGGACGGCATAGACTTGAATTCCGTCCAATGGGCAGCACACTAATTAAAATGCCGTGAAAAATGAAAAGTGAAAAGTGAAAGGCGAAACCCATGCGGTTTACATTTCACGTTTCACATTTCACATTTCACCGCGACTGAATAAGGAGCATCAAAATGGCATATTCCGACAAAGTACTGGATCATTACGAGAACCCACGTAACGTGGGCTCCCTGGACAAGAACGACCCGCATGTGGGTACCGGCATGGTGGGCGCACCGGCTTGCGGCGACGTGATGAAGCTGCAGATCAAGGTCAACGACGCTGGCATCATCGAAGATGCCAAGTTCAAGACCTATGGCTGCGGCTCGGCTATCGCATCCAGCTCGCTGGTGACTGAATGGCTGAAGGGCAAGTCTCTGGATCAGGCAGCCGAGATCAAGAATTCCGCCATCGCGGAAGAGCTGGCCTTGCCGCCGGTGAAGATCCACTGCTCCGTGCTGGCAGAAGATGCCATCAAGGCAGCCGTTGCTGACCTCAAGTCCAAGCAACCTGGTTCGACTCAAGCCAGAAATCAAGCTGGTAATCAAGCCACCAAGGAAGCTGTATAAGCAATGGCCATCACGCTGACTGAAACTGCTGCCAGCCGCGTACGCAAGTTCCTCGACAACCGGGGCAAAGGCGTAGGCCTGCGTCTGGGCGTCAAGACCACCGGTTGTTCGGGCATGGCCTACACGCTGGAGTTCGTGGACGAACTGCATGAGGAAGACCTCGCGTTCGAAAGCCATGGCGTCAAGGTCATCATCGACCCCAAGAGCCTGGTCTATATCGACGGTACTGAGCTGGACTTCACCAAGGAAGGCCTTAACGAAGGCTTCAAGTTCAACAACCCGAACGTGAAGGGTGAATGTGGTTGCGGTGAAAGTTTCACCGTCTAGCACGGTGTGCCCTGCCCGCGTCGCCTATGTCACCACGTCCTGCCCAAAACCACTTTGCGCTGTTTGACCTGCCTGCGCGCTTCGCCATCGATCTGGATGCGCTGAACCAGCGCTACCGTCTGATCCAGGGGGAAGTGCACCCGGACCGCTTCGCCTCCAGCCCGCCTGCCGAGCGCCTGCGTTCCATGCAACTGGCCACGCAGGCCAACACCGCCTACCAGACGCTGAAACAGCCGACTGCGCGTGCGCGCTACCTGTTGCAGCTGCATGACATCGATACCGAAGAAGAGCGCAACACCGCCATGCCGGCGGATTTTCTGATGCAGCAGCTGGAATGGCGTGAAGCCATAGAAGATGCCAATGAAGATGCGGATATAGCAGCGCTGGACAGCCTGCTAAACGAGATCAAAACCACGGGCAAGCAATGGCAGCAAGACTTGCAGCATGCCCTGGACGTAGCGCAGGATTGGCCAGCCGCCGCTGCCATCGTGCGCAAACTGAGTTTTACCGACAAGCTGCAGGACGAGATCCTGCACGCCATCTCCAGACACGAAGACTGAACCCTCATGGCCCTGTTACAAATCGCCGAACCCGGCATGAGCGCCGCCCCGCACCAGCACCGACTTGCCGTAGGCATCGATCTGGGCACCACCAATTCGCTGGTCGCCACCGTGCGCAGTGGCATGAGCACCGTGCTGCACGACGAACAGGGCCACGCCCTGCTGCCTTCGGTCGTGCATTACCGCCCGGATGGCGAGGTCAGCGTGGGCTATCCGGCACAGGCGCAACAAAGCCTGGACCCCAACAACACCATCGTCTCCGCCAAACGTTTCATGGGGCGCGGCCTCAAGGACATCGGCGTCACCACTCATCTGCCCTACCGCTTTGTGGATGCGCCCGGCATGGTGCAACTGGAAACCCGCGCTGGCATCAAGAGCCCGGTGGAGATCTCGGCCGAGATCCTGCGCACCCTGAAAGCCCGCGCCGAAAAAGCCCTGGGTGGCGAGCTGACCGGGGCGGTGATCACAGTACCTGCCTACTTCGACGATGCACAACGCCAGGCCACCAAGGACGCGGCGCGCTTGGCTGGCCTGACCGTCTTGCGCCTGCTCAATGAACCCACGGCGGCAGCTGTCGCCTACGGCCTCGACAATGCATCCGAAGGCGTCTATGTCATCTATGACCTGGGCGGCGGCACGTTCGATATTTCCATTCTGCGCCTGTCGCGTGGCGTGTTCGAAGTGCTGGCCACCAATGGCGATTCTGCCCTGGGCGGCGATGACTTCGATCAGCGCATCTATTGCTGGATCCTAGAACAGGCCAAGCTCGCGCCGTTGAGCGCAGCTGACACGCGTTTGCTGCTGACCAAGGCACGCGAAGCCAAGGAATGGCTCACCGATCATGCCGAAGCCCGCATCACCAGCCTGCTTAGCAGCGGCGATGTGATCGACCTGACGCTGGACAGTACCACCCTGAGCGAGCTGACGCGCCAACTGATAGCCAAGACTCTCAGCCCCACCCGCAAGGCACTGCGCGATGCCGGCCTGGAAGTCAGTGACATCAAGGGCGTGGTGATGGTGGGTGGTGCCACGCGCATGCCGCAAGTGCGTCAGGCGGTGGCGGAGTTCTTCGGCCAGGCGCCTCTTACCAATCTCGACCCGGACAAGGTGGTGGCACTGGGCGCTGCCATCCAAGCCAATATGCTGGCCGGCAACCGCAGTGACGATGACCTGCTGTTGCTGGACGTGATCCCGCTGTCGCTAGGCCTGGAGACCATGGGTGGCCTGGCTGAGCGCATCATTCCGCGCAACTCCACCATCCCGGTGGCGCGCGCGCAGGATTTCACCACTTACAAAGACGGCCAGACCGCCATGAGCATCCACGTGGTGCAAGGCGAGCGCGAACTGGTGTCGGACTGCCGCTCACTGGCGCGCTTCGAGTTGCGTGGCATTCCGCCGATGGCCGCCGGTGCGGCACGCATACGCGTCACCTTCCAGGTCGATGCCGATGGCTTGCTGTCGGTGACGGCACGCGAACAAGGCAGCGGCGTGGAGGCCAATATCGTGGTCAAACCGTCTTATGGTCTGGATGAAGACCAGATCACCGAGATGCTGCGCGCTTCCTTCGGCTCCGCCGAACAGGACAAGCAGGCGCGTGCCTTGCGTGAAGTGCAAGTGGATGCGCAGCGCCTCATCGAAGCCATCAGCGCCGCGCTGCAGAAAGATGGCGCCACACTGCTCACGCCACAACAACAACACCAGATCGAAACCGCCGTGGCCACGCTGCATAGCCTGAGCCAGGGCGAAGATGCCGATGCCATCAAAGCCGCCAGTGACGCGCTCAACCATGCGACCGAAGCCTTCGCTGCGCTGCGCATGGACGCTTCGGTGAAACAGGCGCTGGCCGGCCAACACCTCAACACATTGGAACTCTAGTCATGCCGCAAATTATCGTGTTGCCTCACGTCGAACTCTGTCCGGACGGCGCGGCCTTTGAAGCCACCGCCGGTTTATCCATCTGCGAGAACCTGCTGGAGCAGGACATCGACATCGACCACGCCTGTGACCGGGTGTGTGCCTGCACCACCTGCCATGTCATCGTGCGCGAAGGCTACACCAGCCTGCCAGCAGCGGAAGATCAGGAAGAAGACCTGCTCGACAAGGCCTGGGGCCTGGAGCCCAACTCGCGCCTCTCCTGCCAGGCCATCGTGCAGCAGGCTGATCTGGTCGTGGAGATCCCCCGCTACTCCATCAACATGGCCAAAGAAGGTAAAGGCTAAGCCAGCCAGGGGCGACGAGCCCAACAACCAGCATAAACAAAAAGCCAGCGTGGTCTCTTGTGGAGGCCAGCTGGCTTTTCTTCGCCTTGGATGAAAGCGGTAAAGGTAATTACAAAGCGGGAACGCGATTACAAGGCGTCAAACGCGATCACATAGCAGCGACGACTTGGTCGCCCATTTCGGAACAGGACACACGCGTCATGCCAGGCTCAAAGATGTCGCCGGTGCGGTAACCAGCGGCCAGTACCTTCTTGACCGCATTCTCGATACGCACAGCGGCGGCTTCGTTGTTAAAGGTGTAACGCATCATCATCGCGGCGGACAAGATGGTGGCCAGCGGGTTGGCCAGGTTCTTGCCGGCGATGTCTGGTGCGGAACCATGCGAAGGCTCGTACAAGCCCTTCTTGGATTCGTTCAGCGAGGCAGAGGCCAGCATGCCGATGGAGCCGGTCAGCATGGACGCTTCGTCGGACAGGATGTCACCGAAGATGTTACCGGTGACCATCACGTCAAACTGCTTGGGGTTACGGATCAGCTGCATGGCGGCGTTATCGACGTACATGTGGCTGAGTTCCACTTCCGGGTATTCCTTGGCCACGTCGATGACGATCTCTTTCCAGAACTCGGTGGTTTCCAGCACATTGGCCTTGTCCACAGAACACAGTTTCTTCTGGCGCTTCATGGCGATGCCGAACGCCACGTGGGCGATGCGACGCACTTCGGCTTCGGTGTAGACCATGGTGTTAAAGCCTTCGCGCTCGCCGTTTTCGTTGACGCGCATGCCGCGTGGCTGACCGAAGTACACGTCACCGGTCAGTTCACGCACGATCATGATGTCAAGGCCCGCCACCACTTCCGGCTTCAGCGTGGACGCATTGGCCAGCTCCGGGAACAGCACGGCAGGACGCAGGTTGGCGAACAGGCCCAGATCCTTGCGGATGGCCAGCAGGCCACGCTCGGGACGCAGCGGACGGTCCAGCGTGTCGTATTGCGGGCCGCCAACGGCACCCAGCAGTACGGCATCGGCTTCGCGGCAGATCTTCTGCGTGAATTCCGGATACGGATGGCCGTAGGCGTCATAGCCCGCGCCGCCCAGTGGCGCTTCCACGAACTCCATGTCCAGGCCTTCTGCGCGCAACACATCCAGCACGCGGATCGCCTGCGTCATGATCTCAGGGCCGATGCCATCACCTGGCAGAACTGCAATCTTCATTTTCAATTCCTTCAATTATCGAATTATGCGAACAGCCAGGGCTGCGTGGCTTTATGCTTGTTCTCGAACGCCTTGATCGCATCGGCATGCTGCAAGGTCAGGCCGATCTCGTCCAGCCCGTTCAGCAGGCAGTGCTTGCGGTGCGGCGTGATGTCGAACTTGAACGAGGCGCCGGACGGCAAGGTCACGGTCTGCGACTCCAGATCGACATTGAGTTTGTAGCCTTCGTTGGCGAAGCATTCGGCGAACAGCTGATCCACCATCTCTGCCGAAGCGACGATAGGCAGGATGCCGTTCTTGTAGCAGTTGCCAAAGAAGATGTCGGCGAACGAAGGCGCGATCACCACACGGAAGCCGTAATCATCAATCGCCCAGGGCGCGTGTTCGCGGCTGGAGCCGCAACCGAAGTTGTCGCGTGCCAGCAGCACTTGCGCACCCTGATAGCGTGGCTGGTTCAGCACGAAATCCTTGTTGAGCGGACGTGTACTGCAATCCATGCCGGGCTCGCCGTAGTTGGTGTAACGCCATTCATCGAACAGGTAAGGGCCGAAGCCGGTGCGCTTGATCGACTTCAGGAACTGCTTGGGGATGATCGCGTCGGTGTCGATGTTGGCGCGGTCTACCGGGCAAACCAGCCCATGTACTTGCGTAAATGCTTTCATGTCGGTTCCTTTCTTATACCTGCTTATCTTATGCCTGGCTGCGGATATCGACGAAGTGACCGGCGATCGCGGCAGCCGCTGCCATTTCCGGGCTAACCAAGTGAGTACGCCCACCTGGGCCCTGACGGCCTTCAAAGTTGCGGTTGGAGGTGGAGGCACAGCGCTCGCCTGGTGCCAGACGGTCGGCGTTCATGGCCAGACACATGGAGCAACCGGGTTCACGCCACTCAAAACCGGCTTCCGTGAAGATCTTGTCCAGACCTTCTTCTTCGGCCTGACGCTTGACCTGACCAGAGCCTGGCACCACCAGTGCCAGCGCGATGCTGCTGGCAACCTTGCGGCCCTTGATCACACCAGCGGCGGCACGCAAGTCCTCGATACGCGAGTTGGTGCAGGAGCCGATGAAGATCTTGTCCAGCTTGATGTCGCTGATCGGCATGTTGGCAGTGAGGCCCATGTACTTGAGCGCATTCTCGATGCTGGTGCGCTTGGTCGGGTCGGTTTCCTTGCTCGGGTCCGGCACAGTGGCGCCTATGGGCAGCACTTGCTCGGGCGAGGTACCCCAGGTCACTTGTGGCTGGATCTCGGCGCCATTGATCTCGACCACGGCGTCGAACACGGCATCTGCATCGGAATGCAGCGTCTTCCAGTACTCGACAGCGGCGTCCCAGTTGGCACCCTTGGGTGCATGGGTACGGCCCTTGAGATAGGCGGCGGTCTTGTCGTCTGCCGCCACCATGCCAGAACGTGCACCGGCCTCGATAGCCAGATTACACACCGTCATGCGGCCTTCCATGGACAGACCGCGGATCACCGAACCTGCATACTCGATGGCATAGCCGGTACCGCCTGCGGTGCCGATACGGCCAATCACGGCCAGCGCCACGTCCTTGGCGGTCACGCCAGCACCCAGCACACCGTCGATCTTGACCAGCATGCTCTTGGCCTTTTTGGCAATCAGCGTCTGCGTGGCCAGCACGTGTTCCACTTCCGAGGTGCCGATGCCATGCGCAAGCGCACCGAACGCGCCATGCGTGGAGGTATGGCTGTCACCACACACCACGGTCATGCCGGGCAAGGTGGTCCCGTTCTCGGGGCCGATCACGTGGATGATGCCTTGATTCACGTTTTTGAACGGGAAGTACACCAGCGCGCCGAATTCCTTGATATTGCTGTCCAGGGTTTCCACCTGCAGACGCGATACTGGGTCTTCGATGCCCTTGTCCCAGTCCTTGGTCGGCGTGTTGTGGTCGGGGTTGGCCACCACCGAACTGTCGCGCCACAGTTTGCGGCCCGCCAGACGCATGCCTTCAAAGGCCTGCGGGCTGGTCACTTCGTGCACCAGATGACGGTCGATGTACAGCAGACAGGTGCCATCCGATTCTTCGCGCACCACATGGGAATCCCACAATTTGTCGTAAAGCGTTTTACCAGCCATGACAACTCCTCTTAAAAACAGATACTTGAACACACTCTCTACAGCAAAACATCTGCTATAGCAGCATCACAGGCGCACAGCATAACCAAGTATGAATACCCTTACAATAATAGCGTTTATACTAGTACTGGAATTAACACCCTGAGAGCATCATGGATACCAGACGCAAAGAACTTGGCGACTTCCTGCAGGTACTGCGGCAACGCTGTGCGCCGCAGGATTTCGGCTTTCCGGCAGGCAGCCGACGCCGCACGCAAGGCCTGCGCCGCGAGGAAGTGGCGCAACTGGCCAGCATCAGCCCCACCTGGTACACCTGGATAGAACAAGGACGCGAGGTCAACGTGTCTGCCGAGGTGCTGGACCGCCTGGCACAAGTGCTGAAACTCACGCGCTCGGAACGCGATTACCTGTTCGAGATGGCGGACAGGCGAGATCCGGCCGGTAGCAGCCATGACGAGCTGGATGAAGCGCCGCAGATCCTGGTGGCCATGCTGGCGGACATGCAGATCCCGGCTTACCTGATGGGTCGCACCTGGGACCTGCTGGCCTGGAACACCCATGCAGCTGAATTGTTCACGGGTTGGCTGGATGTGGTGGACCAGCAAAACCCGCAACGCCCCAACCTGCTGCGCTTCGTCTTTCTGCTACCCGAAGCGCGGGTACTGGTGGACCAATGGGAGGTGCGTGCCAAGCGCATCGTGGCGGAATTCCGCGCGGATTGCCGCAGCCGCCTGGAAGAACCGGCCCTGCAACGCCTGGTGAATGAGTTGACCCAGAGCAGCCCGGAATTCGCGCTGTTCTGGCAACAGCACGATGTGCTGGAACGCCAGGGTGGCGAACGTGGCTTCCATCACCCGCAGCTAGGCGACATCACCTTCCAGCAGTTCACCTTGCACCCGGTGGATCAGGAGCAACTGAAGCTGGTATTGCTGAAGCCCGTGGACCGCAACCAGGATTGACGTAGCTGGCCGACAACCGGTGCAGGCTCAGGCCGTAAGCGCCAGTCGCTCCTGATCACGCACCAGCTTGTATTCGATGGAGTCGATCAGCGCCCGCCAGGAAGCATCGATGATATCCGTGGATACGCCTATGGTGGTCCAGCCTTCGAACTGGTCACGCGATTCGATCAGCACGCGCACCTTGGCGGCAGAAGCCTGATCGGAATCCAGCACGCGCACCTTGTAATCGGTGAGCTTGATGTCCTTGATGGCAGGATAGAAACGCTCCAGCGCACGCCGCACGGCTTTGTCCAGCGCATTGACCGGGCCGTCGCCTTCGGCCGCCGTGATCTCCTGCTGGCCATCCACGGAGATCTTGATGGTGACCGAGGAGTTCATGCGGTTGAGCGCGGGCTCGTGGATATTGACCTTGTATTCATGCAGATCGAAGAACGGTTGATGCTTGCCCAGCAGCTTGCGCACCAGCAACTGGAACGAGCTTTCTGCGGTTTCGAACTGATAGCCTTCATGTTCCAGCTCTTTGAGTTTTTCCAGCACCAGTTTGGTCTCGTCCGAATCCTTGCCCAGCGTAGGGTCTACACGGTGCATGCGCGCCAGCAAGGCGCTGCGGCCCGCCACTTCCGACACCAGGATATGGCGCGCATTGCCCACCAGTTCCGGGTTGATGTGCTCGTAGGAGATGGGGTTCTTGGTGACCGCATCGATGTGCATGCCGCCCTTGTGCGCAAAGGCATCATTGCCTACATAGGCGGCCTTTTCGTTGAAGGTGGCGTTGGCGATCTCGCTGACGTAGCGCGCGGTCGAGGTCAGCGTGGCCATGCTCTCAGGCGGGATGCAGGCCAGCCCAAGCTTGAGTTGTACATTGGGGATGATGGCGCACAGATTGGCGTTGCCACAGCGCTCGCCTATGCCGTTGATGGTGCCCTGTACCTGACGCGCACCGGCTTGCACCGCCGCCACCGAGTTGGCCACGGCCATCTCGGAATCGTTGTGGCAGTGGATACCGATCTGCACCTTGGGGAAACGCGCCACCACTGCCGCAGTGATGGCGTGGATCTCGCTGGAAAAAGTGCCGCCGTTGGTATCACACAGGCATAGCGCATCAGCGCCCGCCCCGGCTGCCGCCTGCAGGCTCTGCATGGCGTAATCGGCATTGGCTTTGTAGCCATCGAAAAAGTGTTCGGCATCGAACACCACTTCCTTGCCATGCCCTTTCAGGAACGCGATGGTGTCCGCGATCATGGCCAGGTTCTCTTCCAGCGTGGTGCGCAGGATGTCGGTGACCTGATAATCCCAGCTCTTGCCGAAGATGGCCACAGCAGGCGTGTTGGCAGCCAGCAGGGAGCGCAGGTTGTTGTCGGACTCCACCGCTGCTTTGACCTTGCGCGTGCTGCCGAAGGCGATGATCTTGGCGTGCTTGAGTTTGAGCTCGCCTATGCGCTGGAAGAACTCCATGTCCTTGGGGTTGGAGCCTGGGTTGCCAGCCTCGATATAACTGATGCCAAGTTGGTCCAGACGCTGGACGATCTTCAACTTGTCTTCGACCGAGAAGGAGATGCCCTGCGCTTGCGCACCATCACGCAGCGTGGAATCGTAGGCAAACATTTGAGGCATAAAAGGCGAATCAGACATGGCACATCAACAATATTGAGCTTAATCAGCCATTTTACCTCAGCCGGGCGGCACACGCGAACCAGCCCAGGCTGTTACCAGAGCGGCCAGGCACTGGCCAGAGCAAAACCCAGAGCCCAGAGCTAGGCCCGGAACTTAAGCATAGAGCTAGGCCCAGCCAGCCAATACCAGCTTGCCTATGGTCTGACCGGCCTCCAGCTGGGCGTGCGCGGCACGCAGGTTCGCAGCATTGATGGGCCGCATCACCTGATTCAGCGTGCTTTTCAACGTGCCGGCATCGATCAGAGCAGCCAGTTCCTGCAGGATCGCGTGCTGCTGTTGCATGTCCTCGGTGCGGTACATGGCACGTGTGAACATGAATTCCCAGACGAAGCTGGCGCTCTTGCTCTTCAGCAGATCCAGATCGACCGGCTGTGCCGTTTCCACGATGGAACACAGATGCCCCTGCGGCTTGATGAGCTCGGCCATGACCGGGAAATAAGCATCGGTGTCATTGTTGCAGAGGATGTAATCCACCCAGGGAAACCCCAAGCCGGCCAGCTGATCGGCCAGCGCTGCACGGTGATCCACCACATGCTGGGCACCCAGTTCGCGCACCCACTGAGCGGACTCAGGCCGCGAGGCGGTGGCGATCACCGTCAGCCCGGCTACCTGGCGGGCAAGCTGGATGGCGATGGACCCCACCCCACCGGCGGCGCCTATGATCAGGATGGTCTTGCCCGCATTGGCCGCCGGATCGCGCGCGATGGGCAGGCGATCGAACAAGGCCTCCCAGGCGGTGATCGCCGTCAAAGGCAAAGCCGCCGCCTGTTCGACGGATAAGGTGGATGGACGATGGCCCACCAGGCGTTCGTCCATGAGTTGATATTCGGCATTGCAGCCCGGACGCGTGATGTCGCCCGCGTAATAGACTGCATCACCCACCTCGAACAAATGGCATTCCGGGCCGGTCGCCACCACCACCCCGGCTGCATCCCAACCCAGCACACGCGGCGTGGATTCCACCTTGTCCTTGGGCTTGCGCACTTTGGTATCCACCGGGTTGACCGCGATGGCCTGCACTTGCACCAGCAGGTCGCGACCGCTGGCAACCGGCTTGGGCAGCTCGATATCGAGCAAAGCATCGGGATCGGTGATGGGCAGGTAACGCTTTAGACCAACTGCTTTCATGTATAGAACTCCAGAAGAGATACGGACGCACTGCGTGAAAGGGGGAGGAACTCACAGTGCGTCCGCAGATCAGGGCCCATGGCAAGCACCCTGATCAAAACCGTGAATGAACCATGCCTGGCGCGTGACAGCGTATCGCCAGCTAGGCCAAGCAGTCCATATAAGCTAAGCAGTCCATATTAAGCAGTGCATATATAGACAGCCCATGTTCGGTACCCGGCAAGCCGGACACCGAGCATGCTTCATTCACAAGGATAGGCAAGCGCTGCAGCAAAAAAGTTTCCCGGCTGGGCTGGTGCTGCAACACCGGAGCCGCTGCACCAGGGTTGGTATCCCGCCTTAAACCCGGCGATTTCACCCTTGGCCATCTCATACAGAACAAAATGTTACAGCTTATAGATCAGCAATCACATCAAGCTGCCGCCAGCAACACTTCACGGCTCTTGTCTAGGCTGACGTTCTGGTGCTCACCCAGCATCACCATGCCATGCGCTTCCAGCTGAGCCAGAATGGAAGGGATGGCTTCCTGCCCGATCTGGTAGTCAGACAAGCGTGTTTTAGCACCCAGTTTTTCGAAGAATTCACGCGTGCGCTGGATGGCGGCATCGATGCGCGCCTCCTCACTGCCTTCGGTCAACTGCCAGACGCGTGCAGCATACTGCAACAACTTGGCGCGCTTGTCTGCGCGGCGCACGCTCAGCATGGCTGGCAAAACGATAGCCAGCGTCTGCGCATGGTCCAGGCCGTGCAAGGCGGTGATCTCGTGACCTATCATGTGGGTCGCCCAGTCCTGCGGCACCCCTGCCCCGATCAGGCCGTTCAGGGCCAGCGTCGCCACCCACATGAAATTGGCCTGGGTGTCGTAATCGTGCGGGGCTTCCACTACCTTGGGGCCGATCTCGATCAGGGTCTGTAGCAGACCTTCCGCAAAGCGGTCCTGCACGCGTGCCTCCACCGGGTAAGTCAGGTACTGCTCCATGATGTGGGTATAAGCATCCACCACGCCATTCGCCAACTGTCTGGGCGGCAAGCTGTAACTGCGTGTCGGGTCCAGCACGGAAAACAAGGGGAACACCTGTTCACTGGTAAAGAACAGCTTGTCCGAACCACGACTGATCACAGAACCGTTATTCATCTCGGAACCGGTCGCCGGCAGGGTCAGCACACTACCGAAGGGCATGGCGGCTTCTACATTAGCGCCGTGCTTGAGCAGGATGTTCCAGGGCTCGTCGTTTGCGTACACCGCAGCCGCGATGAATTTGGTGCCGTCGATCACCGAACCGCCACCCACTGCCAGCAGGAAATCCAGCTTATTGGCCTTGATCTGCGCGACGGCACGCATCAGCGTGTCATATTGCGGGTTAGGCTCGATACCAGAGAATTCTTCGACATAACGCGCGCCCAGCGCCGCACGCACTTCGGCCAACGTGCCGTTGCTGCATGCGCTATTACCGCCCAGCAGCACCAGCACGCGCGCGTTGGCAGGCACCAAGTTGGCCAGTTCGGCGACCTTGCCCTGACCAAAGGCGATGCGGGTGGGGTTGTAATAATCAAAATTCAACATTCAAAGCTCCATTGGTAAAATAAAAATAGGATGTTCATTAACGTTAAAACGGTTCAATCTTGGTTTGATGCGGCGATCAGCATGATTTATTAGACCAGTCGGCTAGTAAATCAGCCAAAAAAAAACGGCGGCCTCAGCGTATCCAGCATGACATCCGCCAAGCAACACAATCAGACAACACGATCAGGCCTCCACGGGCTGGATCTGCAGGCGCGTCACGGTAGCCGCCATCGCGCATTCCAGCGCAGCGCGTGTACGCTCGACCTTGGTCAGCAAGGTGGCGCCTATCCACATGTAATAAAGCTCGCGGGCCGATTGCTGCGCGTCCAGCACCGCAGCGAACTCCCCTGCCGCCATACCGGCCTGCAAACACTCGGCAAGACGGCTGATCACACGCTGCGTGCCTTCCTGCAGGGTGATGCGCATGGCCTCGGAGAGATCGGTCACTTCCGCACTCAGCTTGACCACCAGGCATTTGTCTTCGGTGATGTCGCTGCACTGGCTGTCCAGCCAGTTCTGGAAGTAGGCATGCAAGCTGGCGGCGGCGCCCCGCTCCGGGCTTAGGGTTTTATCCAGGCGCTCCAGATAGGTTTCAAAATAATCGGCCAGCAAGGCCACGCCAAACTGTTCCTTGGATTTGAAATAATGGTAGAACGAGCCCTTGGGCACGCCAGCACGGGTGAGCAACTCGTTGAGACCAACCGCAGTGAAGCCTTTGCCCAGGATCACGGATTTGCCAGTCACAAGGATGTGCTGACGGGTGTCGAGGTGCTTGGAAGTTGGCTCTGGGGAATTCATGTTCAACAGTATTCCACACAACTAGACCAGTCGTCTAGTAATAAATTAAAAAGTGATGTATTGAAAATAATGACGTAAAAAAACCAGGGCCAAGCCCTGGCTTTTGATCAAGCGGCTGGCGGCACGGCAAGCAGCTAGGCTAGGCATCAATCCTCGCTACCACCTGCCGAAGTTGGTGTTGCCGCGATCTTATGAATGGCCAGATCAGCACCCAGGTATTCATCTTCTGCGTCCATGCGGATACCGACGATGATTTTCAGCGCGCCGTACACGATAAAGCCGCCTGCCACCGCCACCACGATGCCGAGGCCGGTACCGATCAGTTGCGCGGTCAGGCTCACACCGCCCATGCCACCCAGTGTGGTGGCACCGAAGATACCCGCGGCGATGCCGCCCCAGGCACCACACAGGCCGTGCAAAGGCCACACCCCCAGCACATCATCGATCTTCCAGCGGTTCTGTGTGAGCGTGAACGCCCAGACGAACAAGGCACCCGCCACCAGGCCGGTAGCCAGCGCACCCAGTGGATGCATCACATCCGAACCGGCACACACGGCCACCAGGCCGGCCAATGGGCCATTGTGCACAAAGCCGGGGTCGTTCTTGCCGAACAGCAAGGCGGCCAGCGTACCGCCTACCAGCGCCATCAGCGAGTTCATGGCGACCAGGCCGGTGATGCCGGTGATGGATTGTGCAGACATCACATTGAAGCCGAACCAGCCCACGGTCAGGATCCAGGCGCCCAGCGCCAGGAACGGGATATTGGATGGCGGGAAGGCATGCAGACGGCCGTCCTTGCCATAGCGGCCAGCACGCGCACCGAGCAGCACCACCGCCGCCAGCGCGATCCAGCCACCCATGGCATGCACCACCACCGAACCGGCAAAGTCATGGAAACTCGCACCGTAGGTGGCTTTGAGCCAGTCCTGCAAACCGAGCTGACCGTTCCAGACGATGCCTTCAAAGAAGGGATAGACAAAGCCGACCAGCAGAAAGGTGGCGGCGAGTTGCGGGTTGAACTTGGCGCGTTCTGCGATGCCACCCGAGACGATGGCCGGAATGGCCGCTGCAAAGGTCAGCAGAAAGAAGAACTTGACCAGGTCATAGCCGTTCTTGGCAGAAAGCGCTTCCGCCCCCTGCAGAAACCCGATGCCATAGGCGATGCTGTAACCGATGAAAAAATAGGCGATGGTGGAGATGGAAAAATCCACCATGATCTTGACCAGCGCATTGACCTGATTCTTGCGCCTGACGGTACCGACTTCCAGAAAAGCAAACCCTGCGTGCATGGCAAGCACCATAATGGCGCCCAACAGCACAAAAAGGACATCTCCCCCCGATTGCAATGCTTCCATGTTGACTCCTCCAAAGCGTGATTTGATATTTTTATGGTGTTCTGTTTATCACAAAGTGAACAAAAAGTGGCATTACGCCTGCAAAAAGCAGGCCAGCCTTCACTTTGTTGATTCAAAAAGCCTTTTTTAACACCGGCTCTCAATGCTGCACATCTATTGTGCGCTACATAGTGCGGCGCACTTTCATGGTGCACTTTGCAAGTATTGCATGAACCGCTTTGCATGCCATGCCTGACCGGCATCCGCCTCAGTGTTCAGGATGGCTCCGGCGCCTTTCTCGCCACCGTATACCCTGCCGCTGCCCAGGCGTCGATCCCGCCCGCCAATGGCCGCACCTTGTAATAGCCGTTGTTCATGAACGCTTTGGCGACCTTGGCGGCGGTGACTTCATTGGGACAGGAGCAATACAGGATGATGTGCTGCTCGGGGTCGATATCATCGCCCAGCTGATCCAGTTGATCGACGCCGATGAAGCGCGCGCCGGGGATCCAGCCTTCCTCGGCCTGCAAAGCAGAACGCGTGTCGATGATGACCGGATTCATGCCCCCTTCTATCATTTCGTTCAAGGCGCTCACGCTGATGCGTGCCATGCGCAGCTCTTTAAGGAAGTGGTAACGCTCCCACCATTTCTTGGCGATGAACACGGCCAAGGCCAAGCCCAACAGCATCGCTCCCCATTTGCCCATGGCCACCAGCATGTCCAGCAGCTCGTTGATGGCTGTGTCGAACAAGGAACCCAGCAGGATGGCAGAACCCGCCCAGATGGCCGCCCCCAGGGCATCAAACAGGATGAACACCCACAGCCGGGTGCCTAAAGCGCCCGCCAGCGCCCCGGCGATGGAAGCAAAGCCGGGCACGAACTTGCAGAACAACAGTGAAGATGGGCCAACCTTGAGGTACAGGGATTCGGTCTGCCGCACGCAGGAATCCGGCGACAAGGATATGCGGCACAGCTTGCCCAACACTCTGCGGCCGATGCGACGGCCAGCGAAGAACCAGAACATATCCGCCAGCAATGCGCCCAGTATGGCCGTGCACAACAGCCCTGCAGCGGAGAAGTCAGCCGTGCTGGCCATGGCGCCGGTGACCAGCAGCATGGGGTATGCCGGGATGGGCAGGCCGATCTGCTCCAGGAACACATTGAGAAAGACGATGATGAGTCCAAATTGCTCGAGCAACTGCAGGAATTCGTTCATTGCGCATTCTTGATGTGGGAGGCAGGTAGCTAAGGTCTCAATAATCCTGGCTAACGTCAATAGTAGGCATAGCGTCGCAGGCAGCGCGCCTGTAGCCGCTAAACCTGTAGCCGCTAAACCTGTAACCGCTAGACAAGAAGCGAACCAGACAGCATGAAAACAGCAAGGCCCGCCTGCAGACTTGAATTTGGACCATATCGCCGCAAGTTGTGGCAAAGCCCCACAATCTTTATGATGTGGCTCCCACTCAGCCTTGCAGCAGAACAGCCCCAGCCATGGAAATCTACCTGATCATCGCCTTAGCCCTGACCGCCTTGTACTGGATGGATAGCATCGCCAGCCGCGACAATGCCGTGATACTGGGTAAGGAGCTGGCGGCACGCTACAGCCTGCAGCTTCTGGACGAAACCGTGGCCTGTAACAAACTGCGCCTGGGCCGCAACAGCCGTGGCCATGTACAGCTGCAACGCACCTATCAATTCGAGCTCAGCGCCAACGGCACGGATCGCATGGCTTGCGAACTGACGCTGCTGGGCCGCCAGCTGCACAGCTGGCACATCCCGCCCTATCTGGAGCAGGTCCACTGAATGTATCGCGGCCGCTTTGCACCCTCGCCTAGCGGGCCACTGCATTTCGGCTCGCTGGTGGCCGCCACTGCAAGCTACCTGGAAGCGCGCACGCAGGGCGGCGAGTGGCTGGTACGCATGGAAGACCTGGACACGCCGCGCGTGGTCAGTGGCGCAGCCGATGAAATCCTGCGCACGCTGGAAGCCTACGGTTTCAGCTGGGATGGTCCTGTCATGTACCAGAGTCAGCGCAACCACGCCTATCAGGCCGCGCTGGCTGCCTTGCAGGCGCAAGGCCTGGCGTATCCATGCGGCTGTAGCCGTAAAGAGATCGCCGACTCCGTCACACTGCATTCAGCGCTTCAAGGTAATTCAGCACTGCAGGGTATAGAAGGTCTGGTCTATCCGGGTACCTGCCGTCACGGCTTGCCTGCGGGCAAGCAGGCGCGTGCCTGGCGCGTGCTGACCGATAGCCGCGCTATCCAGTTCGTGGACGCAGTTCAGGGCCTGCAGTCGCAGCGACTGGACACGGCCATCGGCGATTTTGTGCTGAAGCGTGCCGATGGCTTGTATGCCTATCAGCTGGCAGTGGTGGTGGACGACGCAGAACAGCAGATCAGCCATGTGCTGCGCGGTGCGGACCTGCTGGACTCCACGGCACGCCAGCGTTACCTGCAACAGCTGCTGGGCTTAAGCCAGGTGCACTATGCGCATGTCCCTGTCGCCAGCAATGCAGCGGGCGAAAAACTCAGCAAACAGACCCTGGCAAAGCCACTGGACAGCACAAATGCCGGAACCAATCTGTGGCACTGTCTGCGCTTTCTTGGCCAACTGGTCCCGCAAGCGCTGCAACGCGCGCCCAGCATGGAATTGTGGCAATGGGCATTGGCACACTGGAAGCTGGAACAAGTGCCTCAGCAACGCAGTATCCGGGTGGATGCACACTAAATCAGCAGTCAAATGGTTGGCGCGCAATAATCTAGTTGAAAACTATTCGTATTTTCAATAAGATTTACATTTCTTTACACTGACAAGAGATGTGATCGTGCCTAGGCCACCATTCAAACTACTTCCTGTTGCCGCTCTGATGAGCGGCATGTTCATTTATAGCCCCTTACTCAGTGCGGAAGAGAAGCCTGCAGCCGAGACCAAAGCGGGGACGGCCAGAACGGACACGGACAGCAAGGCAGCGGCCAAAGCAGCAGCGCCGCTGACCCTGCCCCAGGTGGACGTGGTCGGCGATCAGTACAAGATCACCGATGGTTACGCCACGCGCTCCAGCAGCACCGCCACCAAAACCGATACCCCGCTCATCGACACCCCGCAATCCATCAGCGTGATCACCCAGGATGTCATCAAGGACCAGTCCATACAGAGCGTCAGCGAAGCAGTACGCTATGTGCCCGGAGTGACGGCAGCGCAGGGCGAAGGCAATCGTGATGCACTGATCTTGCGCGGCAACGCCACCACCGGCGACCTGTTCGTGGACGGCATACGCGATGACGTGCAGACCTACCGCGACTTTTACAACACCGAGCGCATCGAAGTGCTGAAAGGCCCGAACGGCATGATCTTTGGTCGTGGTGGCGCGGGTGGCGTGATCAACCGCGTGACCAAAGAAGCAGGCTGGGACCCGATACGCGAGCTGTCGGTGAGCTATGGCGCCTACAACCAGAAGCGTACCAGCATCGATTTCAACGAAGCCATCAGCGACGATGTGGCTTTCCGTATCAACGGCGTGTATGAAAACTCGGACAGTTACCGGGACGGCGTCAATCTGGAGCGCTATGGCATCAACCCTACCCTGACCATCAAGGCCACGGAGCGCACCAAGATCGTCATCGGTGCCGAATACTTCAAGGACGACCGCGTGGCTGACCGCGGCGTGCCGTCCGTGAACGGTGCTGGCAACAATGCACAGGGCAACCGTCCGTTCCGCATCGGCGACACCGACACCTTCTATGGCAACGCCAGACTGAGCCCGACCGAGACCGAGACCAACGCATTCAATGCCATGATCGAGCACGTGTTCGACAACGGCACCATCCTGCGTAACCGCACGCGCTATGCCGACTACGACAAGTTCTACCAGAACGTATTCGCCCGCAGCGCCATCAACAACGCAGGTCAAGTGCAATTCGGCGCCTACCGCGACGAGACCGAACGCGAGAACCTGATCAACCAGACCGACCTGATCTTCTCTGCACACACCGGCAAGATCGAACACAAGCTGCTGGTGGGCATGGAACTGGGCCGTCAGGACACCGATAACCGCCGCTTCTCGCCGAATGCCGCCAATGACAATCTGCCGGGTTCGTTCACCTCGCCTACCTTCAGTGGCCCGATCAGTCTCAACAATCTGCGCATCAACCGCAGCAGCCAGGCGGACATCCTGGGCCTGTATGTGCAGGACCAGATCATTCTGTCACCCAAATGGCAGGCCATCGTCGGCCTGCGCTATGACCAGTTCGATGTGAAACACACCGACCTGACCAAAGCCAACGGTGACCCGACCCGCAAGTTCGACAGCAATGACGACCTGATCTCGCCACGCGCCGGCCTGATCTTCAAGCCCATGCAGAACACCTCGGTGTATGCCAACTACAGCCAGTCTTACGTACCACGCTCTGGCGACCAGTTAAGCGGCCTGACCTTTGCCAACAGCACGTTCGACCCGGAAAAGTTCATCAACCAGGAAGTGGGCGTGAAGTGGGACATACGCCCTGACCTGTCGCTGACAGCCGCCCTGTTCAAGCTGGATCGTGAAAAGATCGCCGCGGCTGACCCCAACAATCCGGGCCAGACCATCCTGCTGGACGGCCAGCAGACCAAGGGCCTGGAACTGGGCCTGGCTGGCCGCGTGACCAGCAAATGGAGCGTGTTCGGTGGCATCACCCTGCAGGACGGCGAGATCACCAAGCAACAAGGCACAGGCGCCGGGGCCATCCTCAAGGGCGCCGAGCTGCAACTGACCCCAGACCGCATGTTCTCGCTATGGAACCGCTACGATTTCAACGAGACCTGGGGCGCCGCCATCGGTGTGATCAGCACTTCAGACCGTTTCGCCGCGACGCCGACCGCCAGCCAGAGCACCGTGCTGCCAGGCTACACGCGCTACGATGCGGCGATCTTCGCCAAGATCAATCCCAGGATGCGCTTGCAGCTCAACATCGAGAACCTGACCAACAAGGAATACGCGCTGTATTCCCACAATAACAACAACATCACCCCAGGCTCACCGATCACGGCGCGCGCCACCCTGATCGTCAACTTCTGATCGTCACGCTCAGATCGTCACATTAGATCGCTCGCCGCGCTGAAACTCGCAGTGATGCATCCCGGCAAAAGCACAGCCTAGCGGCTGTGCTTTTTTTATGTCCATCTTTCCTTGCGTGTCCATACTTTCGACGTTCATCTTGCATCCCCGTCACTTTTGGCCGTGCTGTGCGGCTGGCGATGCTATGATTTCGTTTTTTCCTCGCCCCGCCTCATGAACCGCATCGACCAACTGCAACGCTTTGTGTTTGAACATACCCCGATCCGGGGCAACCTGGTGCATCTGGACCAGACGATACAACATGCACTGCAACACCATGAATACCCTGCCGTGTTAAGAAGAACCATCAGCGAACTGATGGCCGCTGGCGCCCTGCTGGCCGCCACACTCAAGATGCAAGGTGCTTTGGTGCTGCAGATCCAGGGCAGTGGGCCGTTGAAGCTGCTGGTGGTGGAGTGCAATGCAGACCTCAGCATGCGCGCCACGGCAAAATGGACAGAAGCCCTGCCTGACGACGCGGATTTTCGCAGCCTGATCGGCAATGGGCATTTCGTGATCACGCTGGACCCCAAGGATGGCAGCCAGAGTTATCAAGGCATCGTGCCGCTGGAAGGTGACAGCGTGAGCACCATGCTGGAACACTACATGCAGCGCTCCGAACAGATCGATACGCGCATCTGGCTGACCGCAGACACCCATAGCGCCGCCGGCATGCTGCTGCAAAAGCTGCCGGATCAGCCGGAACAGGATCTGGACGCCTGGCAGCGCATCACCGTGCTGGCCGACAGTGCCACCGCCACCGAGTTGCTGACCCTGCCCGCCACCACCCTGCTGCATCGTCTGTTCCATCAGGAAACCGTGCGCTTGTTCGATACGCAAGCCGTCAGCTTCCAGTGCAGCTGCTCGCGTGACAGCGTAGGCGACATGCTGCGCATGCTGGGTCAGGACGAGATCGCCTCCATCCTCAGCGAGCAGGAGCGCATCGAGATCCATTGTGATTTCTGCAATGCGCGTTATGAGTTCGATGCGGTCGATGCCGGGCAACTATTCGTGCCCAAAGGCGTCATAGCTTCCAGTAGCGGGCTGCACTGAACGCCCAGGCCACGCACCAGTCCAGATACCCATTTTGAAATCGCCCAACTTCAAATCACCCGTGTTTAAATCACCCATCTTCAAATCAATAGCGCGCTGGCTGCCCAAGCGCAGCGAGATCCTTGAATCGCGCTGGCTCAAATCGCACCGCCACCTGCTGCAGGACAGGCGTTTGTGGCGCTTCGAGCGCCACTCGGTGGCCAAAGCCGCTGCGATCGGGGTGTTCATCGGCTTCATGATCCCGATCGCGCAGTTCATCGCTGCGGCGGCCACCGCGGTAGCCATGCGCGCCAATATCAGCATCGCCATGGCGGGCACGCTAGTCACCAACCCGCTGACCTTTCCGCCTGTTTACTGGCTGGCCTATAAAGTCGGTCTTTGGGTGCATGGCGGAAAACCACAGGTGGCAGAACCGGATGTGCTGTCACACACCCTGGATGAGGCGCTGGTCGAAACCACCGGCAAAATGATATCCAGCATGGAGTGGCTGCATCAAGCCATGGACTGGCTACAAGGGGCCGGCTTGCCGCTGGTGACCGGACTGGCCATCTTCGCCGTGGTGGGTGCCATCAGTGCCTATGTGCTGGTGCAACTCGGCTGGCATCTACGTATGCAGCTGCGCGGCATGGCACGCAGGAACCGCGTACAGAACCGAACGCCACCATGATGTCCCGCAAGCCTGGCCTGGCGCTGTAAGCCAGCGCGTTGGTATCGGCTTAACTCGCTTGCTGCCGCACACGCTCGAACAGACAGATCGCCGTCGCTGCCGCTGCATTGAGAGACTCGATGCGACCCGGCATGGGGATGCTCACCCTGACACTGGCACAAGCCATCAAGGCAGGGCTCAGGCCTTTGCCCTCGTTACCAACCAGAAAAGCACTCGGCTGCCTCAAGTCCAGCGTGTATAGCGCAGCCCCATGCGGACTGGTGGCCAGCACCTGGCCGTTGAACGCTGTCGCCAGTGCGCACAAGTCTGCACGCTCCAGCAGGGGCAGCAGAAAATGCGCGCCTTGCCCGCCACGCAGCACTTTGGCCGACCACACATCGGCACAGGCGGCCGACAGGTAAACGGCGTCCACGCCCGCTGCAGCGGCCGAGCGTAGAATGGCACCCAGATTACCCGGGTCTTGTATGTCTTCCAGCAACAGTGCGAACACGGGTTCAGCTGGCACCGGCAGACGCGGTGTGACCGCCAGCGCGAGGATACCGGTCGGCGTGGCCACCGGTGACAGCTCGGCGAACAAACCGGGCGGCAAATGCAGCTGCTCGACAGCCGGATTGGCGTTCAGGGTATGTTGCGCATCCTCACTGCAGGCACCATCCGCGACGATGAGCAACTCTGGAACACCCCCCTCGGCGACATAGGCATCGATGAGGTGGGCGCCATCCAGCAGGATACGGTCCTGCTCACGCCGGGCACGCGGCTGCTCCACCATCTTTTTCAGCTGCTTGAACTGCGGATTGTCGCGCGAAGTGATCTGTTTCATGGCGTCATATTGTCTGGCAGATAGCCCTACAGTTTAGCCCAAGCGTACTACGCTCACCAAACCCGGTGTATGCCTGACGTGCACTGCTGCCCAAGCATGATAAATTCAGGTGATATGGCTGGAATTTGGCTAGAATTTGACTTGCTGGCAAGCGGTTGCCTGCCTGAGCTCATTGATAAATTGCGATCGATATAAGGATACCCATGTTCCTCACCCTGTTGCTGGTCACCTTGCTGGTTGCCGCCGGTATCTCCTATCTGGTGGTGCGCCTGTTCGGTGCCTCCTGGGGCAGCATCCTCAGCCGCATCATAGACGACGCCATCAGCGATGCCTGGCTCAAGTACCTGAAATTCGCCGTCATCATCATCGGCATCTCCTCCGGGGTGCGTATCCATGAGCTGGAGAAGTACATCACGCCAGCGCGCTGGGACAAGAACGCCGAACTGATCAAGCTGACCAGCGAGCGCTGGATCATCGAGGTCTATCGTACCGTGATCGACACCCTGCAAGGCATCGCCTGGCTGCTGCTGGTGTTCTTCGTTTTTGCATTGATCGCCTATGTGATCGTGCGTTTCACCGAACAACGCCGCGCACCTTGACGCTGTTCGTTCCTTACATTGCAGGCCCGCATGGGCATGGACACCTTTTTGACTGATACACCCGCACTACCACCCAACCCGCATGCAGATTCACTGCAGGCGCTCAACCAGCATATCCTCGATACCGGCTTTGCATTCGTGCCCGGCTGGCAGATGCGTGACTGGCTGGCGCCGGAGCAACTGACCGACTGGCCACAGTTCTCGGCCAGCTGGGACGACATGCCGCATGACACCTACATGGCCGATGGTGGCCGCTACCGGCGACGGCGGCATGCCACGCTGAGCGCCACGGCGCATGGCATCCAGCTCGAGCCCCATCAGCCGCATTACCAGAGCCTGGACTACAACCCGCTCAACGGCGGTGTGGCACGCCATTTCGCAGCCGTGCCCACGGAAGTCGCCAGCGGCAACACCATGCAGCAGGTGCTGACCTTCTGCCATCAGTTGTTCAGCCAGCTGGGCCAGCATACGGACTGGCATATCGAGGTGCATCAGTTCCGCATCGAGCCACGCCCGCAGGAGCTGGGCAAGCCCACACCCGAAGGCATACACCGCGATGGCGTGGATTATGTGCTGGTGATGATGGTGCAGCGTCGCAACGTCTCCAGCGGCACCACCACCATGCATGACATGCAGCTGCGCGAACTGGACAGTTTCACCCTCACCTCACCACTGGATTGTGCCATCGTCGATGACACGCGCTGTCTGCATGGTGTCACCCCGGTTGAAGTCACCGACCCCGCACAGCCCGCTTACCGCGACGTGCTGGTAGTGACCTTCCGCAAGCGCTGAGGCTCGCCATGGCAAAACCACTCACCCTGGAAAAGATGCTGCACGTGCAGGGCTTTGGCGCGCGCAAGCTGTGCCGCATTCTCATCCATCAAGGCGAGGTCAGCGTCAACGGCCAGATCTGCGACGACCCGGATGCGGTGTTCGACCTTAAGGATCTGCATTTCACCGTCGCGGGGGCAGACTGGCAATACCGCGAAAAAAGTTATTTGATGCTCAACAAGCCAGCCAACTACGAATGCTCGCACAAGCCGCAACACCACCCCAGCGTGTACAGCCTGCTGCCGCACCCGCTGGTCGCACGCGATGTGCAATGCATAGGCCGACTGGATGAAGACACCACCGGCCTGATCCTGCTGTCCGATGACGGCCAGTTCATCCACCGCATGAGCTCGCCCAAATGGAAGGTGCCCAAAGTGTATGCAGTCACCACCAAACATGCGGTCGATGACCATCAGATCAATGCCTTGCTGCAAGGTGTGAAACTGCTGGATGAAGAAGAGACCATCGCGGCTATGGCCTGCGAGCGCATCACCGAGCGCCTGATCCACCTCACGCTGGGCGAAGGCAAATACCATCAGGTGAAGCGCATGCTGGCCGCCGTGAGCAACCGCGTGGAAGCCCTGCATCGCATCAGGATAGGCCAGCTGGCATTGCCGGACGACCTGAAGCTGGGGGAATGGCGCTGGCTAGATGCGAACATGCTGGCCCAGCTCGCACCTGCCGATAAGCCCGCTGTTTAAGAGCGGTTTATCAGCGCTTCAGGACAGGTAGATACTGATCAGCAGCAAGGCCAGCACCACCAACTGGGCCATCGCGATGTAATACAAGGCCCGATAAAACCATAGCCGGTGCTCGGGCTTTTTCAACCAGTCATCAATCCGCATGACGCAAATATCCCCAGAAAATACCCCAAGGCTAGCAAACCCGTTTTACGGCAAGGTGCCTTGCGGCATGTTCTGCTGCAGTTCGAACAAGCGGATGTCCTTGCCATAACTCATCATCAGCGGCTCCTGCCGGTGTCGCAGCAGCTTGGCTATCCTCGCGGTCTCGGCACGTGCATAAGCGCCCCACTCGGTCACGCTGAGCTGGCGGTCCTGATCCTGATCGGCTGATCCACCTTCCATGGCTTTGAGTAAGGTGTGCGTGAACAGGCCGTTGTTGCGATAGCCATCCAGCGCCTCCTGGGTGGCGCTGGCCGAAGCGAACAGGTGCAAGCCCATATTGCGCGCCAGCACGCTGAACCGTGCATCGTACAGGCCGCGCACCAGTCCCTGCACACCGCCAGCATGGCAGGTATCCAGGATCACCAGCTGCCGGAACGCCTTGATACGCCGCGTGGCGTCCAGGATACGGTCCGCAGAAAACAGACTGGAAGCATCAGCGCGTCCGTCCCAGTCATGCAGCACCAGCCCGTACTGGGAGGCGGCATCCAGTGTGCCGTGGCTGGCCAGGAACCAGACGAACACGTCCTGTGGTTTGGCTTGCTGCTGTATGGTCGCCAGCGCCTGCTCCACAGCACGGCGGTCTGCATGTTCATTGAGCAGCAGCACGCCTGCCAGCCTGCCCGCAAAGCCAGCGCCCAGCTGTCGCTGGATGTACTGCGAGAAATCCTGCGCATCCTTGGCGGCATACTGCAAGGCGGAGGCATGCTCACTGTGTTTGAAATGATCCACCCCCACCGCAAGCAGCCACAGCCTGGGCGCGGGCGCCTGGCCTTCTGCCTGCACACTCACCGACTGCGGCCGACTGCTGAGATCGCCAGCCGCGTTACTTGCGATCACCGTGAACTGGTTATCACCGGGGACCAACTCCACTTGCACACGGTAATGCGCCCGCCGGTACGGGCTGCGTGGCAAAACTGGCGCCTGCGCCTTACTGATCTCGGTAACGCGCTGCAGCGTGCGTGTGAGGGCGGCATCGTCCACGCTAGACAAGCCTGATGTAGTGCTGCCTGGCTGTTGTGCAATGACATGGGCGGGCTGGGTCTTGTTGAGCACCTCGACCAGCTTGCCGTTGTGCAGCACGCGCAGCTCACCCAGACCGCCGCCCTGATCATGTGCCGAGATGGCCAAGATGACTGACTGAGTGGTCGACGGAGTAGTCGATTGTGTGCCAGTCCGTGCTGACGGCGGCTTCGATAGCAGTAGCTGCAACTGCACTGCAGGCGCCGGTCTTTGCAGGGCGTCCTGCAGGGTGACGGTGATCAGGTCATCGATCGTCTGCCTGTTCAACTGGCGCTGCACCAGATCAGGCCGGTAGAACACATCGTAGAACTGCGAGATACGGTAGACCTTGCCCTTGATGCGCACATTCAGCCAGCGATCGCCATCGGCAGAGGCAGCGAAATAGCCCTGCGGCAGGATGGAGATCCATTCCGCATCGTCGAACTGGATCATGCGCACCACTTCGCTGCCATCCTGGGCTTCCAGCAGGCGTATCGCGCCGTCGTCGCTGGCCAGCGCCAGCCGTTTGTCCTGTTGTAGCCAGCTCAGCAGCCGGGGAGCCGGTTGCATCACCCCCAGGTCACGCAAGCGCGTCAGGCTGTCAACGCTCCAGTGCAGCGTCGCCAGCTGACCAGCCGTGGTGGCCACGGCAAGCTGCCCGCCGCTGCGACTCAAGGCCATGGCCCGGACAGGCCGGTCGGCGGCATCGAAGGCCTTCATGTAAGCGGGTTCTGCACTGCCTAAGCGCCATAGCGTCACATCCGGATGACCACTGGTCACGGCGCTATCCCCAGTGGCATGCACCAGCACACTGGCGGCCGTGATGCCCCTGGGCAAGGTCCAGCGCTGCAGCGATCGTCCGCTGCTGTGATCGAACACCTCCAGCACGCCTACATGTGCATCCTGATAGGGCAAACCCTGCAAGGTACTGGACACCCACACGCGATCGCCAGCAGGCGACAACGCTACTGCCAGCGCCTGCCCGGCGAGCGGCAACTGATGATCCAGCTGCCAGCGAGCTTGCATCTGTTTGCTCTGCGCCTCTACATCCTGCACCTCTGTACCTTGCGCCTGCCTGGACAGCAGCGAGATGGCATGCACAGCGGGCTGCTGTTGGGTGCCCGTGCTGGAAGACGCCACCACCATACGCTGGCCGTCCTCGGTCAGCGCCGTGGCGCTGACCACGCGTGCCGGGCCCGCTGATATTTCTTCGCTCAGCACTTGATTGGGGTCGCCCTGCTCCTGTTCATAACTCAGGTGCACGTACGCTGTCTCGTCCTGTGCATTGAGCGTGGCATGACGGATCAAACGTGGCTTGAGCGGTGCCACCGTGATGGTGTCCGGGAACAGCGCTGCGATGGAGCTGAACTCGCCTGCCGTGTTCACGCCCAGCGAGGTGGTCGGCCCTAGCTGCCAGTTACTCGATGCCGCCAGACGGCCGGATAGCAGGTCCCAGACACGCACATGCTGGGCATGGCGCCGGAAACCACGCTCCGAATACAACACACGGATGCGTTCTGCCTGCGCGTCCAGGAGCGGCTGACCAGAGGTGATCTCGGCGAACACTTGCTGGGCGGTCAGGTAGCTGCTGGTCTGAGTACGCACACGCCCCTCGGACACGGCCAGCCGGTTCTGCGCCTCGCTGGCCACCATCTGTCTGGCCGCCACGCCGCGACCTTCCAGCACATGCTGTTGCGCCCAGCTCGTAGCGCTTTTTTGGTAGACACGCACCGCCTCGTCCCACAAAGCCAGTGCCAACTGCTCGCCGCTGCGATCAAAACGGAGCTGCCCTTTAAGGAAAGGCGTACCCTGCGCACCGCGCGTGTTGTAAAAAACCTGAGGCGGCGCATGATCCGTCAGCTTCCAGATACGCACCGCCTCATGCCGCTGTGTGGCCTTGAGACCCTGATCCAGCAACACCTGCAGATCCATCTGCGCAGCGCTCGCCAGGGTCTGGCCATCCGGCGAGAACGCCAGCGCGGCGACATTGCCCTCATGGCCTTCCAGACGGCGGATCAACTGCCCGTCACGGGCATCGATGATCCACACTGCATGTTCATTGCCACCAGCCAGACTGCCCGTCGAGAACGCCAGTTGTCGGCCATCCGGGCTGATCTGCAGGCTGGACAGTGGGCCGCTGGCCTGATGCAGGAGCTGCACTTGCTGGCTGGCGAGGTCCACCCGCAGCACATGCCCGCTACGCGTCCCCACCCAGGCCACACGCTGTTGTGCATCCATCGCCAGCGTGGTGGCCGCGCCATATTGCGCGGCTGGCAGTGCGATCTTCATCAGCGGCTCACTGCTGACACCAGACCAGCGCCACAAGCCGTCCTGCTCGCCCAGCGACCAGACCCCTGCCGCGCCCAGCGCTGTTTTCAATGCCACGATCAGCCCGGCATGCCCCTGCCAAGTGCGGATCTTCTGGCCATCGTCATAACGGCTCAACACGATATCCTGTCCGCTGCTGGCCCCGCCGGCAGAATAGACATAGCCGCCGTCCGCACTGAAATCCACCCCCAGGCACAGGCCGGTGTGAGACTGCAGCGTGCGGTATTGCAGGCCACTCTGCACATCCCAGGCGATCACCGTACCGCCACCATCACAGCTGACCAGGCGCCTGCCATCCGGCGAAAAGGCGACTGCCGTGCCGGACATGGCATGACCGGTCTGCACAAACACCTCGTGTGTTTCTTTCGCCTCTGCAGGGGCTGGGCTGGCCGCCATCGACAGCCCGGGAATTAACAGAAGCAGCGCAATGTGCAGGTGCATGATTCAGATCCCGATCGCATACAGCAAAAAGGCAAGCCCTGCCCAGGCGAGCACACTGCCCAGCATGGCCCAGCGTATCGCGCCCGTCGCCAGGTACTGCACCGACTCGCGCTCGCTGTGCCTGAGGCGCCCCGGCCAGGCATACAGGCAAACCGGCAGCATGCCGCCCATGACCAGCACCCAGGCTTTGATGGAGCAAAGCAGATAGGCCCACGGATTCAAGGCCAGCAGCACGGCACCCAGCAGCCCGGAATACGCCGTCTGATCTTGCAAGGTGGTGACCAGCATGGCAGTGAGCAGCACCGTCACCGAACCCAGCGCCGCCATGGCGAACGCCACCGCCGCATGCGCATACAAGCTGGGGATGGCCGGGAATGCCGCCGGGCCATAGCCGGCCAGTCTCAAGCCCTCGAAACCACCGTCACGTTGACGCTGATGCAGGTCGCTCGCCAGCAAGGGCGCGGCATGCAGCAACACCACCAGCGCCACCATCAGCGGGGCGATATGCAGCACCCAGCTTTGCCATAGCGTGGTGAGCGCCGTCAGGTGAGCGCTACCCAGTACGGATGCCAGGCTGTGGAACAGCACTACCGCGAAGATGGCCGCGCCCAGCAACACATACGGCAAGGCATGGCGATGGGCCTGGGCGTAGACCTGCCAAAAATAGGCACGCGGCAAAGGCAGCCTGCAGGCAGCGCGTGCATGCCAGAGCAGTTTCAGTGTGCCCACAATTGCAGTCCCTCCTGCTCGGGTCGTTGGCTGGCCACTTGCTCCCATAACTGGCGGGCATCATGGTGGTAACCGGCACGTTCCAGCTCGGCGGCCTGCATGACACGCACGGCCACATCGGCCTCCCCCGTAAAATAAGCGGCGTAGGTCGGATCGTCCGCTGCGAGCACCTCGAACTCCGCAGTTTTGACCGCGCCAGGCTTGCCCAACTCCTCCAGCACCCAGGTGTAACGGCCCGCTGGCAGTGCTGTAGCCAGGGTATAACGGGCATCCGTGGTGCTGACATCAAGCAAGGGGATCGCGTCATGAGCGGCCATCAGGCGCACGCGGCAGCGGCCAGTGCCCTGCCAGCGCAGCGTCACGCGGTATGGCAGCACCTTTTCGTCCACAGGGCCCAGCATGCGCAGCTGATCGTTGCTGCGCATCACCACCGCCCCCAGTGCCATGCGTTCCCGATGTGCCGGTTCGATGGCGGCCAGCGCCTGACCTGCGCCCTGGTTCGCGCATAACGCCCGTGCTGGTGCACCGCTGATGCTTTTAGGGGCACCCGCTGCCAGCATCAGGCGGGCCGGGCCGTCCACCTGCCAGCGCTGCGAACTGCCCAGATACACCAGTTGCAACTGCGCCCCGGCGGCCAGCGTGATATCCGCCTGTGCTGGCAGATAGTCCAGCATGCGCACCGGCTGGCTGGCACGGCCTTTTTGTTCGCTCACGATCTTGCCTTTGGCATCCACCACCACGGCCAGATCCTGTGCCCAGGCCAGCACGGGCAGCATCAAGGCCAATAGCAAAACCGTTCTATTCAGTTGATCGCGCATGATGCTCTCCTTAATCCCATACCAACTCGTCGTAGCTGGCCGCCGTACCGGTCTGGCGTATGCCCTTGAATGCCACGGCCTCACTGATGGCGCGGCTGACACGTACCGTCATGTCGCGGCCTTCGGGTGGCGCAGCAGCCAGCTGTTCGGCCTGCTCGATCGCCTGCCCCATCACCACGAAGGGATAAGCGCCACGTATGCTCACCTGCCCACTCAGCAAGGGGCCGGCCGCCAAACCCATGGAGACCTTGATGTTCAGACCTGCGGTGGTGATCGGGCGGCTCCATACCGCAAACGAGCGCTGTAGCTGCAGCGCCGCTTCTAGCGCAGCCTGTTCAGGCGCAGGCAATGGCACCGGGATACCGAACCAGGCCGACACCTCCTGACCGTGCAAGCGGTCCAGCATGCCACCGGCGTGCTCCACCGTGTCTTTCACGGCATCGTAGAACACCGCCAGCGCATCCAGCCGAGGTGCCTGACCAGACAGCGTACCGGCATCCTCCAGATGCAGACGGATCACCAGCACGGCCCCGGCCGTCTGACGCGGCACCAGCTCGACACTGGGGGCGCTGGAACGGGAATGCAGGATGTTGTTGAGCATGGCCGGGCTGACATGGCCCGCGAACGCCTGGGTCAGGCGCTTGCGGTGATGGGACAGACGACGGCTCTCCAGCGCCTGACGCGACACATAGGCGGTCTTGGCTGCCAGGATCATGCCGGCCGGCATCAGCACATGGCCCAGCCACAGCACATACAGGCAAGCGATGGGGATCAGCAGGAACAAGGACCAGTAAACGATGTTCTTCTTGAGCCCATAACCGAACCAGCAGAGGCAACAGGCCACGATCAGCAGCCATTCCAGTGGCTGCGGCACCTGCTTGAGCAAGCCCTGGTTCAACAACGCGCGTAGTAGCTGGGCATGCACCATCACACCGGGGATGCGGCTGTTATCGGGCTCTTGCGCAAACAGCGGGGCGGGCACTTTCAATCGGTCTTCCAGCGGCAGCACCAGCCCCACCAGCACCGGCTTGCCCTGGAACCAGTCACGCAGGCCATCCACATCACCACCCTCAAACCTTGCCAGCACCTCGTGCATGGGGATGTAGTGCATGGCCGCGCCGCGCCGGAAGTCAATAAGCCCATGACCACGCTCGGGCACCTGCAGGCGCTGTGCCATACGCGCCGCCAGCCCCTGATTGCTGCCCTGCGCCGAGCATAGCGAAGACTGCTGACGCCGCACCACACCGTCCTCGTCCCAGCACAGCAAGGCAGACGCCAGCTGCCAAGGCTGCATCAGCGCGGTATAGCCAGCAAAGATAGGACGCGGACGCAGTTGCTCGTCCAGCGTCTGCGCGAACACCAGCGGCATGCGGTCACGTGCCTCCAGGATGGGCAGCATCAGAGTGCGATCTATGCCGGGCACCACAGATTCATAGGACTTGGCTGGCAGGACCACATCGACCCCCACCACACTGGGCTGCGCCTGCAGCAGCGCTTGCAGCAAACGCCCCAGGTGCGGGTGCCACAAGGCGAACGGTTCCGGAAACTGCCGGAACGTGGCCTCGTCGATGCCGATGACCACCACCTCGTTGGCCAGCGGCGGCGTGGACATGCGCCGCAGGGTACGCACCCCGGCATCGTACAAGCGCCATTCCGCACTCTGGAAACTGGCGATGGATTGCACGCTCAAGGCAAAGGTACACAAGGCCAGAAAGACCAGGCCATGCACCCACAAGCCGCCTTTTAGCAGCCACAGCTCGAGTTTTTCGTATAAGGATGTGAATCGGGAAGGCATATCGGGTACGCGGTTCGCTTGATCCTAGCTGTTCAACGCAACTTGTCTGACGCGGCACGTGCCCGTTCTGCGGCCTGACGGTATTCAGCGGACCTGGCTGCATCGCCTGCGGCGGCATGCGCCTCGGCAAGCAATTGCAGATCCAGTGCGATACGCGGCGGCAGACCGAGCCGCTGGTCGATCACCAATGCCTGCTGCGCTGCCAGGATGGCAGCCTGCGCCTGCTGCAGCTTAAGCTCGGCCTGCGCCAGCACACGCAAGGCATTGGCCTGCTCGCGCGGGTTGTCTGCCGCCAGCAGACCGGCCTGACTGGCTTTATCCCGGCCCTCGACCCAGGCGCCGCGTGCAAGGGCGATGCGGGCTTGCAGCACGGTCAATGCGGCATGGTCGGGGCAGCGGCTTTGGCATTCTGTCTGCGCCTGCAGCGCGGCAGTAGCGGCGGCTTCGCTATCCCCTTGCGCCAGCCACAACGATGCTTTGCGCCCCAGCAACTGCGACCTGTCGGCAGCGCTTAATGCCAGATCCGTCGTCAGGGCCTGCTGCACGCATTGCATGGCCTCCTCGACCCGGCCAGACTCCGACAATGCACGACTCAGCCCCAGCACCGCCTGGGTACGCTGCGGCAAGGCATACAAACCGTCATATAGCACCATGGCCTGCTGGAACTGCTGCACGGCGCGTTCCGGCTGCCCCAGTGCCAGCGCACTGCTGGCGGCATTGAAGCGCTGGTCTGCCTGCTGGTGCGTGGCACTGACAGGCACGCCCTTGCTGGCACAAGCGGCAGCCAGCCACATCACCATCAGTAGCACAGCTAGCAAGGTTGGCTTGACTCGGTGACTCATGGCTGACTCATGGCGGACTCGCCTCGAAACTGTCCAGCCGCGGCGGCGCATCGACCTGGACTTGCAGGATAGTGCTGAACGGCCAGCTATGCCGCAGCCCGTCCGACATGACAGCCGCGTCTTCCGCCACATTGCGGCCTGCACGTATGGCGGGCGGGATGTTCTGATTGAGTTCGCTCAACAGCAGGTTCACCTGCACACTGCTCTGCCTGGCCTGCCCCAACACTTCTTGCAGATCACCCAGCAGTTGGCCACGCTGCGCCGCGATGTCTTCGATCAGTGCGTTGGCATGGGCACTGCTCTGCCTGACGTTGGCGGTGGTGCTCTCCACGTTGCGCGCCACCTGCTGCGCCTGCTGGCGCAAGCCCGGCATGGCTTGCACAGCTTGCTGGGTGATGGCGCCGACATCGGTCAGGATGGGGTCTATCTTGCTGAGCGTGCTGTTGATCTGATCCAGCGTTTTTTTGGCGGTGAGCAGCATGTCCTCCAGCTCTTGGCCAGACTCCAGCACCAAGGTCTTGCCCGCCGACAAGCGGGTCTTTTCCTTGAGGTTGGGATAGAGGTCGATATGCTTGTTGGCGACCGGTGTATCGCGCCCCACTTTGGCGACGGTATCGCTGCTCAACAGATTGAGACGCGCGGTCTCGATACGCAGCCTGGCGCGCACCGTCAGGTCGCTCTGCAACTCGACGGCGTCCACCTCGCCGACCTGAAAGCCGCGCAGGCGCACCGGCGTGCCCGGGTTCACGCCTGCAGCCGCCTGCAGTTCGATATACACATGGCTACTGGGTGTGAACACACCTTGCCGGTATGCGCTCAAAGCCATGAGCAGCAGCAGCGCCAGGCAAGCGATGATCCAGCCGGACTGGCTACGCCATGTCGGGCTGGGTAATGTGGGGCTGGGCTCTAAACCTGAAGTTGGCTGCACCGGGATATGCACTGGCGTGGTCAAGGGATAACCTCCGCCGGGGCATGCGCTTCCAGCCATACGAGCTGACGCCACGGGAATTGCTGGGCATAAGCCTGCTGGAATTGCTCCGCCTGCAAGCTGCCGACCGGCCAGTCACTGCGCTGCAACTGCAACACCCTGGGGTTGCACAGCAGCGCCCGCGAGATCCAGATCTTGGCGCGCTCGGTCGCTGACACCTGTTCCGGGAAGCTGTGTGCCAGTGAGGGCCAAGCTATAGGCGCGCCACAGCGCATGAACAGCTGGTCCAGCTGCTGCAGCGCGACCGGATTGGGAGGCGTATGCCCTAAATGCGTGGCGATGAAAAGATTGTCCAGCAAGGACAGGTCGAACATCAGGCCGGGGCGCGCCAGGATGGTGTGCGCGGTCACAGGCAGCCCAGCGAGCAAGGAGAATGTTGCGGCGTCAGGGCGTGGTGGGTGCTGCAGGAACGCACCTGGCAATCAGCAGGCCCATAAGCAGGCCCATAAGCAGGCCAACAAGTAGAGCGTGGCTGGATGGGCACGCAGGTGCGCGCTCCCCGGCTGGCTGGATACAGTAACAAGCAACCCTTCATTTCCAGCTCCCCCACTGAAAAGAAAGCATCTTTACGCGATATCAGGGGCGTATGCCGCCTGCTCGCCATGCTGTTGTGCTACACCAACAATCTTATTGTTATCCGGCAAAGCCGGGCGTCCCGGTTTGCCTGTCCCCATGCTGGCCTGGCGATCACTGCCGCCTTGAGATGGCAACATCAGGAGGATGACAAACCCGATAGTAACCCTGTTTTCTGCCAGCTTCCAGCGATGCGTGCAGGCGGCATACACCACCGCCGCACGTACTTGGTTTGTTTGCAGGAACAGCGTCATCCCAGAAACATGCGCGGTACACTAGAATGCCGTTTGGATTTTGCCTCTCAACACCTCAATGCAACGAAAGTGAGTTTTTATGGCCGTTGGTATCCTCGCCATCCTCGATGACATCGCCACCATCCTGGACGATGTCGCCACACAAGCCGCTGCACCACTAAAAAAGACCGCAGGCATCATAGGCGACGATCTCGCCGTGAATGCCAACACCGTCAATGGCATCGCCTCCGAGCGTGAATGGCCGGTGGTGCTGTCCATCTTCCTGGGCTCGCTGGCCAACAAGATCGTGCTGGCGCCGCTGATCGTGCTCATGAGCGTCTACCTGCCCTGGCTGATCACCCCCTTGCTGATACTGGGCGGCATCTACCTTTGCTACGAAGGCGGTGAAAAGCTGTTCCACCGCAAGAGCAAAGAAGATATCAACCATGAGGCGGACCTGAAAGTGGCGTTCCAGCTATCGGCGGATGACATGCTGAAGGTGGAACGCAGCCGCATCCGCAGTGCCATCATGACCGACATCATCCTCAGCTTCGAGATCCTGATGATCATGCTGTCTGCATTGGGCGACATGGACGCGATGACTAAATTCTTCTACCTGCTGGGATTGGGCGTGCTGGTCACCGTGCTGATCTATGGCTTTGTGTATGGCCTGCTGCGCATGGACGACCTGGGGGCAAAGCTGGTGCAGGCAGCGGGCTGCATCCGTCAACGCATAGGCGGCTGGCTATTGAAAGCCATGCCCTGGACGATGCGCTTGCTGGGCATCGTCGGTGCTGCTGCCATGTTCGCGGTGGGGGGCGGGCTGATCAGCCATAACATCGAAATCGTTCACGAGCTTCTAGCAAAAGCGCATGCCTGGAACATCCCTGCCATGCTGACAGAAGCGCTGTTCGGGGTGATGGTGGGTGGAGTGCTGGTGGGGCTGATGAAATTCAGAGGGGTACTGCCATATTGGCGGAAGCGGTGAGATTCGAACTCACGGTGGGCGCAAACCCACGACGGTTTTCAAGACCGCTGCCTTAAACCACTCAGCCACGCTTCCAACTAAATCAACATTTCAACGACGGTTTTGGCTACGGCTAACGTTCGCCGTGCTCACATTACCCTGCGCCGCAAGAGGCTGGCTGACGCCGCCTCTTGTCAAGACCGCTGCCTTAAACCACTCAGCCTTGCTTCTTACTGAATCAACATCTTAACGATGTTATTTTGTGCCGCCGACTGGCAATCTCTCGACGTCGTCAAAACGACGCGCATTCTATCATTTGCGCGTCAACATCGCATCAATCGTCCTCGACGACCATGCCCGGGAACAGCACATCGGTGAAACCGAAGCGACTGAGATCCCGGATGCGCATCGGGTACAGGATGCCATCCAGGTGATCGCATTCGTGTTGCACCACGCGCGCATGAAAACCACTCACCAGCCGGTCGATGGGCTTGCCGTACTGGTCGAAGCCGGTGTAATGCAGGCGGGTGTAGCGCGGCACCACGCCGCGCATGCCAGGCACGGATAAGCAGCCTTCCCAGCCCTCCTCCATGGCCTCACCCACCGGGTTCAGCACCGGGTTGATCAGCACGGTGTAGGGCACTTGTTCGGCATCCGGGTAGCGCGGGTTGGAGCCCACGCCAAAGATCACCACGCGCAGGCTGATGCCGATCTGCGGGGCGGCGATGCCTGCCCCGTTCATGTGCGCCATGGTGTCCTGCATGTCCTGGATCAGCGCGTGCAACTCCGGCGTGTCGTACTTGGCCACCGGAGCGGCTTTCTGCAGCAGCACCGGATCGCCCATGCGTAATACCTCTTTAATCGCCATGCATGGTCACCACGTGTTCGATCAATGTGCGTACGCGTTGCATGGTGCCTTCCAGCACCACGCCCACGTCTTCGTAGCGGATGCCATGCTGGCTGCTGCCGCGGCCAGCGGCATGGTTGGCCACCGGACACAGGGCGGCATAGCTGATCTCCAGCTCACGCGCCAGCGCGGCTTCCGGCATGCCGGTCATGCCCACCATGGTGGCTCCATCACGTTCCAGCCGGTTGATCTCGGCAGCAGTTTCCAGTCGCGGTCCCTGCACGCAGGCATAAGTGCCGCCCATCACCACCGGCTCGCCGAGCTTGCGCGCGGCCAACTGCACCAGACGCCGCATGTTGGGGCAGTAAGGTTCGGTGAAATCGATGTGGCGCACCGGCAACTCCACGCCATCGTGGAAACTGGTCTTGCGGCTGTGTGTGTAGTCGATGATCTGGTCTGGCACCGCGATGCTGCCGGGTGCCAGGTCTGCGTGTATACCCCCTACCGTGGCGATCGCCACGATGTTGCACACGCCTTCACTATGCAGCGCCCACAGGTTGGCGCGGTAGTTCACGGCATGCGGCGGGATGGTATGGCCGCTACCATGACGTGCCAGGAACACCACCGGGCGACCACCCACCTCGCCAAAGGTCAGCGGTGCGGAGGGCTCGCCATACGGGGTGCGTATGATCTGCCTGCGTGTCACCACCAAGTTAGCCAATTGCGTGAGTCCGGTACCACCTATGATGCCCAGCATGAATCTTCCTTGAAAATACGCATGTTGATGTTAGCGAAACTCCAGCCCTGCGCCTGTTGAATGCCAGCGCACTGTGAGTAGGACGAGAGTGTAGCGCGAGCGCCTGCCTGTGCCCAGTGCAGCACTGCACGGTGTGGCATTTTCACCATCACCAGCCAGGCCCCAAAAACGGCCACCATCGCCTGCAGCAGGCGTCCGGCGGGCTTTATGACCGCGATTTATGGCATACTGCAAGCCTCATGGAAGACCATCACACCCCCCAGCAGCAAAGCTTCACCCAGGCCATCAGTGCGCGCCTTGCACGCAATCATTACGAGAATTTCCCGGTGGCTTCCTTGTTGTTGCCACGCCGTTTGCGCGAACCGATCCAGCTGATCTACAGCTTTGCACGTCAGGCGGATGACTTTGCCGACGAAGGCGATCTCAGCAACGAAGAGCGCCTGCAATTGCTGGATGGCTACCGCAACGAACTGGACCGCATCAAGGCAGGCCGCGAACCACATACTGCCCTGTTCGTGGCGCTGGGCGAGACGATAGAACAGCATCAACTGCCCTTGCAGCCTTTCTATGATCTGTTATCCGCCTTCAGTCAGGATGTCACCAAGCAGCGTTATGCTGATTTTGGTGAACTCATGTCGTATTGTCGCTGGTCTGCCAACCCGGTGGGGCGCTTGTTGCTGCACCTGTATGGCGAGGCCACACCGCGCAATATCGGCATGGCCGATGCCGTCTGTTCTTCCTTGCAAATCATCAACTTCCTGCAGGATGTGAATGTCGATTACAAGAAAGGCCGCATCTACCTGCCGCAGGATGAACTGAAGAAATATGGTATCCAGGAACAGCAGTTCGCCGATGGCACGGTCACGCCACAGTGGCGCATGCTGATGGAGTTCCAGATCCTGCGTGCCACCCGTCTTCTGCAGTCCGGCGCCCCGCTGGGCGTGGCTCTGCCCGGCCGTATCGGCCTGGAGATGCGCACCATCATCGCGGGTGGTGAACGCATCCTGCACAAGCTGCACAAGACGCGTGGCGACATCTTCGCTGAGCGCCCGGTCCTGCAAACGCGCGACTGGGGTTATATGCTGTACCGCGCTATCCGCCGTAAATAACATGACACCACAAGCCTATTGCCAGGAAAAAGCCGCTGCCAGCGGCTCCAGTTTCTATTACAGTTTTTTGTTCCTGCCCAAACCCAGGCGCGAAGCCATCACGGCACTGTATGCCTTCTGCCGCGAGGTGGATGACATCGCCGATGAGTGCAGCGACGCTGCTATCGCCGCCAACAAGCTGGCTTGGTGGCGCAGCGAGATCGCCAACCTGTATGCAGGCAAGCCACAACACCCGGTCAGCAAAGCCTTGCAGCCTGCCATTGCCAGCTATGGTCTGGCCGAGGAGCATTTTCAGGAGATCATCGACGGCATGGGCATGGATCTGCAGCAGAACCGTTATGCCGATTTCAAATCATTGCAGCTGTACTGCTACCGCGTGGCCAGTGTGGTGGGCCTGCTGTCGGTCGCCATCTTCGGTTACAGCAACCGCCAGACCCTGAAATATGCGCATGACCTGGGCATGGCCTTCCAGCTGACCAATATCATCCGCGATGTGGGGGAAGATGCCCGTCGTGACCGCATCTACCTGCCGCAGGACGAGCTGGCGCGTTTCGGTGTCAGCGAAGCGGATATCCTGCATGGCCGCCGCTCGGACGCGGTACGCGCGCTGCTTGAGTTCCAGATCGAGCGCGCCGAGGACTATTACGACCGTGCCCTGCGCAACCTGCCAGCCGAGGACCAGCGTGCGCAGCGCACCGGCCTCATCATGACCGCCATCTACCGCACGCTGCTGCGCGAAATACGCAAGGACGGGGCAGAACAGGTGCTGAACGCCCGCATCTCGCTGACCCCGTTGCGTAAGCTGTGGCTGGCCTGGACCACCTGGCTGCGCTACTGATCAGCATATTGCCGTGCCCGTCACCATGCTGATCACCATGAACACAACCCCTGCATGAGCAAGCACCAGGACAGCATCGCCATCATAGGCGGCGGCTGTGCCGGGCTGACGGCGGCTTATCAGCTGGCGCAGCAAGGCGTGCGGGTCACCGTCTACGAAGCAGCCGCCCAGCTGGGTGGTCGTGCGCGCACGGTGCATTGGCAAGGCCTGGCGCTGGATAACGGTCAGCACATCCTGAGCGGGGCCTACACCCACACCCTGCGCTTGCTCGCTGCCTTGCATGTCGATACCGACAGCGCGCTGCTGCGTCAGCCGCTGCAACTCAGCATCGCCGACCTGTCATTGCGCTGCCCTTCCTGGCTGCCTGCGCCATTCAACTTGTTATATGGTGTGCTGACTGCACGCGGGCTGAGCTGGGCGTCGCGGTTCGCGATGCTCAGGCTGATGCGCCACCTGCAGCAACAGGGCTTCAAGCTGGAGACAGACCAGCCCCTGCTAGGCTGGCTGCAAGCGCAACATCAGCCCGCACAGTTGATCAACAAGCTATGGGAGCCCTTGTGTCTGGCCATCATGAACACGCCGATCAGCGTTGCCAGCGCCCAGGTGTTCGTGCATGTGCTGCGCGACTGTTTCAGCACATCCCCCCACGCCAGCGACTTGCTGTTGCCACGTGTCGATCTGACAACTTTATTGGCAGACCCGCTGGCGCATGCCATTGAAGCCGCTGGGGGCAAGGTGCATCGTGCCCGCAAGGTGCTCCGCTTGCAGCGCGATCACGCTGGCCACTATGTGATCGGCACCGCACTGGGCGAGCAGCAGCATGCGCAGGTCATTATCGCAGTCGCGCCCTTCCATGTGCCGGAACTGCTTGCCAGCCTCCCGGCGCTATCCGCCTGGTCCGGCCTGTGCGCGCAATTCGACTATCAGCCCATCTATACGGTGTATCTGCAATACCCGGACAGCACCGTGCTTGCCGAACCCATGCAGGGGCTGCTGGATGGCGATGGTCAGTGGGTGTTCGACCGTGGCCAGCTTTACGGTCAGGCCGGCTTGTTGGCGGTGGTGATCAGTGCCAGCGGGCCACATCAACGCCTGAGTCAGCCTGATCTGGCGCTGGCGGTACACCAGCAATTGCAGGAATTGCAGCCCGACCTGGCCGAGCCGCTGTGGAGCAAGGTAATCGCCGAGAAACGTGCCACCTACAGCTGCGTGCCCGGGCTGCAACGTCCAGAGCCGCTGCCCGCGCAGCACGGAGTGTTTCTTGCTGGGGATTATTGCGAGCCCGACTACCCTGCCACCATCGAAGCGGCGGTGCGTAGCGGCATGCGTACTGCACACCAGTTGATGGCAGAGCGCGCGCACCGTCAACATAATGGAGAACCGCCATGAGTGCGTCCGTGATGGATTTCTTGCTGCACTGGGGCATCATGAGCTTCAGCCTGTGGGTCGCCAGCCGACTGTTCAAGGGGCTGACCTTTGACAGCGGCCCGGCCCTGCTGGTATCCGCCCTGCTGCTGGGTTTTGTGAACGCGGTGCTGCGCCCGCTATTGCTGTTGCTGACCTTTCCGCTCACCTTGTTGAGCTTTGGCCTGTTCGCACTGGTGATCAACGCGCTGATGCTGATGCTGGTGGCTGCGCTGGTCAGTGGCTGCCGCGTGTCCGGCTTCTGGACCGCCTTCTTCGTCAGCATCTTCATCGCCGTGTTCAGCTTTGTCATCGAACTGCTGCTGCCTAGTCAGGGGGTGGCCATCATCCCCGCCGCCAACACCATCATGATATAAAAAAAGCCGGAGACCCTGAGGCCTCCGGCTTTTCTGTTCTACGCTGAAGCTCAGCGCCGCATCCGGTTACAAACCGCGACGCGAGAAAGTCAACGTGGCGTTGGTGCCGCCGAAACCGAAGCTGTTGGACAGCGCGGTCTGGATATTGGCGTTGTCGATGCGGCTACGCACGATGTTGAGACCTTCCGCTACCGGGTCCAGCGTGTCGATATTGGCAGAGGCGGCAATGAAGCCCGCTTCCATCATGATCAGCGTATAGATCGCCTCATTCACGCCAGCCGCACCCAGCGCATGACCGGACAGGGACTTGGTCGAAGCGATGGCGGTCCTACTGTCACCGAACACTTCGCGGATCGCTTCCAGCTCTTTGGTGTCGCCCACTGGCGTGCTGGTGCCGTGCGTGTTGATGTAATCCACCTCGCCGCTGATGCCTTCCAGCGCCAGACGCATGCAGCGCACCGCACCTTCGCCGCTGGGGGCCACCATGTCGTAGCCATCCGAGGTGGCGCCATAACCGACCACTTCGGCGTAGATCCTGGCGCCCCGCGCCTTGGCGTGTTCGTATTCTTCCAGCACCAGAATGCCGCCACCGCCGGAGATGACGAAGCCATCGCGGTTGGCGTCATAGGTACGCGACGCTTTTTCCGGGGTGTCGTTGTATTTGCTGGACATGGCGCCCATGGCGTCGAACAGGTAGGACAAGCTCCAGTGCTCTTCCTCACCGCCGCCAGCGAACACGATGTCCTGCTTGCCGAGCTGGATCTGCTCCACGCCAGCGCCGATACAGTGTGCACTGGTGGAACAGGCGGAGCTGATGCCGTAATTGACACCCTTGATCTTGGCACCGGTCGCCAGCGTGGCCACGATACCGCTGCACATCGCTTTGGTGACCATATAAGGCCCGACCCGGCGTATGCCTTTCTCGGCCAGCACCTGATTGCTTTCCTCTATGCTTTCGGTGGAAGGGCCACCGCCACCGACGATGATGCCGGTACGCACGTTGGAGACCAGCGACTCCGGCAATGCCGCATCGGCGATGGCCTGCTGCAAAGCCAGCCAGGCATAGGCATGGCCTTTGGCCATGAAGCGCATCAGCTTGCGGTCTATCAGCTCGCCAAGGTCCAGGTTCTTGATGGAACCCGCCACCTGCGAACGCATGCCTCGGTCAGCGTATTCCTGCTGGAAGGTGATGCCGGAACGGCCATGGTACAGGCTGTCCTGCACCTCTTGTTTGTTGTTGCCCAGGCTGGAGATGATCCCCATCCCGGTCACGACGACGCGACGCATTATCGTGCACTCCCCTCAATCAATCGTTGCAGTAAGCAGGCTTGCTGCATTTCTTAAAAGTTATCCGTACGCGTGAACAAGCCCACACGCAGGTCCTGCGCCACATAGATCTCGCGGCCATCCAGCTCCATGCGTGCATCGGCGATCCCCATCACCAGCTTGCGCATGATCACACGCTTCAGGTCGATCTGGTAGCGCACCAGCTTACCGGTGGGCAACACCTGACCGGTGAACTTGACATCGCCAGCCCCCAGCGCACGACCACGACCGGGCCCGCCCATCCAGCCCAGATAGAAACCGACCAGCTGCCACATGGCATCCAGCCCCAGACAACCCGGCATCACCGGATCACCTTCGAAATGACAGCCGAAGAACCACAGGTCAGGCTTCACGTCCAGCTCGGCCACGATCTGACCCTGACCATAGCGGCCGCCATCTTCCGTGATGCTCACGATGCGATCGAACATCAGCATCGGGGGCAAGGGCAACTGGGCATTGCCTGGGCCGAACATTTCACCGCGCCCGCAGGCCAGCAATTCCTCGTAACTGTAACTATTCTGTTTTGCCATGAATTGACGCTTTTGCGAACCTGATGTGATAAGAGGTGGTATTTTCGCCGGAAACGGACTTTAGCGAAAGCCCTGCTAAATCAATGCCTAAAAATTGGCACTGTTTTGTGCACCAAGTTTGTGTATACAGATCTGTTTACACCACCCATGAATGACGTTAATATCCAGCCAAGAGTTACATTTTATTTACAATTTCATCACAGGACTACTCCATGAGTGATCTTCAACTGGCCGACTGGCGTGCTCACGCGCTGAAACTGGAAACAGAAATCAATAAGGTGGTGGTGGGGCAACAAACCCCGATCCGTTTGATCACCACCGCCATTTTCGCACGTGGCCACGTACTGCTGGAAGGCGATGTAGGCGTGGGCAAGACCACGCTGCTGCGTGCGTTCACGCGCGGCATCGGCGGTGGCTACCAGCGTATCGAAGGCACCATCGACCTGATGCCTAACGATCTGGTCTATCACACCTACCTGGGTGAAGACGGCAAACCGCATGTGAGTCCTGGCCCGCTGCTGATGTCGGGAGAAAATCTCTCCGTATTCTTCTTCAACGAGATCAACCGTGCCCGTCCGCAAGTGCACTCGCTGCTGCTGCGCGTGATGGCAGAACGCACACTCACCGCCTTCAATAAAGAGCACCATTTCCCGCACATGCTGGTGTTCGCTGACCGCAATCAGGTGGAAAAGGAAGAGACGTTCGAGATCCCGTCTGCGGCACGCGACCGCTTCATGATGGAGATCCCCATCGTGGTGCCCAATGATGACAGCATCATGGAAGCCCTGATGTTCGACACGCGTTTCCACAACGTCGATGCTCTGGTGGATACCGTCCCGCATGACATCCTGAAATACGATGATCTGAATGCGTTCTCCAGCGTGATCCAGGCCAGCGTCAGTGCCAGCGAAACGCTGCGCCGCTACGCACTGCAACTGTGGCTGGCGACCCGCAAACCCACCGATTACGGCGTCAAGGTCAGCGGCGTGGACATGAACCGCCTGGTGCTGGCCGGTGCCAGCCCGCGTGGCATGAGCATGATGTTGCGTGCTGCGCGCGTGAACGCCTGGCTCAATGACCGCACGGCCGTCACCCCGGAAGACATCCATGCCGTGTTCCACGCCACCGTGGCGCACCGTGTGGTGTTCAGCCCGGTCTATGAGATCCGTCGCACCGAGATCGCACGCGACATGCTGAACGGTATCCTGCAAAACGTGGCAGCGCCCTAAGCCTTCACGATGGCCGATCACTTCAACATCAAGGAATTCAGCTACCACGTGGGCTGGCGCTCGCGTGGACGCCACCCCGGCCAGCATGCCAGCACGCTGCGCGGCATGGGCATGGAATTCCGTGGTCACAGCACCCTGCTCGCCTACCCGGACCCGCGTCGTATCGACATACGCCAGACCATACGCGACCCGATGGAACAGGTGTATGTGCGCATCTACAACCAGAAGAGCGCCATCCCGGTGTATGTGGTGTGCGACCTGTCCGGCTCGATGAATTTCGGTCATGGCCGCCGCAAATTACAGCTGGCCGCCGAGATCGCCGAATCCATCGCACAATCGGCCACCCACTCGTCCGACCCGTTCGGCTTCATCGGTTTCGACGATCAGGTACGCGAAGACTGGATCAGTATCGCCTCGGTGAAACCGCAGCGCGCCTTCGAGCTCACCGAGCGCCTCAAGGACTACCATCCGCCTCAGCTAGCCGGCAACGGCCTGCTGGATGTGTACCGTTACCTGCCGCGCGAACGTGCGCTGATCTTCCTGATCTCGGACTTCCACATGCCTCTCAGCGACCTGCAGGAATCCTTGTCCATGCTGCTGAGGCACCACATCGTGCCCATGGTGCTGTGGGATCGCAGCGAGTACCTGAACATGCCGGAGTTCGGCATCACCAGTGTGGCGGATAGCGAGACCGGGGCCTTACGTACCCTGTTCATGCGGCGTGCACTCAAGCAGCGCATTATCGAGGGCTTCGAGCAACGCCGCGCCGACATCGATGCCATGTTCATGCGTTTCGACATGCCGCCGTTCTACGTGGAAAACCAGTTCGACGCCGATGCACTGACGGAATACTTCTATCAATTCGTTGCTCCCTGATTGACTGACATGACTAAACTGATTTCTACCCTGTTCTGGCTGGCCTTGATGGCAGCTTCCGGCATGCTGCATGCCGAAGATGAGGAGATCACGCCCAATGTGGAAGATGGCGTGGTCAGCATCCGCATCACCGAACCTGCACGCAAGGTGGGCTACACCGTGGGTGATATCCTGGAGCGTGACATCACGCTGGAGATCAAGCATCCGTACAAGCTGATCGAGACCTCCTTGCCTATCGTCGGCTATGAGAAGCGCTATCAGGGGCAAAAGATCGGCATCGACCTGAGCAGCATCCACCACGTCAAGCAGGAACACGACGCCAGCACCACGCACCACATCAAGCTGGCTTATCAGGTGTTCACCAACAATGTGGTGGCCAAACACGCGGCGCTACCACAGGAGTACGTCAAACTGATCAAGGACGGCAAGGTGGTGAAATACCGCATCCCGAGCTGGGATTTTGCCATCTCGCCACTGTCCATCTTCGGCGCCGTGAAGATCGAATATGACATGAGCCCGTTCCGCGGCCCGCTGATACTGCATTCCGCAAAAGAACAACAACGCTTGTATGCCTTTGCGGCGGTGCTGGCTGTCAGCCTGCTCGGCCTGCTCTACATCCTGGGCACACGCAGCTGGCTGCCGCGCATGGGACGTCCGTTCGCACGTGCTTACCGCGATCTGCGCAAGTTAGCCAAGGCTCCAGCCCCAACAGCGCAGACCCTGCAACTGGCCGTGTCACGCCTGCACAAGGCTTTCAACACCACCGCCGGGCAAGGTGTGTTCGCTGACAACATCGACATGCTGATCGCCATGAAGCCCGGCTTCGCCATCCTGCATGACGATATCGCCGTGTTCTTCCAGCTGTCACGCCAGGTGTTCTTTGAACCAGGCGCAAGCCACCAGGCCGGCAACGACCCGATGCAATGGCTATTGCAGTTCTGCCGTCGTTGCCGCGATTGTGAGCGTGGCCTGAAACCGGATACCCGCAAGCTTGCTAACGACCTTGCTCACAACAAGGTGCAGGCATGAGTTTCACCACGCCCTGGGTACTGTGGCTGTTGCCACTGTCCATCCTGCCGCTGATCCTGCAACGCGCCCACACGCGCACCTATTCCTGGCTGCAGATGCTGCCTGCAGACCGTCTGTCAGACCTGACCGGCCTGTTGTTGAAAGCGATGGCGGTGCTGGGCCTGCTGGCGATCCTGCTGGGACTGGCAGGACCACACACCGAAGCCCAGTATGTGGAACGCTTGGGAGTGGGCGCACAGATCGGCCTGGTGCTGGATCGCAGCGCCAGCATGGACGACCCGTTCTCGGGTGGCAGCAACGGTACCGTTGGTGAAACCAAATCCGCTGCAGCGGCACGTTTGATCACGCAGTTCGTCAAGTCACGCCAGAACGACATGTTCGGCATGATCTCCTTCAGCAACTCGGCCATGTACGTGCTGCCGCTCAGCGAGAACCGCGATGCCATCGTGGCTGCCGTGCAAGCCACGGCGGGCAACGCCCTGTTCCAGACCAATATCGGCAGTGGCCTTACCAGCGTGGCTGGCCTGTATGACAAAGTACCGGACAATGGCTCGCGCGCAGTCATCCTGCTGTCGGATGGCGCTGGCCGCATCGATGCCGCCACGCAGCAGAAGATCCGCGACTGGTTCGACCGCCTCAAGATCAATCTGTATTGGATCGTGCTGCGCCAGCCAGGCGGCATCAGTATCTTTGATGAGAACTTCAAACCGGAAGAAGACAAGGCACTGCCGCCACAGATCGAGTTACGCGACTTCTTCAACACCCTGAAAACGCAGTTCCGCGCTTATGAAGCGGAAGACCCGAAATCGCTGGAGCTTGCTGTCAATGACATCAACCAGCGCGAGAAAAAACCGATCAAATACATGGAACAGATCCCGGGCAAGGATTATGCGGATGCCTGTTTCCTGCTGGCAGCGCTGATGATAGGCCTGCTGCTGGGTGTGAAATTTATGGAGATCAAGACATGGCGCTGAAATGGATGCCAAGCACCACCAAACTGACCCTGGCCCTGACCGTGATCGCGGTACTGAGTGGCTTGGGCATGGCGTATGAACTGCAACGTATCGGCCAGGTGCAAGCCTTCAACAACGCCATCCGTGCGGGCAAGACGCCAGACACCGACAAACAGAGCTTCGAAGCCAAGTTTGCCGTCGCTTACTGGCTGGCCAAGAATGAGCGCTACAAGGAAGCCACCCTGCTGTTCAACCAACTGCTGGGCAAGGCTGACGCCAAACAGCGCGCCATCATCCAGCACAATCTGGGCAATATCTTCTTCTTGCGCGGGCTGGCCATCAACGGTTCTAACATGACCGTGCGTGATGAAGCCGAATACCTGCTCAATCAGGCCAAGAATGCCTACGTGCTGGCATTGAAGACCGACAACAGCCACTGGGGCACACGCCACAATCTGGACCGCGTGCTGATCATGTTACCCGGTACACCGACGCCAGGCGTGGGCGAATCGGACACGCCTGGCCTGATCATGGGCGGCATTCCTGTAGGGTTGCCATAAACCATGCGCCTGACCCGACGGTTATTAAACTACTTGCGTCATCGCCTGGATGTGGCACTGCTCGCACTGGCGCTGATCTTGCTCATTGCGGCCCTGCTCAAGCCCACGGTGCCGGTCAAGCGTGACATCTATAGCTATATGCTGGTGGCCGATATCTCACAGAGTATGAACGCACCGGACATGCGCCTGGGCGGCAAAGACGTCAGTCGACTGGTGTACATGAAGGACATGATGCGCCGCGTGGTGGCGTCCATGCCGTGCGGCACCAGTGTGAGTATCTCGGTATTCGCGGGCGTGACCATCGCCGCCATGTACCAGCCGCTGGAAGTGTGCGCCAATTATGCCAATATCCAGGACACCATCAGCAATATGGACTGGCGCATGGCCTGGTCTGGCAATAGCCGCATCCGTAGCACATTGCCTTCCATCGCACGTACCATACGCTCCTTCCCTGCGCCTGCGCAGGTGGTGCTGTTCACGGATGGCGAAGAAGCACCGCGGCTGCATGCCTTCAACACCGAGAATCTGGAAAGCTTCCAAGGTGGCGCTGGCTGGCTGATCGTCGGCATAGGCAGTGACAAAGGCACGCCCATCCCCAAGCTGGATGAACAGAATCAGCTGATCGGCTTCTGGTCGAACGAAAGTTTCGCCTTGCAACCCGGCATTGCGCAGATCTCCGAATCCAATATCGGCACGCGTGACGACAACGTCGCGGTGAGTGAAACTGACCGCTATCAATCCAGGCTGGACGAAGAGTATCTAAAAACATTGAGTGCCGAAGTGGAAGCTAATTACGTACGTGGCGATAATCTGCAATCGGTACTGGCGGCGATGAAAGCTCAAAAACCGGCGCGTCGTGAAACGGCTGGCTTCGAGCTGCGCTGGATACTGGCGGCACTGGCCGCACTGACCTTTGTGACCGCGTTTCTGCCACGCCACCCTGTACAGACCCTGCGCGCAGCGTTGGCCAGCCGCTTGCGCAAGCGTGTGGTTACCAGCTGACGGTCTAGCGCCCCATCAACCCCGTTGCTGGCAGCCGCCTGCCAGCAAGTCAGTCAGGCGTGCTGAACCGGCGCGAGGCGGGTTTAGCGAAGCGTACTCCCCAACGCAGGTAGACACGTAATCGCCTGTAGTGATCCGTGCTGACACTGTCTGCACAGATCAGCAAGGTGGAATAAGGCTGCCATGGCCAGCATTCCGCCATGACCTTGGATGGATCCGCCGCGCCTGCGTCCCGGTAATGCAATAACACGAAGTAACGGCCACTATAGCTGCTGGGCAACAACTGCAAGCGCACCGCCTGCCCGCCTGCTCTACGCCATAATGCGCCGCGCGCATCCAGCTGCAAGCCATTGCCCGCGGCACAAGCGCAACGCTGCTGCCTGCAAACCCTGATTGTCGCCAGGCCTATCACCATACTGCCCGCCAGGCTGCACCACAGGCTCCAGTCCAGCGTCCATAACACCATGATGCCCAGCGTTGCGATCAGTAGCTGAGCACAGGCTAAACGCAGGCTAGGCTTGAAATCCAGCTGCAGCGGCCTCACGTTATACTGTGACATTGTTCACATCGCCTCTCTTTTTCTGGATTCCATCATGCAAGTCAATTGGCAGGATTTTCTTAGCGCGCAAGGCATACTAGGTGCCGCTGACGATGAGCAACGTAACTTCGGCGACGTCGTGGCAGAGGTACAGGCCGCGGCCACTGGCAACGCCTTGTATGAACTGTCGCATTTAGGCTTGCTACAGGTAGAAGGCGCAGATGCCACCGCTTTTCTGCAAGGCCAGTTCACCAACGATATCAAAGCACTGGATGGCAGCAACAGCCAGTTAGCGGGCTATTGCAACCCCAAAGGTCGCATGCTTGCGCTATTCACTGCTTTCGCACATCACGACCACCTGCATCTGCAACTGGACGGTCGCCTGCGCGAAGCCATCCTGAAGCGCTTGCGCATGTATGTGATGCGCAGCAAGGTCACCCTCACGGACGTCTCGGAAAGCGTGCTGCGTATCGCCGTCAGCGGCCCGGACAGCGCAGCAGCGCTGGAAAACCTGTTTGCTCGGTTGCCACAACAGCCAGGACAACTGGTCAGCCTGGAGCATGGCGCTGTGTTGCGGCTTGCAGGTGACATCCCCGCCTTCCAGATCTTCAGTGATGCCGAGCACATGCCTGCTATCTGGCAGGCGCTGCGCGCCACGCACCGCCCGGTAGGTCGCAATGCCTGGGAATGGTTGCAGATCCAGGCTGGTATCCCGGACGTGGTGCCGGCTACTCAGGAAGCCTTTGTGCCGCAGATGCTGAACCTAGACGCTCTGGATGGCATCAGCCTGACCAAAGGCTGCTATACCGGGCAGGAGATCGTGGCACGCACGCATTATCTGGGTAAGGTCAAGCGGCGCACGCTGCCCGCACATCTGGCCAGTGACAGCCGACCAATAGCGGGAACTGCAGTCCAGGATGCGGCAGGCAATGAAGCGGGCATGGTGGTACGCAGCGCACAGGCGCCGCAGGGCGGCCATGACGTGCTGGTCGAGGTGCGACTGGAAGCAGTGGATGGCGGACTTAGCCTGCAACAGCAAGTGCTCAGTCTGGGCACCCTGCCCTATGCTTTACCCAGCCGTGACTGATCGCTGAGCGATAAACCCGGCAGTTCACCGCCCTGCACCTGGGCGGCGCAGGTTGATGGTCTGGCTATAGCGGTGTGGCTATAGTGTTCTGACTATGGTCTTGTCTCTATGGCGTGTAGCGCAGGCCGAATGACAGCCAGGCATCATCGCGTACGCCATCCACGCGCTGCCCCACCGTGCTATCCAGCTGCAACAGTTGCGGGATCACGCTGTAACGCAAGCCGGTCTGGTAGAACCTGCCACCTCTATCATCGCCATACATCTCTGCCACGCCGCTCAGACGTGGGGTTAATGCCAGTTCCGCGCCGCTGCCCCAGGTGGTGCTATGCCTGTCCGTCTCGCGGTCACGCAACACGCCAAGATTGAGATGGATCACCAGTACGTCATCCATGAACGATGCCGAATACGGGATGTACAGATAGCGATTACCAAGCTGGTTAGGCCCAGGCGAAGCCTCCGGGTGCGAGATCACACCGGCGGCGATGCCGATGCCCCAGCCATTCGGTTGCAGCTCCCTGAACAAGGTCTTCAGCTGCAACACATAATCTGCTGTGGTGCCAGCACCGTGTTGCCTGGACAAGCCCGTCCCGAAGGTCACTTCCAGATTCCCCCCAGGATTGCAGGCCGGCAGTGCCCACAGTTCGGTACTGTTCGAATACAGCCGCGTCCAAGTTTCAAGCTGGCAGCCACCAGCTCGGGTCAGGCGGGCATCGTCCGTGACAAATGGACGCGCCGCATGCGCAGACACACTCAGCAGCAAGAAAATGGAGAAAAACAAGGCACGCAGCATGGGCAGGATTTAGCCGCAGTCAGATGACAGTTTCATGAAGCTGACATTATTACCCTGGCCAGCAGCACTTAAACCAGCAGATTTAGCGCAACGATCGCCGTGGCAACCATGACTAAGGTTTGCTTGTGGATGTTTTGGGAGCAGGCGTGGCTGCTAGCGGTTTGGCAGGCTGGTCCAGCACATACGATTCCGGCTGGGACAGCTGATAGAACACTTCGTCTTCCTTGACCATACCCAGCTCGCTGCGCGCGCGCTCTTCAATGGCGGTATAGCCCTGCTTGAGGTCGCGCACCTCGGCATCCAGTGCCTCGTTGCGCGCCTTCAGCTTGTCATTCTTCTGCTGCTGTTCGGCGATCTGCTGATCCAGATCCCACACGCGGAGCCAGCCGCCTTTGCCCAGCCACAGTGGATACTGCAGCAGGGCGATCAGCAGCACAAAGATCAGCGACAGCGTACGCAAAACAATGCACGGTCAGGTTGAGCGTTTGATGCCATCTGCAAATATCAAGCCTAGTATCAACGCTTGATATTGTAGAACGCACCGATGCCGGCATAGGTACTGGCATCGCCCAGCTCTTCCTCGATGCGCAGCAGCTGGTTGTACTTGGCGATACGCTCGGAGCGCGACAAGGAACCGGTCTTGATCTGCAGTGCATTGGTGGCGACCGAGATATCGGCGATGGTGGTATCTTCGGTTTCACCGGAACGGTGCGAGATCACCGAAGTGTAGCCCGCGCGCTTGGCGGTTTCGATGGTCTCGAAGGTCTCGGTCAGCGTACCGATCTGGTTCACCTTGATCAGCACGGAATTACCCACACCCTTCTGGATGCCTTCGCGCAGGATCTTGGCATTGGTCACGAACAAGTCGTCACCCACCAGTTGCACGCGCTTACCCAGACGGTCGGTCAGCAGCTTCCAGCCATCCCAGTCATGCTCGCTCATGCCATCTTCGATGGAGATGATGGGGTATTTGTCAGCCCAGGCCGCCAGGTAATCCACGAATTGCGCGGAGGTCAGTTCACGGCCTTCGGATTCCAGTTGGTACTTGCCATCCTTGTAGAACTCGGAGCTGGCGCAATCCAGACCCAGGAAGATATCCACGCCAGGCTCGTAGCCTGCATCGGTGATGGCTTCCAGGATGTACTGGATGGCGGATTCGTTGGATGGCAGGTCAGGTGCAAAACCGCCTTCGTCACCCACGGTGGTGGCCAGACCTTGCTTGTGCAGGATCTTCTTCAGTGCATGGAACACTTCGGCACCGGCACGCAGTGCGTCACGGAAGGTAGGCAGGCCAGCCGGGATGATCATGAATTCCTGCATATCCACACTGTTTTCAGCGTGTGCGCCACCGTTGATGATGTTCATCATCGGGGTAGGCAGTTGCATGGCACCGGAACCGCCCAGATAACGGTACAGTGGCAGGCCGGTCTCTTCAGCCGCAGCGCGTGCGCAGGCCATGGACACCGCCAGGATGGCATTGGCGCCCAGACGTGCCTTGTTCTCGGTACCGTCCAGCTCGATCAGGGTATTGTCGATGAAGGCTTGTTCTTCAACGTCCAGACCGATGATGGCTTCCGCGATCTCGGTGTTGACGTTCTCAACGGCTTGCAGCACGCCCTTGCCCAGATAACGGGACTTGTCGCCGTCACGCAGCTCGACCGCTTCCTTGGTGCCGGTGGAGGCACCGGAAGGCACAGCAGCACGGCCGATGACGCCGGATTCCAGCAATACATCGGCTTCTACGGTGGGATTGCCGCGCGAATCCATGATCTCACGGGCGATAATGTCTACGATTGCACTCATGTTAGCTCCTACCCTGTTTTCTCTTGAAAATTAAAATAAATCGCTTGAAAGAATTACAACGTCCGCTCAATAAAACCCGCACGCTTGACCAGGCGGTCAAGGTCGATCAGTACTTCCAGCAAGGCCTGCATCTTGGGTAAGGGCCAGGCATTGGGGCCATCCGACAATGCCTTGCTCGGGTCAGGATGGGTCTCCATGAAAATGCCAGCGATACCACTGGCCACCGCTGCGCGTGCCAGCACCGGCACGAACTCGCGCTGACCACCACTCTTGTCGCCCTGACCGCCCGGCTGCTGCACCGAATGCGTCGCATCGAACACGACAGGGCAATGGGTCTCGCGCATGATGGCCAGGCCACGCATATCGGACACCAGCGTGTTGTAACCGAAAGAAGCACCGCGCTCGCACACCATGATGGTGTCGGCACCGCCATTGGCTTCCTTGGCTTTCTGCACCACGTTGCGCATGTCACCTGGGGCCAGGAACTGGCCCTTCTTGATGTTCACCGGCTTGCCAGATTGCGCACAGGCAGTGATGAAATCGGTCTGACGGCACAGGAATGCCGGCGTCTGCAACACATCGACCACGGACGCCACTTCCGGCACCTGTTCTTCGGTATGCACATCGGTCAGGATGGGCACGCCGATCTGACGACGCACTTCATCCAGGATCTTCAGGCCTTCGCTCACTCCAAACCCGCGGAAGGTCTTGTTGGAGCTGCGGTTGGCCTTGTCATACGAGGACTTATAGATGAAATTGATGCCCAGCTTGCTGGTCATCTCTTTCAATTGGCCCGCCGTGTCGATCGCCATCTGCTGTGACTCGATCACACAGGGGCCAGCAATCAGAAACAATGGCTGTTCCAGACCGACTTCAAAACCACATAGCTGCATTATTTGCTTCCTTTGGACTTGAGTGCGGCTTCCACATAGGCCTTGAACAGCGGGTGGCCGCTGCGCGGGTTGGAGGTGAACTCCGGGTGGAACTGACAGGCCACGAACCAGGGGTGTACGTCCTGTGGCAGTTCTATCATCTCGCACAGCTCTTCGGTGGGCGTGCGCGCAGAGATCACCAGACCAGCCTGCTTGAGCTGTTCCACGTAATGATTGTTGACCTCATAACGGTGACGATGACGTTCGTTGACGGCCTTGCCATAGATCTGCGCAGCCAGCGTATCCGGCTGTACCGGACAGCTTTGCGCACCCAGGCGCATGGTGCCACCCAGGTCAGAGTCTTCCGAACGCTTCTCGACCTTGCCGCTGGCGTCTTGCCATTCGGTGATCAGGCCGACCAGCGGGTGCGGGGTGTCTGAATTGAATTCGGTGCTGTTGGCATCGGTCAGGCCGGCCACGTTACGTGCGAACTCGATCACGGCCAGTTGCATGCCCAGGCAGATGCCCAGGTAAGGCTTTTTGCTTTCGCGCGCATAGCGGATCGCGGCCATCTTGCCTTCGGTACCGCGCTTGCCGAAACCACCGGGCACCAGGATGGCATCCATGGGTTTCAGGGCATCGGTGCCGTTCTGTTCGATATCCTCGGAATCCATGTAATGGATGCGTACCTTGGATTGGGTATGGATACCGGCGTGGATCAGCGCTTCGGTCAGCGATTTGTAGGATTCGGTCAGGTCGACATACTTGCCGACAAAGGCCACGTTCACTTCCTCACGCGGTGAAGCCAGGGTGTCGACGATCTTCTTCCAGCTAGACAGGTCGGCCGCCTTGGCCAGAATGCCCAGCTTGTGACAAACGATCTCATCCAGCATCTGATCATGCAGCAGGCCGGGAATGGCATAGATGGAGCTGGCGTCGATCGCCGAGATCACTGCCTCGGGTGCCACGTTGGTGAACAGCGCGATCTTGGCGCGTTCATCATCCGGAATCGAGCGGTCGGCGCGGCACAGCAGGATATCTGGCTGGATACCGATCTCGCGCAGCTCTTTCACCGAGTGCTGGGTAGGCTTGGTCTTCAGTTCGCCAGCGGTGGGGATCCACGGCAACAGCGTCAGATGGATATAGCAGGCATTGCCCTTGCCTTCGCGTATGCCCATCTGGCGGATGGCTTCCAGGAATGGCAGTGATTCGATATCGCCTACCGTACCGCCGACTTCGACGATGGCCACGTCGGCGCCTTCGGCACCGCGCTTGATGTGGTGCTGGATCTCGTCGGTGATGTGCGGGATGACCTGCACGGTCTTGCCCAGATATTCACCACGACGTTCTTTTTTGATCACGGTCTCGTAAATCTGGCCCGTGGTAAAGTTGTTGCGCTTGGCCATGCGTGCGCTGATGAAGCGCTCATAGTGGCCGAGGTCGAGGTCGGTCTCGGCGCCGTCGTCGGTGACGAACACTTCACCGTGCTGGAACGGGCTCATGGTACCGGGGTCGACGTTGATATAAGGGTCGAGCTTGAGCATGGTGACTTTGATACCACGCGATTCGAGTATCGCCCCCAGACTGGCGGCGGCAATGCCCTTACCCAAGGAGGAAACCACCCCGCCTGTGACGAATACATATTTGGTCATGAATGAAACTTTATGGACGTTGCGGACGGGAGTAAATTTTACCCGAAACAGGGGGGAGCGACAATGAAGCGAACTGACTATCTACCGCCTATGTACCGCACATCCAGCACCATAAAATCCGCCTCGGCCGCTAGTCTGTTGATGCTGTTGGCTTTCTTTGCCGCGAGTGCCCAAGCGGCTGTCACCGTCGAAACGCTGACATTGCAACGCGCCGACCAGCACGCCATGCCCGCACGCGTCCATTCGTCTGCTAGCAACCGCTGCGAACGGCTTGCCCTGCTCTCGCCTGGGGCCGGTGGCGATGCAGAAGAGCTCGCCTACCTGGCCGACGGCCTGGCCAGGTCCGGTTGGCTCGCGCTAGTGATGGGCCATGAGGAAAGCGGCCCAGCCGCGCTCAAACAACGCGTCAAACAGGCTGGCCTCAAAGCCGGATTGCTGGCCTTGACCACGGATGCCGATGCCTACCGTTACCGCTTCATGGACATCGACACCGCACTGGCCTGGGCAACCCAGCACTGCGGCCAGGCACCGCGGGATATAGTGCTGATCGGTCACTCCATGGGCGCGGCCACCACCATGATGGAAGCTGGAGCGAGCAACGCAATGGGCATCTCTGGCAAGAACCGCATGCAGGCTTATGTGGCGCTGTCGCCGCAGGGGCCGGGCAGCCTGTTCCCGAAAAACGCTTGGGCACAGATCAACGCCCCCGTGCTGAGCCTGACCGGCACCCGCGACGATGCACTGGAAGGCGGCTGGCAATCACGCACCCTACCCTATGCCAACATGCCTAGCGGCTGCAAATGGCTGGGCGTGATAGACGGCGCGACCCACATGCACTTTGCCGGGCGTGGTTTCTCGGGCAAGGCCGAGCGGCTCACGCTGTCCAGCGTGCTGGCTTTTTTGCAGGCGCGTCAGGCGGATGGCCGTTGCAGCAACATGCCGCCTGCGCAAGGCATGCAATCACAGTTCAAATAGCGATGCGCTTGCTCGCCAAATCAGCTTGAGTCAGGCAGGCATCAGGGAGACTTCCAGCTGCCGTAGCCCTGAAACTGCACATGCACTGCCTGCATCTCTATAGCACTGAGCAGATGCGGCTCACCGACCTGCAAGGCACGCCAATACTGCTCGCACAAGTTTTCGACCTCCACCGCCAGCGCCAATGCCTGTTGCAGGCTGGCACCGACCGCGATCATGCCGTGGTTGGCCAGCAGGCAGGCACGTCGCTCGCTCAACGCTGACAGCGCCGCATCGGAAAGCGCCTGGGAACCGAACAATGCGTAAGGCGCACAGCGGATGTCATCACCGCCAGCCACCGCGATCATGTAATGAAACGCAGGCACGTCAAGGCGCAGGCAGGCCAGCGTGGTCGCAAAACTGGAATGGGTATGCACCACGGCATGCACTTCCGGACGTGCCTGCAGGATGTCACGATGGAAGCGCCACTCGCTGGTGGGCTTGGCTTCGTCACTGCCATTGGATTTACTGCTCACATTGCCCTGCATGTCCATCCACACCATGTCATGCGGCGTCATCAGCTCCACCGCCATGCCGCTGGGCGTGACCAGCATACCATGACCATCGCGCACGCTGACGTTGCCTGAGGTGCCGCGATTGAGCCCGAGCTCGCTCAAGGCGCGCGTGACTTGCAATAATTGTTCGCGCAATTGACTCATGTCACCCCTCACATCCGTAGTCTTGATGGTTTGTAAATGGCTAGCCCGTGACTGGGCTGGCTAGCGGTGGTGCGCATCATCATCTTGCGATTTTCAGAACAGCCGTTCAATCCATCAGCCATTAACCGGTTGCTCAAACAGCGCCGCCAACTGAGCCGGACGGCACACGCCGCGCTCGGTGATGATGCCGGTCACCAGGCGCGCTGGCGTCACATCGAATGCCGGGTTGGCGACCGCACTGCCCTCCGGCAACAGGCTGACCCGGGCCAGCTCGCCATTATCAAGCCGTCCCTGCATAAAACCGACCTCGTCCGCATCGCGTTCCTCGATAGTGATGTCACGCTGCGCATCGACGATCTGCCAATCGATGGTGGGTGATGGCACCGCCACATAGAACGGCACCTGATTATCGTGCGCCGCCAGCGCCTTGAGGTAGGTGCCGATCTTGTTGCAAACGTCGCCCGCAGCACTGACACGGTCCGCACCGACGATCACCACATCCACCTGACCATGCTGCATCAGATGGCCACCAGCATTGTCGGTGATCACCGTGTGCGGCACGCCATGCTGACCCAACTCCCAGGCGGTCAGGCTGGCGCCCTGATTGCGCGGACGCGTCTCGTCCACCCACACATGCACCTGCATGCCAGCCTCATGCGCGGCATACACGGGTGCCAGCGCGGTACCCCAGTCCACCGTCGCCAGCCAGCCGGCATTGCAATGCGTGAGGATGTTCAGCACGCCTGTTGACTGGCGTGTAGCGGCGACCTCGCGCAGCAGGCTCAGGCCATGCGCGGCGATGGCTTTGTTCAGCGCCACATCTTCATCGCAGATGGCGGCCGCTTCCTGCCAGGCTGCGTCACGTCGTTGCTGTACAGGCAAAGCCAGCAGATGCTGCAGCATGCGTCGCACCGCCCAGCGCAGGTTGACAGCCGTGGGCCGACTGGCCAGCAAAGCCTCGGCCGCCGCTGCAAGCGCCGCATCCTCTGCCGAGACCTGGCTAGCCAGCGCCATGCCATAAGCGGCAGAGGCGCCGATCAACGGCGCACCGCGTACCTGCATGGTGCGGATGGCATGGATCATCGCCTGCAGCGTGGCGATGCGCACTATGCGAAATTCATGCGGGAGTGAGGTCTGGTCTATGATTTCAACGGCTTGGATCTCAACGGCTTGGATCTCGACAGCTTGGCCATCTGCCACAGGCCAAATGGTGCGAAAGGATTGTTGTTTGATGTTCACTATTAATAGCTTCAGTAATTTATGAATAGCCGCTTTTGAAAGACAAATCTAACTTGCCAATAGAGCTTATACCGCAAATCTTAACAGCCTGTAGCGCACTCAGCGTGATGCCACCAAGTAAACGTCATGCCTTCAAGTAACCCAGCCGTTGTGAGCCATCGCCATCCGCGTGAACGTTTGTTCAACATGCCATCAACCCCGAGATAACGCTTAGATACTTTTTAGTTACAAGCCATTCCAGTTCTAACCGCTATCGGCAATAGCGACCTGTGATTCGATGACCAAACCGGCTTGAGCCATGTCAATTCTCCACATCCACATTATCTGTGGATAACTTTGTGAATGCTTGTGACTTAAAACGGTAACTATTGCTTTCAAAAGCATTTTTTACCATCGCTTAAATTTTAGGCTTTAATTTTTAAGTGCTTATAAACAATAACTTGCGATTTAATGATTTTTATTGTCATTTAGAGGCGTAACTTAAAGTAACGCTTAAGCTTGTGTGCACAAGTCTTGAATTTCCAGCGTGCCGAATCGGCTGAAAGCCGCTCGCCACCTGCTCTTCAAGCGAAAAGATGGCTACAGCTAGCCACCTGTCTGAAAAATAAGTCGTATTTTTTACGTTAAGCGATGTCCCTTTTTCAGGTCTCGATTGACATAGTAATCAGATGCAGAAAATTGGGATCCACTCAATGTGCATCATGCAGCCAAGTAATTTTTTGCCAGCACATCAGGAAAACCGGGCCGTCATTCGTCATAGCTAATGACAGGCAGGAATTAAGCTGATTTTGGCACTGGGCCTGGGTGCACGATTTTTCAACATCAAACCAACTTTGGATGAACAACTATGGATGCAGTGCCGGATATCGTAGATGCAGTGCTTTATTTTCTCGGGTTTCTTTCCATACTGATCTGGACGGTGGGCATCGCCAAGGCGATCGTCTTTTACCGTGGCGCAGGGGATGACAGGCACTTCATGCAGGGCTTTACGGTTGCAATGGATGTGCGTGATCTGCAAAGCCTGATGTCATCGGCACAAGGCCGTCTGGCGCGCATCTGCCGGGCTGGCATTCAGGAACTGGCTGCACTGCATCGCATGACCGCCATCGTCGATGGGGACGACAAACGCGAATTGCTGCTGCATGCGCTGAAACAACAGGCTCATGAGGAGCAGGCGCGCATGGAGAATGGCTTGGGCATTCTTGCCAGCGTGGGCTCCACCGCACCTTTCATCGGTTTGTTCGGCACGGTATGGGGCATCATGAATGCGCTGACCAGCATTTCCGAAGCAGGCTCTGCCGGCCTGGATGTCGTCGCCGGGCCCATAGGGGAAGCACTGATCGCCACCGCAATCGGCATCGCCACGGCCATTCCTGCTGTGCTGGCTTATAACTACTTTGTGCGCAAGGTGCGTTTGACCGTAGCCGGCATGGACAACTTCTCTTCTTCCTTCCATCTGCTTGCCGTCAAGTCCGGTTTCAAACATGACTAAGCAGTCCTCACACTATCCATTACCCGGCGTGAAGGAATAGACCATGGCAATGACCCCAGGCAGCGATGACAGCATGATGAGCGAGATTAATGTGACCCCACTGGTGGACGTCATGCTGGTACTGCTAACGGTGTTTATCGTCACTGCACCGTTGCTGATGAATGCCGTCCCCGTGACACTGCCCAAAGCGACCACCGATGCATCAATCCCCCAGTTGAAGTCGGTTCGCATCAGTGTCACCGGGGATGGCACCCTGTATTTCAACGATACCGCGCTATCTGCCGATGCCTTGAACGTGCGCTTGAAACAAGCGGCACAAAACAAGGATATCTCGGTGGAGATCTTCGCAGATGAACGCGTGGAATATGGCATCGTTGCCAAGGTGATGGCAGCCACCCAGCGCGCAGGCATCAGCAAATTCACCTTTGTCATGCTGCCTGACGCCAGCAAATAATATGGTCATGATGCGAGAGATGGATGAGGCCGAGTGCATGCCCCAGCACGACCTGCAGCAGGCCAACAGTCGCATGGGGGTGGCGCTGCTGCTCGCACTGGGCATACATGGCTTGATGTTCGTTCTGCTGACGTTCACGAAAAGCGAGCCGCTGCTACTGCCCATGCGCGCTGAAGTGCAGCTGGCACAGTTGCAGGAGAAGGTCAGCGAGACGCCGCCGGTAGAGCCGGTCAAACCGGAGCCCGTCACCCCTACACCCGTTCAGCAAAAACCAGTGCCACGCAAGCAACCGTTACTGACGACCAACGCACCCAGCCCGGTTGCGGTAGAAGCGCAAGCCGCGCCCACCCCGGAGGTGACCGAGCCCATCACTGAAACCGTGACAGAAGCGCCCGCTCCTGTTGCCGAACAGCAAACGCAGACTGCCACAGCGCCCGTACGCGAAGCGACGCCTCCGCAGCCCTTGCAGGCCAGTTCGGAAGAAGCCAGCAACAACGAAGCCTGGGATGGTTACGGCAAACTACTGCAAGACATGGTGGAAAAGCATAAAACCTACCCGCAGATCGCCATCCGCCGTCATCTGGAAGGCAAAGCCATGGTCAGCGCGCGTTTTGTCAAAGGCAAGCTGATCGAGATCGTACTGCTGGAACCGAAAAGCGGGCATGGCGTACTGGACAATGCCGCGCTTGAAACACTCAAAAAAGCCATCAGCGCACTGCCCGTACAAGGTGACCTCGCCAGAAAGTCGTTCACCGTGATCGTGCCAGTGGATTTTCAGCTCGAAAGCTGAGCACGCGTTTTAAATATCAAAGGCCCGCATAGGCACTGCTTGGCAGTTGATGATGTTGTGTGGACTGCGTGGCTCACTGTAGTTCCGCAAGCGCCACAGACCTGTGGCAGGGGATTCATAAGCACAACGCATTGCACTGGAATTTGGAAAATCGGGAAGCGCATCAAAGTACGGCCCCCGATAAGACAACCTGACCCGGATTCCGGCCTGCGCCGGAATGACAGGCACATGGGTGCTTACGGTTAAAGGGTAGAACAATCCCCGTTCCCCCCCCAAGGGGAGAAAATCCCGAATTTTTCTGCAGACTTGTCCCTTTTTATCGCTTCGATTGACATAACAGGTATGAAGGCAAACATGAGGCAACGCACATGCATATCCTGAAATTCAGACCGCACGAAGAAGAGATGGAAGCCCCCTTGCTGGAGTGGCGCCTTGGCGAGGCTGCGTCCAACCATGACCTGCCGCCCATTGAACATTTTCATGGCTTAGCCAAAAGTACTCGTTACACGGCAGGCGTGATCAAGCCTGACCATGTGGCGGCTACAGAACCGCTGCTGACGCAAGTGACGCCAGATTACCTCTGCTATGTGATGCAGCGCGTGATGGAGGAAGGCTTTCACGTTGAGCGCCTCAGCCGGTTCTGCTATTACAAGGGTCAACAGGAAGAACTGATCGCCGATCTGGAGTATTGGGTGAGCGTTTCCAGCCTGAAGATCAGTTTTAACCTGCAACTGGGCATCTGTTTGTTCGAACAAAGATTCTGAACCGCCTGCACCCCACGTTAGGGGTGGTGGTTTTTTAAATGCATCATATTCTCAACAAGTGGTGGTTGATAACAACCACACCACTTCAGCCAAATAACATGATTTAATTTATTTTTTATACATATCAATAGTTTAAACAGTTAAACAATGTGAGCATGGATATTGCTGCTGTCGTTACAGTTACTTTGGACGACGATCATGACCACATACAACACTCTGCAGCATGCTGAATTTCATGATTTCTACCAACTGCACAATAACTGGCTGTATTCCTGGCTGAGCAGAAAGCTGGGCTCCAGGTTCGACGCAGCAGACCTTGCCCAAGACACGTTCACCAGCATCTGGTCCTCTACCACGCGCTTTTCGATCAGCGATATCCGCGAACCACGTGCTTACCTCACCACCGTCGCGCAGCGCATCCTGATCAATTTCCAAAAGCACCAGTCACTGGAACGTGCTTATCTCGAAGCGCTGAGCCACCTGCCCGAAGCGGCCACACTAAGTACGGAAGAGCGCGCCATCCTGCTGGAGACACTGCAGCAGATCGACACCATGCTGGATGGTCTTGATGCCAAGGTAAGGCAGGCTTTTCTGTTGTCCCAAATGGAAGGCCTGGGCTATGCGGAGATCGCGGTGCAGCTCAAGGTCAGTGAACGCACCATCAAACGCTACATGGCAGAAGCGCTGACCCAGTGCCTGCTGTGCATGGACTGAGCCGTGCAGCTATCACCGACACGCAACTCCGCGACGGCCGCAATCAGGGAGGCGGCCGAATGGCTGCTGCGCATGCGCGAAAAACCGCTCAACGCAAACGAGCTGGACGATTTCGAGCATTGGCGCACGCAAAGCCAGGAACATGTGCAGGCCTGGCGCAAAGCAGAATCACTGAGCCACAAGCTGCAAAGCATCCCCTCACGGCTGGGCATGGCGGTGCTGGATAGGCCGCAATCCACGGATCGCCGCGAGTTCATCAAACTGCTCAGTGTGCTCATGGTGGCGGTCCCCACCGGGACACTGGCCTATAAACAACTGCCATGGGGAAGTTGGGTGGCGGATCATCAGACCGCCATCGGCGAGCAGCGCACCTTGACGCTGGCCGATGGTAGCAAGCTGCACATCAACACGGACAGCGCGGTGGATGTGGATTTCAATCCACATCAGCGCTTGGTCACCTTGCATCGCGGCGAAATCTACCTTGAATCCGGCCATGACGCGCTGGCTCGCCCTTTATGGGTACAAACCTCACACGGGCGGCTGGTGGCACTGGGCACCAAGTTCATCGTACGTACTGAAAAGAACCGCAGCTATCTGGGCGTGACCGAGGGTGCTGTCGATGCCATCCCCAAAGAGAACATCCATCAAAACCTCATCGTGCATGCTGGCCATGAAGTCACCTTCAACGCCTACCAGATGTCCGATGCCGCGGCATTGAACGACAACGCGTCAGCCTGGGTGGAAGGCGCCATTTATGCCGACCACATGCCGATAGAGCAGTTCATCGAAGAGATCGGACGCTATCGCAAAGGCGTATTGAAATGCGACCCCTCGGTTGCTGGCATCAAAGTATCCGGTGCGTTCCAGCTGAATGACCCGGACCGCATCCTGGATGCCCTACAAAAAACTCGCCCCGTGCGGGTGGTGTGGCGCACTCGCTACTGGGGTGTCGTTCATTCCAGCACCTGACAAAAAAAATAATTGCGATTTTTTTGTCCCCTTTTTAGCACTCGATTGACATAACAAGTATGAACTTTCAATCGGGGAGCGGTAGCGATGTTCAACTACAAGAAAAAACGAATTGGTGTGGCGGTATTGTTCGCCCTTTCCAGCATGCAAAATTTGCCGCTAGCTGTCGCAGAGACTGACTCAGCTAAAACAAATACCAAGTATTACAACATTCCGGCCAGCCCGCTGGGCAATGCCCTTTCTCGCCTGGCAGGGCAAAGCGGCATCACCCTCTCGTTCGACCCCAAGCTCACTGACGGCAAAGACAGTAAAGGCCTGACCGGCACCTACAGCCTCAGCGAAGGCTTCAGGAAACTGCTTGAAGACAGCGGACTGGAAGTGGTCAATGACCAGCATGGTGGTTACTTTCTGGACAAAGCAGCACCCGTAGTTAAACCCAAAGACAAGGTCCCGGAACTGGGCGCCGATATCAAAACACTACAGCTTGATGCCGTCAATGTGCGCGCCAAGCGCTTCTACGAGATCGGACCCCTCCCCGGGCTGGGCCTCACCAAGGAAGAGATCCCGGGCAACGTGCAGTCCATCAGCGCCGAAGAGATCAAAGCAGCAAACTCCATCAGCCTCGCCGACCTGTTCAACCGCAAGCTGCAATCCGTCAACGTGAACGACTATCAGGGCAACCCGTTCCAGATGGACATCACCTACCGTGGCTTCACCGCAGGCCCGCAGATCGGCACGCCGCAGGGCCTGTCTGTGTTCTTCGATGGCATTCGTGTCAATGAGCCGTTTGGCGATGTGGTCAACTGGGACATGATCCCCATGAATGCACTGGCCTCTGTGGATGTGTTCCCAGGCTCCAACCCCATCTTTGGCTTGAACACGCTAGGCGGTGCCTTCACCGTCAAGACCAAGGACGGCTTCAACCATGAAGGTTTCGATGCCAATGTGCTGACCGGCTCCTTCGGGCGCAAGCAACTGCAAACTGAAGCTGGCTGGAACAACGGCACCATCGGCCTGTTCGGGGCCGGTAACTTCTTCCTCGAAGATGGCTGGCGTGAGAACTCACCCAGCCGCGTCAACCAGTTCTTTGGCAAGGCCAGCTACCGCGGTGACAAACTGGACCTCAATTTCAGCACCCTGTGGGTCGGCACCGACCTGGTCGGCAATGGCCTGATCCCGAGCGAAATGTACCGCCAGGACAGAAACAGCGTATTCACCTCGCCAGACACCACCGAGAACGATCTCAAGCAGTTCCAGCTCTCCGGTAACTACTTCGTCAACGACAACTTCAGCGTGACCGGACAGATCTACCGCCGCATGAGTGACCGCCGTCAGAAAGGGGCTGACGCATTTACCGGCTTCGCTGGAAATGATGAGGCCTTTGCAAGACGGCTGCCTAACCCTGGAGAAGAATACACTTGCACATTTGCAAGTAATAATGAGTACGGTCTACCCGATTACTATGTCTTCACTGTTGATGCAGACAATGCATTTGGTCAGCTTTTTGATCTACCTTTTGTACAAGAGTCCTTTGCTACCGGCCTCGCAGGTGACCCCAACTCAGCACTACTACCTCCCGATGCACTTAACAAGCCACTACCCGCCGAATTTCTTGCTTATTTCCAGCAGGAATACAAAGTAGGCTCAAACTTCTTTCAAGATTTGGTCTACGACCGGTCTCAGCAGCCGATACTACTCCCTGGCGATACAAACGAATTTGGTGAGCCGGAATATGTATCGACTTCATTTACTGGCTTGGACTTTCGAGACGGCTATGCAAATAGCAGTGTAGTTATACCAACCGCGTTCAATAATTTCTACTACTCTGAAGAAAACGGGGTTCGTAAAAAAAACTGGGTAGTGCTGGCAGCACCAACCAATAATGAAAATTGCTCTGCCACTCAATCTACTAGTGACATTGGTACGGGGGGCAGGGGGGCATATGCTTACATTGATCCGCAAACAGGAGCAGCTGCCACCATTGATGGCGCTCCAACTGGTGGTACTGGCGTGGTTGCTGGCACACCAACTGCCGTTCTCACCGATAACCGCATCAACCAGATAACTGACGGCGCTTCTTTCCAACTCAACTGGAATCTGGATAAGCATAAACTCATGATCGGCGCTTCCATCGATGCCGCCGAAGCCACCTATACCAATTTTCAGCAACTCGGCATGCTGGATGCCAACCGCGATGCATTCCTTGCACCCGACCTGATCCACCCACAATTCGCTGGCGCCTTCATTCCACTTGCAAACAACAATTTCAGTGGCACCAACACCACTAAAAGCATCTACTTCAGTGAAACGTGGAAGCCCGTCGATAACTGGAATTTCACCGCCGCTGCTCGCTACAACGAGACCCAAACCAAGAACAAGGTCGCCACTCGATATGGTGGCGCGGCGTTTGAGCTTGGTGAGTTTATTGCCTATCCCGATAGATACACTATATGCCCGAATGGCGACTGCACTGGGGTACCTGTCAATTATAAATTGCCAGATACAACAAACATTCTTGACGCACCTGAAACTGAGAAATTCAGCTACTACTCGCTGAACCCCTCTCTTGGAGCCACCTGGCAAGCCACCCCGGCACTCAATATCTACGCCAATGCAGCCCAAGGTACACGTACGCCTTCCGTCATCGAACTAGGTTGCGCATTTGATAGGACACCAGTTCCAAGCGGTGGAATGATCGATACTGATGGCGATGGGGTACCAGACACTCAAAACACCATACCTAAAAGTATTCAGGAGAACCGTTCCTGCACGCTACCCACCACCCTGTCAGGCGACCCCTATCTGCCTCAGATCAAAGCCACCACCTTCGACCTCGGCATGCGCGGCACCATCGGTGACAAGATCCGCTGGAACCTCGGCGCCTATCAGACCGAACTCAAAGACGATATCTACTTCGTTGCACGTCAGAACAACTCCGGCTTCTTTGACAGCATAGGCGATACCCGTAGACGCGGCATCGAAGCCGGCATCGCTGGCGAATCCGGCAAGCTGCGCTACAGCCTCAACTACGCCATGACCGATGCCACCTTCCAGAACGACTTCCTCATGTACAGCGCTGACAACAGCAGCGCCTTCATCGAAGATGGCCTGGGCAACGGCGTCATCCGGGTCAAGCCAGGCGCCAAGATCCCCGGCGTGCCGCTGCACAACCTCAACGCCAACATCGGCTATGACCTCACCGACAAGTGGAATGTGGGCCTCACCGCCGTCGTGCATTCCGAAAGCTTCTTGCGTGGCAATGAAAACAACGAGCATGAGCAAGGCGTGGTGCGCACGGTGCAGTCCATCCGCTACGTCAACGGGGTACCCGAGGTGTATACCCGCACCCTGCCCCCCACCACCAATCCAGGCAAAGTATCCGGCTATGCCACGTTCAACTTCCAGAGCAGCTACCGCCTGAACAAGGAATGGACTGCTTCAGTGCTGGTGAATAATTTGCTTGACAAGGAATATTTCAGTGCAGGCCGCCTGGGACGCAACCCGTTCTCACCTTCCGTGCTCGGCGCCGTCGGCCCCGATGGCTACAACCACAACTCCGATGACTGGCGCAGCACCAACTTCATCGCGCCGGGCGCACCGCGCGGTATCTGGTTCAGCCTGCGCTACAGCTTCAAACCGGATTGATGCTGTAGGAACTATACGCAGGATCAAAGATGCTGGCCGCCGAAACCGATCGCAACGTGCGGCGCAAACATACGCTTTGGAAATTGAATGGAAACAGATGATGAAAATTTTAACAGGCAGGGCATTTGTGGTCTGCCAGCAAGAAATTCAACCGCAACACACTTAGAACTCACGAGGGACTAAAAAGATTGTGGTGAATTGGTGTCGCGGGCAGCCACAAATGCCTGCTTATTCTAAATGATTTGGAGAAAAGCATGAAACAACTCACTCTGAAGTCAGCCGTTATCGCTGCCCTTGGCTTGGTTTCCGCACAAGCATTGGCAACTGGCCTCGAACCTATCCCGGCTACCGGCTTTCCGATCAGCGGCACAGTCACTACGGCTTACCGTTTGTGCAACACCACAGGCAATTTTGGCTCCAGCATCCCAACTTCGCCAACAGCTGGCGCAAATAACGATTGCGCGGTATTTCCGGCCAATGAAGTTACCACTCCAGTTGCCGGTTTCACTTTGGTAACCTCCGCGGTACGTGGGGTGACCATCAATAACACCTACACCAGCTTCACCAACAAAAATGTAGGTAATGTAACTGAATATGTTTGGCGCAACGCTGCAAACACCGAGTGCATTTATGGCGCAAAATTTACAGCTATCAATACTGATTACAATCCTGTCGATGCTGGTAATCAATACTTCGAGGTTAACGATCTTGCCCGCACTGGTTTCGGCTCCTCCGGCACAGTAAATGCTGGTTATTATAAGCAAGCAGCGAACGCCTCTCCGGTATATCGCATAGGGCGCACATTCACTTCGGTCCAACACCGCGCCTACAAGTATGACAACGCCACCAACAAAGCACTGCCAGGGACCAACTATGTTTCCCTGCCTGGCCTTGGTTCTGCAGTTGCGATCAACGGTGAAAACACCCCGATCAATGCAACAACCATCGCATCGACCATCGCAGCAAACCAAACGGCTGATGTCGATGCCAGCTGGATTGACTTCACCATGGATGTTGGCTACGTGGATGACGATGGTGGCACCAACGCTGCATCTTCAATGACCTATGTACAAGCAGGCTGCAGTGCATCTGCACCGGTAGCTACTGCTGGAAACATTCGCTTGCGCCAGACAGCTCAAGAGTTTGCCAATTTCATTGAAGCCAGTGTTTCAGGCTTTGCACCTTAATCGACATTAGCAATTTGCTTGATGCAATGACGACTCCGGGAATGGCCCTGCTATACCCGGAAGTCATCCTCTCGCATTACTTCTAAGCAACTTTTGCACATCCATTTGAAACAGGAGCAAGACGATGGCGACTAAAATTTTTAACTCTACCGAAACTAGCTATACCGGAACAGCCTCTGGGGACTTGGTGATCGGTAATGATCTGGATAACTTGATTTTCGGTGAAGGTGGCAATGATGTCATTTTCGGCGGTGCCGGAAATGATCTGATCGATGGTAATGATGGCAACGATGTTATTGATGGTGGTGATGGTGATGACATTTTGCTCGGTGGTGATGGCAACGATGTCATTTCTGGTGGTGACGGCAATGATGTAATTGATCTCGGCAATGGCAGCAACATTGCTGAGGGTGGCGCTGGTATCGACAACATCTACGGTGGAAACGGTAGTGACATCATCTACGGCGGCAGTGACGATGATGCGATCTTCGGTGGCGAAGGTGACGACATCCTGAGTGGCGGCGATGGCGTTGACTATGTAGATGGCGGAGGCAGCAATGCTGGTAATGAATCCGTCACTGGCGATCTGTATCTGGTTACTTCTGATGACATTATCGTTGGCTCTGACGGTAATGATACTTTTCGCATTAGCTCAGAAGTCACCGGTGTCATCATCGAAGCTGGGGTCTCAGAGTTGGAAAATGCTGGCAATGAAGCACGTTACATCGAAGTCAGCGAAGGCAGTGAAGTCGATGAAGATGCGCCATTGGTTGCAATCGATACCACCACTGGTGATATCGTCGAGATCGAAACCCTCTCTCAATCCGAGCAAGCCGAGACCGATGTACGCCTGAACATCGTCACACGTCCAGGCTCCAGCGCCATCAGCACCTTTGCAACCAGCATCGCCGGTTACAACGCGGTCGATACCATCGAGTTCGCTGTTTCTGGCGAATTCGAAGAACTTGCTTTTGCAGGGATCGAACGTATCGAACTGGCCAGCGGTGTGAATATCACCCTGTCTGCCGAGACGCTGGAAGAGAATGGCGAGTCGCTGAGCACCGGTTTCCTCAACCCTGGCTTGCATATCTACGGTGTCGCTGGCGGCCCGACCGAATCCGTCACCATCGAGCTCGAGTACGAAGAAGAAGAGTTCGAACCGGATGAAGACATCGTGGGTGCAGTGGAAGTGGAATATGAGGCCGCTGCGGTGGAGTTCGATGACTATTCCGTTGCCAACCTGTTCCACAACGTGGACATCATCTACGACGCCAGCGAAGGCGAAGCAGGCAGCTTCACGCGCATTGACGGTGCCAATGAATCGGCAGGCGCCAGCGAAACCTTACTGGGCAGCGAAGGTGTCGATTACGCCACCATGCGCCTGGGTGATGACACGGCCTACGGCAATGGCGGCAACGACCTCCTGATCGGTCACGGCGGTGCAGACCACCTGGACGGCGGCGAAGGCGATGACATCTTCGTTATCGGCGGTTTTGGCAGTGGCGTGCAAGGCACCACCTCCAAGGCAGACGACGGCAACAAGGAATGGATCGCGACCGGCGCCAAGCATGACCTGATCATCGGTGGTGATGGCGTGGATACCCTGCGCGTCACCACGGGCATAGGCGCCAACACCAAGGCCAACGGCACTGTCGTGCTGAACAATGACAACTTCCAGAGCATGGAAGTGGTTCAGGTAGGTGGCACGGTGGGTCGTCTGAATGTCGAAGACAGTGCACTGCAACTGCTCAACGACAATTACCACTTCCGCGCCAATGGCACGGTCAGCAACCTGTCCAACACGCTGGGCAACAACAGCGGCACCATCAACAACGTAGTGATCGACGCTTCGGGTGTCACCACCAATGGCCTGACCTTTGAAGGCAATGCCAACACACAAACCTTCATCGGCACCACCAAGGCAGACCGTTTCATTGGCAACAGTGGCAACGACACGCTGACCGGTGGCAGTGGCAAGGACGTGTTCGTGTTCGGCAAGGTAAATGAGATGGTAGTGACCGGCGCCTCGGACACGGTGCAAACCTATGTGGACACTGCCTTCAACCTGACCGGTGTGGATACCATCACCGACTTTTCGCGCGGCAACGACAAGCTGGAGCTGAACACCGACCAGTACAGTTCGCTGACCGGTGGCATCACCTCCGGCAACATCAAGGTTGGTGCTGGCGCTACAGCAGCAGATGCCAATGACTACCTGATCTTCGACACCACCACCCACACGCTCAAGTACGACGCGGATGGTAATGGTGCCGGTGCATCGGTGGACATTGCCATTTTGAATGGCATCAGCACATTGTCGACGTCTGACTTTGTGATCGTGTAAGGCAGTTAAGTTGTAATGCGGGCGGGGCGATGCCCTGCCCGCCTTTGTTGATGTGATCAGTGGATATTAAGTAGCAATGAAAGCCGTCAATGACGACCATGTTGGAAGCCCTGGTTTTATTTTGAACAGTACCGCCACATACCCAATTTTGCAGCGAGCCTTGCAAGGCTTGTCGCCCTGTTTTCACGGCCTGACCGCTAGCTCATGCCGCACCAGCACACGGGCTTCCCGGCCACGCGGGCTTAGCCCGGCTTCTACAGGCAAGCCCAGGAGCAACACCATGCCAGACAAACATCATGTCAGTAAGGCACACCCGGATGGTGACCTTTATTCGCAATCATGTTTTCCGTCATTCCCTCCTTCAGGAGCCACCATGAAGAGACCATTCCACTCTGCCCACCCCGCCTTGTTTTACATCCTGTTGCTGATTGTCTGCGCAGTCACCATGCAGGCGCAGGCAGCCGGCTTTGTCAGCCTGCCCAGTGCAGGCTTCCCCACGGAGGGTGGGGTGAGCGCCTATCGCCTGTGCAACACCAGCGATAATTTTGGTGTGGGCGTGGCCAAATCACCCGAGCCTGGTATCCACGATGAATGTGCGGTCTTCCCGGCATCCGAACTCGCCGCACCCCTGCCTGGTTTCAAGGTGATAGGCGCGGGTGTGCGCAATCTGCTCATGGCCAACTCCTTCACCGGTGGCAAGGACAAGCACATCGGTAATGTCACCGAATTCGTGTGGCGCAATGCCGAGAAGACAGAATGCATCTTCGGCAGCCGCATCGTGCTCAGTCACAACAACGCTGCGGATTACGATGCGGGCCAGCCGGGCTCGCAGTTCTTCAAGGTGAATGACCTGGCCCGCGGCGGCTTTGCCGGGCTGCCGGTAGAAGTGGCGTATTCCATCGTCTCCAAGATCGCCAAACCGCTGTACCGCGTAGGTCGCACCTATACCTCGGTGCAATACCGTGGCTATAGCAGCACGCCAGCTCCCGGTTATTCGGCACAACCGCTGACCACACCCGCTTATAGCCTGGCGATCAACGGGCTGCCTCAGGCTGAAAGCATCTCCACGCCCAAACCGGAACAACAATCCGCTTCACTCAATGACGACTGGGTCAACTTCACCACCTACGCCAGCGCAGGCATAGAAAACCGCACGCTAAGCTCCAGCACTGGCATGTTCTACATCAAGACCGCCTGCACGGATGCGCCACTCAAGGTCGAACCCGGCGTGATCCGTCTGCGCCAGACGGTACCGCCCATGCTGGAGATCAGCGCGCCCGGTTTTGTGCCGCAACCGGCAAAGCCCCTCAACGCTGATGCCACTGCTGGCGATTGAACAACACCATGGCATCGGTCGAACATCTGCTGCAGGAATCCATCCAGCTACATCACGCCGGGCGTTTGCTGGAGGCACGCTCTGCGCTGCGCAAGATCCTCAAGAAGATCCCGGCTCATTTCGATGCGCTGCACTTTCTTGGCCTCACGCATGTGCACAGCCAGGAATATGACAAGGCACTGCCCTACCTGAAGCGCGCGCAGGCGATCCGCCCCGATCAGGCCGAGGTGCACTACAACCTGGGTGTGACGCTGTACGAGATGCAGCAATATGAAGCCGCCATCCAGTCACTGAACCTTGCGATCAAGCTGCGTGCCGGCTATTGGAAGGCCAGCAACCTGATGGGCAATGCCTTTGCCTTGCTGAACCTGCCGGACCAGGCGATGGATGCCTATCAGCAATCGATCCGCATGTTGCCCGACTGCGCCGCGGCCTACAACGGTATGGGCAAGGTATGCGCAGACCTGGGCCAGCCTGAACAAGCGATCCGCCATTACCAGCAGGCGATCCGCATTGATCCGCAACTGGCGGACACGCACAACAATCTGGGTTATGCGCTGCTGGATGCGGCCCAGCCGGAACAGGCCATTGCGGTGTTCAGACAAACGCTGTTGCTGCAGCCACGGCTCATGGATGCCTACATCGGCATGGCGCGTGGCCTGGCGCGTTGCGGTGAACTGGACGAATCCATCAGCACATATAGAACCGCCTATACGATACGGCCGGACGTGGAATGTGCGCTTGAGCTGGCCGAGGTATTGCAAAAGCAGAAACGCCATCAGGAAGCCATTTGTGTCTATGAAACAGCACTGTCACGCGCTCCGGATTCGATCGAAGTGTTGAATGGGCTAGGCATCGCGCTCACCCACGCCATGCGCTTCGACGAGGCCATCACCGTGTTCCGCAAGCTGCTTGCTGTCCAGCCTGACAACTGTGACGCCCTCAACAACCTGGGCAACTGCCATATCGAGGCCAAGCAGGCAGCGCAAGCACTGGATTGCTATAAGGCGGCGCTGGCGATCACACCGGACTTTGCTGCCGCGCACAACGGCCTGGGCAATGCACACAAGGAAATGGGCGCATTGCAGCTGGCGATAGACTGTTACTGGCGGTCGCTAGCACTGGACCCTACCTTCGCAGAGGCTTATAACAACCTGGGCAGCGTGCATGTCGAGCTGGCCGAGCTGGAACAGGCGCTTGAATACTGCCAGCAAGCCGTGACCATCAAACCGGATTATGTGCTGGCGATCTACAACCGTGCGGTGATCCTGGAGCGACTCAAACGCTACAGCGCGGCCATCGCGGAATATGAGCATGCCTTAAGCATAGACCATGAACACCATGATTCCGGCTGGAATCGCAGCCTGGTGCAACTGTTACTGGGGCAATACCAGTCTGGCTGGCAGGGCTATGAACAACGCTGGAAACTGAAAGAAGCCCTGCCATTGACCGCAACGCCTTACCCGCGCTGGCTGGGCCAGGAGGACATCCGGGGCAAACAGCTGTTGATCCAGGTAGAACAAGGCTTCGGCGATGCGATTCAGATGGGGCGTTACATCCCGCTGCTTTGCCAGCAAGCCAGTTGCACGATTCAATGTCCGCCTGCGCTGAGCACCTTGTTCAGCCGCAGCTTCCCGGATGCCGTGATTATGGATACGCATGAATCGCCATCCAGTGGCGACTACCACGTGCCGCTGATGAGCCTGCCGCTGGCGATGCAGACCTTCAGCGAGGCGGATATCCCGCGTGCCGTGCCCTACCTGTTTGCAGACCCGGAACAAGTGACGTTCTGGCAGAAAACTCTGGCTAGCACCTTCAGCAAACGCGTCGGCCTGGTGTGGCGCGGCAACCCCAAGCACGAGAACGACAAGAACCGCTCGGCTAAGCTGAGTGATTATCTGGCGCTGATTGCAGCGCATGAACACGTGCAGTTCGTGACCCTGCAAAAAGACCTGACGACCGAAGAACGTGACCTGCTGGCAGGCTCAGGCAATGTGCGCATGCTGGACAGCGAGCTGGTCGATTTTGACGTATCCGCAGCCGTGCTGAGTACGCTGGACCTGCTTATCACCATAGATTCTGCCCCGGCCCATCTGGCTGGCGCACTCGGCATACCCACCTGGATCCTGCTGCCAGCCAATGGCGAGTGGCGCTGGCTGCTGGAACGTGAAGACACGCCCTGGTACCCGAGTGCACGGCTGTTCCGCCAGGCACAGCCTCGTGACTGGGCGGGCGTGATCGGCCGGGTCAGCGAACAGCTAGGCAGGCATCCAGTCACGTTTTCAGCTTCGCAGCCGACGCAGCCCTAGCCGCCAACCCACATGCCGCATGTTTAAGGAGCACGTTCAGATGTCCACATCCACATCCGTTTTAACCAAGGCAGCACCACTGTCTGCTCTGCCTGCATCACGTCATACCGGCTTCACGCTGCTGGAACTGCTGGTGGTGATGGTCATCATCGGCCTACTGGCCGGTTATGTAGGTCCCAAATACTTTGCCCAGATCGGTAAATCCGAAGTGAAGACCGCCCGTGCGCAGATCGATGCACTGGGCAAGGCGCTCGATCAGTACCGTCTGGATACCGGCCACTACCCTGCCACCGAGCAAGGCTTGAGTGCACTCAATGCGGCGCCATCGAATGAAGCGCAATGGCAGGGGCCATACCTGCAGAAGGCGGTGCCCAACGACCCCTGGGGCAAACCCTACCAATACCGCTACCCCGGCGAACATGGTGAATATGACCTTTGGTCACTGGGCAAGGATGGCCAGACCGGCGGCCGCGATGAGTTCGCTGACGTGAACAACTGGCAATAAGCCGGGGAACAAACCCAAAATGCGATCCGACAAGATGCGATCCGACGCGCTGTCCAGATGAAATTCGAACTCAAAGTAGCGCGCGGCCTGCAGACCCAGTCACTGGTGATGGAGGCCAGCGACATGCTGCAGGCACGCCTGCAGGCCGAAGCACAAGGCTACAGCGTGCTGGCGCTGAAAGCCCAGGGCGTGCTCAAGGCAGGCACCCGCAGACGGCAGCGTTTCAACCTCATGCTGTTCAGCCAGGAGCTGCTGTCCCTGCTCGACTCCGGCCTCAGCCTGGTGGAAGCCATCGAAGCGCTGGCCGAGAAGGAAGCCTCTGCCGAGTCCAAAATCCTGCTGACGCAACTGCTGGCAGCCTTGTACGAAGGCCTGCCCTTGTCCAGTGCGCTGGAGCGCTTCCCGCAAACCTTTCCTGCGCTGTATGTGGCGCTGATCCGCAGCAGCGAACGCACCGGTGACATGGTGGCAGCGCTGGCACGGCATGTGACGTATCAGGGCCAGCTGGATGTGGTGCGCAAAAAGATCATCACCTCCTCCATCTACCCGGTATTGCTCATCGTGGTCGGCGGCCTGGTGATGCTGTTCCTGTTGACCTATGTGGTACCCAGGTTCAGCACCATCTACGAAAGTGCAGGCAACGACCTGCCCTGGATGTCGCAAATGCTGCTGGCCTGGGGCCGCTTGCTGCAGGAGCGTGGCAGCGAAGTACTACTGGCGGCGCTCAGCGTCCTTGGCGTGCTGGGCTATGTGCTGAGCCGCCCTGCCGTACGCGTGGCCGCCATGAATCAGGTGTGGAAGATCCCGGCGCTGGGTGAAACCATGCGCATCTATCAACTGGCGCGTTTCTATCGCACCCTGGGCATGCTGCTCAACGGTGGCATTCCACTGGTCACCGCCATGCAGATGGTGTCTTCGCTGCTGCAACCCGCATTGCGCGTGCAATTGGCCGGCGTGGAACAGCAGGTACGCGAAGGTCAGCCCCTGTCTGTGGCCATGGAAAACGGCGGCATGACCACCTCCATTTCCATGCGCATGCTGCGCGTGGGCGAACGTACCGGCCGCATGGGCGAGATGATGGAACGCATAGGCGCTTTTTACGATGAAGAGATCAGCCGTGCCGTGGACTGGTTCACACGCCTGCTGGAACCCTTGCTGATGGTCATCATCGGCCTGGTCATCGGCGTAGTGGTGGTGCTCATGTACATGCCGATCTTTGAACTTGCCGGGAACATCCAATGAACCAGTCTCTCGACAGAACGGCCATCGCCGATCTGGAATCACTGGAAGCGGCCAACATCAGCCTCTCGCAGCTGCAACAGGCACGCGACATGGCCGCACAAGGCAATCGCCACCTGCTCGATGTGCTGGAAGAACTGGCCGCGCTTGATGCAGACCGCTTCACACTGGCGCTGGGCCGCCTCATGCATTACCCGGTACTGAGCATGGCCGAACTGCATGCCCTGCTACCCGACTTCGACCTGCTGGCCTTCACCGAGGCCAGCAAGCTGGAATGCCTGGCTTTACGTGACAGCATGGGCGGCTTGCATATCGTGCTGGCCAACCCGCTGGATGCGCATCTGCAGAGCCGCCTGAACCTGCGTATCCATGAAACGGTGGTGTGGAGTCTGGCGCATCGCAAGGACATCGCCGCTTTTCTGTCCAGGCACGAAGAAAGCATGCGCGCCATGGATGGCCTGCTGCCCGAACACAGCAAAACCGACAGCGACAGCCAGGGCATCGAAGACATCTCGCTGCGCTCCATCTCCGAAGACACCAGCGCTGTGGTCAAGCTGGTGCGCTCCACGCTGTACGACGCACTCAAGGCCGGGGCCAGCGACATCCACCTGGAAACCGATCCGCAAGGCCTGACCATCAAATACCGCATCGACGGCGTGCTGAATATGGTGGGCAGCGTGCACGGCCAGGCGCAGGCCGATCAGGCCATTTCACGCATCAAGGTCATGTCCGAGCTGGATATCGCCGAGCGCCGCATCCCGCAGGATGGCCGCTTCAAGGTGCTGGCCATGGGCCGTGAAGTGGATATGCGTGTTTCCATCATGCCCAGCGTGTTCGGCGAAGACGCCGTGCTGCGTATCCTGGACCGCAAGGCCGTCACAGATCAGGCCAAGGGCCTGAGCATGGATGTGCTGGGCTTCGAGGCTTCCATCATGGCGGGCTTCCGGCTGCTGGCCGAAGAGCCTTACGGCATGCTGCTGGTGACCGGCCCGACCGGCTCCGGCAAGACCACCACGCTGTACGGCATCATCTCCGAGATCAACAACGGCCAGGACAAGATCGTCACCATCGAAGACCCGGTGGAATACCAGCTGCCCGGCGTGCTGCAGATCCCGGTGAACGAGAAAAAAGGCCTGACCTTCGCGCGCGGCCTGCGCTCCATCCTGCGTCACGACCCGGACAAGATCATGGTGGGCGAGATCCGCGATGCAGAGACCGCGCAGATCGCCGTGCAGTCCGCCCTCACCGGCCACCTGGTGTTGACCACGGTGCACGCCAACAATGTGTTCGACGTGATCGGCCGCTTCACCAATATGAATGTGGACCCATACAGCTTCGTCTCGGCCATCAACGGCATTCTGGCGCAGCGTCTGGTGCGCGTCATCTGCCCGCACTGCGCGGTGGACGATCAACCCGATGCCGCCTTATTGAGCAAATCCGGCGTGAGTCCGGCCATGGCGGCTGACTTCCGCTTCCGTATCGGTCAGGGCTGCGGGCATTGCCATGGCACCGGCTACAAAGGCCGCAAGGCAGTGGCCGAGCTGCTGGTGTTCAACGACCTGATCCGCGAACTGATTGTGACGCGCGAGCCGGTGCGCAAGGTGAAGGAAGCCGCCCGCAACAACGGCACACGCAGCATGCGCGAAGCCGCATTGGACATGGTGAAACGTGGTGAAACCACGCTGCAGGAGATCAATCGTGTCACGTCCCTGGTTTAAGCGTTTGGCTGGTCCCGCTTTATTGCGTGACGAGCTGCAGGTGCTGGTGCAAGCGCACCAGTTGCTGCTCACGCGCAGGCAGGCTGGCTTACGGCGCAAACTGCTGGACCAGCAGCGTATCCCTGTCCCGGCCAGCATCACCAGTATCAACGCGGCGGATGCCACTCAAGGCAGCTGGACGGCGACCATGCGTTGTCTGGCAAGCGCATTGCGCGATCCGCGCTGGCAGGGCTGTCGCCCTACCGTCACGCTGTCCAGCCAGTTCGTGCATTTTCTGGTGATGCCCTGGGATGCCAGCCTGATCACACACAGTGAGCAGCAAGCCTTTCTGCAGCATTGCTATGTGCAAGCCTATGGCGATGCGGCGCGCAACTGGGACCTGCGTACCAGTCCGGGCGCATACGGCCAGCCCAGTCTGGCCAGCGCTGTGGACCATGCCCTGCTAAACAGCTTGCTGCAGTTGTTCCAGCAGGCGGACATGGCTGCTCCCCACATCCACCCGCTGCTGATGCAGGCCATCAACGATAGCCGCAAGCAGCCTGCTACCTCGTTCAGCTTTGCCATGTATGAGCAACACTGCATCACCTTGCTGCTGATCCATAAAGGTCAGTGGCTAAGCGTGCAAACGCACCCGGTGCGGCAGCCTCTGCAAGCACATCTGCACACGCTGATACAGCGCGATGCCATCATCGCAGGAGTCCAGGCTGAGATTGAAGCCAGCATAGAAGCTGGCATAGAAGCTGACATGACCAGCGATGGCTGGCCCACCATCGTGCATATCGCCGAGCCCGGCATCAGCAGCTTAACCCTGCAAGGCAAACACATCCATCAGGTGCCAGGGCCATACCAGCACGGCATGTCACTCACCAGAGCACAGCAGACATGAGCATGCGCGCCGTTTTCATGAATCATGGCCAACCGCATGCGCAGCCGGTCTGGCCGCGCATCTTGTTATTGACCGGCATGGCTGCTGCAGCTGGCGCTGTGTTTGCACTGCAACAGCTGGAACAAGGTCAGCAGCAACTGGAACAGGCGTCCCGGATGCTGCTCGCGCCTGCTGGCAGCGCCAGCACAGCCAGCACTGGGAAACAGGATATGGCCAGGCTGGGTACCAAAGAAGCCGAGGAGATGAAGGCCGTGCAGGCTGCACTGAGCGAACTCCGACTCCCCTGGCAGGCGCTGTTCTACACGCTGGAAGGCATCAGCATGACAGGCATAGACCTGCTTACGGTGGAGCCCAATCCTAAACTGCGCAAGCTGCGCCTGACCGCCGAAGCAGCAGACAGCGACCTGATGCTGGGCTATGTGCGCAATATGGGTAGCAAACCGGTGTTCAGGGACGTGCGGCTGCTCTCGCAGGAGCGCGCTGAAAGCGGTGCCTGGCGCTTTGTTGTGGAGGCCACATGGCTGCTATGAATAAGCAGGCAGCACAGACTCAGCCCATGGATGCTGTTTCGATGCAGTCACCCGCACTGGACATGCTGGCGATGCGTGCCCGGCTACGTTATCGAGTTCAGCATCGCATCCACTATCTGGGCTGGCAGGGGCTGCTCGGGCTCACCCTGCTGCTGGGCAGTCTGCTGGCAGTGCTGATGCTGATCATGCCTTTGTCACAACAAGTACAGCAGCAGGAACAGGCGCTGTCTGAATTGCGTCAGCGCGCAGCAGCTCGCCAGCATGCCGGCATTCAAGCACTGGACCGCTCGCCTCAAGCGCAGCTGCGGCGCTTCTATGAGCAGCTGCCCGAAGAAACCGCGTCCACCACCTTGCTGGCAGAACTGCTGACGCTGGCGGTGGATAACGGCTTGCAAATAGACAAGGCCGACCATGCGCTGCAACCACAGCCAGCGGCTGGGTTTTTCCGTTACCAGATCACATTGCCGCTGCATGGCCGCTACGTGGACATACGCCGCTTCAGCAGCCAGCTACTCAACCGTCTGCCGAGTGCGGCACTAAGCGAGATCAGCCTGCAGCGCCCGGATGCTGCTGCCACCGAGATCGACGCCAGGCTGCGCTTCACTGTGTTCCTGCGCAAGCCTGCCGTATGAGCCACACCATGACCATGCGCCAATACGGCCTGCTCGTTGTTTTGCTGTTGAGCGTGGCGGCAACGGTATGGACCGCCGTTGCAGAAGATGAGCTTGCGGAACTGGCAGTGCCCGGCGCACCTGAGGTCCGCCCACCCAGGACCACTGCTGCAAGCGCTGTCAAGAACGTTGCCACAAACCCTGCCTATAGCCCGGCAGCGCAAATCGCCGCTGCACAAAACGTTGTCACTCAGCCGGACACCTTCAGTCTGGCCATGCGCACGCCTCAGGATGAAGAGCCAGGCGAGCTGTTCGGCCATCAAAGCGCGCAGCAAGCCGCACAGGCACTCGCCGCGCCACCCAAACCCACCGTGCCGCCTCTGCCCTTCATCTATGCCGGAAAACTGGAGGATGACGGCGATGTGATCGTGTTTCTCAGCGAGGGTGACCGCCACCACGCTGTTCATGCTGGCGATGTACTCGGTGACTGGAAAGTCCTGATTATCGCACCACCCCGGATGACCCTGCGATTCCTACCCTTGAATCGCGAAGTGTCCATGACGATCGGAGAAGTCAATTGAAGCCAAGCAGTAAAAAGCGGATACCCCAACTCAGCCTGCTGCTGTTGCTGTGCGCCTGCTCCAGTCAGGAAAGCAGGGTGCAGCTGGAAAACGCCAATCTGGGCGAAGTGCGTGCGCTGATCAATGCCGGTAATACCGAGGCCAGCATCACCAGGCTGCGTGAACTGGTGCAGAGCACGCCGGACAATCCGCAATACCGGGCCACGCTCAAGCAGCAACAGGATGTGCAGCTTTATACCTTGTTGCAGCAGGCAGAGCAGGCGCGCCAGCAGCAACGCTGGATCGATGCCGAGGCGCATTACCGCCGCGTACTGGAACTGGATAGCCAGAACCAGCGTGCGCAGGAAGGGCTGCGCCAGACCGCCAATGCCAGCCGTCATCAGGACATGGTGCACCGTGCGCAGGCACTGTTCGAGACTGGCGATACCGAAGCTGCCCAGCTCATGGTACGCGCCGTACTGGCCGAAGAAGCCGGTAACGCGCAGGCGCGTCAGCTTTATCAGCAGATCGAACAGGCACGCATGGACAAGATCAGCAGCCCGCCGCAGATCAAGGCGGCGTTCAGCAAGCCGATCACGCTGGAATTCAAGGATGTGCCCATACGTGCTGTGTTCGAGTTCATCGCCAAGTCCGCTGACATCAACTTCACCTATGACCAGGAGCTGCGTACCGACCTGCGCACGAGTTTGTACTTGCGCAATACACCGCTGCAGGACGCCATCGACGTGATCCTAGCTAGCAACCAGCTGGGTAAGAAGGTGCTCAACGACAACACCCTGCTGATCTACCCCCTGTCGCGCAGCCAGGAATATCAAGAGCTGTATGTGCGCAGCTTCTACCTCAGCAACACTGAGGCGAAAAAAGCCATGAACATGATCAAAACCGTGCTGAAGACCAAGGATCTGTACATAGACGAAAAGCTCAACACCCTGGTCATGCGTGATACACCGGAAGCGATACGCACCGCCGAGAAGCTCATCATCTCGCAGGACCTGGCTGAACCGGAAGTGGTGCTGGAGGTGGAAGTGCTGGAGATCAACCGGCGCAGTCTGGAAGCCATCGGTATCCGCTACCCCACCTCGGTCAGCGTGGGCGTGCAAGGCCGCGATACCGTCAATGGCAGCACCACGCTGACGCCAGGCAAGCTCACGGTGCGTGAACTCAGCAATTTCAACTCCGAATATGGCGTGTTCAGCATCAGCGACCCGGTACTGGCGCTGAACCTGCTGCAACAGGACACCGACACCAACCTGCTCGCCAACCCGCGCATCCGTGTCAAGAACCGCGAAAAAGCCAAGATCCATGTCGGTGACCGCATCCCGGTACTGACCAGCATCGCCAATTCCACCGGCTTCGTGTCGCAATCGGTCACCTACATCGAGGTGGGCATCAAGCTGGACGTGGAGCCCACTATCCTGCTCAACGACCAAGTCAGCATCAAGGTCGGGCTGGAGGTCAGCAACCAGACCGACAAGATCACCACCAGTTCGGGTACCGTGACCTACACCATAGGCACCCGCAATGCCAACACCATGCTGCGCCTCAAGAATGGGGAAACCCAGGTGCTGGCCGGGCTGTTGCGCGATGACGAGCAGCGTACCGCCAACCGTGTGCCCAACCTGTCCAAGTTGCCACTGATAGGCGGCCTGTTCAAGGACCGTACCACAGACCGCAGCAAGAAGGAGATCGCCCTGCTGGTGACACCGCGCATCATCAGCAACATCACCCCGGCGGAGGCGCTGTATACCGCCTTCCCTGCCGGACTGGACCGTAGCAGCCCGGCCAACCGCAACAACCGGGCGGAGCCGGCCGTGCAAACAAGCCCTGCTCCACAGAGCATGCAGGAGCTCCAGAACAATCGCGCACAGGACGACAAAGCCTTTGCCGACTCGGTGATGAAACCGCTGGACCAGATCAGCGCACCGCCCAGCAATACGCCATGAACCGCGCATTGATGCACATTAGCGTCTTGAATGCTGGCGCTGGCAGGAGCCTCGCTCCATGATGCGCATGCGTGGATTCACCCTGATCGAACTGCTGGTCACGCTGAGTTTGCTGGCGCTGATCCTGACCTCGGCTGCGCCTATGGCACAACTTACCATCAAACGCAGCAAGGAACAGGAGCTACGACGCTCGCTGTGGCAGATACGCGATGCCATCGACGCTTACAAGAAAGCCAGCGAGGACGGACTGATCAAAAAACTTCCCGGGCAAACGGGCTATCCGCCTGACCTCTACATCCTGGTCAAAGGCGTGGAAAACCTGCGCGACCCCAAGAAGCGCAAGATCTACTTCATGCGTAACATCCCGCGTGACCCATTCGCCCCCGCCAGCATCGAAACGGCAGAAGCAAGCTGGGGAAAACGCAGCTATGCCAGCTCTTTCGAGGAGCCTGCACCAGGCGATGATGTCTACGATGTGCATTCACTCTCCAATGAAAAAGGCCTGGATCAACGGCCTTACCGGGAGTGGTGATGCGCAGAATCGCAGGCTTTACGCTGATCGAGGTGCTGGTGGTGCTGGCCATCGTCGCCACGCTGCTCAGCCTGGTGACGCCGCGCTATTTCGATAGTCTGTCGCGCGCGCAGGAAACGGCGCTCAAGCACGACCTGCTTACCATGCGTGACGCCATCGACAAGCATTACGCCGACCTGGGCGCTTACCCGGATACGCTGGAAGAGCTGGTACAGCGAAAATACCTGCGTGCCGTGCCGGAAGATCCCATCACCAAAACCACGCTGAGCTGGGTGTTGGTGCCGCCTGAAGACCCCTATGCCACCGGACAGATCTACAACATACGCAGCGGTGCAGAAGGCACGGCAACCGACGGGACGCTGTATGCAGACTGGTGAGACCGCATTGACCAAACGAGCATGGGCCAAGCCGGTTCAGCCCCAGCCGGTTTTAGTCAAACGGCAGGCGGATCAGGCAGGCTATACCTTTATCGGCCTGCTCATGGTGATCATGCTGACCGGACTGACGCTGGCCCAGGCTGGCAACACTTGGAGCAATCTGCGCCAGCGCGAGCGTGAACAGGAACTGATGCGCGTGGGCGACAAGATGCGTGCAGCCATCGGCAGCTACTATCAGCGCTCGCCCGGTCTGGTGAAACAGTTCCCGCCCAACCTGCAGGTGCTACTCAATGACGAGCGTTTTCCACAGCGGCAGCGTCATCTGCGCAGGATGTACGTGGACCCGATGACGGGTGAGCCAAATTGGGGCACGCTGGAAGCGCCCAGCGGCGGGGTCATGGGGGTATATAGTCTGTCGCCCAAAGTGCCGATCAAGCAAAAGAACTTCCGCGCCATCTACGAGAGTTTTGAGAACAAAAAGATCTATACCGAATGGGTATTTGCCTATGTGCCTGAAGCAGATGCGGTTCTGGAGAAAAATGCGGTGCAATACTGAATTTGCACCAGCCTGTGTATATCCACAATTTCTGTGGATAACTTTGTGAATAATTGTGACTTGAAACTGTAACTCATGCTTTCAAAAGCATTTTTTATTTTCGCCTAATTTTTAATCTTGTTTTTAACTTATATAAAACAATAACTTACTGTATGTCATTGGATTGCTATGGTTTTTTGAACAAAGTTAAAGTGATGCGTCAGGTGGTGTGTATAAGTCGGCTATTTTCGGCAGGGCAAAACAGGCGCTGGAGCCAGTCGTAGCAAGGATTTCAGCCAGATCGATTGCGCGCAAGGTGGCCAAGACAGCGGCGATTTCCGGAAGTTCCACAGGGACATTTCGGCCCGCTCTACCCAGCCATGCTGGCGGGATATCCGGCGCATCTGTCTCCAGCACGATGCTGTCCAGCGGCAGGTTCTGCGCCAGCGCGCGTATGCGCAACGCCTGCGGATAGGTCATCGCGCCCCCAAAGCCCAGCTTGAAGCCCAGCTTGATGAAAGCCTCGGCCTGCTGCTGGCTACCGTTGAAGGCATGCGCGATGCCACCACGCACCGGGTAGCGACGCAGGAACTTCAGCACCTCGTCCACGGCACGCCGCACATGCAGGATCACCGGCAGATCGTAGCGCTGTGCGAGTTTGAGCTGTTCGACGAAATAGTATTCCTGCTGCGCACGGTTGTGCTGGGTGACGAAGAAATCCAGCCCGATCTCCCCTACGGCAACCGCATGGCCCTCTACCAGCCTGGCGGCCAGTTGTTGCAGGTGTTCCGGCTGTGCCTTGCCCACGTACATGGGGTGGATACCCAGTGCATGCACACAACGCGGGTAGCGCTGCGCCAGTGCGGTGACCGTATCGAAATTGGCGAACTCGACCGCAGGCACCACGATCAGGTCTACCCCGGCCGCGAGGGCTGCTGCGACCACCGCATCACGGTCATCATCGAATTCCGCGGCGTCCAGGTGGCAATGGGTGTCGATCAGCATGATGGGAAGGATGAGGTAAGCCTGTCTGAATAGCTATCTGAACACTAACTGGCAGGCCGTGGCACTGCGCGGATGCGGATATCAGGGGCCAGCGTGGTCAGTTCCACAATATCGAGCGCCACGCCTTGCTGCATGTCGGTAAGATCGGGCATGGCGAACATGCCGCGTGCCCCACTACCCATCAGCACGGGGGCGTAATACAGCAGGTATTCGTCGATGAGCTGCTGCTGCTGTAGGGCACCGTTGAGGGTTTGGCCGGCTTCCACCAGCACTTCGTTGATGCCACGCTGCGCCAGTGTCTGCAGCAACAGCGGCAGCCTGACATGGCCATCTTCACCCGCAAGTTGCAGCAACTCCACCCCAGGCAACTGCAGACTGGCGGCTTTGTTCGATGGATCGCGGGCATACACCAGCAATGTCGCGCTGCCACGCAGTATGCTGGCGTTCGGACGGATACGCAGTTGGCCATCCACCACCACACGCAAGGGCTGACGACCGATCTCCAGCGTGCGTACGGTCATTTGCGGGTCGTCGTGCAACACGGTATCCACACCGGTGAGGATCGCGCAGCTACGCGCGCGCCAGTGCTGTACGTCAGCGCGTGCGACGGCACTGGTGATCCACTGGCTCTGTCCATTGGCGAGGGCGGTGCGTCCGTCCAGGCTGGCCGCGATCTTGCTGCGCAGGAAGGGACGCTGACGTGTCATACGCGAGATGAAGCCAGGATTGAGCGCTTCGGCCTCGGCTTGAAGCAAACCGCAGCACACCTCGATATCGGCCGCGCGCAATGCCGCCAGCCCCTGCCCTGCCACCAGCGGGTTGGGGTCCTGCATGGCGGCTACCACGCGGCTGACCCCGGCCGTGATCAGGGCCTGTGCGCAAGGTGGGGTGCGGCCATGGTGGCTGCAGGGTTCCAGCGTGACATAGGCGGTGCTACCCACTGCCGCCGCACCCGCTTGCTGCAGGGCCAGCGCCTCGGCATGGCCATGACCGGCACGCAAGTGAGCGGCTTCTGCGATCACGTGGCCGTGTTTGACCAGCACGCAGCCTACCCGCGGGTTCGGCGTGGTGGTGTACAGACCCTGCTCTGCAAGTTGCAGCGCACGCGCCATGTGGCGCAGGTCGTCGTTATCAAAGATGGCAGTGCTGCTCATGGCGGGTCTTTAACATGGCGGGCTTTAAAAGGTGTCAAGGCTGGCAAGTATCTCTAGCAAGTTCTAGCAAGTATCGCGCCGTGCCAGCCAGCGCATGGGCGACTGGCTGGTCGCGGCTTCAGTGTTGGACGATACGTGCGCGTATCAAACGGTTCTCTGCGTTGAACTGCAGGCTGAGGCCGTGGGTGTCCCACAGGCAATGGCCGAGGTCGTATTCGATCTGCTGGAAATCTTCCCAGGTGGGGCGCCCGAGGATGGCGGTCACCATCTCGCGCGGGATGCCAGGACGCAACACACGCGTTTTGAGGTCGTAGGCCATGGCGCCACGGTAACAGCGCTGCTCATCCGAAGGCTGGGCGGTGATCCATTGCACTTGGTCGAACGGGCGGTCACCGAACACCCACCAGTCTTTCATGGCCCACCAACTGAAGAAGGCGATGGTGATCAGCACTGCGATCAGGGCCGAGATCACGCTGACCAGGCGTATCCACCGGAAACTGCTGTCTATCTCGTGTTGTGCTGCAGCGCTTTCAGGATCGGATGCCATGGCTGACCTTTCAGTCTTTACGCTTCAATCTTTACGTTTGGCGGGGAACCGCTCCGCATCGCGTTGCGGATGATCCAGGTCGCGGATGACATCATGGAAATCATCCACATCCTGAAAGCTGCGATACACCGAGGCAAAGCGGATGTAGGCCACTTTATCCATGAGCTTGAGCTCCTGCATCACACTCTCACCCAGGTCGCGTGCCATCACTTCGCGTTCGCCCTTAGCCAGCAGCTTTTGGGCGATGTGCTCGATGGCACGGTCTACATATTCGGTAGGCACCGGACGCTTGTGCAGCGCACGCGAGAAGGAAAGCCGCAACTTGTCACGGCTGAACTCCTCGCGATTGCCGTTCTGCTTCACCACTTGCGGCATGTGCAGATCCGCCGTTTCGTAGGTAGTGAAGCGTTTTTCACATTGCGCACAGCGACGGCGGCGGCGAATGCTGTCGCCTTCATCGTTGACACGCGAATCGATGACCTGCGTGTCGTCGGCACCGCAGAAGGGGCATTTCATAACGTCGACGGAAGGGTGAAGGGGGAAAGGGGAAGGGTAAAACCCTCGCACGTTGCCCTTCTCACTTCCCCCTTCTCCCTTCCCATATTAAGCGCCGTAAACCGGGAAACGGGCGGTCAGTGCATGCACCTTGGCCTTGGTCGCCGCGATGACGGCTTCGTCGGTCGGGCTGTCCAGCACGTCCGCGATCAGGTTAGCGACCAGGCGCGCTTCTTCTTCCTTGAAACCACGTGTGGTGATGGCAGGCGAGCCAATGCGGATACCCGAGGTGACGAACGGGCTTTCCGGGTCGTTCGGGATGGCGTTCTTGTTCACGGTGATGTGCGCCAGGCCCAGATAGGCATCAGCGGCCTTGCCGGTCAGGCCCTTGGGGCGCAGGTCCACCAGGAACACATGCGACTCGGTACGGCCGGAGATGATGCGCAGGCCGCGCTGGGCCAGGGTCTCCGCCATGACGCTGGCGTTCTTGAGCACTTGTTCCTGATAGGTCTTGAACTCGGGTTGCAACGCCTCCAGGAAGGCTGTGGCCTTGCCTGCGATGACATGCATCAGCGGGCCACCCTGCAACGAAGGGAATACGTTGGAATTCAGCGATTTCTCGAACTCGGCCTTGGCCAGGATGATGCCGCCACGCGGGCCGCGCAGGGTCTTGTGCGTGGTGGAGGTGACGAAGTCGGCATGTGGCACCGGGTTGGGGTACACACCCGCCGCGATCAGGCCGGAATAATGCGCCATGTCCACCATGAAATAAGCGCCGACCTTCTTGGCGATCTCGGCCATGCGTGCCCAGTCGAAACGCAGCGCATACGCAGAAGCGCCACCGATCAGCAGCTTGGGCTTGGCTTCGATGGCGATACGCTCCATCTCGTCATAATCGATCTCTTCCTTGTCGTTCAGACCGTAGGCGACGATATTGAACAGCTTGCCGGACAGATTGGCCGGGGAACCGTGCGTAAGGTGACCGCCGTGCCCCAGGTTCATGCCCATGACAGTGTCGCCTGGCTTGAGGATGGAGAAATACACAGCCTGATTCGCTTGTGAGCCGGAGTGCGGTTGCACATTGGCGTATTCAGCGCCGTACAGCTGCTTCACACGGTCGATGGCGAGTTGCTCGACCTGGTCGACGAACTCGCAGCCACCGTAAAAGCGCTTGCCTGGATAACCCTCTGCATACTTGTTGGTCAGTTGCGAGCCCTGCACCTGCATGACCGCCGGGCTGGTGTAGTTTTCCGAAGCGATCAGCTCGATGTGCTGATCCTGGCGGACACGCTCCGCCTCCACATAGCCCCACAGTTCCGGGTCTGCGATATTCAAGGTTTTTGCCACACTAAACATGTTTGATCATTCCAGGACTTGATAACGAACAAGATTTTAACACGCGGGACCGTTTCGCGTCGTGGTCGGCAACATCCTGCCAATGGCTGACGCCTGGCTGAAAACAACCACCCAAAGTGGCGGTTATCACCCAATCACACACATGCAAATTATCCATATAGTTGATTAAAAAAGATTATTTTTCAGGCACGGCATTTGCTCATGTAGTAACAAGAGCTATCTCCGCGCTCTCCTCCCGCTGTCCGGATTCAGCCTGGCAGCGGGATCTTTCTTTGTAGCACGCACCCCGCCCGCTTGATTCCCAGCCCCACACCTGCCCGATGCCTTGGCTTGCATGCCGAGTGCCGGGCTATAATCAGCTTACGCAAGCTGAAGACAAGCGCCGCCGCGCGTGGTTCGAAAACAAGCGCCGCCGCGCGTGGTTCGAAAACAAGCGCCACCGCGCGTGATGAAGACAAGTGCTACCGCGCGTGCTTGCAGCGCTCCGCAGTAAAATCGACACCAGAACGAACAAAAGCCGACATGGCAAAAAGGAAACGCAGATGAAATGGACCGACGTTCAACAGATCGCTGAAGCCCTCTACGACCAGCACCCGGATGTGGACCCAAGCACCATACGCTTCACCGACCTGCACAATTACGTGGTGGCGCTGGACGGTTTTGACGACGATCATAAGCGTGGCGGTGAAAAAGTGCTGGAAGCGATCCAGCAAGCCTGGATAGATGAAGCCTAAGCCACGCACGGATCCGCACCACACCGCTAGCCCACTGCGCATCGTTACACCCTGGACACATGTCTGCGCCTGAGAACAAACTTCCTGCAAATGCAGCGGCTGCCAGCAAGCCCGCCATCGCCGCCGAGATCTTCAAGGCCTATGACATCCGTGGCATCGTTGATAAAAGCCTGACCGTGGACAGCGTGATGCTGATCGGCCGCGCCATTGCTGCCGAGGCCCTCGCCATAGGCCAACAGCGCCTGTGTGTCGCGTATGACGGCCGCCTTTCCGGGCCGGACCTTGCCGCGGCACTGAGTGCGGGGCTGCATGCCGGTGGCGTGGACACCCTACAACTGGGCATGCTCACCACGCCCATGCTGTATTTCGCCACCGAACATCTGGGCACTGGCGCTGGTGTGATGGTCACTGGCAGCCATAACCCGCCTGAATACAACGGCCTCAAGATCGTGCTGGGGCATGAAGCCATTTCGGGTGCTGCGATCCAGCGCCTGTATCAACGCATCCTGGATAATGCCCTGAGCACGGGTAACGGCCAGGCCAGCCACAGCAGCATCGCACCCGCTTACTTCGCGCACATCAAGCACGATATCCAGCTAGCCAGGCCCATGAAGATCGCCATCGACGCGGGCAACGGCGTGGCCGGCGCGTATGCGCAGGCCCTGTTCGAGGCACTGGGCTGTGAAGTACAGTCTTTGTATTGCGAGGTGGACGGGCGTTTCCCCAACCACCATCCCGACCCCTCGGTACCAGAAAACCTGCAGGATCTGATGCGTGCATTGGCCGAGGGCGATGCCGAGATCGGCCTGGCCTTCGACGGCGATGCTGACCGGCTGGGAGTGGTCAGTAAATCGGGCGAGATCATCTACCCGGATCGCCAGCTGATGCTGTTCGCAGACGACATACTGCAACGCCAGCCCGATGCCAGCGTGGTGTTCGATGTGAAATGTACGCGCCTGCTGGCGCCGTGGATCGCGCAACGTGGCGGCAGGCCCGTCATGTGGAAGACCGGCCATTCGCTCATGAAAGCCAAAATGCGTGAAACCGCTGCCGCCGTGGGCGGGGAGATGAGCGGTCATCTGTTCTTCAACGACCGCAATGCGGCAGGTAAAGCACGCTGGTTCGGCTTTGACGATGGCCTGTATGCGGGTGCGCGCCTGCTGGAACTGCTCAGTCGCGACCCGGACAGCACCGCGCGGCTGATGGCCTTGCCCAACAGCCTGAGCACCCCGGAACTGCATATCGCCCTGCAGGAAGGTGAGCCGCACCGCCTGCTCGACCAATTGCAGCAAAGCGCCCGCTTTACTGGCGCGACCGACATCATCCGCATCGACGGCCTGCGCGTGGAGTATGCGGATGGCTTCGGGCTGATGCGCGCCTCCAACACCACGCCCGTGATCGTGCTGCGCTTCGAAGCCGACAACCCATGCGCGCTGACCCGCATACAAAGCCAATTCCGCGCTGTGCTGACACAGGCCGTGACAGGTGCGCAGCTGCCTTTTTAGGGCGATGGCTCACCAGTCTCCAACCCGTCCAACTCCGCCTTGAGGGCATAAAACATCATGTCACGTCACAATCTCATCGTCGCACTGATCTGGCTGGCACTGGCTGGCTTGATCTACTATCTGGTGGACAACCTGATGCAGCCCAACAAGGCGGCGGCACTGGGTGCAGGCAGTGAAGTGGTGCTGCAGCGCGGGCCGGACGGTCACTACCGCGCCGAGGCCTACATCAACGGACAAAAGGTCGATGTACTGGTGGACACTGGCGCCACTGGCGTGGCCATCTCGTCACGGCTGGCCGATCAGCTGGGGCTGGAACGTCGCAATGCCATCCGCACCAGCACCGCCAACGGCACCGTAGTGGCTTATGCCACGCGGTTGCAAAGCGTCAAGCTGGGTGGCATAGAGGCCGATAATGTGGCGGCGGTGATCGCGCCCGGCCTGGATGGCGATGTGCTGCTGGGTATGTCTTTCCTGGCGCGCATGGACGTGCGCCTGTTCCGTGGCGAGATGACCATACGTCAAGTCGAAGAATGAGCAAGCCGCCTTTTCCAGCTCCACCTTTCACAGCATGTTCAAAATAAATTGTAAGTAATCCCTACATGGCGTGACTAAGTGTTGCGATCGCATCGTTTAACCGGTTAAAAAATTTCTTTTATTTTTAGGAGGTTATCATGCGCAATACTTTTACCAAGAGCACCATCATCACGGCAACCCTGTTATCCACCCTGGGCTTCGGCCTGCTGGCGACGGCCGCCCCCATGGTGGGCACCGGCGGCTACAACATCGAACTTAAAAAGCTCGGCATGATGAAGATGCTGGACGACAACGGTGACCACATGGTCACGCAGGCCGAATTCAGCGGCTACTACGGTCATGTGTTCGATGAACTGGACACCAACGGCAATGGCACGCTGGATGTGAACGAATGGACAGGCACCAAGGGCGCCAACGAGATCAGCCTGGGCACCGGCGGTTACAGCCGCGAACTGCGCAAGACCGAGTTGATGGACATGGTGGACAGCAATGCCGACCACATCATCAGCAAAGCCGAGTTCACAAAGTTCCATCAATCGGTGTTCGCCACCATGGACAAGAACGGCGACAAGCAGATCAACCCGCAAGAATGGTTGTCGCGTCAGGTAGGCAGCTAGCCAACCGCGCATTTCCCGCAGCAACCCGATAAAAAAGGCCAGACATGCTGGCCTTTTTTATTTTGCATCGGGTCAGGCTCATGGCAGCACGATCATCGCAGCATGATGCCTGACCGTGACCTCAAGTGATCACCGTCGGCTGCTCGCGCCCGCTGCGGGCATGCAGTTCAGATACCTGCCCGGCGATCAGGATCATCTCGGACAAGGCATCCTGCGCGTCCAGACAGTGCCGTGCGGCATCCGGCTCATAGGCTTCCAGATACAGGCGCACCGTGGCGCCATCGGTGCCGGTACCCGAAAGCCGGAACACGATACGCGACCCGTCCGTGAACAGGATACGGATGCCCTGCGCCTTGCTGATGCTGCCGTCGATGGGGTCGGTGTAGCTGAAATCGTCGCAGGTCGCCACCTGATAGGAGCCTAAGGTGCTGCCGGGCAATGTACCGAACTGCGCACGCAGGTGCTGCATGATGCCGTTGGCGGCCTCCGTCGGCAGCGCTTCGTAATCATGTCGTGAATATACATTGCGCCCATATTCCGCCCAGTGGGCACGCACGATGGCTTCTACCGACTGCTGGCGTACCGCCACGATGTTCAGCCAGCACAGCACTGCCCACAGACCGTCTTTCTCGCGCACATGGCTGGAACCGGTGCCGAAGCTTTCTTCACCACACAAGGTCACCTTGCCCGCATCCATGAGGTTGCCAAAGAACTTCCAGCCAGTGGGCGTCTCGTAACAGGGGATATTCAGTGCCGCGGCCACGCGGTCCACCGCTGCACTGGTGGGCATGGAACGCGCCACACCGGCGATGCCGTTGCGGTAAGCCGGGATCAGCGTGGCATTGGCAGCGATGATGGCCAGGCTGTCCGAAGGCGTCACAAAGAAGCGCTGCCCCAGGATCATGTTGCGGTCGCCGTCACCATCGGAAGCGGCACCGAAATCCGGTGCATCCTCGCCATAAACGATGTCCACCAGCTCGTGCGCATAGGTGAGGTTGGGGTCAGGATGACCACCACCGAAATCTTCCAGCGGCACCGCGTTCATGACGCTATCGGCCGGGGCCCCCAGGCGGTTCACCAGTATCTCGCGTGCATACGGGCCGTTCACCGCGTGCATGGCGTCGAACTTGATGCGGAAGCCGGAAGCCAGCAGCGCACGGATGGCGGCAAAATCGAACAAGTCCGCCATCAGGTCGGCATAATCGGCCACGGCGTCGATCACCTCCACCTGCATATCACCCAACTGGCTCATCCCCACCACATCCAGCGCCACATCCGGGGCATCCAGTATGCGGTATTGGCTGATCTCGCGACTGCGCGCGTAGATCGCCTCGGTCACCTTCTCGGGCGCCGGGCCACCATTGGCGGTGTTGTACTTGATGCCGAAATCCTCGCTCGGGCCGCCAGGATTATGGCTGGCCGACAGGATGATGCCGCCATAGGTGTTGAATTTACGAATCACACAAGAAGCGGCTGGCGTAGACAGAATGCCACCCTGCCCCACCAGCACCTTGGCAAAGCCATGAGCGGCGGCCATCTTCAGGATGATCTGGATGGCCTCACGGTTGTAGTAACGGCCATCACCGCCCAGTGCCAGCGTGGCACCGGCTGGCACGTCTATGCTATCAAAGATGCTCTGCACGAAATTCTGCAGATAATGAGGCTGCTGAAAATGGGGCACCTTCTTGCGCAGCCCGGAGGTCCCGGGCTTCTGGTCGGAAAAAGGCTGCGTGGGGATGGTCAGGATACTCATAGCGACGGCTCTTTCTGGTTCTCTATCGGTGCGTGTTCTCTACCAGCCCAGCCCGGCATACAGCCTGGATGTTCTGGTTGACAGGTCGCCTGTTTGTCATGATAATGCGCGCCTCTGAAGCAAAACTTCAGGGACATCACCACTGTATTTTACGATAAAATATAGGCGTGTATGGGAGATTAGCTCAGTTGGTAGAGCAGCGGACTCTTAATCCGTTTGTCCGGGGTTCGACCCCCCGATCTCCCACCAGAACATTCAACGGCTTAGGATTCTGTCCTAAGCCGTTTTTGTTTTTAGCGTGGGTAAAACGTGGGGAAAGCGTACTACGTTGCCCCCGCGTCCTGTTTCGATACGGGCTGCCGCTACGGCTAAATGATCCGTAGCAAACTTGGCATAGCGATCCACCATCGACCGGGTCTTCCATCCGCCCAAGTCCTTGAGTTCGTCTGTACTGGTGCCCGACTGGCGATGCCAGGAAGCCCATGTATGACGGAGGTCATGGAAACGGATATCTTCCAACCCTGCTTTATCTATCGCGGTTTTCCAGCCATGATTGGTTAAACCATGGCGTATGGGTTCACCGCGATAGGTGAAGCAATACCGCGGGTGCTGTCCTGACAAAGCCTCAAGCACGGCCACCGCGTCCGAATTAAGTGGCACGCCTCGCGGCGTTCCATTTTTGGTCTGATTAAGCCAAGCGTGACCACGCGTCAAATCCACTCGACTCCATTCCAATTGCGTGATCTCACTGGCACGGCAGCCGGTCGCCAAAGCAAAGCGGACTAACGCCGCCAAATGCGGAGGACAAGCCGCAATCAACCGCCCTGCCTCCTCTTTGGTCAACCAGCGCTCGCGCTCCACTTCTCCACCAAGCAGACGGATTTTAGGGAAACGGTCGATCCATTGCCATTCATCCCGTGCAGTGCGCAGCAGGTTACGAATCAGCGCTAGGTAACGATTGATGGTAGCTGATTTGTTACCTTTCTTCTGCTCACCTGCTACCACGGCCCAAATCACATCCCCGTTAATTTGGTTCAGTGTCAGGTTGCCGAGATAAGAGTGTAGGTGGCGGCATATCCGTTTTACATCGCGGATGCTGCGCAGAGCTGCCTTTGCTTCGAGGTATCTCACCACGGCCTCTTGCCATGAGCGATGGGGCTTAATCCCGAAATGAACTTCCCGAAAAGCATCTAGCTTTAGTTTAGCTAGGAGTGCTTCGGCTTCTTGTCGATCTTCAGTCCCAGTGCTCTGACGTATGCGCTTGCCGTTGGCGAGTGTTGAATTGATCCACCAATACCTTGAATCCGGACGTTGGTAGACTCCTGTTTCACGGGCCATAAAGTTTCCTTTCCAGCCCGCCCTCTCTCGCAATGCTTATATTCGTCCAGCCACTGATCGAGGTCAACCTTGTCATAGACAAGGCGACGTCCGAACTTGACCGCTGGAATATCGAGTTCCGCCAGCAGGGTGAGGCCGATACCGAGATAAGCCGCGGCCTCCTGCTTGGACAGACAACGCACCTGAGGCAAGGGCAGGCCTGCCTCACTCGCCGTCGGAAGCGTGCTTGTACTGGCGTGCTTGGGTTTCGGTGTCGTCATGATGAGGCTCACAGTTGTTAAGCGTGTTGAACTTGCGTCCCTTGGCATCGACCCGTTCTTCCACGAAGGCCTCAAACGTCACGCCTTGATTCATCGCAAGATGATTGATCCGGTGTGTCAGAGCTTCATAGAAGGGGTGTATGCCTAGCTCATAATCCCGATAGCAGTGCGCAGCCATCCACGCAAATACGCTGCTCATGGCGCGATCCAGCATCACCTCAGGCCGTGGGCTACGCGTGTAATCAAAACGCCGCCTGAGGGGGCTGGCGTCCGTTTCCCAGTCAAAACTAGCGAGCGTCGCCCACATGGGGTGAATCGGCCAGCGTGCGCGCGTCTGATCGTCGGGATTCGGCAACGTAAGCCTCAGCCACTCCGTAGTGGCGTAGCTCCACAAGCCGTTGAGGTGCTGCATGACATCCTCAAACTTGGGAATGCCCTTCTGAGCCAAGAAGTCCCGCTTGAACTGAAACTCCAGCCGCCAGATCGGCTCCCCCATTTGCCAGCCTGCTTGCTCCCATAACGGGACGAGATAGCCCTTGTTGCTCACCATGATCTCGGTGAGCTTGTCATACAGCCGGCAGGCAATCGCGCCACCCAAGCCCACGGTCCAGCCAGTGAAGTGTTGATTGACCGCGTACTGATGCACCTGTGATCCGCGTGTGACCCAAGCCGCACGATGCCAGCCCTCCATGTCCTGATGGCTGACGAAGTCGATAAAGAGATCAATGCGGCTGACCGTCGGCCTACCCGTCAAAATACCCAATTGCCCCAGTAAGCTGCTTAACAAGCCTTCGGCCATGCTTGGGCCGACATGGGTCAGAAACTCACTCGATATCTTCACGTATGCCATCGGCACGGACTTACCAGAACGGGCCAGCTGGATACGGAAGGCATTGTCTTCAAGAATGTAGCTGAAGAAGCTCGCGCCCTTGTCGTATACCTCGAAGAGATGCTGACCCAGTTTCAGCTGGGCCTTGCTTTGATCCCGGCGCTTAGTGGACTGGGCAGCAAGCTTCAGGCTGGCCAGCTTGGCATCAATGGCAGGATCAAGTTCGCCTTGATAGGAGAGGTAAAGACTATCAACGCCCCAGCGCAGGTATTTAAGCTCAGCAACAGGCTCATTGCTGTTATTGCATGCTGTGTTACTAGGCACCGCATGCGCTTCGCTCCCTCCGTCCGCCACACTCTCGTGTGTGCGGGCGGGGGGAGGCGATGCGGGATTAGATGACGTGATACCGGCCGATGCATGAATAGCATCAAGTGATGGATCGTGAGACATACATAATTTCCTTATCCATGGCGGACATGCAAATGCGTTCCGCAACGGATAGAGAATTTATGTCTGAAGGCTGGATGAAGCTTCCACCTTAATTGATCATTTAAGGTGGTTGATTTTTTTAGCTGCGTTATATTGTTTACGTAGATTCTTACGGGCGTTAGGCGTGTCAGGGTATAGCTTAAGTTGCTTGACTAACAAATTCTCTAATTCTTCGTCAGTAAGATTATTTAAGCCCATTTCACACAAGACAAATAACGCATAGCGTAAGTCTTCATAACTTCGCCAATGTCGCTTCGATAGACCTTTGAGTGCGCTAATTAAGTGAATGAAAAAATATTTATCATTCGTGAGCTCTGCTTTTGCGATTCTGGCGGCAATTGTCGGGCAATTCACAGCAGAACGGTCAATCCTTACTGCATGAAATAATGCTTCATCACTTCCGAGTCGCACTTCTTCAATCATTGTTGACATGGTGCGTTGGTAAATCATGACGCAGAGGATGGTTTTTCGAAGGGAGGTTACAAGCCCTATCAAGTCTTGCTTTGAGAATTTACTTTCCCAACCACCGTTCCATTCATCACCGTCCGATTCATTATCGAATTCGTCAAGAATGACTTGGTTAGGATCAGGCTGCTTAAATGCGTGCTTGAAGAGTTCGACCTTGTTGAGTGCAAAAACAACGAAGGTGATGTGCTGCTCAAAAGAGTATTCGTAAATACCGGCCCAACCTAAATCTTTACCCAAAAACGTTTCACGAATTGTGCCGGGCAAGCTCTCAAGTTCACGATCTAAGCGGTCCTGGCTTTTGCGTATCTCATTGAGATTTGGGAGCGATCGCTTAATAAGCCTAATCTTGGAATCATAGTCATCATTCGCGGATATAGGGGAGGTAGCCATAGTTCGCTTTACAAGGAAGTGTTCATAGACTTACAGTTGTTATAGTAATAATCAATTTTGGAGTTTCAGGGATACCAGATTCGGAAAAATTTCGTTTTCTTAGACAAAAGCATAATTCCTAGGGTGGGGGCATTCAATGGCGATATCCAAAAAAGTTGTTGATCGAATTACTGTCCAGTTAAAGAGATATATTCCGATTCTAATTGAGGCTAAGAATCGAGACATCAACGAATCAGATACTGTCGCAATAATTAGCGACATGTTGGCTGATTTGCTAGGTTATAAAAAATACATTGAAATCACTAGTGAACAGGCTATTCGAGGTACCTTTGTTGACTTGATGGTGCGTATTGGCGAAGAAGAAAGATTCCTAGTTGAAGCTAAGGCCATTGGAATAACTCTAAAAGACCAGCACGTTAAGCAAGCCATGGAATATGGCGCTCATAAGGGTATCGAGTGGGTAATTTTAACGAATGGGGTAATTTGGCGAGTTTATAAAATCCACTTTTCTCAACCAATCGATCAAACACTAGTTTTTGAGTTGGATCTATTACAGCCTGGTGTTAGATCGTCCCAACATGTTGAGTGCTTGAGCATTCTAAGCCGCGAGGCGTTTTCTCAGAACGCTATGACTGCGTTCTACCAACAAAAACAGATCACGGGTAAGTACAGTATTGCAGCAATTTTATTGACAGTCCCGATACTCGCGGTACTAAAAAAGGAATTAAGAAAAATCGAGCCTAAGCTTAAATTGGACGATGAAACACTTAAATCGTGTCTGGAGGCTGACATTATTAAGCGAGAACTAATTGATAGTGATGAGGGGAAGCAAGCTTCAGAGTTTTTGAAAAAACTTAGTAAAGCTGCAGCGCGAGCTAAAGTAAAAAAAGCAACAGTTTCGGCCAGCAATAACACGTTGGCACCAATCTAGTTCATAACGTGGTAGTTTTGTAGTAGCAGTCTAGTAAATTCATAATTAATTTCAGGAGGCTAGAATGGCTGGAAAATTCGAAATCTACAACGATAAAGCTGGTGAATTCAGATTTAGGTTGAAGGCTAGCAATGGTCAAAACATTCTTGCAAGTGAAGGGTATAAAGCAAAGTCTGGTTGCTTGAATGGAATTGAGTCTGTTAAGAAAAATGCCTCATCTGACAGCAGCTATGAGCGAAAACAAACGGCTTCAGGAAAGTTTATGTTCAACCTTAAGGCAGCTAACAGCCAGATAATCGGTACTAGCGAGTCATATGAGACTGCTGCAAGCAGAGATAATGGCATTGAATCAGTAAAGAAAAATGCACCTGATGCTGATATCGATGATCTAACATCATAATCAATTAAACGTGAGGTTTGCGCCGAGTTGATACGGGTGACTGCGAGACATGGCGGGCATTATTAATTAATAATCAATGATTTATATCAACTCTTAATCCGTTTGTCCGGGGTTCGACCCCCCGATCTCCCACCAGCATTTACAAGGCCTGCAGCGATGCAGGCCTTTTTATTTGCCTAAAATATTAGACAGTTGTCTAATATTTCGATGTTTTGGCAACAGGATGACTAGCCATAACGATCAAATACAGGCCACACTGAACAAGACTGTTCTACTTCAGCCTATCAATTGCCCCACCATTAAATAAACCATATCAAGAAACATTCTTTGTAGTTAGGGTGTCGCTAAGATTAGTATTAGTTCATTCGCATCTGTTAAGCGATACCTGTTCCTAGAACAAAGGTAAATTCATGAAATCCACACAGCTTCTTGCATTCACACTCGGCGCCCTGCTCACCCTCCCCGCGCTCGCTGCAGACAAACTCCGGCCAGGCCAGTGGGAGGTGCTCATGAAAATGCAGGTCGCGGGCATGCCGGAGATCTCGGCGGAGCAGATCGCGCAGATGGAGCAGTTCGGGATCGCGATACCGGATGCTGCTAAACCGCAGGTGTTTCAGCAATGCGTGACGCCAGAACAGGCCGATCTGGACAAGCCGGATTTTTCCGGCATGGATGAAAGCTGCCAGATTCAGAACTACAAGCGTACCGGTAACAAGCTCACGGGCAACTTGAGTTGCAATGGCGAATTCAAGGCCAACGGCAATTTTGAGATGGTGCTGGTGAACGAGAGTAACTATCAGGGGCAATGGGTCATGACCGGCTCGGCGCCTGGCATAGGCGCTGTGGATCAGACTACCCGCGTGACTGGCAAGTGGGTGAAAGCCAACTGTGACGCAGGGGTGCCCATCTACGGCAAGTGAGCACGGGACTAGAGATCGGCGGCAAGCTTGCAATCATGAGCATAAAAAACAGTGCCGTGTTGTTAACAAGGCACTGTTTTAGGTTCGCAAGCTTTGAAGTTGTGCTAGCTCTTGTTTAAATCGCTAGCGATTGCGTTTCGTCTTATTCGTAACCTAAACGATTACATACTTTATTTTTTCGCAATCTTACCGATTCTGCTCTTTTTCTTTTGCAACCTTAGCGCTTACGCACTGTTTTTTTGCAATTTTAACGATTGCAAACGTACATCGTAACTTCAAAACCAAAACGCATTTCGGTAGCAGCTGGGGTGGTCCACATAATGTATCTCCTTAGGGGTGAGTTCAAACAAGCATCATTTGCTTGTTTGTATGATGTGTATATTACTCGCCCGTTCAAGCAAGCCTCTGTGCCAGCTCATGAATAAGCATTAGTGATTTTCATGATTGTCCTGACAAAATGCGTCATCCAGCTCGCCTGCCGCGTACAGATTTGAACCGGAGAGCGGCAGCACCTCCGCTGCGCCATTCAGGTGACGCGATAATATCTTGAAGGTGTCCAGATCGAACACCGGATCGGCTTTTCCAGACAGGATATGCTCGATATCCGCTTCGTCACGCGCCGTGCCCAGGTAAGACCAGCGATCGATGATGTGCAACTCCTGTTTGCCAGCAAAGGTTTCGCGCACCGCCACCGCACCCGGATAAGGCCAGGTGCGCACCTTAAGCTTGGCCAGTGCCTCCATGAGGCGCAGGTCGTGCTGCAGCGCAGGCTCTTTGCCTACACAGACGCCACGGCATTTCTTGATCTGATAGCCGAAGCACGGTGTGGATCTGCCGCGCGACGGCTTCTCCAGCCCAAGCTGAATCAGGCATAGCCGATGCGCATCCGCCAGATTGCGCAAGACCTCGATGGCCTGCCGCTGCGAGGTGAACATGCCGTACAAGTCAGCCGTGAGGGCAAAGTCGATCTCTGCGGCATAGCGCAAGGCCAGCGTTTTATGTCCGTCTTCCCTGGTGAGCATCTGCCAGGTGCACAGGTCGTTCTCGCGGCGCAGCCGCTGGTTGTGCACGGGCTGCAGCGCTTTCACCAGCCGGGCTTCCAGTAACAGCGCGCCCAGCTCACCTGCCGTCTCATGCCATTCGATATGTTTGATCTGTTGCGAGATGCGCAACTCTTTGGTGCTGCGATGATCGCCTGAAAAATGCGACAGCACGCGGCCACGCAGGCTATTGCTCTTGCCCACGTACAAGGGCATGGCCTGTTCGCCTGTAGCCTGATCTCCGTTGTGGCTGTCCCCATAAAAAAGGTAGACCCCTGGACTATCCGGGATGTCGTCGACCAACCCCTCGGGCAGATGCGGCGGCAGCGCCGGTTTGGCCATCACCAGACGTATGGCGTCACGCAGCGTCTCCAGCGGGTGGTCACGCTGTATCCAGGCCAGGAAATCGACCAGCACGCGCGCATCGGTCATGGCGCGGTGCCGCGCAGCGGTCGTGATGCCCATGCGCTGGATCAGGCTGTCCAGATTGTGTTTGAAATACTGCGGGTAGAGTCGGCGCGACAGACGCACCGTGCATAGCGTATCAGCGCGAAAATGAACGTCCATGCGCTTGAACGCATTCTTGATGAAGGCATAATCGAAGCGGGCGTTATGGGCGATGAAGATGCGCCCCTGCAGTCGTTGTTGCAGTTCCTCGGCGATGTCTTCAAAACGCGGGGCATCGACCACCATGGCATTACTGATGCCGGTGAGGCGTTCGATGAAGTCCGAGATGCGCGTCTGCGGATTGATCAGCGTGCTCCACTCCTGCAGGCTGCCATCGGGCGAGATCTCGATCAGACCGATCTCGGTGATGCGATCCTGCTGCGGGCTGGCACCCGTGGTTTCCAGATCGATACAGACAACGGGACGGTCGAACAACATGCTGATCCTGACGCAAATAGGTGCTAGGTACTGGCCGAGACGCCAGACGAGGCTAACGTTGGCAATGACGCGCGATAAAACTGGGAGTTCCATCGCTTCATCATTTCCATCACATCATAACAAAGCGGCGCAGTTTAGCAGCCAGCCGCTGCAAGCGGATTTGATCATTTCAGCTTCGGAACTGAATCTGCGTTCTACACTCTTTAGCAACAGCCCATCAGATGATGGAATTTCGCGCCTCAACCCTGAAAGAACGGAACGCCATGCACGTCAGTGACCACCCTCTACTGCCCAGACTACTCGGTTACGCCGGGCTACTGCCTTTCATCCTGACGGCGGGCATGGCGGCCTATGATCCCCACCATGGTGGCTTATGGCAAAACCTGCTTAATCAGTATGCTGCGGTGATACTGAGTTTCCTTGGGGCGATCTACTGGGGCTTGGCGATGGCGGCGCCGTTGAGTCGCGCGCAGCGCAACGGCATGCTGGTCTGGAGCGTGACGCCAGCGCTGCTGGCCTGGGTGGCGTTGTCTCTGCCCAGCCTGATGGGGGCCTTAGTGCTGGTGACCGGTTTTGCAGCGCAACTGATATTTGAATACTGGCACAAAGCCTGGTTGCACCAATGGCGCTGGTACTGGCCGCTGCGTATGCAGCTGACCTTGATCGCCTGCATCGCCATCGCAGTCGGCAACGGGCTACGTCTTTGAAGCTGTCAAACTAACCTTAAGAGCGCAGAATCATTTTTGCATAGGCTAATAGGCAGCTGACACAGACTCAGCTATGCCAGATATCCACCAACTCACTCAGCACCACAAGGCAGCCAGCATCACGCTGCTGCCACCATGCTGATACCGCCTGCCTATCGGCTTGATCTGCACTGCCACGGTAAGCGCGATAGATCAAACCGCCGTCGATCCAGCCAGCGTAAGCCAGTTTGCGTGGCAAGATCACCTCGTCCAGCAGGGCTTCCATCAGCACATCTTGGGTGTCTTCATCGGGATGGCGCGGCCAGCTCAACGTGAGTCGAAAGCCCAGCTCACGGAACTCGTCCAAGTGCAGTTTTTTGCGTAAACGGCGGCTGCGCGACTTGCTCATCTCTAACCCCTCGTCATCACCAGCTCAATCGCAGGATACCCCACAACAGCAGGCCCATCTGCAACAGACTGATCAGCACACTGCCACCATGCAACAAGACGAAATGGCGCTTGTCATGCCGGTCTGAGGCGCGATTGATGGCGGGTGTCATGAACAGGGAAATCAGGAACAATGCGGCACAAACGAAACCTATCCCTGAGATGGTAGCGTCGGTGGCGATCAGGCCGGTGAGCAGCGACAACAGTCCCAGGATCAGGTAGTAGCGCGGAAAGAACTTGCGTACGAATGCACCCGCATAGGTCGCAGACAAGGTAGAGAACAGCATGGGTGCGATGATGAGGCTGAAAAACACCATGACACTCAGAACTGCCACCATCATCAAAACACTCAACATCGCGTCACTCCAGTTCATTGACCACATCAATGACCATGACAGGATGCAGAAGATTCCATACGGGAAGCCGCTAGTGGCAAATTATCCCGCGGCTCACTGCAGGCGCATCAGGCTAGCACTCAATCGAGCACAAACGCCTCGCACAAAGCACTGAGCTGGCTGCCGAACACCGGCATCAGTTCGCTACGCTCGAACGGCGCGTTCTCGTCGGTGCCTGCCACCACGAACGCCACCGTGAGTTTGTCTAGGTCCTGGCGGTAATCCACCCAGTGTTCCTGCTCCGCTTCGGCGATCAGGTCGAACTTGCGGCTGCCAGCATCGATGATCTCCACCCACTCCTCGTCACTCAAGCCCGCGAACAAGGTCTTGGCGATGACCACAGGCGCGCCTTCCACATCCGGCGTGATGCCCTCATTGCCCAGCGGCAGCGCCAGGTAGGCGTAGATCAGCATGGCATAGGTCTGGTACACGCTGAGCATGTCAAAATGATCACGGCGCTCATCTGCCGGCGAACGGCCAGCCTGACGGATGGCGCTAAAGGTCAGGTAGCAGGCCAGATAGTTGGCGGCTTCCAGCGGATCGTAATCGTTGAGATCGGCACTGGCATTGCCCCCCGCTTCGGCGAGACAGGTGGCGTGCAGCAGGCTGAGGCGTTGTGCGTAGGTCATTTCCATTACGTGGTTCCTTGATTCCAGTCAGTGGATGAGTTCAGTTGATGATAGCCGGTCAGGCGTGCGGACGCTCAATCGATGGCAGGCAGCGCTTCCAGTTGTTCGTGCAGGGTGAGCCAGTCCAGTTCGTCCGTTTCGATGCGTTCAGCCAGTTCGGCCTGGCGCTTGAGCAGCGCGGTGAGCGCTTGTTTGTCGCCATTCTGATACAGCGCCGGGTCGGCAAGTTGCGTGTCGAGCTGGCTTTTTTCCTGTTGGTGCCTGGCGAGCTGGGCTTCCACACGCTCGATCTGCTTGATCAATGGCCGTCGCTCCGCCAGGCGTGTCTGGCGTTCCGCCTTGCTGGCCGCACGCTCCTGCCTGGCCGGACTAGCCAACTTGACCACCTCGGCCTGACGCTGCGTGGCCAGCCAGTCACGGTAATCGTCCAGATCACCGTCAAAAGGCTGGGCACTGCCGTCACTGACCAGCATGAAGCGGTCGCAGGTGGCACGCAGCAAGGCGCGGTCATGCGAAACCAGCACCACCGCCCCTTCATATTGCTGCAGCGCCAGCGTCAGCGCATGGCGCATCTCCAGATCCAGGTGGTTGGTCGGCTCGTCCAGCAGCAGCAGGTTGGGTTTGGTCCAGATCAGCAAGGCCAGCGCCAGACGGGATTTCTCGCCGCCCGAGAACGGCGCGCACGGGCTGGTCACCATGTCGCCATTGAAGTCGAAGCCGCCCAGATAGTTGCGGTGTTCCTGTTCACGCGTCAGCGGGTCCAGCCGCTGCATGTGCTGCAGCGGCGATTCATCCGGCCGCAGCTGCTCCAGCTGGTGCTGCGCGAAATAACCGATGCGCAGCTCTTTGCCCTCGGTGCGCTTGCCTGCCAGCATGGGCAATTCGCCCGCCAGCAGCTTGATCAGGGTGGATTTACCGGCGCCATTACGACCCAGCAGTCCCAAGCGTTCGCCCGGGCGCATGGTCAGCATGAGCTGCTGCAGCACCGCCTTGTCGGCGTAGCCGGTCACTACCTGATCCAGCACCAGCAAGGGGTCAGACACGCCCAGCAATGGCAAAAAGCTGAAACTGAACGGGGAATCGATATGGGCAGCCGATACCGTTTCCATGCGTTCCAGTGCCTTGATGCGGCTCTGTGCCTGTCTGGCCTTGGTGGCCTGCACACGGAAGCGGTCGATGTATTTCTGCAGGTGCGCGCGTTGCCGTTCCTGGCGCTCGTACAGCGATTGCTGCTGCGCCAGACGTGCCGAGCGCTGACGCTCGAAATCGGAATATCCACCACGGTACAAGGTCAATTGCTGCTGTTCGATGTGCGCGATGTGATTGACGATGGCGTCGAGAAAGTCGCGGTCATGTGAAATCAGCAGCAAGGTACCGCGATAATCGCGCAGCCAGCCTTCCAGCCAGATCACGGCGTCCAGGTCCAGATGGTTGGTGGGCTCATCCAGCAGCAGCAGATCGGAACGGCACATCAAGGCACGCCCCAGATTGAGCCGCACGCGCCAGCCCCCGGAGAATTCGCTGACCGCACGGCTCATGTCCGCCTGACTGAAGCCCAGGCCATCCAGCAGGCTGGCCGCACGCGAGCGTGCCGCATAGCCATCGATCTCGGCCAGATGTCCATGCAGCTCACCCACCAGCGCGCCATCATTAGCGGCTTCGGCCGCCGCCAGGCGCTGTTCCAGCTGACGTAATTCTTCATCGCCATCCAGCACGAACTCCAGCGCACTGGTGCTGAGTGCCGGGGTCTCCTGCGCCACATGCGCCACTACCCAATCCTGCGGGATATCCACATCGCCGACATCCGCATGCAGCTCACCACGCAACATGGCGAACAGGCTGGATTTGCCTGCGCCATTGGCGCCGGTCAAGCCGATGCGGTGGCCGGGGTGCCATTGCATACTGGCGGCACTGATCAGTACTTTGACGCCACGCAACAGACTGACATTTTTAAGCTGGATCAAAACAGGGCTTTCGCTGGAAGCTGCAAGAATCGATGAGGCGGCTATTCTAGCTTAATCTTTGGCCTAATCTTTGGCGCCTGATCTTTCAGGGATAATCATTCGGGCCTGATCATTTAGCGTCTACTGCGATGGAAACATGCCTGGCGGCCTGCCAGACAGGTTTGAACTGGCCATCAATACCTGCTGCGAGTGAGGTAATCCAGTGCGGCCGAACGCCAGCAGCATCTGCTGAACCTGCCTGCCGCTGCCGCAAGCCAGCGCCGTCACAGGCAGTCTGGCTGCAACTTTTAGCAGGGAAAGTTGCCGCACCAGCATATAATGTGACTTTGTAGGCGCCTGGTCGCTTACCTTGTCGTTGGTAAGGTTTTCGCTCCTCATCGCTTGTATGGTTGCCTAGCTCACGCTATCTATGGTTAAAAAATCACTGCTCTGGTTCTATAGAGTCACACTCTTCACCTTGTGGACAGTGATCTTCGTGCTGGCTGGCAGCGTGCTGGCCATGCGCTATCTGGTACTGCCCAATATCGATGACTACCGTGAACGCATCGCCAGCGCGGTCACTGCAACGGTAGGCGAAACCGTCACCATAGGCGAGATCGATGCCAGCTGGAAAGGCCTCAACCCGCACCTAAGCCTGCATGACGTGCAGCTCATCGACCGTCAGCAGCGCCCTGCCCTCACCCTGATCCGCGTCGAAGCCAGCCTGTCCTGGCTGAGCTTGCTGCTGTTCGAGCCACGCCTGTCGGAGCTGGCCGTGTACCAGCCCGAGCTCACCATACGCCGTGAAACCGATGGCCAGCTGTATGTGGCCGGCATCCACATGGGCGGCCCGGCCCGCCCGGAATTCGCCAACTGGCTGCTGCGCCAGTCGCGTATCGACGTGATCGATGCCCGCATGATCTGGCAGGACGATATGCGTAAAGCACCGCCGCTGGAGCTGGACCAGCTGCAGCTCACGCTGATCAATCCAGCCTGGGAAGGGCTGATCGGCCATCATAAATTCGGGCTGCGCGCCGTGCCTGCGGTGGCCTCCTCCAAACCCATAGACCTGCGCGGCAACTTCTACGGTCGCGACATCAGCCAGCTTGAGAACTGGCGTGGCACCTTATATGCACGTGTGGAAAGTGCCGACATCGCGGTATGGAAGCAATGGCTGGATTACCCGCTGGACATCGTGCGCGGCACGGGGGTGGCCCAGCTGTGGCTGGACATAGACGAAGGCCGGATCGCCGCCATCAATAGCGACCTGGCGCTGCGCAATGTAAGCACCAGACTCAGCGCGGATGGACAGCCGGATGAGCAGACCTTGCAGCTGCGCGAGCTGGCCGGCCGGATCAGCCTGAAACGCGACACTGAGCAGGATATCTGGCAAGCCAGCCGCTTGCGCCTGTTGACGGACACAGGTGTCGATATGCGCGACGGCCAATTCAATCTGCAACGTGATCGCAACACCCGTTTGCTGTCCGGCTCACTGGCGCTGCAAAGCGTGGATCTGCAAGCCCTGCACGCACTGGCCCGTCATCTGCCACTGGGCGAAGCGCCACGCGATGCGCTGACCGCGATGCAGCCTGCGGGCAGACTGGAACAACTCAAGCTGAGCTGGACGGATAGCGATGGCCGCAGCTTGCCCAAGGCTTATCAGCTGAGCACAGCCTTCTCTGACCTCAGCCTGCAGGCCTATGCTAGAGTCCCCGGCTTTGACCAGCTGAGTGGCCGCCTGCAAGCGGATCAGGACGGCGGCACACTGCAACTGGACAGCACGCTGGCCACGCTGGACCTGCCCAACATCATGCGCAAACCCATCGCAGCCGACGTGCTGAATGGCGATATCAAATGGCGTCTGCAAGCCGGCAAGACCACCGTGCTGGTCAACGACCTCAAGCTGAGCAACAGCCACAGCAGCGGCCGCATCAACGGCAGCTTCATCCGCACTCGGGATGCAAACAACAGCAGCATGGATTTCAAGGCCAACTTTGCGCGCGCCGATGTGCGCTCGGTGAAGCATTATCTGCCGCATCTGGTCGGCCCGGTCACGGCCAACTGGCTGGAGCAATCCCTGCAGGGCGGCGATGTGCGTGACATCAACGTCATCGTCAAGGGCAAGACCGCCGACTTCCCGTTTGTGGATGGAAAGCCTGGCTTGTTCAAGGTCAGCGCCAAGCTGAGCAATGGCACGCTGCAGTTCGCGGAATCCTGGCCCAGGCTGGAAGGCATCGCGCTGGACCTGCTGTTCCAGGGGCGTAGCATGCTGTTGAATGCCAGCAAGGGCCAGACCCTGGGGAATCAGGTACAGCAGGCACGCGTCAGCATCGACAACCTCAGCGACCATCATCCGGTGCTGAGCGTGGTCAGTCGCGGCTATGGGCCGGTCAGCGCAGGCGTGAATTACGTCAATCAGAGTCCGCTGGTCAACAGCGTGCAGGGCTTCACGCGTACCTTGCAGACCACCGGCGATGGTGTGCTGGACCTGGAGTTGCAGATCCCGCTCACCGACACCCACAATACCCGGGTCAAAGGCAGCTACCAGATCAGCAATGGCAGCATGGACAGCGATGCCATGCCGCCCATCACGCAACTGCAGGGCAAACTCTACTTCACCGAGACTGGCATCAAGGCAGACAATGTGCAGGCCAGTGTGTATGGCGGTGCTGCACAATTCAACCTGGCATCGCAGCCCGGCGGCGTGGTGCATGTGGCCGCCCGCGGGCAGATCAATGACAGTGGCATCACAGCACTGACTGGCAGCGATCTGGGGCAATTCCTGAGCGGCAGCGCAGACTGGAACGCCGATATCCGGGTCGAGCAGGCGCAAGCCAACATCGTGGTGAACTCCAGTTTACGCGGCATCCAGTCGCGCCTGCCTGCGCCGCTGAACAAATCTGCGGACGAGGTGATGCCTTTGCAGATCAACGTCCTGCCTGCCGAATCTCCACAGCAACGTTACGATTTCACGCTCGCCAGCACACAGGCGCAAGCCATCGCTGGCAAGTTGCTGGTGCATCCGCAGCAAGGCCTGGTGTCGGGCGACATCGCCATCAACCAGCCTGCCCAGTTACCCGTCAAGGATGGGCTGAGCGTACGTGCGCAGTTGCAGGAGATGGATGTGGATGCCTGGCGCAAACTGGCACCTGGCAGGAATGCCCATGCAAGCACGGCAGCAAACACCACGCAGATGCCACTGCTGCGCCACCTCGACATCAGCACGGATACGCTGGATGTGATGGACAAGCGCCTGCATCAAGTGACGCTGCGTGCCGACGCGGTCAGCCAGGGCTGGAAGATCACGCTCAATAGCCGCGAGATCAGCGGCGACATCGACTGGTCAGCGCCCAGCAACGGCAAGCTGACGGCACGCCTGAAATACCTGAGCCTGCCACCTAACGCGCCAGCCAAACTCACCGCCAGCCCCGACGCGGCCAACACTGGCGCAGCCAGCCCTACCGAGAGCTACCCGGCGCTGGACATCCGTGCCGAGAAGTTCGACCTGCGTGACAAGCAACTGGGGATGCTGGAGCTGAACGCCAACCCCCGCGGTGAAGACTGGCATATCGAAAAATTGCGCATCAGCAACGCAGATAGCACGCTGACGGCAGACGGTGACTGGCGCAGCTGGTTGCGCAACCCGCAAACCAGACTCAACCTGAACTGGCAGATCAAGGACCTGGGCACCACACTGACGCGTTATGGCCACCCTGGCACCATACAGCACGGCAATGCCGACATCAGCGGCAAACTGCAATGGGCTGGCAGCCCGCATCAGTTCCAGCTCGCCAACTTGTCCGGCGAACTGCAACTCGACGCCAAGGAAGGTCAGATCCTCAAAGTGCAGCCTGGGGTGGGCCGACTGTTCAGCGTGCTCACGCTCCAGAACCTGCCACGCCGCCTGACCCTGGACTTCCGCGATGTGTTCAGCAGCGGCTTCACCTTCGACACCATCACTGCCAAGGTCAACATCATGGACGGCATCATGCGTAGCGATAATTTCCACATGGCCGGGCCTACCGCCGTGGTGGATATGCGCGGCAGTACCGATCTCGCCAACGAGACCCAGCACCTTTATGTCAAAGTCACCCCGTTCATCGGTGACAGCCTGTCGCTGGCAGCGCTGGCGGGCGGGCCTATCGTGGGGGCTGCCGCATTCGTGGCGCAGAAGATCCTGCAGGACCCGCTCAACAAGCTGGCCGCTGACGAATATCAGATCATCGGCACCTGGGATGACCCCAAGGAAGTCGAAGCAGAAAGCACACCCAGTGTGACGCCTGCCTCGCCGCTCACGCGCTGATATGCAGCATGGCACTAATATGAACAATAGCCTGGCGCCTGGGCTATACCAGCCAGCGCGTTAACGGAAACACCCGCCTTGCATGCCGGCATGGGGCTGGGCTGGAAGCGCAGGCAAGCTATCCTGTATGATTCATAGCGTTGTGGCATTACAGTGTTCTCAAAATAATGATAAATGAAGGTTGAAGCATGCCGATCAAATCACGCGCCAAAGTCGCCAAACCAAAACCAGCGCCGGTCGCCGGCATCGTCAAGATCGCAGGTATCCAGATGGCCTCCGGGCCCTATGTATCAGCCAATCTCAGTGAAGCCGAACGGCTGATCGAGATCGCGGTCAATCAGGGTGCCAAGCTGATCGCCCTGCCTGAATATTTCGCCATCATGGGCTTGAAAGACACCGACAAGGTCGCGGTGCGTGAAAAAGAAGGCACCGGCCCGATCCAGCGCTTTTTGTCCAAAATCGCCAAGAAACACGAAGTCTGGATCATAGGCGGCAGCATCCCGCTGGAAGCCAACCTGCCGGGCAAGGTGCGCAACGCCTGCCTGGTCTACGACGACAAAGGCAAGCAAGTAGCGCGCTATGACAAGATCCATCTGTTCGGTCTGGATCTGGGCAATGAGCACTACCGTGAAGAAGCCACCATCGAAGCGGGTGACCAGGTGGTGGCGGTGCAGACGCCGTTCGGCAAGGTCGGCCTGTCCATCTGCTATGACCTGCGCTTCCCCGAGTTGTACCGCGCCATGGGCGAAGTGGACATCATGGTGGTGCCCTCCGCCTTCACCGAGACCACAGGCAAAGCACACTGGGAGACGCTGATCCGTGCGCGCGCCATCGAGAACCAGGCTTATGTGTTGGCACCGGCACAAGGTGGTTATCACTTGTCTGGCCGCGAGACGCATGGCAACAGCATGGTGGTGGACCCTTGGGGCGTGGTGCTAGACCGTCTGCCGCGTGGCTCTGGCGTCGTGATCGCTTCCATCAACGCTGGATATCAGGCCAGCCTGCGTGCCAGCCTGCCTGCTCTGAAGCATCGCACCGTGTTCAAGGTCTGATGCACGCTTATCCGGCAGCCTGATGGCGGCCAGTGCTTGCTCTGTTCTTTGAGTCTGCTCCAAGGCCTGGGAGTCTGCTCCAAGGCCTGGCCGACCTCGGCTCCCGACGCGCCATCACAGCCGCGTTGCTGGAGATGGCAGCGTTGTTTGAGCCAGGACTCATGATTTTACTTATTGTTTAATACTATCAATGAAACTATATTGATAGTATTAAATCCATACCTTAAGCATACGCACTCATCAAGCGGATCGACAAAGCCCGTGCAGTCAACCAGAGGAACACCCATGTCAGCCGATCACCCTATCGTGAACAACAGCCCGCACTTCGATATTGCACAGGCCGCCCTGCTGGCGCCCGCTTCGCTGGATGTCGCGGCACTGCAAGGGGTACTGGGCAGCATCATGTCGCACAAGGTGGACTATGCGGACCTGTACTTCCAATACACGCGCTCGGAAAGCTGGGGACTGGAAGAAGGCCAGGTCAAATCCGGTAATTTCAGCATAGACCAAGGTGTGGGCGTGCGCGCGGTGAGCGGCGAGAAGACCGCCTTCGCCTATTCGGACGACATCAATCTGCATGCGCTGCAACAGGCCGCCAATGCCACGCGGGCCATCTCCAGCCTGGGCAATGAGCAGACCGCGCCCGGCATCGCACGTGCAACTCCGCGTCAGCTCTATCTACCGCAGGACCCGATCGCCTCACTCAGTGCAGATGCCAAGGTGAGCCTGCTGGAGCGTCTGGAGCAATATGCACGCGCGCTCGATCCGCGCGTCACACAGGTGATGGCCTCCATCGCGGGTGAGTATGATGTGGTCATGCTGGCCCGCCATGACGGGGTGATGGCCGCCGATGTGCGTCCACTGGTGCGCTTGTCCATACAGGTCATCGTCGAACACAACGGTAGACGCGAACAAGGCTCGGCCGGTGGTGGTGGCCGTTTCGACTACGGCTATTTCAGCGATGAGGTACTGCACGACTACGCACAAAAAGCCGTGCACCAGGCGCTGGTAAATCTGGATGCACGCCCGGCCCCGGCTGGTAACATGACCGTGGTGCTGGGTTCCGGCTGGCCCGGCATCCTGCTGCATGAGGCCATCGGCCATGGTCTGGAAGGTGATTTCAACCGCAAGGGCAGCTCGGCATTCAGCAATGCCATCGGTCAGCAGGTGGCCGCAAAGGGCGTGACCGTGGTGGATGATGGCACCATCGCGGATCGTCGCGGCTCGCTCAATATCGATGATGAGGGCAACCCCACGCAACGCACGGTATTGATCGAAGACGGCATCCTGCGTGGTTACATCCAGGACAGCCTCAATGCGCGGCTGATGGGCATGCCGGTCACCGGCAATGCACGCCGTGAATCGTATGCCCACATCCCCATGCCGCGCATGACCAACACCTACATGCTGAACGGTGACAAAGCACCTGAAGAGATCATCAAGTCGGTGAAAAAAGGCCTGTATGCCGCCAACTTCGGCGGCGGCCAGGTAGACATCACCAGCGGCAAGTTCGTGTTCTCGGCCGCAGAAGCCTGGATGATAGAGGATGGCAAACTGACCTACCCGGTCAAGGGCGCCACGCTGATCGGCAACGGTCCGGATGTGCTGAAGCGCGTGACCATGATAGGCAACGACATGGCGCTGGACTCGGGCGTGGGCACCTGTGGCAAGGAAGGCCAGAGCGTGCCGGTGGGTGTGGGCCAGCCCACGCTGCGCATTGATGGCCTCACCGTGGGCGGCACGGCCTGATGGGTTCTGGAACATCCGGCCCGGTGACTGACGCGCTAGATTGATAGCCGCAGAACGGTTTAGTATAAGGCCGGGGCTAGCCCCGGCCTGTTCAACTGATCGTCACCGTCAAGGAAAGGAAGTCACATGGCAGAAACCAGCGCAAGCAAATCCAAAGTGGCCAAGCCCAAGGCAGAAGCCAAGCCCAAGGCAGAAGCCAAGACAGCAGCCAAACAAGCAAAACCAGTCAGCGCTGTCAGCAAAAAAGCGGCCGCTGCCCCAGTTGAAGTGACAGCGCCAACAAGCATGGCCAAGCCCCCTGCCGCGCCCAAGCCGGAAGCTGCAGCCAAGCCGGAAAAGAAACCCTCGGGCAAAAAAGCCAGCGACAAGACACCCAAGATCGGTGCCGAGGAGCGTTATCGCATGGTCGAAGTGGCCGCTTATTTCATTGCCGAGCGCGACAAATTCAAAGGCAGCCCGGTGGATTACTGGGTCGCTGCAGAAAACCAGATCAGCAAGATCTTGGGCAAACGCTGAGCCTGCACACCCGATGGACTTGCCACATAGCCGCGCCCTACGGGCAGCGGCTATAATGGCGCTTTAGAACCACCAGTCACGGCAATACCTCATGCAGTCCAAGCTGCCGCAGCCGGCATCAGGCCAATCCAAACGTATCGCAGCACTCCCGGCCGGGGCCGACAGCCTGTCACTGGCACAACTGGCGCGCGAACTGCATCAGCAGCAGCAAGCGCTGGTCATCATCACGGCAGGCGCGTTTGAAGCCCAGCGCCTGCTGGAAGAGCTGCCATGGTTCGCTCCCGAACTGCGCATCCACATGCTGCCGGATTGGGAGACCCTGCCCTATGACCACTTTTCCCCGCATCCGGACCTGATCTCGGAGCGCTTGGCCACGCTGTACCAGATCAGCCAGAACAACTGCGATGTGATCCTGGTACCGCTGTCCACCACGCTGCTGCGCCTGCCGCCACCGGCTTATCTAGCCGCGCATTCCTTCATGCTCAGCAAAGGCCAGCGCCTAGACCTGGAAGGCCTGCGTGTGCAATGCGCCTCGGCGGGTTATCACCATGTCAATCAGGTGATCAGTCCGGGCGAATTCAGCGTGCGCGGTGGCCTGGTGGACCTGTTCCCCATGGGCAGCGCGCTGCCCTACCGTCTGGACCTGTTCGACGACGAGATCGAAACCATACGCACCTTTGACGTGGACACCCAGCGCAGCCTGTATCCGGTGCCTGAGATCCGCCTGCTACCGGCGCGCGAATTCCCGCTGGATGAAAAAGGCATCGCCTGCTTCCGTCAGCAGTTCCGCGAAACTTTCGAAGGCGACCCCTCGCGCAGCCGCATCTATAAAGATGTCAGCAAGGGCATCGCCAGTGGTGGCATCGAGTGGTATCTGCCGCTGTTCTTCAGCGAGACCGCCACGCTGTTCGATTACCTGCCCGCGCAAAGCATGCTGTGCCTGCATGGCGATCTGGATCTGGCGGCGCAGGCCTTCTGGCATGACGCCCAGTCTCGTTACCGTCTGCTGGCGCACGACATTGAACGCCCCATCCTGCAGCCGGAACGCCTGCTGCTGAAAGCCGATGATTTCTTCACGCGCACACAGCAGTATGCGCGCCTGCAATTCGCTGCCGACAAAGTGGAGAGCGGCCTGCCCGCTCTTGACATCGAGCGGCGTGCCGAAGAACCACTGCACAAACTGCGCAATTTCATCCGCCAGCAACGCCGGCGCGTGTTCATCACGGCCGAAAGCCTGGGCCGCCGCGAGACCATGCTGCACCTGTTCCAGGAGCATGGCCTGGAGGTCACCCTGGCCGACAACTGGGACACGCTGATCAACGCGGAAGACCACGTCATGCTGGGCGTTTCGCCCCTGCACAACGGTTTCATCAGCGATGATTTCGTACTGGTCACCGAAGCCGAGCTGTATGCCGCCACCGTGCGTCAGCAACGCCGCCGTGACAAAGAGCGCGCACGCAACACCGAAGGCATGCTCAAGGATTTGTCCGAACTGCGTGAACACGACCCGGTGGTGCATGAACAGCACGGCGTGGGCCGTTACCGCGGCCTCATCAATCTGGATTTTGGCGAAGGCGAGACCGAGTTCCTGCTGCTGGAATATGCCGGTGACGACAAGCTGTATGTGCCGGTGTCGCAACTGTTCCTGATCTCGCGCTATTCCGGCGGGCCACCGGAGTCGGCGCCGCTGCACCGTCTGGGCAGCGGCAATTGGGAAAAAGCCAAGAAGAAAGCACTCAAGCAGATCCGCGATACCGCCGCCGAATTGCTCAACCTGTATGCGCAGCGTGCGGCGCGACGCGGCCATGCCTTCACGCTGTCGCTGCAGGATTACGAAGCCTTCGCCGATGGTTTTCCGTTCGAGGAAACTGCCGATCAGCTATCCGCGATCGAAGCGGTCATCCATGACATGCAGTCCGGTCGCCCCATGGACCGTCTGGTGTGCGGTGATGTGGGCTTTGGCAAGACCGAAGTGGCCCTGCGTGCCGCCTTCGTGGCCGTGATGGGTGGCCGTCAGGTGGCGGTGCTGGTGCCGACCACGCTGCTGGCCGAACAACATTTCAACAACTTCAGCGACCGCTTCGCGGAATGGCCGATCAAGATCGCCGAGATCTCGCGCTTCCGCAGCGCCAAAGAGCAGGCCGAGGCTATCAAGGGCCTGGAACAAGGCAATATCGACATCATCATCGGCACCCACCGTCTGATCCAGAAGGACGTCAAGTTCAAGAATCTGGGGCTGGTGATCTTGGACGAAGAACACCGCTTCGGCGTGCGTCAGAAAGAGCAGCTGAAAGCCATGCGTGCCGAAGTGGATGTGCTCACGCTGACCGCCACGCCCATCCCGCGCACCCTGTCCATGGCCATGGAAGGCTTGCGCGAGTTTTCGGTGATCAGCACACCGCCGCAAAAACGGCTGGCTATCAAGACTTTCCACACCGACTATTCCGAAGGCATCATCCGCGAAGCGGCCATGCGCGAATTCAAGCGTGGCGGTCAGGTGTATTTCCTGCACAACGAGGTGGATACCATCTTCGTAATGAAGGAAAAGCTGGAAAGGATATTGCCGGAAGCACGCATCGCCATCGCCCACGGCCAGATGCGCGAACGCGAGCTGGAACATGTGATGCGCGACTTCTATCAGCAGCGCTCCAATCTGCTGTTGTGCACCACTATCATCGAGACCGGCATCGACGTCCCCACCGCCAACACCATCATCATGAACAAGGCTGACATGTTCGGTCTGGCGCAGCTGCATCAGTTGCGTGGCCGCGTGGGCCGCTCTCACCATCAGGCCTATGCTTACCTGCTCACCGACCCGGACCGCAAGATCACACCACAGGCACAGAAGCGTCTGGATGCCATTCAGCTGCTGGAAGATTTGGGCGCGGGCTTCCACCTCGCCATGCACGATCTGGAGATCCGTGGCGCAGGCGAGCTACTGGGGGATTCGCAATCCGGCGAGATGCAGGAGATCGGCTTTTCGCTGTATTCCGACATGCTGAGCCACGCCGTGAAGCAGCTCAAGGCGGGCAAGGAGCCGGACATCTCGGCGCCTCTGGGGGTCACCACCGAGATCAATCTGCACACGCCTGCGTTGCTGCCCAATGATTACTGCCCGGACGTGCACGAGCGTCTGGTGCTGTACAAACGCCTGGCCAACTGCGAGGACGATGATGCGCTGGACGAGTTGCAGGAAGAACTCATCGACCGCTTCGGCCTGCTGCCAGTGCAGGGCGATGCCCTGCTGGCCTGCCATCGTCTGCGCGTGGCCGCCAAGGCACTGGGCATCATCAAGATCGACGCCAGCGATAGCGCGGTGCAGCTGCAGTTCAATCCCAAGGCCGATCTGGACCCGAACAAACTCATCGCCCTGCTGCAACGCGACCGGCGCTGCCGCATGAACGGGCCGGACAAGCTGCGTATCACCGTGCAACTCGCCGGGATCCGAGACCGCAGCGACTTCATCCGCACCTTGTTGAAAGCACTGAGTTGACCGCCTACTGAGTGCCTGCCCGGAGCGGCTTCACGCCAGTCCGGGCAGAATTACCTCGCTTTTATTGGCTTGGCCCGTATAATGGCCGCTCCCTGCGTCTACCAATCAACGCAGCGGTCTCATGTTTACCCTGATCATCCGATCACTTATCCGTCTGCCTCGATTGGTGTTGCTGCTTGGCAAAGGCCGGCTCAAATTCCAAGCGTGGAGTTTTACATTGTCTACTGAAGTTACCTTTGCCAGCCTTGGGCTGGCCGAACCCCTTTTGCGCGCGTTGTCCGACGCCGGCTATACCACCCCCACCCCGATTCAAGCCAAAGCCATCCCGCTGGTACTCAGCGGTGGTGACCTGCTGGCTGGCGCACAGACCGGCACTGGCAAGACCGCCGGGTTCACCTTGCCAGTGTTGCACCTGCTGCAGCAGAAACCGGCCCAGAACAAAGCCGGTCAACCGCGCTGCCTGATCCTGACCCCGACGCGTGAACTCGCCGCGCAGGTGGAAGAGTCGGTCAAAACCTATGGCAAATACCTGCCGTTCAAATCCATGGTCATCTTCGGCGGTGTGGGCATCAATCCGCAGATCGACCGCCTGCGCAAATCGCTGGATATCCTGGTGGCCACGCCTGGCCGCCTGCTGGATCACGCGGGCCAGAAGACCATAGACCTGTCTGCCGTGGAGATCCTGGTGCTGGACGAAGCGGACCGCATGCTGGACATGGGCTTCATCCATGACATCAAGAAAGTGCTGGCACTGCTGCCTAAACAGCGTCAGAACCTGCTGTTCTCGGCCACCTTCTCGGACGAAATCAAGGAACTGGCCGACCGCCTGCTGCACAATCCGGGCTTTGTCGAAGTGGCACGCCGCAACACCGCGTCCGAACTGGTCGAGCAGAGCGTGCACATGGTGGCCCAGGGCCACAAGCGCGACCTGATGAGTCATCTGGTCAAGAGCAACGACTGGCAACAGGTGCTGGTATTCACACGTACCAAGCATGGCGCCAACCGCCTGGCTGAAAAACTGGTCAAGGACGGCATCGAAGCCGCCGCCATCCACGGTAACAAGAGCCAGAGCGCACGGACCAAGGCGCTGGCTCAGTTCAAGGACGGCTCGGTACGCGTGCTGGTCGCCACCGACATCGCCGCACGCGGCCTGGACATCGACCAGCTGCCGCAAGTGGTCAACTTCGAGCTGCCCAATGTGCCGGAAGATTATGTACACCGCATCGGCCGTACCGGTCGTGCCGGTAGCTCTGGCTCCGCCGTGTCACTGGTGGATTCGGAAGAGCTGAAACTGCTCAAGGACATCGAAAAACTGATCAAGCGCGAGATCCCGCGCGTGAAGCTGGAAGGCTTTGTACCTTCGGCCAAACCGGAAGTGGAAGCACCACGCCCGCCGCTGCAGCGCCGCAATCAACCGCGCCAAGGCCAGAAACAGCAGACTCAACAACGTCAGGGCGAACCGCGCCAGGGACAGCGTAATCCGCTGGAGCGTGGTCAGTCGGAACGCGTGCATGCAGAACGCACCCAGGCCCCACGCGGCCCACGCCCACAGCGCGAAGGCCATCCGAATGATGGCAACCGTCGCAGCGGCCAGCCTGGCAAAGGCCCTAACGCAGCGCAACGTCAGCCCGGCGCTGACCAGGCAAATGGCAACCGCGCATCACAGCCCGCCCAGCCCAAGACCAGCAGCGCCATGTCGGAAGCCGCACGCCACCAGGCCATGCCACAACCGGCGCTGTTCTCGCCTAGCCCGGTGCCACGACACAATCCGAACCGTAACCGCTCGCGATGACCATCTGGGTGGATGCTGATGCCTGTCCGGCCGTGATCAAGGAGATCCTGTTTCGCGCCGCCGAGCGTACGCATACCCCCACGGTGCTGGTCGCCAACCAGTTGCTGCGCGTGCCACCTTCGCAGTGGATACGTGCGTTTCAGGTACCGTCTGGCTTCGATGTGGCAGACCGGATGATCGTCGATGAACTGCAGGCTGGCGATCTGGTGGTCACTGCAGATATCCCGCTGGCCGCGCAAGTGATCGCCAAAGGCGCTCATGCACTCAACCCGCGTGGCGAGCGTTACAGCACCATCAACATCCGGGAGCGTTTGGCCATGCGTAACTTCATGGAAGAGTTACGCGGCAGCGGCGTGGAGACCGGTGGACCGGCCGCGTTCAGCAATACTGACCGGCAGGCATTCGCTGCGGAACTGGATCGCTTTCTCGCGCATCATAGCTAAGCAATTCCATTCGCCTGACATAGAAAGTCGCTATGAAGACCCTGTTCCTGCGCTATTCCAGCCTGCTATGGCTGAGCCTGCTGCTTGGTGCCTGTACCGGTACGCCCGAAGGCGTCAAGGTGGTTCAGCGTCTGGACCCCGACCAGTACCTAGGGAGCTGGTATGAGATCGCACGCCTGGACCACAGCTTTGAGCGTGGCCTGGAGAATGTCACCGCCACCTACAGCCTGCGCGAAGATGGCGGCATAAAAGTGGTGAACCGTGGCTATGACCCAGTTAAGAAAGAATGGCAGGAAGCGGTCGGAAAAGCCTACTTCATTGACCCGCCCAATGCGGACAAGACACGCACCGGCAAACTCAAGGTGTCGTTCTTCGGCCCGTTCTATGGGGGGTACAACATCCTGCATCTGGACCAGCCGTACTACAATTACGTGATGGTGTGTGGGCCGGACAAATCGTATTTCTGGATCCTGTCACGCACGCCGCAGCTGGCCTACCCGATCAAGGCGCAACTGATCGCAGAGGCCAAGGAGATGGGCTTTGATACACAAAAACTGATCTATGTGCCACAGCGTGGTGACATCAGCGATTACAGCGCTGGCCGCCATGTGCGCCCTTGATTGCTTTATGGCTTGAGCCTATGGATTGAATCCATGGCTTGAACGTATGACTGCATATCAAGCCTGACTGAATAACCTGCCCCCCTGCTCAGCTGAGCAGGGTTCTGTTGAACCGCCCCCAAAAATGCACCTTCAAGTGCATTTTTTATTTTGTAGATAATGCGTTGCTGTTGCTGAGCTGGCTGGACTAGGCTGGCCTGGACTTAGCTGGCTCGCACAGGCACGGAGAAAAACATCATGTCCTGGTTGTTATTACTGTTAGCTGGTTTGTTCGAAGTTGGCTTCACTACGTGCCTGAAATTATCCGAAGGTTTCACCCGGCTGTGGCCTACGCTGGGCTTTGTGGTGTTCGCCGCCATCAGCTTCTGGCTACTCACGCGCGCCACGGCCACCATTCCGCTGGGCACGGCGTATGCCGTGTGGACCGGTATAGGCGCGCTGGGCACGGTGATCGTCGGTATCGTCGCCTTTGGTGATCCGGCCGGTACCCTGCGCATACTGTTCCTGCTGCTCTTGATTGCATCCATCATCGGGCTCAAACTAGTGTCATGAACGTTGAAACCTGGGAACTGCTGAGTTATGTGGTCACGGTGGTCGGCCTGCCGCTGGCCATCCTGACCTTTCTGATGGAGCAGCGCAAGGAACGCGAGAACGAGGAAGAAGAGGTCTACCAACTGTTGTCGGACGCCTATACCGACTTCCTCAAACTGATGATGGCCAACCCGGATCTCAAGCTACGCTCGCAATGCGAGATCACCGACCTCGACGAAGAACAGCGTGAGCGGGTGCGCGTCCTGTACGAGATCCTCATCTCCCTGTTCGAACGCGCCTATCTGCTGGCTTACGAACCGGACATGTCGGGCAAACAGCTGCGCCGCTGGCGCTCCTGGGAGGATTACATGCGCGAATGGTGTGAGCGCGAAGACTTCCGCAAGCTGCTGCCCAAACTGTTGCAAGGCGAGGATCCGGGTTTTTGTGCGCACATCCTGCTCATCGCCAAAAGCTGCCAGCCCACACGCAGCTGAACACCTGACAGCTCAACAGACCAAACACTTCACGCATGAAAAACGGCGGCCTGGAAACCCGGGCCGCCGTTGCTTTGCCGCCATACCCCACTATACGCGGCTATACGGGGGAATCCTTACTGAACGCTTATTTAACCGCCGTAACCTGATACCCCGCCTCGCGCAAGCGCTCGACCAGGCCACCCTTGCCACCCAGATGTGAAGCGCCCACTGCGACGAAGACCGGTACTTCTTCCGCCTGACGTGCGATACGTTCCGCCATGCGCACATTGCGTTCGTCGATGAGTTTGAAACGCATCCTGTCCCACAACTCTGCTGGCAACATGTCGCCAGTGATCTTTTCGTTGCGCTTCAATATGTTGTCGATATCGCCGGTCTTGTAGGCTTTGATCAGCGCCTCGAAGTCACGCTGCTTGTCTTTCTGGCTACGCTTGAGCACGGCACGCAACATGACGATCTGTTCATCCATGCTGAAGCTGTCCAGCACGCCAAAATGCTCGTCGGTATCCTCGAGGCCGAATACACGCTTGCCCTGCTGTTCTGCCTTGGTCATCAGTTTGGCATCCATGGAAAACGGCGTCTGTGGCTTGGGCAGGTCGAAGATCACCGCCAGCAGCCAGGGCTTCATGCGCAGTGCCGCCTCGGTGTGCATGGAATGGAAGTCTGCCAACTCGCGAAGCTTATCCACTTCGGCATCGTTTAAAAAACTGCTGACCATCTGATTGTCCTGCAACAGGAAGATGCCAGGGTCGCGTGGCGGCAGGGTTTCGATCATGAACGCTTCACTGCTGGCCAGGGCAGCATCCAGCCCCTTGGGAAGAGCATCCAGCCGCTTGTCATCGCTGTGCATGGTGCCAAACAGATAACTGGTCTTGGCATTCGCCGCTTCGACTTTCCACAACAGACCGGTGTCTGCGGCTTGGGCCACGCTGGCGATGATCAATGCCAGTGCAGGCAATACACCGTGCAGGCTGATATGGAACAGGGTGTGCATAAAGATTCCTTAAGTCAAGGTGTAACTGGAGCAATGTGTGTAGCTTACCTCACCAGAATACCAACTAGCGGCCACTGCAGCCAACACGTGCTGATAGATTGCGTGCAAATAGACTGACGGGGCATGGCTAAGTTCTGGCCTTGCACAGACCGATCCAGCCAGGCCAGGCAAGATTACCAGGCCAGATTGCCAGGCTGGCACCTAGCTGATGCCCCCACTTGTGGCGTATTGACCCCGGAAAGGCGTGCTCACAGTCTGCCTGTCATCAAAAATAAAGCGGCGCGGCGCATGGAAAAAGCGCTGGATAATGTATATATTTAATGCAGCGTTACAAGCTTGATTATTTTTACGTTACCAGGGAGCCACCATGGCAGAAGATTTTATGAAAGACAGCAAAGAACGCGTTGCGCTTGACCTACTCAAGCTGATCGGAGAGAAGGAAGACTCCGACCCCAAGGCCGTTCGTGATCGCAGTTACTGGATCGCGCTTTATCACCACTGCTACCTCGCAGCCAACGGGGCTTCTCCCAAAGAGATCTTCGAGAAAAAGTAACGTTATATCGACACCAATTAAAAAGCCTGCAATTGCAGGCTTTTTAATTGGTGAAGCTCAGTCTGGCAGACGTCATTTACCGCGTGTAGGTGCTCGTGCCGGACTGCGGGCTGCAGTTTTGATTCTGGACCCGGTTCTGGCGGCGGCAGCGACGACAGGCTTGATCGGCTGCCAGGCCGGGACCAGATGCTTCTTGCCGTTACCGATCAGGTCGGCACGCCCCATCTTCTTAAGGGCTTCACGCAACATGGGCCAGTTATTAGGGTCATGGTAGCGGATGAAGGCTTTGTGCAAACGGCGTACACCACCGGCTTTCGGGATAGGCACCTCTTCGCTGTCATGGGTGACCTTGCGTAGCGGGTTCTTGCCGGAGTGGTACATGGCGGTGGCCATCGCCATGGGCGTTGGCGTAAAGGTCTGCACCTGATCCAGCTTGAAATCGTATTTCTTCAGCCACAGCGCCAGGTTCAGCATGTCTTCATCGGTGGTGCCGGGGTGTGCCGCGATGAAGTACGGGATCAGGTATTGCTCTTTGCCCGCCTCTTTCGAGAATTTCTCGAACATGAGTTTGAACTCATCGTATGCGCTCATGCCCGGCTTCATCATCTTGGACAGCACATTGTCTTCGGAATGCTCGGGGGCGATCTTGAGATAGCCGCCCACATGGTGCTGTACCAGTTCTTTGACGTATTCGGGCGAGGTCACGGCCAGGTCATAGCGCAGGCCGGAACCGACCAGGATCTTTTTGACCCCTTTGATGGCGCGGGCCTTGCGGTAGAGCTGGATCAGGGCCGAATGATCGGTGTTGAGGTTCTCGCAGATGCCCGGATACACACAAGACAGTTTGCGGCAGGCCTGCTCGATGGTTTCCGATTTGCAAGCCATGCGGTACATATTCGCAGTGGGGCCACCCAGGTCGGAGATCACCCCGGTGAAGCCTTCCACCTTGTCGCGGATCTCCACGATCTCATTTAGGATGGATTCTTCCGAGCGGCTCTGGATGATGCGGCCTTCGTGCTCGGTGATGGAACAGAAGGTACAACCGCCGAAGCAGCCACGCATGATGTTGACCGAGAAGCGGATCATCTCCCAGGCCGGGATCTTGGACGCGCCGTAGGCTGGATGCGGCTTGCGCGCATAGGGCAGATCGTAAACGTAATCCATTTCCTTGGTGGTGAGCGGGATGGGTGGCGGATTGAGCCACACTTCACGGTCGCCATGGCGCTGTACCAGCGCGCGCGCATTGCCGGGGTTGGATTCCAGATGCAGCACGCGCGAGGCATGCGCATACATCACCGGGTCCTGCGAGACTTCTTCATAAGCAGGCAAACGCACCACCTGCAATTCACGCGGCACCTTCTGCTTGCGCACGATCTGAATGGCACTGACGCCCGCAGGCAAGGCCGCGGAGCCGTCTATCTTATCGTCCGTCTCGCAGCTGGAACCGGCGCCCATCTTCATTTCATAGGGGTCTACATGCACATCGACCTTGCCCGGCCTGTCCATCTGCGTGGAAGCGACCTCCTGCCAGCCCTCCGGAATGCGTTTACGCAGATACGCCGTGCCACGGATATCGGTGATCTCGCTGACCGGTTCGCCACGTGCGATACGGTGCGTGAGCTCCACCAGGGCGCGCTCGGCATTGCCGTACAACAGGATATCGGCCTTGGAATCGACCAGAATGGAGCGGCGTACCTTGTCCGACCAGTAATCATAGTGCGCGATGCGGCGCAAACTGGCTTCGATGCTACCGACGACCAAGGGCACATCGGGGTAGGCTTCGCGGCAGCGCTGACTGTAGACCAGCACGGCACGATCCGGGCGTTTGCCCGCCGCAGCGCCCGGTGTGTAGGCATCGTCAGAACGGATCTTGCGGTCAGCCGTGTAGCGGTTGACCATGGAATCCATATTGCCGGCGGTGATGCCGTAATACAGATTGGGTTTGCCCAGCGCCTTGAAGGCGTCGGCAGACTGCCAGTCCGGCTGGGCGATGATGCCGACGCGGAAGCCTTGGGCTTCCAGCAAACGGCCGACCAGCGCCATACCGAAGCTGGGATGGTCGATATAGGCGTCACCCGTAACCAGGATGATGTCGCAACTATCCCAGCCGAGCTGCTCCATTTCGGCGCGCGTCATCGGCAGCATGGCGGCGACGCCAAAGCGCTTGGCCCAGTAGGGGCGATAGGTATTGATTTGTCTCAGAGTTTCCATGAGGCGCGCATTCTACTATGTTTGCAGGATAAGCCCTAATCAATTGAATGCATGATGAAATCCAGCCTGATCAGCATTCCCGTGCATCACCGCACGCAGCATGGGCACGCACGGCACAAGACTCAATGGATACAGCATTCAATAAGATAATATAGACGAACCTTATGCCTGTTTTGACACCATGATCCCTTGGCTTGCATCCGACGCCCCTTTCCCGCCACTAGAGCAGGCCCTGCAGGAACCCAACGGCCTGCTGGCTGCGAGTGCAGAACTGGATGGGCGACGTCTGTTGCAGGCTTACCAGCGCGGCATCTTCCCGTGGTTCAATCCGGGCGAACCGGTGTTATGGTGGAGCCCGGACCCGCGCATGGTGCTCTATCCCGAGGAACTCAAGATTTCGCGCTCGTTGAGGCAGCGCATGCGCAGGCAGGATCATGAGATCCGTTACAACACCGCGTTCGAGCGGGTGATTGCGGCCTGCGCCAGCACGTCGAGACCAGGGCAGCACGGCACCTGGATAGACCAGCAGATCATCCGTGGCTATTCCGAACTGCACGCACGCGGTTATGCGCACAGCGCGGAGACCTGGATGGACGGAGCACTGGTCGGCGGCCTGTATGGCGTTAGCATAGGCAAAGTGTTCTATGGAGAATCCATGTTCCACCATGTCAGCGACGCCTCCAAACTGGCTTTCGTGCACCTGGTGCAGGCGCTGCAGCAGGCTGGCTGTGCACTGATCGACTGCCAGATGCACACCGCGCATCTACACCGTTTTGGCGCCAGGCCCATCCCGCGAACCCTGTTCGCCCGGCAGCTGTCAGAATTGGTAGACTGTTATGTCGACTACCCCTTCTTCAACAGGAACCCCACTCCCGGATCATGACGCTACCCGGCGAAAGCTCACTGCAACGCATCCAGTTCTACGCAAGTAGCAGCTATGCCTGTGGCTACCTGCCGGGCAAGCTGGCGCAGTCACTCATCGCCACACCGCACCACCTGATCGATAGCGCAGCCTACAGCGGACTAATCCAGCTTGGGTTCAGACGCAGTGGCAAATTTGCTTACCGTCCGCATTGCGAGCATTGCAATGCCTGTATCGCTGTGCGACTGCCCGTCGCGGAGTTCAAGCCATCGCGTAGTCAGCGACGCGCATGGAAACAGCATCAATCCCTGAGCACCCGCATCCTGCCTCTGGAATTTCGTGAAGAGCATCATGCGCTGTATCAGCAATATCAGCTGGCACGCCACAGTGATGCCGACCCGGCACAGAACAGCGCCGCCCAATACCGTGAATTCCTGGTGCAAAGCAATGTGCACAGCGTGATGGTGGAATTCCGTGACCAGGACAAGTTATGCATGGTCAGCGTAGTGGACGTCGTCGGTGATGGCCTCTCTGCGGTGTATACCTTTTATGACTGCAGTGATGCACGCAGCAGTTACGGCACTTTCAATGTGTTATGGCTGAACGCCTGGTGCCAGGCGCTGCAACTGCCTTACCTTTATCTGGGCTACTGGATCGCCGAGAGCCGGAAAATGGCCTACAAGCAGCAATTCCAGCCGCAGCAGGGGCTGATCGATGGCGAGTGGGCGCCCTTGCGCATCGCAACCACTGGCAAATAGCCTAGTTCAGAGGGAATGCTCCCTGTTTGCATCCAAGCTGCATCGCTATTTTCTGCATCAGTTTGAACTTTTTGCATCACAGTGATTCTTATCCACTGTCATCTCCGTTACAAACCGGCGTTCAAGGGCGAGGAAACTCGTGTTTGAGCGCCGATTTTGTTTCAGGGGCGGCACATAGGCCTGACAAACTACGCATGTACACGCGGCCAGTAACCAGCGGCTACCATCAGGTCAGCCTTCCCTATCGCTTGCTCCACTTTAGCGCTCGCGCAGCCTGACCTGACCGGCAGAGTGCCCATGTTACAATTGTCCTTTTTTGATTCGCGTGTGATCCCGTTGAACAAGATCGTCATTTTTGGTGTGGGGCTGATCGGCGGCTCGCTGGCCATCTCCATCCGGCAAGCACATCCTGCTGTCGAGATCGTCGGCCTCGGCCGCGATGGCGAGCTGCTGCATGCTGCGACCGAACTCGGCGTCATCGACCGCACTGCAGCCTCTATCGCGGAAGCCATGCAGGACGCCGACCTAGTGGTGATTGCCACGCCGGTGGCGCAGATACGCGCCATTTTGGAAGCCATCGCACCCCACCTGCAGGCGCACACCATCATCACCGACGTGGGTAGCACCAAATCTGATGTATTGGCTTATGCACGTCAGGCGCTCCCGGCCGACTACCGTGGCTTCGTCGCTGGCCATCCCATCGCTGGCGCGGAAAAAACCGGTGTCACGGCAGCACGTGAGGGCTTGTTCCATCACAAGCATGTGGTGCTGACCCCTGATGCGCACACCAGTGCACAAGCATTACAGTCTGTGCAATCACTGTGGGAAAGCGCAGGCGCAAAGGTGGTGTACATGAGCGCACACCAGCACGATGCGATCTTCGCAGCGGTCAGCCATTTGCCGCATCTGCTCGCCTTCGCCCTGGTGAACGAACTTGCCAGTCGTGACAACCAGGTCGAGCTGTTCCGTTTTGCCGCCAGTGGCTTCCGCGATTTCACGCGCATCGCGGGCAGTTCACCCGAAATGTGGCGTGATATCACGCTCGCCAACCGCAGCGCACTGCTGGCCGAGCTGGACGCCTACCAAAAACAATTACGCCAATTGCAAACCCTGATCGAGAACCAGGACAGCGCGGGCCTGCTGGCCATGTTCGAACATGCCAGCCAGGCGCGCAACACCTGGGCAGAAAGCCTGCCGTCGCAATGAAACAACTCCATCTTGCCGCTGTGCATCAAGCACAAGGCAGCATCGCCCTGCCCGGCTCTAAGAGCATCTCCAACCGCATGCTGCTGCTGGCAGCACTCGCCTCCGGCACCACCGAGATCCGCGACCTGCTGGTATCGGACGATACCGACCGCATGCTGGACGCGCTGAAGTTGCTGGGGGTGCCCTTGCATCATCAAAGCAAGCATACCTGGCAGGTCACCGGTGCCGATGGGCGATTCCCGGTGAAACAGGCAGCACTGTTCCTGGGTAACGCCGGTACCGTATTCCGTCCGCTGACTGCAGCGCTCGCCTTTAGCGACGGTGATTATCAGCTGTCCGGTGTGGCGCGCATGCATGAACGCCCGATCGGGGACCTGGTCGATGCTTTGCGTCTGACCGGCGCCCACATCGACTATCTGCAGAACCCCGGCTTTCCGCCATTGCACATCCGTCCGGGCAAGATCGTGTTCGATCAGCCCATACGCGTACGTGGCGATGTATCCAGCCAGTTCCTCACCGCCCTGCTGATGGCCCTGCCGCTGACCGGTCAGGACTGCACCATTGAAGTGGAGGGAGAACTGATCTCCAAACCTTATATCGAGATCACGCTGAACCTGATGGCACGCTTCGGCGTGCAGGTCAGCCGCGAAGGCTGGCAGCGCTTCCAGCTACATGCTGGTAGCCGCTACACCAGCCCCGGTGTACTGCAGGTGGAAGGCGATGCATCCTCAGCCTCTTACTTCCTGGCCGCAGGCGCGATCGGTGGTGGCCCGGTACGCGTGACCGGGCTCAATGCGCAGAGCATACAGGGCGATGTACGTTTTGCCGATGCGCTGGCCTTGATGGGGGCTGATATCCGTTACGGTGACAACTGGATCACGGCCAGCGGCAATGGCAAGCCGCTGCGCGCCATCGACCTGGATTGCAACCACATCCCGGATGCTGCCATGACACTGGCCATGCTGGCCTTGTTCGCGGATGGCACGTCCACCTTGCGCAATATCGCCAGCTGGCGCGTGAAAGAGACCGACCGGCTAAGTGCCATGGCCACCGAGTTACGCAAACTGGGCGCAGACGTGGAAGAAGGCGCTGACTATATCCGTATCACCCCACCCGCCAGATTGACGGCAGGCGCGGCTATCGACACCTACGACGACCACCGCATGGCCATGTGCTTTTCACTGGCCTCGCTAGGCAAGGTAGATGTCATCATCAATGACCCGGATTGTGTGGCGAAGACCTTCCCGGATTATTTCCAGCAATTGGGCACCCTGCTAAGCTGAGCTATGTGACTGAGCTCCACGTCCAATCCAGCCCAGCCGACTAATGCACATGCCCCATGAAGTTGATCTCGGCGGTATTTCCTTCGATACGCTGCCAGATCTTTTCATGGAAAAAATACGCCACCGTGTTGAATGCGGGCTCCACGAGAGCAATCGCGCCACCGACCGCTACACTGCCGGTCATGACATAGCCTACGCTGAACGCAACGCTGAAGTGCACTGCCGCAAATGAAAGTGTTTTTGCCATGATGCTTAGCTCCTGTTGTCACAAATTAAATTAGAATGACGTCATCATGCCGGGGTTGGCTTGATTAATCTAATCAATTGTTTTAATTTTATCGATAGATAACAACAATCATGAACACAGCATCCATTACCGTGGTTGCCATTGACGGCCCGTCTGCGTCTGGCAAAGGCTCGGTTGCACAACGGGTGGCAAAACATCTGGGTTACGGCTACCTAGATTCAGGGGCCTTGTACCGCATCGTTGCCCATGCCGCACAACAACAGAACGTCTCATGGCAGGACGCCGAAGCATTGGCCGCACTGGCGCGCGGTCTGCATATCGAATTCCACGGCGAAGATGTCCTCGTCAATGGACAGGACGTAGGGGACGCCATCCGTAGTGAGGCCATGGGCAAAGGGGCCTCGGAAGTGGCCGTGCATGGCCCGCTACGCGCCGCCCTGCTGGATGTGCAACACGATTTCCGCCAGGCACCGGGCCTGGTCGCCGATGGCCGCGACATGGCAACGGTGGTGTTCCCGGACGCCGCCATCAAGATCTTCCTGACCGCTGCCGTGGAGATCCGCGCCGAGCGCCGTTACAAACAACTGCTGGCAAAAGGTGCAGCAGCAGACCTCTCCACCATACTGGAAGACCTCAAAGCCCGCGACGCACGCGACCAACAGCGTGCCGCAGCGCCACTGGTGCAAGCAGAAGATGCCGTACTACTGGACACCAGCGCCATCGATCTTGAGCAAAGTGTTGCGCAAGCGATTGAAATAGTAGCAAACAACAAAACTATTGCGCTATAATTACATTTTGAATTACCCCTTGATTTACAAGCGCTTGCGCCTTTTTGGCAAGCCAGGCGTCCTGACTTGAACACGGGATGCACGTCGGCGCCGTGAGCACCTTACGCTCACGGTTTTTTTAATTGACCCGCTGCACGGCGGGATTATTTAGGTACTTTTTTAATGACTAACCTTTCAACCCCCTCCATGGAAAGCTTTGCCGCACTGTTTGAAGAGAGCCTTGAGCGTCAGGAAATGCGCTCCGGTGAAGTCATCACTGCAGAAGTGGTGTCCGTGGATTCCGATTTCGTCATCGTCAACGCCGGCCTCAAATCCGAGAGCGTGATCGCTGCCAGCGAGTTCCTGAACGACCGCGGCGAATTGGAAGTTAACGTTGGCGACTTCGTAAAAGTCTGCATCGAATCCCTGGAAGATGGCTATGGTTCCACCAAGCTGTCCCGCGAAAAGGCCAAGCGCCTGGCGGCATGGCTGGATCTGGAAGAAGCCATGAACGAAGCCCGCGTCATCAAGGGCATGGTCAATGGCCGCGTCAAGGGCGGCCTGACCGTTCTGGTAAACGGCATCCGTGCCTTCCTGCCGGGCTCGCTGGTTGACCTGCGTCCAGTCAAGGACACCACGCCTTACGAAAACAAGGAATGGGATTTCAAGGTCATCAAGCTGGATCGCAAGCGTAACAACGTGGTGGTTTCCCGTCGTGCCGTGCTGGAAGAAAGCATGGGCGCAGACCGCGAAGCACTGCTGGCCAACCTGAAGGAAGGCGCAGTGGTCAAGGGCATCGTCAAGAACATCACCGACTACGGCGCGTTCGTGGATCTGGGTGGTATCGACGGCCTGCTGCACATCACCGATCTGGCATGGCGCCGTGTCAAGCACCCATCCGAAGTGCTGACCGTAGGTGAAGAAGTCGAAGCCAAGATCCTGAAGTTCGATCAAGAGAAGAACCGCGTTTCCCTAGGCATCAAGCAACTGGGTGATGATCCATGGGTCGCACTGAGCCGCCGTTACCCAACCAGCACCCGCCTGTTCGGCAAGGTGACCAACCTGACCGACTACGGTGCGTTCGTCGAGATCGAGCCAGGTATCGAAGGTCTGGTCCACGTGTCCGAAATGGATTGGACCAACAAGAACGTGCATCCTGCCAAGATCGCCCAACTGGGTGACGAAGTAGAAGTCATGATTCTGGAGATCGACGAAGACCGTCGTCGCCTGTCCCTGGGCATGAAGCAATGCCAGGCTAATCCATGGGATGATTTTGCTGCTTCCCACAAGAAGGGTGACAAGGTCAGCGGTCAGATCAAGTCCATCACCGACTTCGGTGTGTTCATCGGTCTGCCTGGTGGCATCGATGGCCTGGTCCACCTGTCCGACCTGTCCTGGAACCAGACTGGCGAAGAAGCCATCCGCAACTTCAAGAAGGGTGACGAACTGTCCGCCATCGTGCTGAGCATCGATGTCGAGAAGGAGCGTATCTCCCTGGGCGTCAAGCAAATGGACAATGATCCATTCAATGCTTACACCACCGTCAATGACAAGGGCGCTGTCGTCAAGGGCACCGTTAAGGCTGTTGAAGAAAAGGGTGCTGTGATTCAGCTGGACGGCGAAGTTGAAGGTTATGTACGTGCTTCCGAAATCTCCAAGGAGAAGGTCACGGATGTGGCCAGCGTACTGAGCGTAGGCCAGGAGATCGAAGCACGCATCACCAACATCGACCGCAAGAGCCGTAGCATCAGCCTGTCCATCAAGGCCAAGGACCAAGCCGACGAAGCCGACGTCATGCAAAAGCTCAGCAATGAGGGTGCCGCAGGCACCACCAACCTGGGCGCACTGCTGAAAGCCAAGCTGGACGGCAAGAACAACGAGTAAGTTGTTCAAGAGTTAAAGGCCTCACCATGACAAAATCAGAGCTGATTGCCAACCTGGCAGCCCGATTCCCGCAACTGGTGGTCAAGGATGCCGAACTTTCGGTCAAAACCATCCTTGACGCCATGGCGGATAATCTGGCCACAGGTGAACGTATCGAGATCCGGGGCTTCGGTAGTTTCAGTTTGAACTACCGCCCTCCTCGTCTGGGCCGCAACCCCAAGACTGGCACCAAGGTGCAGGTACCCGAGAAGTATGTACCGCATTTCAAGGCTGGCAAGGAATTGCGCGAACGCGTCGATCTCGAATAAGCCTATGTACTTTGTGCGGCGGACGCAGTATTCGCCGCACAACCCCCTACAACGACAGCCTCTGTGCTGTCGTTTTTTTATGTCTGTCAGTTCACATCGCCAGCTTCAGCGCTACACCCAAGATTAACGTTAGCGCCCGGCTAAGGTAGAATCAGGGGATGCGAGCCACTTATCTGTTTTTCACTGCTGTCCTGTTCATCCTACTGCTCGGCTTTGCGCTCAAAAATGCCGACCTGGTCGAACTGCAGTACTACCTGGGATTCAGCTGGCGCGCACCTTTGTCGCTGATGCTGCTGATCACCTTTGGTCTGGGCATCCTGTTCGGCATCCTTGCCTGCCTGACCCCGCTGATCCGTCAGCGCCGTCAACTGCTGGCCTACCAGCGCGAACTGAAATCCCTGCGCGGCGACAGCTGACGCTCACCCTGGAAAGAACCTCACATGGAATTCGAACTCTGGTGGCTACTGGTATTGCCACTGTTCTTCACGCTAGGATGGCTGGCCGCCCGCGTCGACATCAAGCAGCTGCTGTCCGAATCCAGCCAGTTGCCTGCCGCTTATTTCAAGGGCCTCAATTTCCTGATCAGCGACCAGCATGACAAAGCCGTGGAGGCTTTTGTAGAGGCCGTGGAAGCCAACGCTGACTCCATCGAACTGCATTTCGCGCTAGGCAGCTTGTTCCGCCGTCGCGGTGAGGTGGATCGCGCCATCCACCTGCACCTGAGCCTGCTGGAACGCAAGGAACTGCCAGACCTGCAGAAGCAGGCGGTGATGGCCGAGCTGGCACAGGACTACCTCAAGGCAGGCTTGCTGGATCGTGCCGAAGAATTATATAAATCCCTGACTGACAGCCGCTACAAGCAGCCTGCGCTGCGTGCGCTGCTGGAGATCTTCGTGCGCGAACGCGAGTGGGAACGTGCCATCGGCATCGCTACCGAGCTAGAACGCATGTCCGGCGTGCCATTCCGTAAGGAGATCGCGCAGTACTACTGCGAGCTGGCGGTAAAAGCCATCCTCAACAATGACAGCGACAACGCACGCGCCAAGCTGCAACAGGCACTGTCGGCCAATGCCAACTGTGTACGTGCCAATGTCATGCTGGGCGAGATCGCCGCCACGGCGGGCGAACACGAACTGGCCATCTCGGCCTGGAAGCACATCGAATTCCAGCAGCCGGATTATCTGGGCCTGGTCGCCAACAAGCTGATCGCCAGCTACCGCGCGCTGGGGCGCATGCAGGAGGGCCTCAATCTGCTCAACACCTACCTGCAGACCTACAAGACGCCAGCCCTGCGCAGCGTGCTGTATGAACTGACCCTGCTCGAACACGGCGCCGAAAGCGCAGCGCGACTGGCGCGTGACGAGCTGGCCAAGAAACCCAGCCTGAAGACGCTGGACCAGCTGTTGCAAGCGCGCGCAGCGCTGGAACAAAGCGCAGACACCCATCTGATGCAGCAGACCGTGAAACTGGCACTGGGCAACCGCAATGCCTACTGCTGCAGCCAGTGCGGTTTCCGCGCACGTCACTATCACTGGCAATGCCCGGCCTGCAACACCTGGGAATCCCTGCCGGCAGACCCGGAAGAAAGTAACACATGAGTCATGACCCCAAGATCGTCGTCGCACTGGACTATGCGGATGCCGCCTCTGCGCTGGCACTGGCCAGTCAGCTCGACCCCCGCCTGTGCCGCGTCAAGGTCGGTAAAGAGCTGTTCACTGCCAGCGGGCCGCAGCTGATCGAGGCTTTACATAAGCTCGGGCACCAGGTGTTTCTGGATCTGAAATTCCATGACATCCCGACCACGGTAGGCAAAGCCTGCGAAGCCGCCAGTCGGCTGGGCGTATGGATGCTGAACGTGCATGCCTCAGGCGGCATCGCCATGATGCAGGCGGCACGTGAAGGCGTATTGCGCAGTGGACAATTGCCGTTGCTGATCGCAGTAACTGTATTGACCAGTATGGATCAACAAGGATTGAATGCGCTCGGCGTGCAGCGCAGCGTGGTGGAGCAGGTGGAACACCTAGCGGGCATGACGCAGCTAGCCGGGCTGGACGGCGTGGTGTGTTCGGCTCAGGAAGCGGCCATGCTGAGAGCACGGCATGGTAAGGATTTCTGCCTGGTCACCCCCGGCATACGTCCTGCCGATGCCAGCCTGGACGACCAGTCGCGTGTGGTCACGCCGCAGCAAGCCTTGCGCGATGGCGCCAGCTACCTGGTGATCGGGCGCCCCATCACCAAAGCCGCTGATCCTTTGCTGGCACTGCAAACCATACAGGCCAGCATCATCGCCTAGCCTGCTTTGGTCAGTCCCGCCTTTGCGGGACTAGTCTAGCGTTCACTCCGTGTAATGGGATAACTGCGGCATCACTCGCTGGCTACACGCGTGCGTGCCAGCGGCGGATTGCTGGCAAAGTACTTCTTGATCCCGGACAGGATGGAGGCCGCCATTCTTTGCTGGTAAGCCGCATCATTCAGCTTGCGCTCCTCTTCCGGGTTGCTGATGAACGCCGTTTCCACCAAGATGGACGGGATATCCGGTGATTTCAGTACCGCAAAACCGGCTTGTTCCACATGCGGTTTATGCAGGGTGTTGATCTCGCCGATGTGACCCAGCACGGATTTCCCCAGTTTCAGGCTGTCATTGATGGTGGCGGTCTGTGACAGATCCAGCAGGGTACGCGCCAGATAGGGGTCTTTCACATCCAGATTCACACCGCCTATCAGGTCTGATTCATTTTCCTTATTGGCCAGATAGCGCGCCGACGCACTGGTGGCCCCGCGTTCAGACAAGGCAAACACCGATGAGCCACGCGCCTCTGGCCGCGTGAACGCATCTGCGTGGATGGAAATAAACAGATCCGCCCTGAGTTTGCGTGCCTTGACCACGCGGCCATGCAGCGGAATGAAGTAATCGCCATCACGTGTCAGCACGGCACGCATATTGGGCTCGGCATCGATGAGCGCTTTGAGCTTTTTTGCGATCGCCAGCGTGATGTGTTTTTCATGCGTGCCGGTGGCGCCACGCGCGCCCGGGTCTTCGCCACCATGCCCGGCATCCAGTGCGATGGTGATCAGCCGTGGATCGGTTTTGTTCTGCACTGCTGGAGGCGTGATGGCAGGCGGGACGGGGGCAGGCACTTCAGCGGCTGGCGCAACGGTGGCCAACGTAGCTTCAGTTGCAGCAGAGGCGGCAGGGGCTTCCGCCGTCGCGGGTGCGTCCACGCCAGCAGCAGGGGCGAGGACAGGGTCCAGCACGGCGCCGGGGCTTGCGACACTGCCGCCCTTCTCCAGCTGCTGCAGCATGGCCATCAGGGGGTCGTGTTCAGGGTAGATATCCAGCACCAGCCTGTGTTTGTATTCACCGGCTGGCGGCAATTGCGACAGTTGTGGTTTGATCTCGGCCTTCAGGTCGATGACCACACGCACCACGCCAGGCTTGAAGTTACCCAGACGGATCTGCTGGATATAAGGGTCGTTCTGCTGGACTTTTTCAGGCAGGGATTTGAACACCGCATCCAGCTCCACACCGTCCAGATCCAGGACCAGACGCTCGGGATTGCTGAGGCGCGTCATGGTGTGACTGAGCGGCTGCGCGGCCTCCAGGGTGATGCGGGTGTAATCCGCGGCTGGCCAGACACGCGTCGCGATGAGCTTATCTGCTGCAAAAGCGGTGTGTTGCGTGAGCAACAGCAGCAAGACAAGGATTCTAATCATGGGCAAATTCTGCCAGACATTGCCGACCAGGACCAGAATTGGCGGTTAAACCCACTTGCCTGCCCTCGCCCGCCAAACTCAAGCTGACATCGATATCTGCTGCAGGCAGTAATGCACTGGCGCGCTGTGGCCATTCCACCAGACACAGGGACTGCGCATTGAAATAGTCGCGAAAGCCAGCCGATTCCCACTCTTCTGCGTCATTGAAGCGGTACAGATCGAAATGGTAGACCGGCATGTCCGCGATCAGATAAGGCTCGACCAGCGTGTAGGTCGGGCTTTTGACCTTGCCAGCATGGCCGAGAGCTCCGAGCAGCGCTCGCACCAGCGTAGTCTTGCCAGCACCAAGATCGCCATGCAGGTAGATGGTGAGGCCAGGGCGGACGATGCGCGCCAGCGCCGCGCCCAAGGCCAGCGTGGCTGCTTCGTCCTTCAGAATACGTGTAAACTCTTGCGCCATATGGGGGATAACGACTTAATCCAGCTTGCAGCCGACATCAAACGCTGGGGCATTGCGCTCGGCTTCAGCCAGGTTGCGATTACGGACACCGATCTGTCTTTCGCGGAACAGCGGCACCAGGCGTGGACAGCCAAAGGCTACCATGGCGAGATGGATTATATGGTAAAACACGGCACCAAACGCACACGGCCGGATGAATTGGTGCCGGGCACGCGACGCGTGATCTCGGTGCGCATGGATTACCTGCCGCCGCAAGCACGTGACAGTCAGCAAGTGCTGGACGACCGCTCGCTCGCTTATATCTCGCGCTATGCACTGGGCCGCGATTACCACAAAGTGATGCGCGCACGTCTGCAGAAACTGTGCGACCGCATCAACAGCCAGATCGGCAGCTTTGCTTACCGGGTGTTCAGCGACAGTGCTCCGGTGCTGGAAGTCGAACTGGCCCAGAAAGCCGGCCTGGGCTGGCGCGGCAAACACACCTTGCTGCTTTCGCGCGAAGGCGGCTCCTGGTTCTTTCTGGGCGAGATCTACACCGACCTGCCACTCCCCATCGATGCGCCTGGGCAGAACCATTGCGGCAGTTGCAACGCCTGCCTGGATGCCTGCCCGACCGGCGCTATCGTGGCACCGTACGAAGTGGATGCACGCCGCTGCATCTCCTACCTCACCATCGAGCTCAAAGGCAGCATCCCGGAACCACTACGCCCGCTGATCGGTAACCGCGTATATGGCTGCGATGACTGCCAGCTGTGCTGCCCCTGGAACAAATTCGCCAAACTGACCCCGCAGCAGGACTTTCAGGTGCGTCATGGGCTGGACGACGTGAGTCTGGTCCAGCTGTTCATGTGGGACGAGCCAGAGTTCAACAGCAAGATGGCTGGCAGCGCCATCTACCGCATCGGCTACCTGCAATGGCTGCGCAATCTGGCCGTGGGCCTGGGCAATGCCGAAACCACGCCAGAGGTCGTTTCCGCCCTGCAAACCCGTGCAGATAGTGACGATGCCACCCTGCGCGAACATGTGCGCTGGGCGCTGGCTCAGCATCACACGAGACAAGCCGTCAACAGCCCGCTATAATCCGCCGCTTCAATTACTTAGGCAGCATTCCTTGTCCACTTCTGTGCTGTTCCGCCGCCTGACCTGGCTGCTGTTCGCAGGCTTGATCCTGTTCGTTGCATTCACCTTCGACCAGCACGGCATCAGCAACGATGAAGAGGTGCAACATGTGTATGGCCGCCTGCTGCTGGATTTCTACCGCTCCGGCTTCACCGACCTGTCCGCCTTCGATTACCGCAACCTGTATCTGTACGGCGGCCTGTTCGACCTGATCGCCGCCCTGCTGGAATGGTGGGGGCTGGTGTGGATCTGGGATCTGCGCCATCTGCTGTCCGCCGCCTTCGGCCTGTTCGGCATGGTAGCCAGCTACCGGCTGGCCAAACTGCTGGGTGGCGAGCCTGCCGGTTTCCTGGTGGTGCTGTTGCTTGCCATCACGGGCGCCTGGTCGGGCGCCATGTTCACCCATACCAAGGACATCCCGTTCGCCGCATGCATGATCTGGGCGCTGTATTACACGGTACGCCTGGTGATGGCATTACCCAAACCGCCCATCTCGCTGAGCATCAAGCTGGGCGTCGCTGTAGGCCTGGCGCTGGGCCTGCGCATAGGTGGCGCTTTTGCGGTGATCTACCTGCTGCTGATGGTGCTGCTGGCAGGTGGCCTGATGAGCAGCGGCTGGGCGGCACGCTGGCGCTATTATGGCAATACCGTGCTGCATCTGCTGCCTGCAGGCCTCACCGCCCTGCTGTTAATGGCAATTTGCTGGCCATGGTCGGTGATGGGCCCGGACCATCTGCTGGAAGCCGCGCGCGCCTTCTCGCATTTCAGCTTCAACATGCTGACCGTGTTGGATGGCGAAACCATGGGCATAGGGGCCGTGCCCAGAAGCTACCTCGCCGCCTATCTGGCCGTGCGCTTGCCTGAACTGTTCCTGCTGGGTTTGCTGCTGATCGTGATCGTGGCACTGCGCCAACGCAGCGTCATTGTGGCGGCGCTGCGTCATGCCGATGCGCGTACGCTGACCTGGCTGACTCTGGTCACTGGTGCGCTATTCCCGCTGCTGTTCATCCTGCTGGACCGCCCTGCGCTCTATAACGGTATCCGTCACTTCACCTTCATCCTGCCGCCATTGGCGATCTTGGCCGCGCTGGGCCTGAGCCTGACCTGGCAGCAACTGCACAGCAAATGGGCACGGTTGGCTGCAGCGCTGGTCGCTCTAGTGCTGCTGGCCAATACCAGTGCCACCCTGTACCAGCTGCACCCGTATCAGTATGTCTACTACAATGGGTTTGCGGGCAGCTTCGCTGAAGCCGAAGATGACTGGGAAGCGGATTACTGGTCCAGCAGCCTGCGCGAGGCCAGCGAAGCGCTGGAGCACTATGTTCCGGACGACAGCCGCCCCGCCGCCGCCCGCTACAAAGTCGCCGTGTGTGCCGAAGCCATCCAGGCCGACGCGTATCTGGATGGCCGTTTTCAGATGACCACAGACTGGGTAGCCGCCGACTTTTTCATTTCCACCACCAGCATGCACTGCGACAAGGTATTGCAGGGCAAGGTGATCGCCGAGGTGGAGCGCATGGATACGCGACTCGCCGTGGTGAAGGACAGGCGCATGCTGACTGGCCTGCAACGCCGCCCACGCCCGGCGCCACGTTGATGCTGCTATTGATCTTTACACCTAGCATGGGCTACCTTAATTCAGGAGTGATGACGCCATGGCAACCGTGAGTTTATCCAACCGCGAGCACACCACACCACACATCACCGTGATCGTGCCTGCCTATAATGAGCAACAGGCCATCGTCGCCACGCTGACGCAGATCGCGTCACAGCTGCAGCAGCTCAGCCCGCACTGGGACATCGTGGTGGTCGATGATGGCAGTCGAGACGAGACCGCGGGTCGGGTGCGGGCACTTGGGCCTGAACATCGCGTCACACTGGTGCGCTTTTCGCGCAATTTCGGCAAGGAATACGCCATCAGCGCCGGTCTGCAAGAGGCGCGTGGCCAGGTCACCATCTGCATGGACGCCGATGGCCAGCATTCCAGCAGCCTCATGGCCGACATGCTGGAAAAATGGCGTGGCGGTTATGACATGGTGTATGCGGTGCGTCAGGACCGCCATGTGGAAAGCCGTTTCAAACGCTGGGGCAGCCGCCTGTTCTACCGTGCCATCAGCATGGGCGGGCAGATCCACATCCCGCGTGACGCAGGCGACTTCCGCCTCATGGACCGCTGCGTGGTCAAGGCGCTGCTATCCCTGCCCGAGCGCAACCGCTTCATGAAAGGCATGTACGCCTGGGTGGGCTACCGCTCGATCGGCATCCCGTACACCCCGTTGCCGCGCAGTCATGGCGAAAGCACCTTCTCCAAACTCAGGCTGATGCAACTGGCCTGGACCGGCATCACCAGTTTTTCGGTGATCCCGCTGCGACTAGCCAGCGCGGTAGGTGGCTTGCTGGCGCTGCTGGCCTTTGCGTATGGCATCGTGGTGGTGATCGACAAGCTGTTTCTGAACGAGTCGGTGCCGGGCTGGCCTACGGTGGTCGCCAGCATCATGTTCTTTTCCGGGGTGCAATTGCTGTTCATCGGCATCCTGGGCGAGTACCTGGCACGCGTCTACGACGAAGTGAAAGGACGACCCAGCTACATCGTCGCCGAAGTGTTCAGCCATCAAGAGGCGGAAACGGCACTGCTGACCAGCGACCTTCAGCAGGCCCTGCATGGTGACCATGCGGTGGGCGTGACGCCGTCGCTGCGCTGAGCGATGAGCGCGCTCAATCAACTGGCCGAATAGCCTAAGCCCCAGCCCATGAACGACCACCTTCCCACGCCAGCCAGCATCTCCTGGTTCACCTTGGTCGGCATCGCTGCCGCTCTGGTGCACTATGCAGTGGCGGTGAGCCTGGAAGCCTGGCAACTAACGCCGAGCTGGGCCAATGTGTGCGGTTTTGCGCTGGCGTTCCCGGTCAGTTATATCGGGCATCGCCGCTGGTCGTTCGCACAGCAGGCCGCATCGCACGGGCAGGCGCTGCCGCGCTTTCTGGCGGTTGCCATCGCAGGTTTCGCAGCCAATCAGTTGTTGCTGATCAGCTTGCTACATGGCTACAGCTGGCTGCCGTTCTGGCTGGTACTGGGGCTGGTGATGGTGGTGATCGCTGTCTCGACCTATGTGTTGAGTCGTTACTGGGCATTCAAATGAAGGCCGCTGATTCGAATCAGGTGCTCATGGCGACGAAAGCGCTGGTCATCAGCGCGGATGATTATGCTCAAAACGCTGCCATCGATGCGGGCATCCTGCACCTGATCGCGCTGGGCAAGCTCAGCGCGACCTCCTGCCTGACGCTGAGCCCGCGCTGGCCGCAAGCGGCGCAGCAACTGGCGCAGTACCGCAGTCTGGCCGATGTTGGTCTGCATCTGGATTTCACCCAGTATGCGCAGCCTCTGCACATGCCTCTGGCACAACTGATAGGCAACAGCCTGCTGCGGCGATTACCGGCATCTGCAGTCCGCAACAGCATCCTGCACCAACTGCAGCGCTTCGAGGATGCCACCGGCCATGCACCGGATTACATCGATGGGCACCAGCATGTGCATCAGCTGCCGCAAATACGCACGGCGCTAGTGGATATTTTGCAACAGCGCTATCCCCAGGAACATCTGCCATGGCTACGGTTGGCGCGTCCTGACTGGAAAGACGGGGTCAAGGCAGGCGTGATACGGCTACTGGGCGCAGCGGCGCTGGAACAGGCAGCACAGCAAGCTGGCATCGCCTGCAGTCAGCGTTTGCTGGGCGTGTACGGATTCGGGCAGGCAGGCAGCTACCTGCCGCGCTTACAGCGGGCGCTGGATCAGGCCAGCGATCAGAAGGAAACGAAGGGGCTGGTGGTGCTGATGTGCCATCCCGCCACCAGCGAGCAGGACGACCGCAACGACAGCATCCAGGCCGACCGCAGACAGGAATACAACGACCTGCTGCACTATGACCTGGAAGCGGCGCTGGCGTCCCGTCAGCTCAGGCTGCTACGGGGCACACGCTACTTCAGGGTTTGACCGTTTTGGCAGGTGGCAGAATGTTGCAATCCTCAAAACCATAATTGCCACCGTTGTCATCCGGCTCGTAATACTTCTTGCGGAACGACAGACGGCCGCGGCTATCACGCTTCATCAATGCCAGACCGGTGCTCTGCTCCACATTCTTGCCATCACCCAGCTGGAAGCTGATGGCCAGGCGTGGACCGTCGGCGGCTGCTTGTCCATGATAGACCACAGAATTGGGGGTTTCTACCGTATAGTGGTAAGCACCAAAGTCGCCGTAGCTGCTGACACGGTTCAAACGCAGACCCACGGTCACTTCGTAGTCACCCACTTTTTCGTTGTAGCCCTTGCAGGCGTAAGTGCCACTGTAATTGCGTCCGGTGAAATCAGGCTTGGCCTGGGCTGCAGTATTGGCCAAGATGGCCAGGGAGATAAACAGAAAGAATTTTTTCATGCATGGCTCTTCGTATGATTAGGTTTATTGTAACCCGTTTAGACGCTACAGATGCTTTATCAAGCATGCTGCATTATCATTATGACTAGCTCACCTTCGTTTCCTTCTTCATGCTCCGCGCGCTTATGGCCCCCGCTTTTATGACCCCATCCTCAGCTTCACCTGCCCGCTGGCAGCGCTATGCCTTGTTCAACCTGTTGCTGCTGATAGCGTTAGGGGCATGGTTGTATCTGCACAACCGCCCGGTGCAGTTAGCGGACTTGCCAGCCGAGATGCAAACCGGCTGCGTTTCTTACGCACCTTATTATGGCAAGGATCAAACACCACTGCGGGCAGACACCTGGATCAGCCCGCAACAGATCGATGAGGACCTGGCCCTGTTGTCCAAACAGTTCCAGTGCGTGCGCACCTATTCTGTGGATCAAGGACTGGAGCACGTACCGGAAGCGGCACAACGGCTGGGCATGAAAGTGCTGCTGGGGGCCTGGATAGGTTGGGTAGACAGCAAGAACCGCCAGGAACTGAACAAGGCCATCGCCCTGGCGAACCGTTACCAGTCCACCGTCAGCGCACTCATCGTCGGCAATGAAGTGCTGCTACGTGGCGAGCAGGCCCTGCCCGCCATGCAAAAATACCTTAACCATGCACAGGAATCCACCTCAGTGCCGGTCACCTATGCCGATGTCTGGGAATACTGGTTACGCTACCCCGGCCTGGCGCCTTCGGTCGATTACATCACCGTGCATATCCTGCCCTACTGGGAAGACCATCCGCAATCCATAGACAACGCCATCCCGCACGCGCAGCAGGTCATGAACAAACTGAGCGTACAGTTCGACAAGCCTTTGTTCGTGGGCGAGACCGGCTGGCCGTCACGTGGTCGCCAACGTGGCGAATCCGTCCCCAGCCAGGTCAATCAGACACGCTACCTGCGGGAATTCATCAGCACTGCACATCAGCAAGGCTGGCGATACAATCTGATCGAAGCCATAGACCAGCCATGGAAGCGCCATCTGGAAGGCACGGTAGGCGGCGAATGGGGCTTGTACGATAGCGCCCTACAGCCAAAATTCACGCGCACCGGTAGCGTGGTGGAACGGGCGGACGGCGTCTGGCCAGCCATCTTCGCGGTCAGCGGCTTGCTGTTATGGTGCGGCATCGCGCGCCGCAAAGCGTTTGCTGGCTCCGCCATGCTGGCGATGGCCAGTCTAGGCGCCCTGACCGGCCTGGCAACCTGGGTCGGCGTGGATTATCTGCATACGGTCAGCCGTGACCTGTTCGAATGGCTGGTACTGGGCAGCCTGGGTGTGCTGGCGCTCAGCATCAGCCTGCTATTGCCACTCGGCGCGCAAGCGCATACCCAAGCTCGCCAATATCTGGGCACAGCTTTGCTGCTCTTACTGGCGGCAGGTGCGATCACTGGCTGCTTCCTGGCTTTCGACGGGCGTTACCGTGACTTCCCGCTGTTCCTGTTCACCCTGCCTGCCTTGCAACTGGCACTGGGTGCGCGCCTGCTGGCCTTGCCACTGCGCCCTGCCAGTCGCCTGTACCTGTTCATCCACCTGCTCAGCATCACACTGGCAGCGGCCTGCGTCTTGCTTGACCCGCTTAATGACCATGCCTGGGCATGGGCTGCGCTGGTGCTGCTGCTGGCCACCGTGAGCTGGCCAGACAAGCGCAGCGCCACTTTATGATCTGTTTTAAAGAATGTACTCAATGACCACCAAGCCCTTACTCAAAGCATTTGTGTTTGCCCTGCTGGTAGCCGCGATCCATCTTGCGGTATGGGCGCTGGCCAACCGCGAACTGCCCATGATCAACGCCCCGTCTCTGGTCAACGGCTTTTCTTACAGCGGCTTCCAGATCACCCAGAGTCCACTGGAAAAAACCTACCCCAGTGCAGCAGAACTGCTGCAGGATTTGAAACTGCTGCGCCCTTATACACGCGAGATCCGCACCTACAGCTCGCTGGATAACACCGAAGTCATCGCATTGGCCAACACGCTGGATATGCAGGTCACCGCAGGTGCCTGGCTGAGTGGTGACGAACATGCCAATCAGCGCGAGATCGCCGCGCTGGTGGTCAAGACGCAGCAATACGACAACGTCAAACGCGTCATCGTCGGCAACGAAGTGGTGCTGCGCAACGACATGGAGATCGAGCAACTGATCACCTATCTGGACATGGTGCGTGGCCAGGTCAAGGTGCCGGTATCCACTGCGGAACCCTGGCATGTGTGGCTCAAGAACCCGGAACTGGTCAAGCATGTGGACTACATCGCAGTGCACCTGCTGCCCTACCATGAAGGCCTGCCCGTAGACAAAGCGGTGGAATATGCCCTGAGCCGCTATCAGGAGCTGCTGCAAACCTTCCCGCGCAAAAAGATCCTGATCAGTGAAGTGGGCTGGCCCAGCAAGGGCCCGTCCATAGGCGCATCCGTGGCTTCACAAGTGAATCAGGCGCTGTTCGTGCGCGAGTTCCTGGCCAAGACAGCATACAAAAATTATGACTATTTCCTGATCGAGGCTTTCGACCAGCCATGGAAGATCAATATCGAAGGCTGGGCCGGAGCTTACTGGGGCATGTTCGATGCCGAGCGCAAACCCAAGTACTCGCTGAGTGGCGCAGTGCCCAAGGACACACGCTGGGAAGTGAAAGCTGCCTGGGCGACTGCGCTGGCGTTCCTGCCGATGATGTTCATCGCCTGGCGCTTCCGCCACTGGCGTCTGGGTGGCCGCCTGTCCATGGGCGTATTGCTGCAGGCCTGTATCACCACGCTGGTGGTGGCCTGGAACCTGCCCGGCGATTATTACTACACGCTGCGTGACATCGTCATTCTGATCGCGCTCATCATCGGCATGGGGCTGACCTCGGCGGTACTGATGACCTATGGTGTGGAATTCAGTGAAGTGCTGTTCAAGGGCGGCTGGCGCCGTGCGTTCAAGCGTGCGGCCCCGGTACCGGCCGAGCAGCAGAAATTCGTTTCCGTGCATCTGGCCTGTTACAACGAACCGCCGGAGATGGTGATCGCCACCATTGAAAGCCTGGTCAAGCTGGACTACACGCATTACGAAGTGATCGTGGTGGACAACAACACCAAGGACGAAGCCAAGTGGAAGCCGGTGGAGGCTTACATGGCCGCCCTGCCCGATAACTTCAAGTTCTTCCACCTGCCCAAGTGGCCAGGTTTCAAGGCAGGCGCGCTGAATTTCGCGCTCACCAAGACCGACCCACGCACCGAAGTGGTCGGTGTGGTCGATGCCGATTATGTGGTCACGCCAGACTGGCTGGGCGCACTGGTCCCGCATTTCACATCGGCACAGGTCGCCGTGGTGCAAGCCCCACAGGCCCACCGCGACTGGGAGAACAACTTCTTCCGGCGCATGTGCAACTGGGAGTTCGAGGGCTTCTTCCGTATCGGCATGCACCACCGGCATGAACGCAATGCACTGATCCAGCACGGCACCATGACGCTGGTGCGCCATAACGCACTGGCCGAGAATGGCTGGTCGGAATGGTGCATCTGCGAAGACACCGAACTGGGCCTGCGTCTGCTGGAAGATGGTCATGAGCTGCGCTATGTGGACGAAACCTTCGGTCGCGGCCTGACGCCAGCCAACTTCAAGGCACTCAAGTCGCAACGTTTCCGCTGGGCGTTCGGTGCCATGCAGATCCTCAAGCACCATTTCCCCAAACTGATCGGCTATTCACCGCTGAGTTTTGGTCAGCGCTACCACTTCCTGACCGGCTGGTTCGGCTGGCTGGGCGATGCCTTGCAGCTGTTCTTCACGCTGGGCTCCATAGGCTGGACCATCGCCATGCTGGCCTTCCCCAAGGACTTCAGTCTGCCAGTGGCCATCATGCTCACGCCTATCCTGTGCTTCCTGCTGGTCAAGGGCGCCATGGGGCCTATCCTGTATCGTCGCACCATGAAGGAATGCGGATGGAGCGATATCCTGGGTGCATCCATCGCCAGCCTGGGCTTGTCGCATGCCATCGCACGCGGCGTGCTGTCTGGCCTGATCCGCAAGGATGGCGTGTTCAAGGTGACCGCCAAGGGCAAGACCATAGGCAGCAAGCTGGGCCTGTTGATGCCGATTTGGGAGGAAACGCTGTTATTGCTGGGCCTGGCCAGTTGTAGCGCCGCCATGCTGATCACGCGCGGTGCCAACAATCTGGACGCTCAACTATGGGTCAGCATGCTGGCACTGCAGGGTTTGCCTTATATCAGCACCATCCTGTGCCAGATCATCGCTCAGTTCCCGGATCGTGCGCCTGCCAAAAAAGCAGCGCCTATGATGCCGGCCTGATCACCTGCGCTGGATAGCCGGATCTGCAGCTTGCCGCGCAGCACCGGGATCAGATCCGCATCCAGTCGCTGCTCGAAGCTGGCGCGCATCAACGGCCAGGCGGCACTCATGCCGCCACCGATGACGATGTGTGCCACGTCCACCACCTTGACGATATGCGCCAGCGCCTGTGCCAAAGCAGCGCCTGCCTGCGCATAGGCCGCTACAGCATGCACATCACCTGAGGCCGCACGCAATGCGATGCTGTGCGCGTCCAGCTGCTGGCCTGTCGCTTCCGCATAGCTGATCGCGACACCACTGGCGGAGGCATATTGCTCCATGCAGCCACGGTTGCCACAACCGCACAGCCGACCATCCGGGACGATGATGAGATGGCCGATCTCCATGGAGACGCCATGTTCACCGGCCAGCAGCTGCTGTGCATAGACCAATCCACCACCGACCCCGGTACCCAGGCCCAGATAGATCAGGCCGGCCACCGGCAAAGGCATCAACTGGTATTCCCCATAAGCCGCCGCCAGTGCGTCGTTATCCACGATCACGGAACGGCCCACCGCCTCGGCCACATCGCCAGCCAGATCGACATTGTGCAAACCGGGCAGATTGGGGGATTGGGCGACGAAGCCGGTATAAGGGTCGACAAACCCTGGAAAGCCGATGCCGATGGCGTCGATCTGCGGATACTGTTCCAGCATCTGCCGTATCAGGCTGGCGATGCTGTCCACGATCTGTTGCCAGGCCTGCTCAGGCTCCAGCTGTTTGCACAGCTGCGAAAAATCGGCCTGCATGCGCTGTTCGGCGACCACCTGCCTGCCCTGCACCACACCGATACGCAGGTTGGTACCGCCTATATCGATCCCTGCCAGCAAAGCCATATCAGGGCCCTGCTCAGGCTACATCAAGGCTGAGCTTGACACCGTCTGCCAGCGCGTCTGCAGGCCACTGCAGCGTCAGGGTAACCGCCTGCATGATCTTTTCAAAGCCGGCTTCGGATTGGGACACACTGAAATGCGGGTGACTATTGAGTTCGAACGGCACGCTGCTGCGCAGCACCACACTGCCGCCCAGCACCTCATCTTCCAGGCTCAATTGCTTGAGGCCCAGATAGCGCATCGCCTGGCCGAAACCGCCCGGAATGTCGTTACCGATACGGAAACGTCCTGCCGGGCCGTCGCAGCTGGGCATGGCCAGATTGATCTCGACCTTGAAATAGCCGCTGGCATCCACCAGTTTGGTGAAGCTGTAGTCCACCACCAGCTGGTTCTTGTCCAGGCTGATCTTCTTTTGCACCTCGGCACTGCGTGCCGCGCACGCCAGTGAGGCCTTCAGTTCCAGCGCCGACTTGCTGGCGCCCGGTTTGCGGTAGGTGAGCGGCTTGACATGCCCCGCTTCGCTGACCCAGGCATCGCAGAACATGTTCTTGCGTTGCGTATCCACCGCCATGTCGAGCTGGGTGATCTCGTGCTTGGACACCATGCGCTCATGCGGATTGGCAATACCGCCCGCGCCGTCATGGCCATGATCGGGCTGGGCGTTGACCTTGCGGTGATAATGTTCGGCCTGACGTGTCAGCGTGTCGGCAAAGTTGTGATGCAGCTTGTAACTGTCGAACTCGCACAGTGAGGCCGAACCGTCCAGACGCACCACCGCCTGTAACACGCCGTTCTGCAGGAATACTTCGTCATGACCATCCAGATCCAGATCCAGGCTCACGCGCGCCGGGCGCTCCGTGACCTTGTCCAGCATGGCTTCCAGCTTGAGCATGGCGTTATACAGGGCGCGGCGCAGGTGTGGCAGATACAGGCCGCCGAACAAGCCATGCCAGTAGGCATCGTTGGCCTGACAGTCGTACAGCGCTGTCAGCATCTCCTCGGTCTTTTTGTTGTCAGGCAAGCCGTGATAGCGCATGGACAGCTGCAACATGCGCTTGTGCATCCAGTTGGATTCCGGGTAACGCATGAAGAAGTTGCGCCAGATACCGCCGCGCACATAGGGCTTGTTCATCTCGTAGCGGTTGTTGTACTTCTCCTGGGCCACCAGATCGGCATAGTGATGCGCGGCTGGCACCGGTAGCGTCCATTCATTCATTTCGATGTAAGACGCGGTCGGCAGGTAGACCACACCACGCGTACGCGCCATGGCGTGGTAATCGGAATAGCGCATGGGTTTGATGATGTCGGAGGCCAGCACGCCCTCGATGAAGTCGCGCAACCAGCCGCGCTCGTATACCCATTCATAGGTCTCCGGCCAGATGCCGAACTTCTCGATATCATCGAAGTAGATGGCGGCCGTTTGCTTGCTGTCATCTGCCAGACTCTCCAGGTAGCTCACCACTTCTGCGGCGGGCGAGAATGGCAGCCGATAGCGTAGCGCTTCGGAGATCGGGAACAGGTCCACGGTGCAACCGTCTTCTTCCGTCGTGTAATAGCCACCCAGCACCTCGCTAGCTTTGCCGGTGCACATGAAGTGGTAGTCATCCACGGTCACGTAACGCACACCGGACTTGGACAAGGCTGGTACCACGGTGGATTCCCACACCCGCTCGGTCAGCCAGGCCCCTTGTGGGGTCTGACCCAGATGTTGCTTGAGGTAGCTGGATAACTTGTTGATCTGGCCGACGCGGTCACGTGCCGGGATGGAGGCCAGTACCGGTTCGGTGAACCCGGCACCGAACAGTTCGGCCTGCTCGCGCTCCACCATCTCCTTGAGCAGGGCCATGTCATCAGGGTAATGCTTGAGCATGTACTCCAGCAACCAGCCGCTGATATGGATGGCAAAGCGGAAATCCGGGTATTGGTGCAGCACGCGCAGGAATGGGCCGTAACAACGCACGTGGGCATCGTCCAGCACGCTTTCAAAATTACCGACCGGTTGATGTGCATGTACGCCCAGAAGTAATGCCACTGACTTTGCCACGATACCGCTCCCTGCAATAAAGGTTGATGATGCTTTGTTATTCGAATGCTTGCGCTAGCGTTTTATGCGCGGCCATCACCGTTGCCAGCCATGGTCTGGTGCTTGCCGCGCGGTCAGCTTTCCTGGCCACGTCGCATGGTGCCGCCCATGGCCGGGTCGCCACTGCCCACACTGATACGCCGATTGAGCACATCCGGCACCGGGAGTTTCAGCAAGCGATAAAGATTGCCGAGGTTCTGCCGGTACAGGCGGTCAAAACTGTCCACACTGATGGCCGAGTTGTAATCACCGAACCACCAGAACCAGTCCGAACCTTCACAGATGGCCAGTTGATGCTCGCAGGCGGCCTGCTCGGCAGGTGTCAGCGTGCCTGCCTGCATCACCTTGTCGTACTGTTTCTTGGCTTTGCATAGCAGGTCCCAGCCCAGGTTCTTGTCCGGCGAGCCTATCCAGGTACTGAAGCTGCCATACACCCAGCTACCGGCAGCGATAGCGGGCAAGGTCTTGACTGGCAGCGCCTCGTCGGCTTTGCTGCGCGCGACCGTATCGCTGAAGGTGGTCATTTCGATATCGGGGTGCGTGCTCAGGGCCTCGTACAGTTCGGACAAGAAATAATGGCCGTTGTAAGGATAATATTCCCAGGCGTTCTCACCATCCAGGATCACACTCACCACTGGCAAACCTTCGCCATCGTAGCTGTCTCGGATGTTGTCCAGCGCCGCGATGAAGTCATTGACGGCATCGCGCGTGAACAGCTTGGAATATTCGAAACCGATCTTGTCCGACAACTGGTCGTCACGGAAGAAGCAGTAGATCTCGTGTTCACCGTCCGTGACCCGGTAAGGCTGATACAGGTATTGCTGACGTGGCGGCAGATCCAGGTTATTGAAGGATTTGTAGATACTGTGTGCCAGCACGCCTTCGCCGCTGGCCGCCCATTTGACACCGTGCTCGGCCAGCAGGGTCAATGTCGCATGCGAGACAGCGCCTTCGGATGGCCACATGCCATCCGGCTCGCAGCCAAAGCGTTTCAGATGACTGGTTTGTGCCGATACTATGTGTGCACGTGCGCGGGCCTGACCGCCCGGATACTTGCCACATTGCGGCAAGGGCGCGAACGGCATGGCGTCACGCGTGGATTTCAGGTCGATCAGCAAGGGTATGATGGGATGGTGATGCGGGGTGCTGGAGATCTCGATCTGACCGCGATGCTTGAGCTTTTTATAGCGCGGGATCAAGTCGGTGATCAATTCACCGATCAGTTTGAACAGCGCCTGACGCTCTTCGAGCGTGAAGTGGCTGCCTTTCTGCATCAGGGCCTGCACCACGCTACTGGTCCTGCGCACACTCTCGCCGGTCCAGGCCAGGTGGTACCACACCAGCAGGTCAGCGATGTAACGTGAAGACAGATAATCCAGCGCATGACCGCCCTGCGTCTCCACCGCGACATACAAGTTATACAGGCGCTGGTAATCAGCGAATGGCGTCAGCATCTTTTCGTGATTGCATTTGAAGCAGCTCTCCAGGATCAGGCGATGCTGCGCCGTACTGATGCGCTTCAGATCCGGCTCTGCCAGCAAAGCCAGCAAGGGATCACGCATCTTGCCGGTGGCGAACTGGTCTGCATAATCTTCCAGCTGATCCAGCAACACCGGCACGAAATTGAACGTGACGCGCGCGGCGGGCAGGCTCTCCAGATGCCAGGCCATGTCCGTGTAATCCTTCATGGCATGCAGATAGGTCCAGGGCAGCACATACTCACCGGTGAGCGTGTCACGATAATCCGGCTGGTGCATATGCCAGTAAAGATTGAGGTAAAGCTTGGGAGATGACGACTTCATGGAATGCCTTGTTGTATCGGGTTTGCGCGTCGGCATGTAATCCCCTGACTACCCGGCCACCAGGGCCGGGTGTTGCGCATGTCGATATGGATGAAAGTAATGCGGGGAGTCAGCGCGCGTAGTGCTGACCTTGCCCGAGCATTTCGGGAGTGACGAGTACGATGCCTTTTTCGGACACATAGAAGCGTTGTCTATCCAGTTCGTGATCGATGCCGATCTGCATGCCGTCCGGGATGCGTGCTCCCTTGTCGACCACCACCCGCTTCAAGGTGACATAGCGGCCTACATCCACATTGGGCAGGATCACCGAGCTTTCGATGCTGCTGTAACTGTTCACGCGTACATCCGAGAACAGCACTGAATCGGTGACACTGGAACCACTGATGATGCAACCACCAGACACCACGGAGTCGGTCGCGCGACCGCAGCGTTCAGGGTTATTGAACACGAACTTGGCCGGAGGCAGCTGCTCCTGATAAGTCCAGATCGGCCAGGTCTTGTCATACAGATTGAGCTCTGGCACCACCTTGGTCAATTCCATGTTCGCTTCCCAATAAGCATCTACCGTACCAACATCGCGCCAGTAGTAATTGCCATCGGTTGCACCCACGCAACTGTCAGTGAAACGATGCGCATATACCCGGTATTTGCGGATCATATAAGGGATGATGTCCTGACCGAAATCGTGATTCGAGCGTGGGTCATCGGCGTCACGGATCAGCTGTTCGTACAGGAACGACGCATTGAACACATAGATGCCCATGCTGGCGAACGCCTGCTCCGGGTTGTCTGGCAAGGGTTTGGGGTTGACTGGCTTCTCGGCGAACTCGACCACGCGGTCATTCTCGTCCACGCCTATCACACCAAAGCCCTTGGCATCTTCCAGCGGCACATTGATGCATGCCACGGTCATGTCGGCCTTGTTGCGCACGTGCGCGGCCAGCATCTGACCATAGTCCATCTTGTAGATATGGTCACCGGCCAAGATCAGCACATATTCCGCACCAATATTGCGCAGAATATCCAGATTCTGGAACACCGCGTCGGCGGTCCCCTTGTACCACTCCTCCTGGATACGCTGCTGCGCCGGTAGCAATTCGACGAACTCATTGAACTCGCCACGCAGGAACCCCCAGCCACGCTGGATATGTTGCATCAGGCTGTGCGATTTGTACTGGGTGACCACGCCGATACGGCGTACGCCGGAATTCATGCAGTTGGAGAGTGGGAAATCGATGATGCGGAATTTACCGCCAAAAGGAACGGCCGGTTTGGCACGCCAGTCGGTCATGTTTTTGAGTCGACTGCCGCGTCCGCCTGCAAGGATCAAGGCAACCGTGTTCTTGGTGAGGGCGCTGATAAACCGTGATGAATTTAAATCCTGCTGCATTTTTGCGCCTCCTGATTTATAGTTTGACATTCGATGTGATGTCTATTGAATCGCAATGTTATCCGGCTCTGTGATTCAAGGTTCACCGTTCAAACCGTGATTCAATTATAGACAGGATAATTGGACGCAATCCAGTAGAATTACGGCTTGCCAGCTAAAATAAAATTGAAGGCGCCCTTGTCCAAAAATAAACAAGATACACAGCTCGCGCTGATCCTTGACGCGCGTCATCATGACCCTTTCGCCTACCTCGGTTCACATCGGCAGGACAAGTCGTTTGTTTTTCGCGCTTTCCTTCCTTATGCAGACCGTGTCTGGCTGAAAACCAGCTCAGGCTGGGATCCCTTACTGCGCAGTCACGGTAATGGCCTGTATGTATGGCAGGGCGACATCGCCCCGCCCAGCCCCTGTCTGCTGCGCATCGAGCACGATGGCAGCGCCTATGAGCAATATGATCCTTATTCGTTCGGCTCCACCCTTAGCGCAGATGAAATGTATCTGCATGGTGAAGGGCGTTTATTGCAGGCATATAAAACGCTGGGGGCTCGCGTCAGCGAGCAAGACGGCGTCACTGGCGTGCGCTTCGCGGTTTGGGCGCCCAATGCCGAGCGCGTAAGCGTGGTCGGCGACTTCAACCGCTGGGATGGTCGCATGCACCCGATGCGTGCGCACGGCTCCAGCGGTCTGTGGGATATCTTCATTCCCGGCCTCAACGCACAAGCACTGTATAAATACGAGGTGCGTAACCGCCACAGCGGCAATCTGGTCAGCAAGACCGATCCTTATGGTTTCAGCTTCGAACAGCGCCCTGGCACAGCTGCCAAGGTCACGGCGGCCAGTGCGCATCAATGGCAGGATCAATCCTGGCTCAAGGCCCGTGCCGAGCGCGACTGGCTGCATGCCCCGTTCAACTGTTACGAAGTACACCTTGGCTCCTGGCGCCGCAACGAGGCTGGCCAGTTCCTCACCTATCGCGAGATGGCAGACCAACTGGTCAGCTATGTGCAAGGCTTGGGCTATACCCACGTCGAGCTGCTGCCCATCTCCGAACATCCGCTCAACGAATCCTGGGGCTATCAGACCACCGGCTATTTTGGCGTGACCAACCGCTTTGGCGACCCGGATGACCTGCGCTTGCTGATCGATGCCTTCCATCAGGCCAATATCGGTGTGATCTTGGACTGGGTGCCTGGCCATTTCCCCAAGGACGAGTGGGCACTGGCTCGTTTTGACGGCACCGCGCTGTACGAGCATGAAGACCCGCGCCTGGGCGAGCATCAGGAATGGGGCACCTACATCTTTAATTACGGCCGCAACGAAGTGCGCAACTTCCTGCTGGCCAATGCACATTACTGGCTGTCGGAATTCCACATCGACGGCCTGCGCGTCGACGCAGTCGCCTCCATGTTGTATCTGGACTATTCACGCAAAGCCGGCGAATGGCTGCCCAACAAGTTCGGCGGGCGCGAGAATCTGGACGCCATCGAGTTCCTCAAACAGCTCAATGTCATGGTGCATGATGAGTTCCCGGGTGCACTGACCATCGCCGAAGAATCCACCTCCTGGCCCATGATCTCAAGGCCGGTGTATCTGGGCGGCCTGGGCTTTTCCATGAAATGGAATATGGGCTGGATGAACGACATCCTCAAGTACATCGAGCATGATCCGGTGTACCGCCGCTATGAGCATGACAAGCTGACCTTTGGCCAGCTGTATGCCTATAGCGAGAACTTCGTGCTGCCGTTCTCGCACGACGAAGTGGTGCATGGCAAGAAGTCGCTGCTGGACAAGATGCCGGGCGATGCTTGGCAGAAGTTCGCCAACCTGCGTCTGCTGACCACCTTGCAGATGACCACGCCGGGCAAAAAGCTCAATTTCATGGGTAATGAATTCGGGCAGGGCCGCGAATGGAACGTCAACAGCAGCCTGGACTGGCATCTGCTTGACGCACACTGGCATCAGGGCATGCAGCACGCTAGCCGCGACCTGAACCACTTGTACCGCACCATCCCCGCCCTGTACGAACTGGACTTTGAGGGACAAGGTTTCGAATGGATCGATTGCCGTGACCACGACCAGTCCACCATCAGTTTTCAGCGCAAGGCACGCGATGGCAGTTTTATCGTGGTGCTGCTGAACTTTACGCCGGTGCTGCGCACCGGCTATCGTCTGGGCGTTCCCGTCCCCGGCGATTACGTTGAATTATTCAACAGTGACGCCAGTTATTATGGTGGCAGCAATCAAGGCAACGGCGCCGGACTGCGCAGCGAAGCGCACAGCTGGATGGGACATCCCCATTCACTGGTCGTCACATTGCCGCCATTGGCAGGCGTTATCCTGCAACGCAAACCCACACAGTAACCAGATCAACACCTTATACCGATAATGACGAATCCAACTACCTTCCCTATCTGGCAACAACTCGCCGAGCATCAAAAAGAAGTCTTCCCTCTGCACATGCGCGACCTGTTCAATCAGGACACGCAACGTTTCGAGAAATTCTCGCTGGAGGTCGATGGCCTGCTGCTGGACTATTCCAAGCACCGCATCACCGAAGACACCCTGCCCAAGCTGTTCGAGCTGGCGCGCAACACCGAGGTCGAGCAATGGCGTGAACGCATGTTCAACGGTGAAAAGATCAACTTCACCGAGAAGCGCGCTGTACTGCATACCGCACTGCGCAATCGCAGCAACACCCCGGTCATCGTCGATGGCAAGGACGTGATGCCGGAAGTGAACCGTGTGCTGGCACAGATGCGCAGCTTCTCGGAGCAGGTGCGCAATGGCGAATGGCTGGGCTACACCGGCAAAAAGATCACCGACGTGGTCAACATCGGCATCGGCGGCTCAGACCTGGGCCCGGTCATGGTGTGTGGCGCACTCAAGCCTTATGCCAGCCCGGACCTGAATGCACACTTCGTTTCCAATGTGGACGGTGCCCATCTGGCGCAGACGCTGGAACAATGCGACCCAGAGACCACGCTGTTCATCGTGGCCTCCAAGACCTTCACCACGCAGGAGACCATGACCAACGCACGTTCAGCGCGCAAGTGGTTCTTGGCGGCAGCAGGTGACGAAGTGCATGTGGCCAGGCATTTCGTTGCCCTGTCCACCAATGCCAAAGCGGTCAATGCCTTCGGTATCGACACCGCCAATATGTTCGAATTCTGGGACTGGGTGGGCGGCCGTTACTCGCTGTGGTCCGCCATCGGCCTGTCCATCGCGCTGTACGTGGGCATGGACAATTTCGAAGAACTGCTGGCCGGTGCCCATGATATGGACCAGCATTTCCGCACCGCACCACTGGAACAGAACATGCCAGTGATCATGGCACTGCTGGGCGTCTGGTATAACAATTTCTTCCATACCGAAACCCAGGCCATCCTGCCTTATGACCAGGGCCTGTCCCGCTTCCCGGCTTATATGCAGCAAGCCGATATGGAAAGCAACGGCAAGTTCGTCAACCGCGAAGGCAAGCGCATCACCTACAGCACCGGCCCCATCATCTGGGGTGAAGCGGGCACCAACGGTCAGCATGCTTTCTATCAGCTGATCCATCAGGGCAACAAGCTGATCCCCTGCGATTTCCTCATGCCGATCCAGAGCCAATATGCGGTAGGCGAAAACGGTGACCAGCATCACAAGATGCTGCTGGCCAACTTCTTTGCACAGACCAAGGCGCTGATGCAGGGCAAGACCTCGCTGGAAGTGAAGCACGAACTGGAAGCGCTGGGCATGCATGCCGACGAGATCCGTGAACTGATGCCGCACCGCGTGTTCGGTGGCAACCGGCCCACCAGTTCCATCCTGTTCGACAAGCTCACACCACGCACGCTGGGCAAGCTGATCGCCCTGTACGAACACAAGATCTTCGTGCAAGGCATCATCTGGCACATCAATTCCTACGACCAGTGGGGCGTGGAATTCGGCAAGCAGCTGGCGCAAGGCATCCTGCCGCAGTTGCAGGCTGGCGAAGTCGCCACCACGCATGACAGCTCCACTAACGGGCTGATCAACTTCAGCCGCCGCAGTGCGAACTGACGCAACGCCTTTTGCTACCAAACAGTCAGCCAGGGTAGCGCAAGCCTGAACTGGCGACTGTCTAGAATAAAAAAGCCGGCGATGCCGGCTTTTTTATTGCTCCAGTGATGCATTCCTCTAGTGATTCATTCCTTGAGTGATTTGGCTTACTTCATGCCCAGGCTGGCACTGGTCAGGGTATTCATCAGCACCGCACCGAAGCGTTTGGCAAAACGGTCCACCACGCCCTCACGCTGGGTGTAGTCGATGATGTCTTCAGCTTTGATCACTTCACGTGCCACATAATCCATATTGCCCAAGGCATCGGCCAGGCCAAGGCGGATACTGGTCTCACCGCTCCAGAACAGGCCGCTGAACATGTCATCGGTCTCATGCAGGCGATCACCCCGCCCTTCACGCACCACCTGGATGAACTGCTGATGCACTTCGTCCAGCATGGATTGCACATGCGCTTCATGTTCAGGCTTGATAGCAGAGAATGGATCCAGCAGCGCCTTGTTCTCGCCCGCCGTGAGCAGACGGCGCTCCACGCCCAGCTTTTCCATGGTGCCGGTAAAACCAAAGCCATCCATGAGCACACCGATAGAGCCGACCACGCTGGCTTTGTCTACATAGATCTTGTCGGCTGCCGCCGCGATGTAATAACCACCCGACGCGCACACGTCTTCCACCACGGCATAGACCGGGATCGCCGGATACTTTTGGCGCAGACGACGGATCTCGTTATTGATGATGCCCGCTTGTACCGGACTGCCGCCCGGGCTGTTGATACGCAGGATCACGCCCTTGGTCTGCTGGCTGTCATAAGCAGAACGCAGGCTGGTCAGGATGAAATCGGCGCTGGCCTCTTCACCGCTGGCGATCACGCCCTGGATATCGATCAGCGCGGTATGGCCATTGGTGGAGGTGCCGCTCAGGTCAACCAGATCCAGTGCGACGAACAGCAACGCGAACAAGTATAGAAAGGTCAGCGATTTGAAGAACACGCCCCACTGGCGGGAACGGCGTTGCTCGCGCACGGATTGACCCAGCAACTTTTCGATCAGCTCCTGCTGCCAGCTGGCGGGCGCTGCGCTGGCAGGCGGGCTTTGCGTACTTGCCGCTGCTTCAGGCTGCATGGTTTCGCCAGCTTCGTTCTTTCTTAATTCTTCATACATATCGTCATACTTTCTGATCGAGACTACTTAGATTGATGAACACCTGCTGGCCCTGTTCGGTCACCTCCAGCTTGCGTAGCGCTTTGCCCTGACATGGGCCCATCACGCAGACACCGGTTTGTGGCTGATATAAGGCACCGTGCGTAGCGCAGATCAGATGTTGCTGATCGCGGCTCAGGAACTCGCCTTCGTTCCAGTCCAGCTCCACCGGCAAATGCGCACACTGATTGATGTAGGCATGGACATTACCATCATAACGCAGGACAAAGCCGCTGACATGCGCACCCAGCTCAGGCAGGTCGAATCGCACTCCGGTTCCCCTTTCCTGCAAGGCCGCGCTGCTGCAGATCAGGCGTTGTTGAGTAGCCATGCACTCAGCTCGTCGAAGGTATGGGCTTGCCACACAGGATCAAATACCTGCAAGGCCGCCATGGGGTGTGCACCAAAGCCGACAGCAAGGCGCGCGACTGCTGCACTGTCGGCCATCTGCATGTCAAAACTGGTGTCGCCTATCATCAAGGTGCGTGCTGGCGGCACATCCAGTTCGTCCATGAGCTCTAGCAGCATCTGCGGATGCGGTTTGGAAAAGCACTCATCCACACAACGCGTGGCATCCATAAAGCGACCCAGACCACTGTTATGCAGTGACGTATTGAGGCCGTTGCGGCCCTTGCCAGTCGCCACCGCGAGCAGATGGCCACGCTGCTTCAAGGCTTCTACTGTTGCGTAAGCGCCTTCGAACAAGGCGGTTTGCTCGTCACGCGCGTAATAATGGTAGCGGTAGCGTTCCACCAGCCGCTGGCGCTGTGCAGGCTGGATATCGGGAAGCAGCATGCTGATCGCCTCCTGCAACCCCAGGCCGATGACACTGCGCGCCTCTGCCAGCGTGGGCACGGCCAGACCAGCGTCCTCTGCGGCTTCACGTATGCAGGCCGCGATCATGCCGGTGGAATCGGCCAGGGTGCCGTCCCAGTCGAACACGATCAGATCGAACTGGCGGCTCATGCCTTACCCGCTTTCAGCTTTTGCAGGAACTGGTCCAACTCTGGTGGCAAAGGCGCGGCCAGCCTGAGCTTTTCGCCAGTTATCGGGTGTTTGAGGCTGGTATCGGCGGAGTGCAGGAACATGCGCTTCAGGCCGCGCTGCTGCATCTGTTTGTTGACGGCGAAATCCCCGTATTTGTCATCGCCCGCGATAGGGAAGCCCAGATGCGCCAACTGCACACGCAACTGGTGAGTGCGGCCGGTGACCAGTTGTGCTTCCAGCAAGCTGAATTCAGCGAACTGCTGACGCAGATGGAACACGGTCTCTGAATGCTGGCCATCCGGCTGCACCGACACGCGACGCTCGCCACTGGGCAGCACATATTTCTGCAGCGGCATGGTGACGCGTTTCTTCTGGTCCGGCCACACGCCATGCACCAAGATCAGATAACGTTTGTCGGTCTGGTTGTTGCGGATCGCCTCATGCAGGGCCACCAGCGCAGCACGCTTCTTGGCTAGCAACAGGATGCCGGAGGTTTCGCGGTCCAGCCTGTGCACCAGTTCTAGGAACTTGGCCTGCGGGCGTTCCAGCCGGAACTGTTCGATCACGCCACGGCTGATGCCACTGCCACCATGCACGGCCAGGCCAGCTGGCTTGTTGATGACCAGCAGTGCTTCATCCTCGAACAGGATGGTATGTTCCAGCCTGGCCGACGCCGGTCCGGCGGTCTGCGCAGCCGGTTTGACAGCGGTACGCACCGGCGGGATACGCACCTGGTCATCCATGGCGAGCTTGTGGCTGGCCTCGACACGCTTGCTGTTGACGCGCACCTCGCCACTGCGCACGATACGGTAGATATGGCTCTTGGGCACCCCGCGCAGCAGGCGTGTAAGGAAGTTATCGACACGTTGCCCGGCACTGTTTTCATCGACGACGACATTACTGACGCTGGCCGGGTTGAGCGTATCGCCCCCCTCTTCCACCACGTTTTTGACAGTTTTGCTTAAATTGACCATCTCACCTATACTACGCGGTATCGAAAAACCAGCGCGCCAACTAAATTCAATTAAAAATTTAACTGCGCTGACAAGCGCATAGCGCCTGCTCTTCGATAATAATTAAAGAATATTGCCTGAACAGATACGTTGGTTAATATCGCTCGCCAACAATATAAGTAGCGAAACTTGCATGACAACTAATGCGCTCTAGCCACCGCAGACTACTCGCAACACTGCAGCGTGCGGCTTATTTAGCTGGAATACTGGATTTTAGCCGATAATCCCGGCTTGACCTAAACTAAACTTTTAACAGAATCAACGCGACAAACAGCCCACAGATCCAGAGACATTTCGTTAACAAATTCAAGCTGATACCTCAAGACTGGTGTCGGATTAACAGTTTCCACGCAGACGCCGGGTAGATCCCTCGCCTCTGCAACGATGGAAAATGACAACAAATGGTCAACTGTACATTGTGCTGACTGCAGCCAGATTCTGCGTTCGCAGGACACGGCTTTGTCCGCCTGCTTAAGTTCCAGCCCGCCGTGCGTGCAGCCAAGCGCGCCGTAACACTGCCACCCCGCTAAGAGCGCGGGAGCACTCAATGAAACGCATGTTATTCAATGCGACGCAGTCGGAAGAACTGCGCGTCGCCATCGTCGATGGGCAAAAACTCATCGACCTCGATATCGAAACCGCCGGTCGCGAACAACGCAAAAGCAACATCTACAAAGGCGTCATCACCCGCATCGAACCTTCTCTGGAAGCGGCTTTCGTCAACTACGGCACCGATCGGCACGGTTTCCTGCCCTTCAAGGAAGTCTCGCGCAGCTATTTCCAGAATGGCACGGATGGCCGTTCCAGCATCAAGGAAGCCCTGCGCGAAGGCCAAGAGCTGATCGTTCAGGTCGACAAGGATGAGCGTGGCAACAAGGGCGCCGCCCTCACCACCTTCATCAGCCTGGCTGGCCGTTACCTGGTGCTGATGCCGAACAACCCACGTGGCGGCGGCGTTTCCCGTCGTATCGAAGGTGAAGACCGCAACGAGTTGCGTGATGTGATGGCACAGCTGGAGATCCCCAACGGCATGGGCATGATCGCCCGCACCGCTGGCATCGGCCGTAATCTGGAAGAACTGCAGTGGGATCTGAACTACCTGCTGCAACTGTGGACCGCCATCGAGAACGCCTCCACGCTGCAATCCGGCCCGTTCCTGATCTATCAGGAAGGCAGCCTGGTGATCCGTGCCATCCGTGACTATTTCCAGCCGGATATCGGCGAGATCCTCATTGATACGCCCGAGATCTACGAACAAGCCCTGCAGTTCATGAACCATGTGATGCCGGGCAATGTGTCCCGCGTCAAACTGTACCGTGATGAAGTGCCGCTGTTCTCGCGCTTCCAGATCGAACATCAGATCGAAACCGCCTTCTCGCGTGAAGTGCGCCTGCCTTCCGGCGGCGCCATCGTAATCGACCACACCGAAGCACTGGTATCCGTCGATGTGAACTCCGGTCGCGCCACCAAGGGTGCCGACATCGAACAGACCGCCTTCAACACCAACCTGGAAGCCGCTGATGAAGTGGCACGCCAGTTGCGCCTGCGTGACCTGGGCGGCCTGGTAGTGATCGACTTCATCGACATGGAAAACCAGCGCAATCAGCGCGAAGTCGAGAACCGTCTGCGTGACGCACTGCATTACGACCGTGCCCGCGTACAGACCGGCAAGATCTCGCGCTTCGGCCTGCTGGAACTGTCGCGTCAGCGCCTGCGCCCTAGCTTGGGTGAAGGCAACCACATGCCATGCCCACGTTGCCATGGCACCGGCCACATCCGCGGCATCGAATCCACCGCCCTGCACATCCTGCGCATCACCCAGGAAGAGGCGATGAAGGAAAACAGCGCCATCATCCAGGTACAACTACCAGTTGAAGCGGCCACCTTCCTGCTCAACGAGAAGCGCGCCGAGATCCACGCCATCGAACAACGCATGGGCGTTGAAGTGGTGCTGATCCCCAACATCCATCTGGAAACCCCCAACTACAACATCGTGCGCATCAAGCAAGATGATGTGAATGGCGATACCGCGCGTGCCAGCTACGAGATGGTGGAAATGCCGTCCGAGACAGCCGCTGCCGCAAACGACAAGAAGGATGGCAAGCCGGTGCTGCGTCAGGAAGCTGCCGTCAAGGGCATCACCCCTGCCTCACCTGCCCCTATCGGCACCGAGAAGCCAGTCGCGGCGCCGGTCGCAGCGCCTGCACTGTCTATCCTCAGCCGCGTCAAGAAGTTCCTGTCCGGCCTGGTGGCCACCACAGACAGTCCGGCTCCTGCCACCGCCAAGCGTAACGAATCACCGCGCGGTCAGGGTAATCGCCGTGGCAACCAGCCACGTCGCCCTGAGCAGCGTAACGAACAGCGCACTGAAGGCCGTGGCGAACAGCGCAATGAAGCGCGCGGCGAGCGTCAGCCCAATCAGCAACGCAACGAGCGTGTACAAGGCGAGCGCCCACAAGGTGAACGCGGCCCACGCCCGGAACGTGCAGCTTCCGAGCAAGCCAACCGGCAGCCACGTCCACCACGCGAGCCGCGTGAAGCGCGCGAACCACGTGCAGAGCGTGAACCCAGAACAGAAGCGAGAGCGGAAGCAAGAGCAGACAACGTAGAGCGCGAAAAACCAGCAATGAATGGCAACCGTGCTGAAGCGCCTGCCACAGGTGAAGCTGGCGAACAGCGCAGCCGTCGCAGTCGCGGCGGTCGCCGTGAACGTGGCCCGCGTGATCGTAACGAAAACGGCAACGTGAACCCGGCTGCAGAGGCAAGCGTTGCAGAGACCACACTCAACCAGAGCGCTGCCGACACATCCGTGGATATGCCGGAACCGGTCAACGCTGTTGAAACCAGCCAGAGCAGTGAGCCTAAACGCGCACCCAAGCCAGTCAACCCTCCTGTAGCCGAGACATCCAGCGTCGCTGATACGGAAGCGGCAGCACCTGCTGCCGTGCGCGAAAGCGCCGCTCCAGTGCAGATGGAGATCGCCATGCCGGAAGCCAGCCCAGCGGCTACCGAGCCTGCTGCCGTGGCTGAAGCTGCAGCGCCGGATGCCCCACAGGAAGTGGCGGCCACCGAGCGCAAACCGCGTCAACCACGTCGTCGCAAGCCAGCGGCAGAGACCAAGGTGCCTGATCTGGCGGCCAGTGGCCTGCAACTGGTGGAGACCAAGGCGGATGCCATCATTGCGCCAGTAGTAGAATCGGTCGAACCAGCCAAGCCACGTGGTCCACGCAAGCCACCGGCATGGCAGCAACAAGCCGCTGAAACGGCAGACGAGCCACTGGTGATCGTGCAAACGCAGAAGTAAGAGCTGGCCGCACAGCCCACTCGGGGCGCAGCAAGCGCCCATACACAGAAGCCCCGCATGCGGGGCTTCTGTGTTTCAGGGACATGCAGTACGCGCATGCTCTACCAAACATGCTTCTAACAGACAACTGACCTCAGATGCATAACGCACACACTGACGTCGAGCGGGATTCGGCAAGTGATCAGCAGCGGGCTAATGCTTGATGATCAAGCGCATACAGCAGGCCATCGCCGCGGCGGCATCCTTATGATTCAGTGCGGCGCGAAGACGGTAGTAATCCACCGGCAGCTCCGCCCCGAAAGCATCGGCGACGGTCATCATCAGCTGGTTGCCACGCAGCATATCGGCGCGTTCGATCGCCTCTTGCAACTCTCTCAAGGCCGCTTGCAGGGCCGACGAGTTCAACGCCTTGGCCGTGCGCTGCTGGTTCTGCTGCGTCAACAGCTCCACCAGTTGCTGCAATGACGGCCTGAAGGCGGCCACCATCTGTACCAGTTCCGAGAACAGTGCCTTTAATACGGTCTCAGAACTGCGGCGACTCTGATCTTCCACACTCGCTGCGCAGGCGGCCAGCCTGGTCAGCCCCAGGTTGGAGAAGCTGCCTTTCAGGCTGTGGCTCAAGAACTCCACCTGCTGCGGGGCATGCTGGGCCAATGCGGTCCTGATGCCCTCCATGCGTTCATCGATGCTCTCCGTCAGCAGCATGAGCGCATGCAGATAGAAGCCTGCATCGTCATTGAAACGTGGCAAGGTCGTGTCCATCTCGATGCCAAGTTCAGCAAACGCGACCAGGACCGCCACATCACTTGCAGACTTGGCGCCCTCCCCATCTTGCGTGACTTCAAGTGGGCGCTTGCCAGGCGGAAGGTTACGCAAGATGGTGTTGACCAGCGTATCCAGATCGAAGGGTTTGGGCACATGGTCGTTCATGCCAGCCAGAGCACACGCCTGCTTGTCTGCGGGCAGCACATTGGCGGTCATGGCCAGGATAGGCAATTGCTGGCGCGAACGGTGCTCACGTATCAAACGCGTGGCGGTGATGCCATCCATGACCGGCATCTGCACATCCATCAACACCAGATCGAACGGCTGCTCATCGGCTTCTATCATGGTCAGCGCCTGCAGGCCGTTGCCTACGATGGTGACGTGTGCACCGCGCCGCATCAGCAGCGCCTCCACCACCTCCTGACTACTCACGTTGTCCTCCACGACCAGTAGCCTGAGACCGAGCAGTGGCTTGGCTTGGGCGCTGCGCTTGGCAGGGCGGCTGAGATGCGCTGGCAATTCAGCCCCAGACGTCAGCAACTGATACAGCGCAACCACCGTCACCGGCTTGATCAGAAAACCTGCGATCGGCCTGGACTGCTGCTGCATGCGTGCAGCCCACAGACTGCGATCATGCATGCTGCCAGTGACCATCAACAGCGTACCGTTACCATTGATGGATTGCAGCCGCTGACATAGCTCCCAGCTATCCTGACCATCGAGACGCGCATCGACGATCAGTATCTGGTAAGGCTGTCCTTGCTGGTTCGCCTCGTGCATGTAGCGGAACGCCTGATCCGCATCGCCAGCCATTTGTGCCTGCATGCCCAGTGAACCAAGCTGGCGCAGCATGAGCTCGGCTGCACGTGGATGATCCTCGATTAGCAGCAAGCGCTGGCCCTTGCGCTGGGCTATGGTCAGCGGCTCAGGCAGTTCCTGTCCGACCTGCAAGGTCAAGGTGAAATAGAAGCGGCTGCCCTTGCCGGGCTCGCTGTTGACATGCAGATCGGTGTGCATCAATTTCAGCAGGCGTTTACAGATCGCCAGGCCCAGGCCGGTGCCCCCGTAATTGCGGCTGGTCGAGGCTTCTGCCTGACGGAAGGCCTCGAAGATCTCTTCACGTTGCGCCTGGGTGATGCCGATACCGGTGTCCACCACTTCGATACGCAGCGTGACAAAACCCACCTCGCGTATGATCAGGCGGATACGCAGCAGTACCTCGCCCTGGGCAGTGAACTTGATGGCGTTACCCAGCAGGTTGATCAGCACCTGCCTCAGGCGCAGGTCATCGCCTAACAACTGGGCAGGGAGATGCTCATCGATATCGAACAGCAGCTCTAGTGGCTTGTCGCCCACACTGACCGCCACGATGGAACTGACCTCATGCAGCAGGCTCGCCATGCTGAAGGGGGCGATGTCCAGTTCAGCGCGGTCAGCCTCCAGTTTGGAGAAATCCAGGATATCGTTCACCACAGACAACAAGGTACGGGTAGCCGCTTCGGCCTTGTTCACATGGTCCAGCTGCTCGGGACTCAGTTCGCCCAGACGCAGCAACTGCAACATGCCCAGGATACCGTTCATGGGCGTGCGTATCTCGTGCGACATATTGGCCAGGAACTGGCTCTTGGCCAGCGTGGCCGCTTCGGCTTCTGCGCGCTTATGTTCCAGCGCCTGATTGAGCTGCTCCAGCTGCAATTGTGCCTGCTTCATCGGCGTGATATCGAAGATCAATACATAGAAGCCATGCACCTGACCGTCCCGCTCGTCGGGTATGTAATTGACCTCGGCATGCGCCTGTGCACCGTCCGGTTTGCGGATATCCATCTCGAAGCGCTGTGGCTCGCCAGCGAGCGCCTTCTCGACATAAGGTTTCACGCGGTTGTAGCGGTAAGTACCCAGGACACGGCTGACATGATGGCCTTGCACCTCGGCGACGCGTTTACCAAACCAGTATTCGTACTGTGAATTGGCAAAGCGGCTGATCAGATTGGCGTCCCAGTAACCGACCAGGCTGGGGATGTTATCCGTGACGGAGCGCAGAAAACGCTCGCGGTGCTCGATCTCGTGCTTGCTTTCCTGCAACACCTGCTGCATCAGCTGACGCTGCTGCAATTCACGGCGCGAAGAAAGATAAGCCACGATCAATGCCACAAAACTAAGCAAAAAGATCAGGCTGGACGTGATCAGTGCTGTGGTCTGGTGCTGGCGCTGTTCGTGGCGTCGCATCGAGAGCAGCCCGATCTCTTCGCTCTTGATCAAGTTCAAGCGCACTTCCATCTGGTCCGTATACTGGTCGGCCTGCATCGTGAATGCGTACAAACGACTGAGCAGCTCGCCACTATCATGCCTTAATTGCAATTGTGACTCTGCCAGTGCGGCACGCTGTGCGAACAAACGGCTCACCTGCGAGAAACGTGCCGACTGCTGGGGGTTGTATTCCAGCATAGGGGCGATATCCGCCATCATCGATAAGATGCGGGACGGCACATCCCGGGCCACTTCGTAATAACGGACGTCGCCGGTCAACAGATACGAGCGCACGTCACCACGATAATGCTCCAGCTCGGAGACCAGCGTCTGCAATTTCAGGATCACCTCATAGGTGTTTGCCACGTCGTCACTGGAACGGTTGTTCTTGGCGATATTGGTCGCCACCGCAAGTACACTGACCGCAAACACCGCCACCGCGATCCAGACCAGATGACGGCGCAGATAATGAATGAACGCAGACATGCCCTTATCGCGCGTCAACAGCATCAATTGCGCGGTGATCAGCATCAGGAAGCACAAGCTGGTATGCAAGGCGATGGCCGAAGAATGGCCGAACACCATCAGATCGGCCCAGCCGAAGATGTAACCCAGCAAGGCCACAACAGGCAGGCCGTAGGCAAGCAGCAATAAATATTCGGATAAATGACGTTGCGCAGCCTGCCGGATGTGACGCAGCTGGAACGCACTGGTCAGCAACAGGAAATTGATGGCACTGTAGAACGACATGCGCCCAGGGAACGGGCTGTGCGTGTCCCCCACTGCCCCCGCTGGCTGCAGCCACTGATCGATACCGAAATCCACATCGAACAGGAACTGCAGCAGTGTAGCGAAGGCGATCAACGCCGCCATCTGCGCAAACAAGGCTTGCAGGCGCGGGTAGCGTCTGTCATGTAGCAGCACGGTCGTCATGGCCAGCAGTGCAAAGCAGATCGCCGTATTGATCTTCATGCTGACCAGGCCCGGGATCACACTTTTCATGATCTCGATGTGTAGATACCAGCCCAGCAATACCGTCAACGCCACTAACAGCGTCAGTGCGGACAACCATTTCACCAACGGGTATGCGCTATCGTCTTGCACCTACTACTCCCCTTTTAGTGACGGACGACGATGGATTATATGCACAGCTTGCGCGGTCTTCATGCAGGTCTGCGCGCCATGCTTATGTCTTGTTTATGTCGGGCTGCGTGTGAACATCGCTGACCTCAGCACCGTAGATCTGCGCCTTCAGCTTCTTTACCTGGTCGCGGTAATCCGCCGCCTTTTCAAATTCCAGATTACGCGCACTGTCGTGCATGGCTTTTTCCAGGCGTTTCAGTTCTTTCAACAGCTGCTTTTCACTCAGCGCTTCAAAACTGGCCTGGTCCTGTGCTGCCTTGAGTTCACGCTTGGCTTCGTCCTTGTCGTACACACCATCGATGATGTCCTTGATGCGCTTGCTGACGCCTCGGGGCGTGATGCCATGCGCTGCATTGAAGGCCATCTGCTTTTTGCGTCTGCGCTCGGTCTCGTCCATGGCCAGCTTCATCGAGCGTGTGATGCGGTTGGCATAGAAGATCACTTTGCCGTTCAAGTTACGTGCGGCACGCCCGGCGGTCTGGATCAGCGAGCGTTCGGAACGCAGGAAACCTTCCTTGTCGGCATCCAGCACCGCCACCAGCGACACTTCGGGGATATCCAGCCCCTCGCGCAGCAGGTTGATGCCCACCAGCACATCGAACTCCCCCAGACGCAGGTCACGGATGATCTCCACACGTTCTACTGTATCGATATCGGAATGCAGATAGCGCACCTTGACCCCGTGCTCGGATAAATAATCGGTCAGGTCTTCTGCCATGCGCTTGGTGAGCGTGGTGGCCAGCACGCGTTCGCCGATATCCACACGCAGCTTGATCTCGGACAGCAAGTCATCCACCTGGGTGTCGGCAGGCTTGACGATGATCTCCGGGTCGATCAGGCCGGTCGGGCGCGCCACCTGCTCCACCACCTGCTGCTGATGCGTGGCTTCGTATTCCGACGGTGTCGCCGACACGAACACGCATTGCCGCATGATGCGTTCGAACTCGTCGAACTTGAGTGGACGGTTATCCAGCGCTGAAGGCAGGCGGAAGCCGTAATCGACCAGGTTCTCCTTGCGCGCGCGGTCACCCTTGTACATGGCGCCCACCTGCGGCACGGTGACATGGCTCTCGTCCAGGATCATCAAGGCATGCTGGGGCAGATAATCGATCAGTGTGGGTGGTGCTTCGCCAGGCTGGCGGCCGGTCAGATGACGGCTGTAGTTCTCGATGCCCTTGCAGAAGCCGATCTCGTTGAGCATCTCCAGGTCGAAGCGCGTACGCTGCTCGATACGCTGCGCTTCCACCAGCTTGTTGTTCTTGATGAAGAAATCCACCCGCTCGCGCAGTTCCTGCTTGATGGTCTCCATGGCGCGTATGGTCGCCTCGCGTGCCGTGACGTAATGGCTGGACGGGAAGATACGGAAATTGTGGATCTTGCTGAAGATCTGCCCGGTGAGCGGGTCAAACAAGGTGATGGCCTCGATCTCGTCATCGAACAGGCTGATGCGTACCGCCGTCTCACTGTTTTCCGACGGGAACACATCGACCACATCGCCACGCACGCGGAAGGCACCGCGCGAAAAATCGAAATCGTTGCGGTCATACTGCATGGCCACCAGTTTGTTGACGATGTCGCGCTGCGCTATCTTCATGCCCTGATGGATGTGCAGCACCATGCCGTGGTACTCGCCTGGGTCACCGATACCATAGATGGCAGATACGGTCGCCACGATGACCGTGTCCTCACGCTCCAGCAGCGCTTTGGTGGCCGACAAGCGCATCTGCTCGATATGCTCGTTGATGCTGGAATCCTTCTCGATGAACAGGTCACGCGAAGGCACATACGCCTCAGGCTGGTAGTAATCGTAATAAGAGACGAAATACTCCACGGCATTATTAGGGAAGAATTCGCGGAATTCCGAATACAGCTGCGCTGCCAGCGTCTTGTTCGGTGCCATGACGATGGCCGGACGCCCGATCTGCGCGATCACATTGGCCATGGTGAAGGTCTTGCCAGAGCCGGTCACGCCCAGTAGCGTCTGATATTGCATCCCCTGATTGATGCCGTGTACCAGCTTTTCGATGGCCTGAGGCTGGTCGCCCGCAGGCGGGAACGGCTGATGTAACTGATATTTGCTGCCGGGATAAGTGACGATCACGATGCCATTGCCAAAAAAGGGTGTCTGTCATTCTATCAGTGCGGGCTAGAACTTATGTAAGCTGCATCGTGTCATTGGTAGACAATAAGTTTGCTGATAAAACAAAATCGTATTCTTCTGGGGAAAACCATGCGCCACCTGCTGATCCTGTTGCTGACCTTTAGTGCATTGCCCACCGCTCACGCTTATGACAAGGTCAAGTTACTGCAGTCGTTCTTTGGCACCGTGATGATACGTGGCTATAAACCAGACGGCGGCATGGCCTATGGCTCCGGGGTGGTGGTGGCCGAGAACAAGGTACTGACCAATTGCCATATCTTCCGTCAGACCAAACAACCCTGGGTTTCGCAAGGCGAAGACTCCTACACGGTGAACTCGGTGCAGGCGGATCGTTGGCATGACCTGTGCCTGATGACCACCACCGGCCTGCCGGTAAAGCCGGTAGAGCTGGGTCGGTCAGCCGACATGAAGAAAGGCCAGCAAGTGGTGGCGATCGGTCATTCCAGTGGCGTGCCGAACGCACTCACCTCGCTGGGCAGCGTGAAATCCCTGTTCAAGCAACAAGAGGGCTTTATCGTCCGCAGCACAGCCCGCTTTGCACTTGGCGCGAGCGGCAGCGGCTTGTATGACGGGGACGGCAGACTGATCGGCATCAACACCTTCAAAACCACAGGTCGCGTCGCCTACTTCTATGCTGTGCCGGTGGAATGGCTGGATAGTCTGCAGAAACAACCGGTGGAAACCGTGTTCCCCATCGTCGGTCAGGCGTTCTGGGAAGACGATGAAGCCAACAAACCGTTCTTCATGCAAGTGGCCGTGCCCGAGATCAATGGCGACTGGGCCAAGCTGGAGCAGGTGGCACGCGCCTGGATCAAGGCCGAGCCTGCCAACAGCGACGCCTGGTACGAGCTGGGTAATGCGCTGGAGAATATGAGCAAGCTGGACGAGGCGGAAACTGCCTACCGCAAATCCATCGCGCTGGAACCGCTCAATACGGATTCCCTGTTCCGCATCGGCGTGATCGCCTCGAATAAAGGCGACAAGAACGAAGTCAAGGCAGTCAATGTGGCCCTGCTCAAGATCGATGAAGATCTGGCGGCCGAATTCAGCAAAACGGTAGGCTGCAAAGGCAGTTGCGAGTAAGCGCATAGCGGCGGCACCTTCACCGCCGCCGCTATCGTAGTTGAGAGTTCCGCCGGATGGCTTTTATGCGTAAAATCACGCTTTTATCGCTATTCAGCAGGAAACGTCATTTTGGAATCGCCACAGTTCGGTCTCTCCGCCCTGGTACAGACCATCAAAGAATCACCCACACTGGCTGTATCTTCACGGGCCGCAAAACTCAAGTCTGAAGGCCGTGACATCATAGGCCTTGGTGTAGGCGAGCCTGATTTCGACACCCCGCAGCACATCAAGGATGCTGCCAAGCAGGCCATCGACAGCGGTTTCACCAAATACACACCGGTTTCCGGCATCCCCGGACTCAAAAAAGCCATCGTCGCCAAGTTCAAGCGTGACAATGGCTTTGATTATGGCGTGAACGAAGTCATCGTCGGCGTAGGCGGCAAGCAGTGCATCTTCAATCTGGCACTGGCGGTGCTGAACCCCGGTGATGAAGTCATCGTCCCCGCCCCCTACTGGGTATCGTATGCGGACATTGCCATGGTGGCAGGCGCCAAGCCAGTCATCATCAACTGCGGCATCGAGCAGGGTTTCAAACTGCTGCCTGCCCAGCTGGAAGCGGCGATCACGCCCAAGACCCGCATGTTCATGATCAACTCGCCTTCCAACCCGACGGGCTCGGTGTACAGCCTGACCGAGCTGCAGGCGCTGGGCGAAGTGCTGAAGCGCCATCCGCAGGTGCTGGTGGCCACCGATGACATGTACGAACATGTGAACCTGAGCGGCGAAAAGTTTCACAACATCCTCAACGCTGCCCCTGAGCTGAAATCGCGCTGTGTGGTATTGAACGGCGTTTCCAAAGCCTACTCCATGACAGGTTGGCGTATCGGCTACGCCGCTGGGCCCGCGCATATCATCAAGGCCATGGAAGTGCTGCAATCGCAGTCCACCTCCAACCCGACCTCCATCTCGCAGGTAGCGGCACAAGCCGCCCTGGACGGCCCACAAGAGTGCATAGAGCCCATGCTGGTGGCGTTCCGTGCGCGTCATGACTACGTAGTGGACCGCTTCAACGCCATGCCTGGCCTGAAGTGCATCCGAGCGGGTGGCGCGTTCTACGCGTTCCCGGATGCGCGTGATGCCATCGTGCGCTTGCATGAGGCTGGCAAGATCAGCGCGCCCAATGACCTGGCCTTGTCGGAGTATTTTCTGGAATCCGCGGGTGTTGCCGTGGTGCCTGGCTCCGCTTTTGGTGCGGAAGGGTATTTCCGCATCTCCTTCGCCACCTCCATGGACAACCTGCGCAACGCGCTGGACCGCATCCAGGCCGCTTTGTCCTGACAGATCTGGCACGCCTGTTGCATCCACACGGATGACAGGCATGCCGATCCGGCTTGCCGCTGATAACTGAGCTGATGGCCAAGCTGCGGCCGAGGTGATGACCAAGCTCACCGCTGAGCTCATCTCTGAGCTGGCCGTTGATTTGGGAGCGCGCGATGAACACGGAGCTGACTCACCTGCATGGCATGCTGTTCGACCTGGATGGTGTGCTGTATACCGGCAGCACCCCCATTCCGGGTGCCATCGAAGCGGTCGCCCGCCTGCGCAGTAGCGGGCTGCCCTGCCGCTTCGTCACCAACACCAGCACCCTGTCGCTGCATTCCCTGCAACACAAGCTCAGCGCGCTCGGCTTTGACATCCCCGCCTGCGAGATCGTCAGTGCACCACAAGCGGCGCTACGCTATCTGCAGGGCTTGAGCAACCCGGTATGCCGCCTGCTGATGGCGGACGACGTGAAGCAGGATTTCGCCGGGCTGGCGCAATCGGACAGCGACCCTGACTACATCCTCATCGGCGACATGGGCGAACGCTGGTCTTATCGCCTGCTCAACGAGGTGTTCAACAGCCTGATGCAGGGCGCCAAGCTGATCGCCATCCACAAGAACCGCTTCTGGCAGACCGAACACGGCTTGCAGCTGGATATCGGCGCCTTCATCCACGGCCTGGAATATGCCAGCGGACGCGAAGCGATGATCATAGGCAAACCCTCTGCGGATTTCTTCCGGATCGCCCTGCAGGATATGCAACTGCAGGCAGCCGAGGTGGGGATGATAGGTGACGACATCGATTCCGATATCGGTGGTGCACAGCAAGCCGGCCTGGTCGGCATCCTGGTACGCACAGGCAAATACCGCGCGGCCTACGCCGCTGCATCCAGCATCACGCCTGATGCCATCATCGATTCGATCGCCGATCTGCCAGCACTGTTGAGGCGCCAAGCGCGGCTATAGCAAGCTTAATCCTTGCTGCCGCCGAACAGACCTTTCAATTTGTCTACCGCACCAGCGGCTTTCACCCCCAGGCTGGTGCCCACCCCCGGCCCCATCAATGCAGTGCCAGCCGCTGCTCCCGCCAATGCAGCTTTGGTGGGAAACACAGTGGGCTGCGCCAGTGTGCCAGACACCTGCAAGGGGATGGCCACGAGGCTCACACTGCGCTTCAGCGCCACCTGCATGACGCCATCCAGCGTTTTTTCCGGCATGATGGTGAGCTTGCCCTCCCCAGTCAACAAGCCAGAGGCGATCTTCAGCTGCCTGAACTGGTAGCGCGCGCCAACTGCATCAAGCTGCCCTGATAAACGGTCGAACTGTGTCTCGCCACCCTGCGCGCCCTGTTTCAACAACAGGCTGGCAGCACGCGCCAGATCCAGCCCGTACAACACTCCATCCTCCACACGAAACTGAACATCTGCCTTCAGCGTCTGGGCCAGCGAACCGGGCTCGCTGGCACGCGCCGAGAGTTTTCCATCCGCGAACAGATGGCCACTCAACCGCCGCTTGCCGCTGAGCAAAGTCACCGGCTCTTGCAAAGCCAGCTTATCCAGCTTGAATACACCGTCCAGTTGCCAGGGCCCGAGCCAGCTTAGCTTACCCTCAGCGCTCAGCTGACCTTGATACATGGCTGCACGCATGGACTGGATATGCAATGCCTGACCTTGCAGACGCAAACGCATGTTGAGCTGGTCCATCAATAGCGGCGGTCCAAACGGCAAGACCCAATCCTTGGCTGTTGCGCTTATAGCATAACCATCTGTATCCGGCTCCAGATCCATCTGTAGCTTGTTGTCCACGCTGCGCAACTGTGCCGAGCGCAAGGTATTCAGTGCCGTAAGCGCGATATCGATATCCATCGTGGGCAGCACCATCTCTGGCCAGTCCAGCTTGACGCGCCGCAAGGACAGGCGGCCCAACTGCACTGCGGGCGAGCTGGTGCTAGCGGACGAGGTCATCGAGGCCAGCATTTCGATAGCGCCCGATTTGAGGCGGACATCCTCCACCATCACTCTGGCGACCACAAAACGGCCAGACAACAGGGGGAGCAAACTGGGCAACACCGCCACCTGCTCCGCAATCAATACATCGCCTGCCCCAACAGCCAGGCGGCTGATCGTCAAGTGCGGTGCGGGCAGCAAGCTCAGGCGCAAACTGCCTGCACGGACCGGCACTCCCAGACTTGCGGTCGCCTGCTGTTCCAGCCTGGGAATAAAACCGCCCAAGGGCATCAGCCATGGCAAGATCAAAAGCATGCACAACAGCAGTGCCAACGCAAGCAGCGCGCGCATACATTTTTTCTTCATAATCGCCTCAGAGATGATTGACCAATCGGGCTTGAGTCATTATTATCACGCCTTCACCGATTCCTCGATAGCTCAGTCGGTAGAGCAACGGACTGTTAATCCGTGTGTCCCTGGTTCGAGCCCAGGTCGAGGAGCCAAATTATAAAAGCCCGCACATCACTGTGCGGGCTTTTTGTTTGATGCTATGGAGGTAGAGCCCAACCGGTTCAGCGCCATTCCATGGACCCGCTTTCCTCACTCGACAGCATCGCAGAACTCATCCGCAGAAAAGCGGTGACAGAAACCACGGCCAAAGGCCAGGTTTTAGGTGCTGATAAATCCACCCACACGCAAGCCCAGCGGGCACCGGCACAGAAGCCTACACCTGAAGCGCTCAAGCAAAGAATCGTCGGTCTGATCAGCGCGATCGATCAAGACGATGCGCGCAAAAAGCACAAAGTCGTCAGGCTGTTTGTGGAGAACGTGCTGACCTGGCAGTTTGGTGAAGAGCTCAGGAACGATCCGAGCTTTTCATCGCTGGTGGAAGAAGTTGGTATTGCGATGGAGGGCGAAGCTGCATTGGTCGATGAGCTGATGCGGATCGGAGAAAAAAGTAGGTTCAGATCGGGTCGCGACTACTACAAATCAACCCCTAATTTAAGTTGTCCGCCAAACGTGGGTAAGATCAGACTGACCCCATTTATTCCCACAAAGCAAGTCTCCCCTGCGCTTGATAGTTGGATTAAGGAGCGCCGCCTATTAACAAGATAAATTTCCTGTAAGCTTCCGGGTCATGTTCAAGCAGAGCATCAAGAAGATTTTCGGCTAACAGCTGACGGTGAAAAATTCCGGGAATGCCGTGGCCAGTAATCTTGTATTCAAAACCGACACTAATTTTTGAATCAACAACCTCTACTTCTTCTTCGCCATAGCTTGATATGCCAACGCCATTGTTAGGAAAGCAATAAAAGTATGTTTTTCCTCCATGCCAATATATTCCATAGACATTTAAAAACTGACCTAACGTTTTATCCAGTAGCTTCATAAAACCTCCTCTAACGAACTGTGCGGCCAGGCTGTGACAATAACGGAGTCAGACACCATAAAAATATAACCTAATCAACATCATGTACGAAAAAGTCGTGTCTTATCTCATTTAAGGGTCAGATTATCAAAACCATTTTTAATGGGTCCACTGAACCTTAGCAAGATCAAACACCATATCCTATTCATTAACAGAAAGTTATCCACACCAACTGCCCTACTTGACCTTACATCAGCACATGCTTTGATGCCAAGGCCTGCCACACCTTCATCACCAATATATTCCGGTGCCCAGACTCAAAACATGCCCGTCAACTGCGCCAGTACTGCCTTCATAACTGAGCCGCAGATCCACCAGCGTGGACCATGCCCAGCGCACATCACTGCGCACTATCAGTAGCTCCTGCACACCCCGTTCCAGCCCCTGACGCAATTCTATGTTGCCTTTCCAACTCACACGCTCGAAAAACCGATAGATGGCATCGGCTGAAGCTCTGGCGAACAGGGTACCTTGATCGTAGCGGTCCGCCTGGATGCCTCCTCCCAGATAAGCTGCGACAAAGCTACGGGTGGATAGCTGTCGCCCCATCCCTGCATCCGCTTGAGCGCGTGCGACCAGGCAATCCAGACAGCCTACCTTGCCCTGCTCGGCACCGAACCTGACCTTCCAGGCAACACCATCGTCTTTGGGCAAGCCGGAGATGCCGGGATTGGCTGACTCCACACTGACGATATCCAGCTTGTGCAGCCTGAACTGCCCTTCACGCACCGTCAACTGGGTGTCGCCCATAGTCAGGGCTGCATTCCTGACATGACTGCCGTCGCCATCCAGCGCATCGTAATAGGCTGGCCGGATGCGGATACTGAGGGCGTCTCCTGCTTCACTGGCATGCATGATGCCCACCTGTGCCCAGCTCGGTGGGCGACCAATATCCGGGGAAGTGACAGGGTGTGGCACTTCTGATTGCGCAAGTGGCGGCAAGGCAAACCGCATGGCAAGCGCCTTGATGTAATCCGGATGCTGGCTCTGGCCAGCTTGTGGGGCTTCGTTGGCGAACTGGTGATAATCCACCATGCTATCGATGAGCTGATATCGGGCTTGCAAGGGCAAAGCGTTAAAAGCCTCCGTTTGAGTATCCATCCCCTCCAGCACCATACGCTTCATGATGTGGCGCTGCTCTGGCGTGAGGCTCTGGAAGCGGGAATAGAAGCGCGCCTGCCGGGACGGGAAATAACGCACCTGCTTCAGGAGTGGCGCGCCTGCATAGCGTGCGGTGCCGATCTGCTGTGTGAGTGATTGTGGGATGGTATACGGGCGCGCTGGTGGGATGATCTCTAGGCCAGGCAAGAGCTGCAGGATCTCGGCCATGCGATAGGCACAGTTCTGGCGGAAGAAGTAATAGTTGTATCGCTGGCCCATCAGTTCCCAAGCATGGGCTGTCACGAAGGCCACATCGCGGGCGGGCAGATCGAGCTCGAAATCCCAAAGATCGCGATGTTCGTTCTCGCCGTAAGTGTTCTCATGAACATAGAAATCCACTTCGCTGAAGCCGGCTTCATATCCACCGAGGACAGCCTTGGCGATGTACACCGCTGGATTGTCTCCACGGGTGTCGATCGCGCCGTAGTTGAGGGTCTTGTTCTGCAGTTGTGTGCTGCTGCCTGTTGTCGGGCCATTGAATTTGATCAAGGTGTGGCCATAGTAAGAAGCAGGATTGCCAAGATAGCCGGTAGCAAGCACCACACTAATCGAGTTGACCGGGTACTCAGTGCGCCAGCGTTGCAAGGCAGGGCAATGCGCAGCCAAATCAAAATCACTGTGTTGTTTTAATTGTTGCTCTAACCAGGCCACCCGTGCAGGAAAGCGGCAGCGCACGTGCTGGTCTGAGGTGACCTCTTCAGAAGCCATCGCCGCCAGTGTGGCAGCAAGTTCTGCCCTTGCATCGGTGTCGCCCTGTGCTGACAAAAAGAAGTCACCGGCGTGGATGGCACTGCGCATCGCGCCAGGCATAGCCACCGGTCGTTCATAGTGCAGCAGCCGGAGCCAGACAGGTTCAGCCGACAACCGCGACTGGATTTCGATATCAACGGGGTCGGCATGAGCAGAAACGACCACACCAAAAAAGATCATGGCAAAAAGGAGGCGTAGGGGCATGAGCGGCTTCGAGCAAGTCAGTGAACATAAAAAAGCAGGCATGACGCCTGCTTTTCTTGATACAGCGCTAAAAATCAGACGCTGCAGTGCGTAGCCGCCGCTTTATTGATCACGTTATAGAAATCAGCAGATTTCTCCAGATGGGTTTTGCCTTGGTAGTCCACGTTGGACAAGGCGGCGCCCATCTCGCCACGTACAGCCTGGATGGCGCTCGACTGCTGAGCTTCACCACACTCCACCAGATTAAGCGCCGTCTTGAGGTGCATACCATCGCCAGCGGCTGATTCTTCGACCAGTTGGGTGTAGGTATCGCGGATGAACAGTGCCGTTTTGATGTTCTTGCCGGAGCAAGTCTCAGGTGACGCGGTTGCCGAGGTGATGGCAGTGGACCCCAGATCCCAGATTACGTTGGAGGTAACGGCAGCCCAGCCGGTATTGGAGAACAGTGCAGCACCGATACCGCAGTCCGAATATGGGTTGGGGCCGGAGCCTGCTGGTTTGCTGGAATCTGCCTGCACATTCACAGACATGCCAAGAATGGCGGCGATTGCAAGTGTATTGAAAGTACGGAGTGCCATGAGTGATTCCTTAAAATTTGATGAGTAGCGCAAGCCGAATGGGTATGCAAAGGCCAAAACTGATAGCCGTAACCATCGTATCTGCTTTGCATTTTTTGCGACTACACCTCTTAAGGGGTATAGCTTTGATATTACTTTCAGAGATTGCAGGAAAATAATGAAAATTAAGGGAATTTACTTTGAACACAAACTAATTATGGCAACCTTTTGGAACAAAGACTTAAGCTAGTAACGAAGCTGACCAACTTGAAAATCGCCTAATTCCTAAGCATCTGCACAGTCCACAAACCCAGGGCTGTCATCAGTAAAGAACCTAGTAAATGTCCCAGAATATGGGCCGCCGCCCATCCATACTCTTGGCGCGAGAACAGCCCAATCGCTTCAGCAGAGAACGTGGAGAAGGTGGTAAGACCGCCTAGAAAACCAGTGGTGATCAACAGACGTGCTTCCAGAGAAATGGCGGGGTTCAACGCAAACAAGCCCAGGGCGAGGCCGATCAGGTAAGCCCCCGTCAGGTTGGCGATCAGCGTACCCAGTGGCAAGCCGGGCAGCAGATGGTTCAGGCTGTGGCTCAGCAGCCAGCGCAGCCAGGCGCCACAGGCGGCGCCTAGGCCAACTGCGGCAAATCCACTCAGGTTCATGCGTGCTCCTTCGTTGTCCTCAAGCCAAGTTTGTTGTCTTCAAGCCAGGCTCACCAGCGATACAACCACGCCCGGCCTGCCTTGATTCGTCATGCGCTCGTCAGTATCATGAGGCCAGCCAAAAGATTCCCACACTTTAGTGTGTATCCTAGAGAATCCGCAGCCGTCCTCCTCATTATAAAGACTTAAGCCTTGCGTATCCTATTTGTGAGTTCTGAAGCCTATCCGCTGATCAAAACCGGCGGTCTGGCCGATGTCAGCGGCTCTTTGCCTGCCGCACTGCAACAACGTGGCGTCGATGTACGCATTTTGATCCCCGGTTACCCTGCCGTGCTGGAAAAGCTGCAGAACAGCCGTCCCGTCGCCACTTTGCAGCATCTGCCACTGATAGGAACGGCCGAGCTGATCCTAGGCGACATGCCGGATACCGGCGTGCCGGTGCTGGCGATCCAGTGTCCTGGCCTTTACCAGCGCACTGGCGGGCCGTATATCGACGCGGGTGGTCGTGACTGGGAAGACAATCCGCTACGCTTCGGCATTTTATCGCGCATCGCCGCCCTGCTTGGCAGCCCGGACACTCCGCTGCAAGACTGGCAACCGGATATCGTGCATTGCAATGACTGGCAGACCGGTCTGGTGCCTGCCTACATGCGTTTCATGCGCAAACCCTGCGCAAAGTCACTGATCAGTTTGCATAACATGGCGTTCCAGGGCTGTTACCCACCCAGCTGGGTGGAACGCCTGGGCCTGCCGGGTGAAAGCTATCAGATGGAAGGCTTGGAATATCACCAGCAGATGTCCTTCCTCAAGGCGGGCATCTTCTATGCTGATGGGATTAGCACGGTGAGCCCCAGCTATGCACGCGAGATCCAGACCGAGACCTTCGGTTTTGGCATGCAAGGCCTGCTAGCGAAACGCAGCCATGACATACGCGGCATCCTGAACGGCATAGAAACCGAGGAATGGAACCCGGCCAATGACCCGCATCTGGTCAACCCCTATGACGCCGACCACCTGGCCGCCAAGAAAACCGTCAAGAAAGCACTGCAGGCAGCCCAAGGCTTGCAGCAGGATGCGCAAGCCCCTCTGCTGGGCGTGGTCAGCCGCCTGACCTACCAGAAGGGGCTGGACGTCTTCCTCAGCATCGCCGCGCCGCTGGTGGAACAAGGCTGTCAGATCGTGGTGCTGGGTGGTGGTGATGCCGGCATGGAAGCCGGGTTCCGCGAGCTGGCCATGCGCTATCCGCAACGTGTCAGCGTGACCATAGGCTACAACGAACCCCTGTCGCACCAGATCATGGCCGGAGCGGATATGTTCGTCATGCCGTCACGCTTCGAACCCTGCGGCCTGAACCAGATGTATGGCCTGCGTTACGGCACGCCCCCCATCGTGACGCGTACTGGCGGCTTGGCAGACTCGGTGATCGACAGCAATGACACGACATTGGCCAACAACACGGCCAGCGGCTTCGTGATCGAGCATGCCGATGCAGGTCAGCTGCATGACGCCATCAACCGTGCTTGCGCTTACTACGCCGACAGCAAGACGTGGCGCAAGATACAGCGCAACGGCATGCGGCTTGATCTGGGCTGGGACCACAGCGCACAGGCTTATCTGGATCTATATGCCCATTTGCTGCGTGACTGAAACGGACTGAGTATCACCAGTGCGTGCTTTGCCCCGTCCAAGTTTTGGTGGGATGCAAGCTAGGGCCACGATCCAAGGCGTGCAGGCAACAAAAAACCCGCAAGGCGCACTGCGCTGTGGGTTTTTCCTTTTGGGGCTATTCGCTTTTTGGGGTTTTCACTTTTTTGTCACGGTTTCGTCACACTTGAAAGCTAAAGTGCGTTCATCGCTTGGCATAGAAGATGCTTATCTAACAGTGAGCTTTCTCCAAAGCTGTATTTCTCCTCCCCTCGGGTGCGTCTACCGCACCCCTTTTTTTAGCCTTACGTCATGCCCGAAAACGAGTGGCTACAGCTTTAATCAAGCTTGATAAAATGCTCGCGGTAATACTTAAGCTCTTCAATTGATTCATAAATATCAGCCAGCGCCTCATGCTTGCTGGCCTTTTTGAAGCCAGCATAGATCTGCGGTTTCCAGCGTCTGGCCAGCTCCTTGAACACGCTCACATCCAGATTACGGTAATGGAAATATGCCTCCAGATCGGGCATGTAGCGTGCCATGAAACGTCGGTCTTGGCAGATGGAGTTGCCACACATAGGCGACTTGCCGGCAGGCACCCAGGGCTTGAGGAAGGCGATCATCTGCTCGGTGGCCGCCGCCTCATTCAGTGTGGAGGCTTTGACCTTGTCGATCAGGCCGGAACGGCCATGTGTGCCTTTGTTCCAGGCATCCATGCCATCCAGCACGGCATCACTTTGGTGCACCACCAGCACCGGGGATTCGGCAAGTACATTGAGCTGCGGGTCAGTGACCACCACGGCCAGCTCCAGAATGCGGTCACTATCTGGCAGCAAACCACTCATTTCCATATCCAGCCAGATGAGATTGTCCTGTGACATCATGATTTCCATTAAAATGCGATGAGGATGGGACGCCCGGTGAACCTTACGCCGAGCGCTGCTTCATAATGACAATAGTTTAACCGATAAAGTATAAAAACCATGGCATCCACCCTGACCACCGTCTTCATCGCCCTGCTCGTTCTGACCACGCTGACCCGCGTATGGCTGGGCCAGCGGCACATCCGCCACATCCAGTCACACCGCGACCAAGTGCCTGCTGCCTTTGCTGACAGCATCAGTCTGGAGGCCCATCAAAAGGCTGCTGATTACTCTTCTGCCAAGACCAGCCTAGTCATCAGCGAAGCGGCTGCACAGGCACTACTGTTGGCCCTGTTCACGATTGGTGGCGGCCTGCAATGGCTGGATGAAAGCTGGCGCAGCGTGCTGGCCGAACCCGAGATGCTACGCGGCGCACTGGTGATCGTCTCCGCACTGGTGATCAGCAGCCTGGTGGATCTGCCTTTCGATTATTACCGTTCATTTGTGGTGGATGCACGTTTCGGCTTCAACAAGATGACGCCGTCGATGTTCTTCTCCGACCTGCTCAAACATAGCCTGGTGGGCGTACTGCTTGGCGCACCGATCCTGGGCGCAGCCTTGTGGCTGATGCAAGGGGCTGGCGATTACTGGTGGCTGTACCTGTGGGTGGTATGGAGCGTATTCAACCTGCTGATGCTGGCCATCTACCCCACCTTCATCGCGCCGCTGTTCAACAAATTCTCGCCATTGACTGATAATTCACTCAAAGCGCGTATCGAAAGCTTGCTCACCAAGTGTGGCTTCAAGTCGCAAGGGTTGTTCGTGATGGACGGTTCTGCACGCAGCAGCCACGGCAATGCCTACTTCACCGGTTTCGGTGCCAGCAAGCGTGTGGTGTTCTTCGACACTCTACTGGAGCGTCTGGATACTGACGAGATCGAAGCGGTGCTGGCGCATGAGCTGGGTCACTTCCGTCATCGCCACGTGATCAAGCGTATCGCCATGATGTTCTTTGTGAGTTTCGTTGGCCTGGCCTTGCTGGGCTGGCTCAAGCAACAGGACTGGTTCTACACTGGCCTGGGCGTGGCGCAAAGTAGCGACCACATGGCCCTGTTGCTGTTCCTGCTGGTCAGCCCGGTGTTTCTGTTCCTGCTGCGCCCGCTGATGGCAAGCTACTCACGCAAGAACGAGTTCGAAGCTGACGCTTACGCGGCAAAGCACGCAGATGCCGGGCATCTGATCCGCGCGCTGGTCAAGCTGTACCGTGACAACGCGTCCACACTCACGCCAGATCCGCTGCATTCCAACTTCTACGACTCGCATCCGCCAGCCAGCCTGCGTATCGCGAAATTGTTGAAGAAGGCCTGACAGCGAACGCGCGGCCCAACCGACAGCCACACTGAACAGGAGCTCCACCATGCGAAGAATTGCCCTGTTATTGATCTCCACGCTGTGCGCCAGCTTGGCGCAGGCGACGCCGCTGTTCAGTGCGGGCGACCCGGTGATAGGCAAGGCCATGGTCGAAAAACAGTGCATCAGCTGTCATGCCGACCGCTTTGGTGGCGATGGTTCTGGCATCTACACGCGCGAGCACAGACTGGTAAAAACCTCCGCGGGCCTGCTGACGCAGGTGCGCAACTGCAATACCAACTTGGGACTCAAGTGGTTCGATGATGAAGAACTGCATGTGACCCGCTACTTGAACGATCACTATTACAAATTCCAAAAGTAAGCCTTTGAGTACCTTGTCCGGCCTGGTGGTTGCTGCCTACGGCAAACGCTATTCCGTGGAGCTGCCGGACGGTAAGCGCATGAGTTGCGTCACACGCGGCAAGAAGACCGACGTCGCCTGTGGCGACCAGGTCGATATCAAGCGCACCGACCACAGCGAAGGCGTGGTGGAGCACATCCATGAGCGACGCAGCCTGCTGTATCGCAGCAACGCCTTCCGCACCAAGATGCTGGCGGCCAATGTCACGCAGATCGTGATCGTGCTGGCCACCACGCCCAGCTTCTACGAATCCCTGCTCAACCGCTGCCTGATCGCGGCGGAAGCGGCCGGGATCGAGGCCTTGATAGTGCTCAACAAATGTGACTTGGCCGACAACAGCGCGGCGCTGCAACAACTCGCCCATTACAGTGCGCTGGGTTACCGGGTGCAGGCGCTGTCGGCCAAGCAGGATATCGCCCCCTTGCTGCCCTGGCTGCAAGGCCATGTCAGCGTGCTGGTGGGACAATCCGGCATGGGCAAATCCACCATCGTCAACGCACTGCTGCCCGATCAAGGCGTGCGCACGCAGGAAGTATCGGCCGTGCTGGATAGCGGCAAACACACCACCACAGCCGCACATCTATACCACCTAAACGCGGAGAGCGACCTGATCGACTCACCCGGTCTACAGGAATTCGGCCTGCACCATCTGGATATCGAGCAGTTGGAACAAGCCTTCATCGAGTTCAGGCCGCATCTGGGCAAATGCCGCTTCAATAACTGCCGTCATGTGCATGAACCAGACTGTGCCATCCACGCCGCTGTGGCCAGCGGCCAGATCCAGCAGCAACGGCTGGATTACTTCCAGGAACTGGTGCGCGAACTGGGCGGCGCCTGAGCTTAAGTATCATGAACCGCACTGCCTTCATCACCCATCCGGATACCTTGCTGCATGTCATGGACGGGCAGCATCCGGAGTCCCCCGCCCGCATCACCGCCATCCGTGACCGTCTGGAACGAGACGGCCTGCTGTCTAAACTACAGATCCATGAGGCACCCGCCGCCACGGATGCGCAACTGACCCGCGTGCACACACCCGCCTATGTCCAGCACATTCGCCGCATCGCCCCCAAGGCTGGCCTGGTCAGGCTGGACCCGGACACCGCCATGGGCCCGATGTCACTGTCTGCAGTGTTGCATGCCGCCGGCGCCGCCGTGCTGGCTACCGACCTGGTCATGCAAGGCAAGGCGCACAATGCCTTCTGCTGCGTGCGCCCGCCCGGCCATCATGCCGGGCGAGAGACGGCGGCTGGCTTCTGTATCTTCAATGGGATTTCGGTAGGGGTGGCCCATGCACTGGCCGTGTACGGCCTGCAACGCGCGGCCATCATCGACTTCGATGTGCACCACGGCGACGGCACCGAGGACATCTTCCGTGACGATGCCCGCGTGATGCTGTGCTCCACGTTCCAGCACCCGTTCTACCCCGGCAAAGGCGCCGATAGCCGCACCGAACGCATGATCAACGTGCCGCTCCATGCGGAAAGTGATGGCAGCGCCTTCCGGCAAGCGGTGACACGCCAGTTCGCGCCAGCATTGGCGCGCTTCAAGCCGCAGATGGTGTTCGTCTCCGCTGGTTTTGACGCGCATGCCGATGACCCGCTGGCGCAGCTGGGCTTACAGCGCGACGACTATGCCTGGGTGACACGCTTCATTATGGAAATCGCGGCAAGCCATGCACAAGGCCGGGTGGTGTCGGTACTGGAGGGCGGCTACCGCTTGGACGCGCTGGCGGACTGCGCGGCTGCGCATGTCAGCACACTGGCTGGCCTGTAACCGCTATAATCCGGCTATGCATATCACCACCCGTCTGGAATTCGATGCCGGTCATCGCATTCCCTGCCACAAGAGCCAGTGCCGCAACCTGCACGGGCACCGTTACGCCATCGAGATCACCCTGTCAGGTGACATCATCCAGCAGGAAGGTGCTTCCGAGAACGGCATGGTGATGGACTTTTCCGACGTGAAGGCGATCGCACGGCGCGCCGTGGTGGATGTCTGGGATCACGCCTTCCTGGTGTACAAGGATGACCACACCGTACGCAGCTTCCTGGACACCTTGCCTGACCACAAGACCGTGGTCATGAACACGGTGCCCACTGCAGAGAACATGGCCGCTGAAGCGTTCCGTATCCTGCAGGCCGAGTATCAGGACACCTACGGTAACCATCTCAAACTGGAACGCGTGCGCTTGTATGAAACGCCCAATAGCTGGGCAGATGCACTAGCATCAGGCTGTACTGTTTGACCAAACCAAACTGATCAAATCAAACTAATTAAACAAACTGATCAAACCAAGTTGATCTGACCAAGACCGGGATCGAGCTGCTCGATTCCCGCAGCGAGCACGGCGGTCGCCATGCTTCACCATGCAGCCAGGCTAAATCTTGCAGGTGAACACGCCATTAGCTAAGCAACACCCCGACCAACACGCCCAACAGAAAGATCCCCACATAACGGCTGCGGCTGTCCCTGCTGGCAGCAGGCTGAGCTGAATTCACCTCGGCGCTGGGCTGCTCGGCTTCCCAGCGCGCCACGATCTGGCGTGCCTGTTCATAATCGGCATCATGCACGCCCACTTGCACCAGATCATGGGCCTGCAGATCCCCCACCCCGCCCTGCAGGAACTCGCCCGAGATGAAGGCAGGGATATGCTCCAGCTCCAGCAGATGTTTGATCATATGCGCTTCAAGCGCGTGTGCTGCCCGGAATACCGTTTTCACGGAGCTGTATCCAGGGACAATCGCGACATCACCTCCTGCAATGCCTGTTGCCAATCGGGCAAGGCAAGGTCAAAGCATTGCCTGAGTTTGCTGTTATCCAGACAGGAGTTGTGTGGTCGTTGCGCAGCGACCGGATAGTCACGCGCAGCAATGGGCAGAATAGCCTCGGGCTTTAATTTCAGCGCAGGCCAGCCATGCCAGCTTGCGTAATGCGTGACGATGGCACGGGCATAGCCATGCCAGCTGGTCACGCCTGCGCAGGTCAGATGATAGATACCGCTGTGTGAACTATGCCATGGCTGCCGCAGCAACTCCACGGTAGCAGCACCGATGGCCAGCGTGGAAGTCGGCGCGCCAATCTGATCGGCCACCACATTCAACTGCTCGCGTGCGCGCGCCAGTCGCAGTATCGTATGCAGAAAGTTCTGGCCAACCGGGCCGTAGACCCAACTGGTGCGCAAGATCAGATGATCCCCGCCTGCAGCCTGGATCGCCTGTTCGCCGGCCAATTTACTGGCACCATAAACATTGAGCGGGCCGGTGCTGTCCGTCTCCACATAGGCATAGTCCTGCTTGCCATCGAACACATAATCGGTGGAGTAATGCACCAGCAGAGCGCCCAACTCTGTCGCCGCCTGCGCCAGCACGCCAGGGGCCGTCGCATTGACAGCCCAGGCAAGGTCACGCTCGGTCTCGGCTTTGTCTACTGCGGTGTACGCGGCCGCATTCACGATCACAGTCGGCTGTAAGCGCTTGATACAGGCCCGTATCGCAGCGCTATCAGTCAGGTCGAGCTGCGCATGCTGGAACGCATGTACTTCGCCCAGCATGGCCAAGTCCGATTGCAACTGGCGACCCAACTGCCCCTGGGCACCGGTCAGCAGGATACGTACAGCTTGTGGCGCACTCAATCGAACAATTCCGCCTGCGCCATCAGCATGCCCTGCTCGTCCTTGGCTGATAACAAAGGCATTGCACTCAAGGGCCAGTCTATACCGATCGCAGGATCATCCCAGCGCAAGCTGCGTTCGTGGTCTGGTGCATAGTAATCCGTGGTCTTGTACTGCACTTCCGCACTGTCGGACAACACCAGAAAACCATGTGCGAATCCGGGCGGGATCCACAACATCTGCTTGTTTTCAGAAGACAAATTCACACCGTACCACTGGCCAAAACTGACGGAAGCGCGCCGCAGATCAACGGCCACATCGAACACCACCCCTTGGGTGACACGTACCAGTTTGCCCTGAGCCTGGCGGACCTGATAATGCAGGCCACGCAGCACATGTTGTGCAGAGCGCGAATGGTTATCCTGCACGAACGCTGCCGTGACACCCGTGGCCTCAGCGAAGGCACGCTGGTTGAAACTCTCATAGAAGAAGCCTCGTGCATCACCGAACACGCGCGGCGTGATCAACAGCAGATCGGCTAAGGGCGTCTCTTCGACCTGCATCAGAACACACGCTCATGCAGAACTTGTAGCAGATACTCGCCATAACCGCTCTTGAGATAAGGCTGAGCGATACGCTCCAGGGTTTGGGCATCAATAAAACCCATGCGGTAAGACACTTCCTCCGGACAGGCGATCTTCAGCCCCTGACGTTTCTCGATGGTCTCGATGAATAAAGAAGCCTGCAGCAAGGATTCGTGAGTACCGGTATCCAGCCAGGCCATGCCGCGCCCCATGACTTCCACACGCAACGCATTCCTGGAAAGATAATGCTGATTGATGTCGGTGATCTCGTATTCACCGCGTGCCGAAGGTTTGAGACTGGCCGCGATATCTACGACATGGTTGTCATAGAAATACAAACCGGTGACGGCATACCGTGACTTGGGGTGCTGCGGCTTCTCTTCCAGGCTCACAGCCTTGCCAGCCGCATCGAATTCCACCACGCCATAACGCTGTGGATCATTGACCGGATAAGCGAATACCGTAGCACCATTAGCACGCTGGACTGCTGTTTGTGCCATGTTGGCCAGTTCATGGCCATAGAAGATGTTATCCCCCAACACCAGCGCACAACCGTCATCACCGATAAAGTCCTTGCCGATCACGAACGCCTGAGCGATGCCTTGTGGCTGCTCCTGGACTGCATACTGGATGGACATGCCCCACTTGCTACCGTCTTCCAGCAGTTGCGCAAAACGCGGTGTGTCTTGCGGGGTGGAGATGACCAGTACCTCGCGTATCCCGGCCAGCATCAGGGCTGACAGCGGGTAATAGATCATCGGCTTGTCGTAGATGGGCAGCAGTTGCTTGGAGACGGCCTGGGTGACCGGGTATAGCCGGGTACCGGAGCCTCCGGCGAGTACGATGCCTTTCATGCAGGCTCCTTGTTACGCTGCGCGTAGTTGGTTTCCAGCCATTGCCGGTATGCGCCCGAGGTGATGTTGTCTGTCCAGTCCTGATTGGCCAGATACCAGGCCACGGTCTTGCGCATGCCGGATTCGAAATCTTCGGCGGGCTGCCAGCCCAGCTCTTGCTGGATCTTGCTGGCATTGATGGCATAACGTCTGTCATGTCCGGGACGATCCGGGACAAAGGTGATCAGGTCGCGGTAGCTGTGTGCCGCGGGCTGCAAGGTATCGAGGATGTCGCACAAAGTATGCACTACCTGCAGGTTGGTCTTTTCGTTGCAACCACCGATGTTGTAAGTCTCGCCCACACGCCCAGCCGCCAGCACACGGCGGATGGCACTGCAATGATCGTTCACATACAACCAGTCACGCACATTGCCACCATCCCCGTAGATAGGCAGTGGTTTACCAGCCAGCGCATTATGGATGACCAGCGGGATCAGTTTTTCCGGGAACTGATAAGCGCCATAGTTATTGGAGCAATTGGTGGTCAGCACCGGCAAACCATAGGTATGGTGATAAGCACGCACCAAATGGTCTGACGCGGCCTTGGATGCTGAATATGGACTGTTTGGCGCATAGGCGGTGGTTTCGCTGAATGCCGGGTCATCCACGTCCAGTGATCCGTAGACCTCGTCCGTGGAGACATGCAGATAACGGAATGCATCACGGTCAGCTGGGGACAACCGAGCCCAGTAGGCACGGGTGGCTTCCAGCAACTGGAAGGTGCCCACCACGTTGGTCTGGATGAAATCAGCCGGCCCATGGATGGAACGGTCTACATGACTCTCGGCGGCAAAATGCACGATAGCGGCGGGCTTGTGTTCAGCCAGCAGGGCATCAAGCAGCACCCGGTCTGCGATATCACCCTGCACGAACACATGCTGAGCGTGGTCTTTCAGACTACGCAGATTGTCCAGATTGCCGGCATAGGTCAGCTTATCGAGATTGACCACCGTGCCGAGACCCGCCTGCAACCAGGCGATGACGAAGTTGGCACCGATAAACCCTGCCCCACCGGTGACCAGAATGAGATGCTTATTCAAGCTTGCCCTGCTCCGCAGAAAGTTGCTCCCACACGCATGGCGAGCCTTTGGACAAACCCTGCAGATAAGCCGCATGCTCTGCCAGCTCTGCCGCGCTGGCGTGCAATACCCGCAAAGGGCCGCGCTGCACAGGCATGTCACTATGGTCGAGCTGGTTGACCTGATCGTCCAGCTCCATCATCAGACTTTCCTGACCACGCGTCATGGCCATGTACACATCGGCCAGCAGTTCGGCATCCAGCAGCGCGCCGTGCAGGGTACGTTTGGAGTTGTCGATGCCGTAATGCCGGCAGAGTGCATCCAGGTTGTTGCGCTGACCCGGACGCATGTCCTTGGCCATGCGCAGGGTGTCGATCACGCCATTACAGACGGTCTGCACTTCGGGGCGCTCAAGACGGCCCAGTTCCATGTTCAGGAAACCCAGATCGAAAGGCGCGTTGTGGATGATGAGTTCGGCGCCTGCGATGAAATCCAGGAACTCATCCACCACGTCCGGAAAACGTGGCTTGTCCTGCAGGAACTCCAGGCTGATGCCGTGCACGTTCTGTGCACCTTCGTCGATCTCGCGGTCCGGGTTGAGGTAAACGTGGTAATGGTTGTTAGTCAGGCGGCGATTGACCAGCTCCACAGCCGCGATCTCGATGATGCGGTGCCCCTGGTTGGGGTAAAGGCCGGTGGTTTCCGTGTCGAGGAATATCTGCCTCATGCGCTCACGCTCCGGCCAACTTTCATCACCTGCTCCACGCCGCGATTGGCCAGGGCATCGGCTCGTTCGTTGCCGACATTGCCGGCATGGCCCTTGACCCAGATCCATTCGATGTTGTGTGCAGGTACCAGCGCATCCAGCTGCTTCCACAGATCGTCGTTCTTGACCGGTTTCTTGTCGCTAGTCTTCCAGCCACGCTGTTTCCAGCCGTGGATCCATACGCTGATGCCTTGCTGCACATACACCGAGTCGGTGTAGAGACGCACATGGGCTGGGCGTTTCAGGGCTTCCAGCGCACGGATCACCGCAGTGAGTTCCATGCGGTTGTTGGTGGTCAGCACTTCGCCGCCGCACAGTTCCTTTTCATGGCCATCGGTCTGCAACCAGGCCCCCCAACCACCCGGACCCGGATTGCCTTTGCAGGCGCCGTCGGCATAAATCTCGATCACTTTTTCTGTCATGTCACTCGTCAGGTTCCGAATTTCTTTGATGGTCCAGCCGGGGCGATGGCGTTGCCACCAGGCCGGCTTTGAGTTTGCTTTTTTGCCATTGCGGGCGTATCACCCGCATGCCCAGCACGCGTTTTTTGGCGACTATACAATAAATCCCGCCCATCATCGGCCAGCATCTTGGCCCCGCACTGTCCATCCAGGCAAAACGTTGCCGCCACAAGGGGCTGGCCAGCGGAGGCGCATGTTGGGCCATGCGCACGGAAACCAGCTCCAGCCCCAGCAGGGCCAGCCAGTCCTTGATACGCAGCAAGCTGAAGAAATTGCCCTGCCATGGATAGCCCTGGCGGCGTGCCAGCAAACGGCGCGCTCCCCAGAGACTGAGCGGGTTGAAGCCGGTGAGTACCAGATGGCCTTCCGGCACCAGGATGCGCTCACATTCACGCAACGTTTGCTGAGGTTCGGCACTGAAATCGAGCGCATGAGGCAACAGCAACAAGTCCACGCTGTTGTTCAGGAAGGGGAGCTGGCTTTCCAGCAGGCGCACTTCACCCGCGTGTACATCGGCCCGAACACGGAACGGCATGCGCGCATTGCGCAGCAGGTCCAGCTCCAGCATGCCGATCTGCACGGCATTGAAGCCGAACACATCGGCCACAGCCTCATCGAACAAGGCCAGCTCGCGCTGTTTGAGATGCGTGCCCAGCGGGGTCGCCAACCATTGTTTTGCCTGTGTCTGGGTTGACATTTATCTGCTAACAGCCAACCATGTTTGAATGCTTGATGTACATGCCATTCCCGCTTTTCAGGACAATTATCTGTGGTTGCTGCACCTTGCCGGCCATGCGGTGGTGGTGGACCCAGGCGACGCCGCTCCGGTGAATGCAGCGCTGCAGGCCATGCAACTCAAGCTGACCGCCATCCTGGTCACTCATCACCACGCGGATCATATCGGCGGTGTGGCGCAACTGGCTGACCAGCATGCGGCCCGCGTCTACGCACCGGCACGCGAACATTACACGTTCGCGCACGCAGCGGTGAGGGAAGGTACGCAGGTCAGGTTGCCCGAGATCGGGCTGGACTTGCAAGTGATGGAATTGCCGGGTCACACGCTGGGGCATGTGGCTTATTATGGCGCAAATATGCTGTTCTGTGGCGACACCCTGTTCAGTGCAGGCTGTGGCCGCCTGTTTGAAGGTACACCAGCGCAAATGTTGAATTCCTTGCAGCGTCTGGCGGCCTTGCCAGCCGAGACCGTGGTGTATTGCACGCATGAATACACGGAACACAATCTGCGCTTCGCTCGCAGCCTGGAACCCGATAACGCTGCGCTGGAACGTCACCAGCAGGATGTCGCCAGCCTCAGGCTGCTAGGCTTGCCCAGCCTGCCCTCCAGCATAGGCCTGGAACTCGCCATCAACCCTTTCCTGCGCTGTGACCAGCCAGCAATCCAGAACGCTGCCGCCGCTGTGGCCTTGCCAGCGATAGCGCCACAGCAGCCCGCAGACACGGTGCTGGCCACCTTCACCGCCATCCGGGCGTTACGTAACCGCTATTAAGCAGGCACAACTGGCGGCATAAAGCGCCCAGCGCGCTTGCACCTGATGGCGGCATTCGCTACCATCGGACGCTGATACAAGAAGGGCTGCCTGAGGATGAACCACCGAACTGCGACGACACGCCTGCCTGCTTTGCTGCTGACGTGCCTGCTCGCCTGCCCGGCTTGGGCCGAGCCTGCCAGCCCCGCCGCAGCCAGCACCGCTACCGGCATGAGTAATGCAGCGGGCATCCAGATCCGTCTCATCGAAGAACCGCCTGCCAATGCCAATGACGACTGGCAGATCACCCCCAGCATAGACCAGATACCGCAAGAGATCAGCACGGTTGCGCCTGTGCCGCCTGCTGCCAGTAGCGCTTCCAAAGCCAGCAATGACATCGCGATCGGCACCAAACTGGTCACCAGCAGTGACGATATGGACCTGTGGCAACGCATCCGCTCCGGCTATGCCCTGCCCGCTCTCAGCTCGCCTTACACGCAGAAGCACGAATCCTGGTACGCCACGCGCCCTGACTATGTCGCGCGCATGGTGGAGCGCAGCCAGAAATACCTGTATCACATCGTGGAAGAAGTAGAAAAGCGCGGCATGCCCTCCGAGATCGCCTTGCTGCCCATGATAGAAAGTGCCTATAACCCGCAGGCCTACTCACGCAGCCATGCCGCAGGCATCTGGCAGTTCATTCCGTCCACCGGCAAGAATTTCGGCCTGCAGCAGAACTGGTGGGTGGACAAACGCCGCGACATCACCGCCGCCACCGATGCCGCCCTAACCTACCTGCAAAAGCTGCATCTGATGTTCGGCACCTGGGATCTGGCGCTGGCCGCCTACAACGCCGGTGAAGGCACGGTGAGCCGCGCCATCGAATACAACCGCAAGCGCGGCCTGCCCACCGACTATGCCAGCCTCAACCTGTCCGACGAGACACGCAACTACGTGCCCAAACTGATGGCGATCAAGAACATCATGACCACGCCGGAAAAATACGGCATGCAACTGCGGTCCATCGATAACTCGCCCTACTTCACCAGCGTGGATGCGCCGATTCGCATCGATGCCAAAGTCGCGGCCAAGTTGGCAGGCATCAGCGAGGATGAGTTCACTGCCCTGAACCCTGAATACAAGCGCCCGCTGCTGACCGGCTCCGGCAGCGATCATCAGTTGCTGTTACCCATAGACGCGGCTGACCTGTTCACGCAGAACCTCGCCAACTATGAGCAGCCGCTGGTGAGCTGGCAGTCTTATCCCGCCAGGCGCGGCGAGCGTCTACAAGAGATCGCGCAGCGTTTTGGCGTGAGTCTGGAGGCGCTCAGACAAGCCAACCAGCTAAGCAGCAAAAGCAAGACCGTGCTGAGCGCAGGCCCGCTGCTGATCCCCTCCGCCAGCTTGGAAGCAGGCGACGATATCCTGCGTGAAGCAAGCAGCTACAGCGCGCTCGAGGCAGCCAAGGAACCTGTAGCGAAAAACAGCGTCACAGCGCAGGCCTCCGCGCGCAAGCGCTACAAGGTGAAGAGTGGCGACAGCCTGTTCAAGATCGCACAAGACCACGCAACCACGACACAACAGATCATGCTTGATAACCAATTGCGCAATGCACAGATCAAACCGGGGCAATGGCTGACCATCGCCGCCATGTCCGGCGATGCTGTCAACAGCAAACAGAAATACAGCGACACGCCCGTCAGCAGCAAGCCTGCTGCCAAAAGCAAGGGTCAGCGCCTGTACATCGTCAAGCAGGGTGACACCCTGTCCAGCATCGCGCGCAAATTCGACGTAGCCAGTGCAGACCTCAAGCGCTGGAACAAGCTCAGCAGTTCACGTATCAAGCCAGGACACACCTTGGTGATCCTGGAACCCGCAGAAGCCTGATCGGACCTATCGCAGATGCGCAGCCACTCCACCCCTTCCGTATGCGCCCTGCTCGCACTCAGCCTGTTGCTGAATGCCTGCGGTCAACCCGAGACCAGCCCGAAAACCGACCTGGACCGGCCTTACCCCTCCGAAGCCGGTGGCACCCAGATCGACGCCATGCCCGCCGAGCCCAGCGGCCTGATCGCCATGATCGCTGGCGAGTCTGCGGCCTCTGCCGTGGCCTCCAACCTGTTCAACAGCCTGCTCAAATACGACAAGAACCTGGAACTGGTGGGAGAACTGGCCCAATCCTGGCAGATCTCCGACGATCAAAAGACCATCACCTTCACGCTCAAGCCGGACATGAAATGGTCGGACGGCAAGCCGCTGACCAGTGCCGATGTGCTGTTCACCTGGAAAGTGGTCACCGATGAGAACACGCGCACCCCGTATGGTGCGGATTACAAACTGGTGAAGCAGGCCGAGACCCCGGATGCGCTCACCTTCCGCGTCAGCTACGAGCAACCGTATGCACCGGCACTGGACACTTGGGCCGGCCTGCAGATCCTGCCCAAACACCTGCTCGAAGGCCAGGACATCAACACAACCGCCTTTGCGCGCAAACCGGTGGGCAGCCATTACTACCAGCTGCAGGAATGGCGGAATGGCGAGCGCATCTCGCTGACGCGCAACCCGAATGCCACACAAGGGCAGGCCAATATCGAACGGCTGGTGTCGCGTTTCATCCCCGATGCGGCTTCGCAGTTCCTAGAGCTGCTGGCTGACAACATCGACCTGATGAACCTGAACCCGATCCAGTATGCGCGCATCGTGCCGGCCCGGCCCGAGTTGCAGCAGAAGCTGGGGCTCTACAAAGAGCTGGGCAACAGCTACACCTACATGGGCTTCAATCTCAAGCACAAACCGTTTGACGACATCCGCGTGCGCCAGGCCATCAACTATGCCATCGACAAGCAGGAGATCATCGACGGCGTGCTGCTGGGCCTGGGTGAGCCGGTGGCTTCGCCATACAAGCCGGGCACGCGCTGGAGCAATCCTGCCCTCAAACCCTACCCTTATGACGTGGCACGTGCGCTCAGCCTGCTCAAGGAAGCCGGTTATCAGGACCATGATGGTGACGGCATCCTGGACCGCGACGGCAAACCGCTCAGCTTCGAGATCCTCACCAATCAGAACAAGCAGCGCGAGATGGCGGCGGTGCTGATCCAGCGTAGGCTCAAGGAGATCGGCATCGATGCCAGCATCCGCGTGCTGGAGTGGGCCAGCTTCGTCGGCCGCTACATCAAGACCGGGGATTTTGACGTGGTGGTGCTGGGCTGGAGCCTGTCGCTGGACCCGGATCAGTACGGCATCTGGCACTCCTCACAACAACAGCCTGGGCAGTTCAATTTCATCGGCTACAACAACCCGCGTGTGGACGAACTGCTGGAACGTGGCCGCTTCGAGCTGGACCCGGACAAGCGCCAGACCATCTATCACGAGTTCGCCAGCCTGCTGCTGCAGGACAGCCCCATCGTCTACCTGTTTGCTGGCTATGGCCTGCCTGCCATCCACAAACGCATCAAGGGCATCGACAACCCGGCACCGCCAGCTGGCATAGGCCACAACGCCTATGAGTGGTACATCCCCCGACCATTGCGTCGCAACGAGATCGCAGTGGAATAAGCCATGATCAAATACCTGCTCAAACGTCTGTTCTGGATGGTGCCGCTGCTAGTGGGCATCAGCCTGGTGTCCTTCCTGATCATGCACCTGGCCCCGGGCGACATCACCACCACAGAGGCTGGTTTCAACCCCAAGGCCAGCGAAGAATCGCGCCAGAAACTGCGCGAGATCTACAACCTCGACAAGCCCATCACCGTGCAGTACGGCCTGTGGCTGAAGCGCATGGCCACACTGGATTTTGGTACCTCTTTCGCCAGCCACCAGCGTCCGGTGTTCTGGGAAAAGACCGACCAGCAAGGCAATGTCAGCAAGGGCCTGATACAGGAAGCCTTGCCCATCACCCTGCTCATCAATGTATTGAGCCTGACCGTCATCATCGCGGTTGCGCTGCCGCTCGGCATCGTGTCGGCGTTGACACAGAACCGGCCGCCAGACCGCGCCATCACCCTGTTCGTGTTCATCGGCTTTGCCATCCCCGGCTTCTGGCTGGCACTGGTACTCATGTACTGGACCGGTGTGGTCAACAGCTGGCTACCCATCTCCGGCCTGCACAGCCTGCAGTACGACCAGATGCACTGGCTGGGCAAGATCGCCGACACACTCAAGCATCTGGCGCTGCCCGTGTTCATCTCCAGCCTGAGCGGGCTGGCCGGTATCGCCCTGTTCGTGCGTAACGGCATGCTGGATGTGCTGCATCAGGACTACATCACCACAGCGCGCGCCAAAGGCCTGCCCGAGAACAGCGTGGTGTATCGCCATGCCTTGCGCAACGCCCTGCTGCCCTTGATCACCATCTTCGGCTTGTCCATACCAGGCCTGATCGGCGGGTCGGTCATTGCAGAATCCATCTTTGCCATCCCCGGCATGGGCAAGCTGTTCTATGACGCCGTGCTGATGCGGGATTTCCCGGTCATCATGGGCATCCTCACTATAGGCTCGGCACTGACGCTGCTGGGCAATCTGCTGGCCGACCTCGCTTATGCCTGGGCTGACCCGCGTGTACGTCGTGGAGTGTTGAAATGATACGCCGTCTGTTCAAGCACCCGGCACTGGCCAATCCGCTCGCCATGGTGGGCTTCATCATCATCGCCAGCATCATGCTGCTGGCCCTGCTGGCTCCGCTGATCGCCCCGTATGATCCGAATGCCATCGATGTGAAGGCCATCCTGCTGGAACCCTCCGCTGCGCACTGGATGGGGACGGATGGCCTAGGCCGGGACGTGTTCTCGCGCATGTTGTACGGCGCACGCATCTCCCTGCTAGTCGGCATCGTCGCGGTGGGCATCGCCACCGGCATCGGCATCGTGCTGGGCGCGCTGTCCGGCTACTACCGCGGCTGGATGGATGTGGTCATCATGCGCCTGGTGGACGTGATGCTGTCCATCCCGACCTTCTTCCTGATCCTCGCGGTGATCGCCTTCCTGACGCCGTCCATCTGGAACATCATGATCGTCATCGGCCTCACTTCCTGGATGGGCGTGACGCGACTGGTACGCGCTGAATTCCTCAGCCTGCGCGAGCGCGAATTCGTCATGGCGTCGCAGACGCTGGGCGCCAAAGACGGCCGCCTGATCTTTCTGCACCTGTTGCCCAACAGCCTGACACCGGTGATCGTCAGCTCGGTGCTTGGCGTAGCCAGCGCCGTGCTGGTGGAATCCGGGCTGAGCTTCCTAGGCCTGGGTGTGCAGGCGCCACAAGCCTCCTGGGGCAACATCCTCACCGATGGCAAGGAATACATCCAGTTCGCCTGGTGGTTGTCGCTGTTCCCTGGCCTGGCCATCCTGATCACGGTGTTGGGTTATAATCTGCTTGGTGAAGGTCTGCGCGACGCGCTGGACCCACGCACCGCTGGCAATCAGGCCAGATAACGATTCGACACATCCAACATACATAAAACGTGACGCCAGCCGTGCGATCACGCCTCAGGAAGGACACATTCATGGGATTTCTCGCCGGAAAACGCGCACTCATCGTCGGCTTGCTCAGCGACCGCTCCATCGCCTACGGTATCGCCGAAGCCATGCGCCGCGAAGGGGCTGAACTGGCATTCACCTACCAGATGGACCGCTTTCAGGAACGCGTCACCAAGTTGGCCGCCAATTTCGACTCCTCCATCATCCTGCCCTGTGACGTCGCTGACGACGCGCAGATCGACAATCTGTTCGTCGAACTGGGCAAGCACTGGGATGGCTTGGACATCATCATCCACTCGGTCGCCTTCGTTCCCAAGGTGGCACTGGATGGCGACTATCTGGATTCGGTCACACGTGAATATTTCCGTGTGGCGCATGACGTCAGCTCCTACAGCTTCGCCGCACTGGCCAAGGCTGGCCTGCCCATGATGGAAGGCCGTAACGGCAGCATGCTCACCGTGAGCTACTTGGGTGCAGAACGCAGCCTGCCCAACTACAACGTCATGGGCCTGGCCAAAGCCAGCCTGGAAGCCGGCGTACGTTACATGGCGCAAAGCCTGGGTCCCAAAGGCATCCGGGTCAATGCCGTATCGGCTGGCCCGATCAAGACCCTGGCAGCTTCCGGCATCAGTGGTTTCGACAAGATCCTGGGGTTCAACGAGAAGCACGCACCACTGCGCCGCAACGTCACCATCGAGGAAGTCGGCAATACCGCCGCGTTCCTGAGCAGTGACCTGGCCTCCGGTATCACCGGCGAGATCACCTATGTGGACGGCGGCATGAATACCACAGTCGCGGCTGTGGTGGGCTGATCGTCATTACATTACGGTGCGCGCCTGAGCTCAAGCCAGCACCTTGAAAACAAAAAACGGCACCGCAAGGTGCCGTTTTTATTGATGCCAGCTAGGCAGGGCGGAAGCGCTTTGGCAATCTACCGAATAAAGCGGCCACACCCCGCGCACGATAGACAACTTACTTACATGCGTCGCACACAACAAAAATGGCACTCAGAGGTGCCATTTTTGTTATTCACTCAAGCCAGTTTTCAACTAGCTCTATTTTTTAGCCAGCTCCAATTTTTATCCAGCCTGGGCTATCCAGCAGGATAGCGGCATCAAGGCTGTACAGGGTCGAGCAGCTTGGTGTTGATCTTCACATCGGTCTTTTTGCGCAGCGAACTGACGTAAGCCGCAACGTATTCAGCCGACAAGGCCGCTTGCAGTTCCAGCTCGGCGGTCTTGTTCTCCGTGTCATCATCGCCCAGCTCGCTGGTCACCGATTGCACCTGCATGAGCAGATAGCCCTTGTTGCCATCCACCGCACCGCCATAAGCCGGCAACTTGGACGCGTCCAGCTTGAACAGATGCGACATGGCCAGGTCGGACAAGCCCTGTGCTTCCTTGCGCGTAATGGTCACTGGCGGGATCCATTCCAACTCATCATGTGCCTTGCCATTCTTGAGGTCTGCCAGGATGGCCTCGCCCTTTTCCTTGGCCAGTTTCTTGGCTTGCTCCAGCTTCAAGAACTCCTCGACACCCGCTTTCACTTCTTCAAAACTGCGCGCCGCCGCTGGCTTGTATTCCAGCACACGGGCAGACACCAGCGTGTTCGGGCCGATCTCGACCGCTTCGGTGTTGCGCTTGTCTTTCAGCACATCATCGCTGAACACTTGCTGCATGAGCTTTTCGCTCTTGAAGAACTTGGAACCGTCATTGCGGGTCAGCCAGTCCGAGCTCTGGATCTGCAGACCAAAGGCTTCGGCCGCCGGTTGCAGGCTGGAAGATTGCTCATACACCATATTGCTGAAGTTCTCGGCCTGTTCCGCGAACTTGGCCAGTGCCTTCTGATACAGCAGTTCGGCGCGGATATTGAGCTTCACATCGTCGTAGCTTTGCGACTGGCCGCTGATCTCGGTGAGTTTGATGATGTGGAAGCCGAATTCGGATTCGACCAGGTCACTGATCGCGCCCGGTTTCATGGTGAACACGGCCTCATCAAAGGCCTTGACCATGGTGCCACGCGAGAACAGACCCAGATCACCGCCCTTTTCTGCAGAGCCCGGGTCTTGCGAGAACTTTACTGCCAGCTCTTCGAACTTGGCCGGGTTGGCCTTGACTTGTGCCAGCACATCTTCTGCCTGCTCACGCGCTTTTTTCTTGTCGGCTTCACTGGCGCTCACGCCGAAACCGATCAGGATATGGCTGGCACGGCGTTGTTCATCGCCCTGGAATTTGGCTGCGTTCTCGTCAAAGAAGCGGCGCATCTCGTCGTCCGTGACTTTCATGCTGGCGATCAGCGTGTTGGCTGACAGCATGGTGAACTCCAGCTTCACTTGCTCAGGCACGCGGAAGCGGTCTTTATGTTCGTCGTAATACTTTTGCACGTCTTCAGCAGTGACCTTCACTTGCGGCAGGAAATCCGCGGCATTGATCTCGGTGACGCTGACATCACGCTGCTGATACACCGTCTTCAGGGTTTGCTGTGCCAGCGTGGTGGGGATGAACGCCAGCGCCGCGATGCCATCGCGCGCCTGGCCGACCAACAGGTCGTTACGCATGCCCTGCTCAAAACGGCTGGGGGTCAGGCCATTCTGGCGCAGGATGCTGTCGTAGATCTCTTGCGAGAATTTCTCGTCACGCTGGAATTCCGGCATGCCGCTGATGTACTGGCTCAGGGCCTCATCGCTCATGTAGAAGCCAGCTTTGCTGATCTCGGCACTCAACAGCTTGCTGTTGATCAAACGGTCCAGCACCGCCTGCTTGGTGGCCGGGTCATCCAGCATGGCCTGATCCACTTGCTGACCTTCGGCCTGCATCTGGCTGCGCAGGTTCTGCATGGCATTGCTGTATTCCTGTGCGGTCACCGTCTGTTTGCCCACTTCGGCGACCGCCACCCCGGAACCTGCACCAGTCAGGTAGGAGTCGATACCAAACAGGGCGAACGGAATGGTGATGGCAGCCAGAATGGCCTTGGCCAACCAGCCTTTGGTATGTTCACGAATTGCTTCCAACATAAAAATACTCTCTTGGTTGAATGACAGCGTTTACGAGCAAAAAAACGTCCAGAATATACTACAGATCGCTGCCTTACGACAGCGAATCACCGTAGTTGTTGCATCCTGGCGCTGTCTTCGACCCTGCTCGCCATGCCGTCATTGCACCCCCACAGCGCTGGCCTCTCAGCCAGAAGTTCTAGCGCAACTTGCTGCTGGCAAGGGCCAGGCCCGCTTTGGCTTCGGCACGCCGGCCAGCATCGGCATCCTCACGACCCGCCCGATCCGCCGCCGCCAATGCCTTGTTGTAATACTGCACGGCCAGTGCATAGTCGCCCTGCGCAGCCAGGAAATCCGCATAGAAATAATTAGGGTCTATGCCGTCCGGGTTCATCTGCAGGGATTTTTCCAGATAAGCACGCGCTTTTTTCTTGTCACCGAAGCCGATAGGCCAGCCTGGCACCTTGTAATGCAAAGAACCCAGCGTGGTGTAGACCGAGCCCTGCAAGGCGGCCGGATCCTTCTTTTCGGCTTCCAGCAACAGGTCGCGTGCCTGTTCGGCCAGCTTGAGCGCACCCAGCCCTCCCTTGGCCTTGGCATAGCTGCTCAGGATGATGGCTTCCCAGATCAGGCTCTCGGCGGAGCGTGCCTGCTGTTGCGTGACCTCATGCGCACGCTCGGCCAGCGTCTGCAACGTCGCTTCACGGGCATCGTCACTGCTGGCGTAGGTGGCACTGGCCCAGCCATGCTGCAGGTTGACGATGTCCTGCGACAGCGCCTCGGCGGCCTGGCCCGGCAGGCCAGCGATGCTCAGGCAGAACGCTACGATCAGTAGTTGGCTTTTCAATTGGTTCTTCAATTGGTTTTTTGGGTGCTTGCTCATGCGGAATCTCCATTGATAACAGCGGGGTAAACGTAATGACGGGCGATCCTGGCCTGCTTGCGCAGCCCCTGACTGACCAGTTTGGGCAGAACGCCATTCAGCCAGGCGAACAAGGACTCGGGCTGCCCCAGATAACACTCCTCCTGACGCGCCAGCACTGCCTGCAGAATACGTTGGGCCACCCAGTGCGGTGCATCCTGTGTGGTGCCCGTCGCTTGCATCATGGCAGCGGCGCGGCTGTCGTTGATGCGGGTACGCACTGCGCGCGGCGCGACATAGGTCACATGCAGCGGGCCATCGGCCAGCTCGCGGCGCAGCGCCTGAGAAAAACCGCGCATGGCGAATTTGCTGGCACTGTAACTGGCGTAGTAAGGAAAGCCGATGGAGCCGTACATGGAGCCGATATTGACGATATGCCCACGCTGCTGATGCAGCATCTGCGGTAGCAAAGCCCGCGTGAGCAGCATGGGCGTGATGACGTTGACCTGCATGATGTCGCTGATGCGCGCCGGTGATTGCTGCTCATAGGCCGTGAAATCGAGGATGCCGGCATTGTTGATCAGCATGTCCACATGCCCCAGTTGCTGCAGCGCGGCATCGGCCACGCCTTGTGCGGCATGCACATGGCGGAAATCCGCGACGATGGTGACCGCCTGTGCACCCGACACCGGCGCTGCGGCAGCATCTACCTCATGCTGCAAGGCTTGCAGGGCTGGTCTGTCATGGCAGACCAGCGCCAGCCGCGCACCCTGAGCCGCCAGCAGCAGCGCCAACTCGCGACCTATGCCGCCAGTCGCACCGGTCAGCAGGATATGTTGATTGTTCAGGCGCATGCTGCCAGTGCCTCCGTTTTGGTCGCTAGCGGGATAAAACGCGCTGCCAGATCGCGGAAGATGTTGCCGTACAGCTGATAGAACATGCGCGCACTGTGGATCAGCTGGCGCTGGTCTTCTGCATCGGTGATGCGGTTGACCAGGCCCGCATAGAATTCGGTGTGCCCCACATCCAGCGCACCGTGCGAACTGAGATAACTGAATGCACGCGGACTCAAGCCCAGGCTGTCACGTATCGCCGTACCGGCCTGCGAGGCCATGGCGGTGCTGGTGCCTTCCAGTACCAGCACCATGCCCAAAAAACCAACCGGGTTGATACGGTAGATGGTGTCATAGGCGTAGGCCACCATCAGCTCGGTGGCAGGGCCCGGCCTGCCCTGCCGTACTTGTTCGGCATCGGCCCCGCAAGCGGCGATGTCATTGAGTATCCACTCCTGGTGACCCAGCTCTTCTTCTATATATTCCGCCATGCCGGTGCGCAGCCATTCGTAACGCTCCGGCAAGCGGGAACCGCATGCCATCAGCAAAGGCAGTGTGTGTTTGACGTGGTGATAAGCCTCGGTCAGAAAAGCGATATAGGCGTGCAGGCTGACCTGCCCGGCTGCACCTGCGCGCAGCAGGGGCAATTGTTGCAGTTGCTGGCGCTCAAGCTCGGTGGCCTGCAGCAACTGCTCATAGAACGAAGGCTGTTGAAAATGCGCTGCTTCAAAATGCGCTGGCTCAAACTTGGATAATTCAAAATTAGCTAACTCAGACGTGCTCATGTAGAACTTCCTCATAAAGTGCATTGATCTTGTGTTGATAGGCTTGCCAGATCTGGTCGCGACGCAAACGGAAGTTGGCGGTCAGCTGCTGATTGGCGTTACTGAACGGCGCATCGGCGCGGCGCCAGGCGGTGACGCGCGCGTAATCCGGCAAGGCGGCGTTGATCATCTGGATGCGGGCATCGATCTTGGTGTCGCTGGCAGCACTGGCAGCGACGATCAGCGCCACGTTGTATGGACGGGCTTCCCCGAACAGGGCGGCCTGGGCGATCTCCGGGCTTTGCACCAGCTGGCTCTCCACCCATTCCGGCGAAACATTGCGGCCGAACGAGGTGATGAACATGTGCTTCTTGCGGCCGTGGATATGCAGATAGCCCTCTGTATCCAAATAACCCAGGTCACCGGTGGGCCAGTAATCGCCATCATTGCGCAGCAAGCCGTTGTAACCCAGCATGGTGGCGCCGGATACCATGATCTCGCCATCAGCCGCGATGCGTATGCGCACATGCGGCAGGGGTTTGCCCACGCTGCCGGGGCGGCGTGCCGTCATGGTGTTCAATGCCACCACAGACGCGCACTCCGACAATCCATAGCCTTCGTACACCGGCAGGCCCACCGCCTCGGCACGCTCCAGCAGGCTGACGGCCACGGTAGCGCCGCCCACCGCGAGGAAGCGCAGCCGTTCCGACAGGCTATGCCCAGCCTCGGTCAGCTGCACCACCGCCTTGAGCAGCTCAGGTGTCAACACCAGGGTGGAAGGTTGTCGCTGGCGCAGCGTATCGAGCAGCAAACCGATCTCCAGACGGCTGGCCCCCTGCAGGCCCAGCTGGCTGCCCGGCAACAGGGTCACGCTGGCGCCTGCCATCAAGGGCACATACAGGCCGGCCAGGTTCTCCAGCAAGGTGGATAAAGGCAACACGCTAAGGTGCTCATCCTGTGCGCTGGCCGCCGTACTGAGCAACAGGCTGTGCACCACCTGCTCAATGGCATTCAAGTCCAGACATACCCCCTTGGCATTGCCCGTGGTTCCCGAGGTGTAGGTCAGCTTGCAGCAACTAAGGGGTAACACCGCCTGCATGCGCGGCGCGATCTCGAACTCGGTCAGCCAGCGTTCCGCCACCAGATAACGCGAGCGCTTGAGTATCTGCACACCGCCTACCAGCAAGCGCTGCTCCATGTCGATGGGCTGGTCACTGATCACCGTGCCTACGCCGGCATCGCGGATCACATGCAACTGCTGAGCCTCGGAGAAGAAGCCAGGCAGCGGCACCAGCACGCCGCCTGCAGCGAGCACAGCCAGATCCACCATGGCCCAGGCCGGGTCATTGTCCATGCACAGCGCCACCACCGCAGGCCCGTTGCGCGTAAAGCGCTGCTGCAAGCGCAGCACCGCGTCAGCCAGTGCCTGATAGCTCCAGGTGGTATGAGCTCCGCGCAGCGCTGTCCGGTCTGGCGTTCGTACTGCATGCTGGCGTATGGCGTGCAGAATGATGGAGTCGCGCATCACTGCACCTCGTCGTTAAGCAGCGGCTGCTGGCGCTGTATCGCCATCACCAGGGGTTTTTGCTGGTAATAGCTGCCCCAGGCTGCGCGTTCATGCGCAGGCAGCCGCTCTATGCTGGCCGTGCCTAGCGGGTGCAACTGCATATTGAGCTTGGTCAGGGAGTTGCGCAGCGCCGAGATGCCGGTGAACACCGCCCAGCGCGTATCCGTGCCATGCAGGTACAAGCTGATGGCAGCCAGCAGACAGCGCGAACTGGAAGGCTCACCCACGGCCAGGTTACCGATCTCGATCAACTGCTCACGCGGCACCTGCTGGCCGGTGGCGAGGGCCAGGGCCTGCTGCACTGGCCTATCCAGATAGCGTTCCAGGAACAAGGGCGTGCTGTCGGCATGCCGTAAGCCGCACACGGCCAGCAGATCACCGTGTGCATCACGCAGACTCAGCAATTGCGGCATGAAATCACGCACATCCGCACCATAAGCACGCTTGAATATCTGATGGATATAGCCTTGCAGCTCGGCACGGTCGGCGGCGTCCGGGCCGGACATGGTCACCGTGACCTGCTGCGGACCATGCAGGTGGACATCAGCGTGATGACGGCTATGGGTATGCTGGCGGCCTTTGCTAGGCTGTCGCACTGGCATGCAAGGCAAGTCGAATGCAGGCAGCGCCAGGGTGGTTGTAGCCTGGCCAGATGTAGCCAGAAAAGAAGCGGGTTGATGCAGCGGTAGCATGCGACGATCTCCAAATGAGTGATGGAGATAGCGCAATCGTCATGCCATGCTGGCCCGCTGGTGCAGGCACAGCACAAAGTGCCAAGCTAGATTTTATTCACCATGACTATCATAGAGTTAGTGAAAAAATACTGGCGATGAGGTCAAGAATCAATCGTGTTTGGTAAGTTAAAGCATACTTTTTTTGCGCGGCGCATCCCTACAAACCATGCAGTCTGCAATCATTGCGGGGTGGCGTCGGCACACTCCGGCCGCTCGCTGCGTCGACCGTCTGCATCCAGCCAGAACAAGACCTTGACACGTTTGTCGACCGCACATGCGGCTACATAACCGATCGCGCCGCTGGTTTCCGCCACATAGCGCAGCATGCCTTCCGATGAGCCCACCACATGCGGTGGCGAGATGCCATGGAAGTACTGCTCGTTCCAGTATTCCACCTGCGATTCAGGCAAACCGCCCAGCAGCTGCCGTGAGAACTGCCTGCGCAGCGGGTGCTGTGTGGGGAGATTAGCCGGGTGCACCGGCTTGCCGTTAGGCCAGTACAGCTTTTTACGCAGATAGATCAGTCCGATGTCGGCCAGCTGCATGGGCTTGATGCTGTCCGTGCCCGACACGATCACCGCCATGGGCTCGTCGGCATGGCTGGCCTGAGCCACCAGCAGCAGGCTGCACATCAGGGCAGTGAACATGGGCTTGAGCATCCGCACGGGCATCAGAACAAGATGGCAAATGAAGCCAGCAGGCCCTTGGGCGAATCCGGGCGTTCTTCATCCCCGCCTACATATTCGAACTTGACGATACGGCTGGGCGCCACTTTCCAGGCGGCACCGATCAGCCAGCGATCACTGGAGCCATCACCGGCACGCTTGTAGTTCTCCAGCCTGCCGACCGCGAACCAGCGCGGGGCGATGGGTGCCACCGCTTGCAGATAGCCGCCGCTGCCACCGTCGCCGCCACTGGTGAGCCAGCGCTGGAACAGTTCGCCACTGATCTCCCAGCCACCATAACGGCTCAGGAAATCCACGCCCATCAGGCGGTAGCGCTGATTGCCTGCGGTGCTCTCATTGAATTCCAGTGCAGACAGGCCGAACTCGGTACGCCCGGTGAGGTTGAGTCGACCGCCCGCCGTATTGCGGTACTCCAGCTCGTCACGGTCCACCTGCTGGTCCTTGAGCGCCTCGGCAAACACGGTATATTCCAGCACACGCGTCTCGAATGGCACCGCGCCGAACAGCATCAGGCCATTGAGCGCCACCGGGAACAGCTCGCGCGTGGCCAGCGGCCGTGTGGTGGTCCACACCAGCGGCGCGGCGTGGATCAGGTTCCAGCGCCCGACCGGGGTCAGGTAACGGCCGGCCCTGAGGTTGAAGGTCTCGTTGATGTTGTAATCAAAGTACAGGCGCTCGACATCGAGCACGGAGTCCTGATCGGTCAGACCCTTGCCGGACTCCCAACGCACTGGCTGTTCGATCTCGATCTCGGAAAAGAACTTCCAGCGGCTGTCACCAGACCAGCTGATAAGCAGGCTGAGCTCTTCCAGTGAGGCTTCGGCGCGGCCGCCAGGGTGCAGGTTGGCTTCCACACTGCTGTAACCGCCCAGGTGGAAGCCTTCCAGCCAATCCGATGCCAGCCCATCCCACCTGGGTTCTGCAGCGTGTACCTGCAGGGCGAGCGCGGACAGCAGGATGAATCCCCACCAACGTATCGCATGCATTTTGTGCCACTCCTTGCCTTGAACCGGCGAACATTCTAATCTTGTTTGGCTGCTTGGCTCTTGTTTGCTGCTTGGCTCTTGTTTCACTGATCAGCATCGCGCAACCATGATGGCCAGATTACGCCAAACCGAATGAGAACCACAGTGCCCGCTTTATACTTCCCTGCCACATGCTGAACAAACTCAAATCGCTGCCTATCCGTCATCTGCTGTTGGCGGCCTTCCTGCTCACCGGCCTGCTGCCCAGCGTGCTGGTCACCGGGCTCGCGTTCCATGAAGCAGGCAGCGTGCTCACCACCGAGATCGCCCACGATCTGGAGACGCGCGCGCGTGCCAGCGCCGATGATATAGACCGCGTCATGTTCGAGCGTGTGCAGAACGCCGCCTCCTGGAGCCGGCTGGAGATCATGCAGGAATTCCGCGTGGACGACGTGGACAAGCGCCTGTCCAAATTCCTGGGCGAGCTCAAGACCAGCTACCAGCAAGTGTATGACGCGCTCTACGTGACCGATGCGCAGCTGCGCATCATCGCCTCCAGTGAGCCGCGCAGCCTGGGCCGCCCCCTGTCAGTACCCCCGGACTGGCTGCATATCCAGCTCGGTGGCACCGATATCCACCTATCCCGCCCGTATCATCAGCAACTGTACATCTCGGCGCGCATCACCGACAGCATCGACGCCGGTCAGCCCGGCAAGCTGGTGGCCGTGCTCAACTGGCAACAAGTCAGCCGCATCCTCGATGATGCCGTGTCCGGGCGCACCTCGGCCGTGCTGCTGGACAGCGCAGAGCAGCCTCTGGCGGCGACCGCTGGCTGGCAAGCGGAGCAAACCATGGCCAGCATCACCGCCAGCGCGCTGAACCAGGGCTTTCAGGGCCTGACCGAAGTACGCTGGCGTGTGATCTTTTCCCAGCACAGTGAAGAAGCACTGGCGCCGGTGCGGCGCATGGGACTGATCTTTCTGGGCCTGCTGCTGGCCACGCTGGTGCTGGCCAGCGTGATGGCGGTGCCGGTGGCGCGCACCCTGTCGCGGCCACTGGCGGCACTCACTGCGTTCGCCCAGCAATTCATACGCTCCGGTGCCAGCCTGCAACCGCCGGTGGGTGGCCCGGCCGAGATCGACAGCATGGCGCGCGCCTTCGGACAGATGATCGCCGACCTGGAACGCTCGCGTGCCAACCTGACCCGCGCCGCCAAGCTGGCAGTGGTAGGCGAGATGGCCGCCGCCATGAGCCATGAGGTACGAACCCCGCTGGGCATCCTGCGCTCTTCCGCACAACTGCTGCAGCGCGAACCCGCGCTCACGCCCGAGGGCCGCGAGCTGTGTGGGTTCATCATCAGCGAGACCGAACGCCTCAATCGCCTGGTGACCACACTCATCGACGCTGCCAAGCCACGCCCGCTGGAATTCACCACCACCGACTTGAGCCAGCTGGCACGCCAGACCAGCGCCATGCTGGCCGCCCAGGCGCAAAAGAAGTCCATCACGCTGAGCTGTCCGGGCACCAGCCAGGTGGTGTGCCAGTGCGATGCCGAGCAGATGACGCAGGTGTTGCTCAACCTGCTGCTGAATGCCATCCAGCTATTGCCGGAAGGGGGACACATTGAAGTGCTGCTCAGCGAGACCGATCATGAGGTGTTGATCAGCGTGGCCGATGACGGGCCTGGCATCCCGCCCGAGCAGCGCGATCTGGTGTTCGACCCCTTCTTCACGCAGCGTCCGGGTGGCGTGGGCCTGGGCCTGGCGGTGGTACGCCAGATCGTGCACGCCCATCTGGGCAGCATCAGCGCCAGCGAGAGTAGAATGCACGGAGCTTTGTTTACCATCCACCTGCCCAAGCTGAAAGTCGAAACAACGTGAACGAACAAAAACGCATCCTTGCCGTGGACGATGAGCCCAGCATGCGCCGCCTGCTGGAGATCGGCCTGCGCCAGGCCGGTTATCAGCCACTGCTGGCCGCCAATGGCCGTGAAGCGCTGGACCTGCTGCGCCAGCAAGGGGCCGACCTCATCGTCAGTGATCTGCACATGCCGGGCATGGGCGGCCTGGATCTGCTGCGCGCCTTGCGCAACGACAGCAACGACATCCCGGTGATCATCGTCACGGCACAAGGCGAGATCGGCACGGCAGTGGACGCCATGAAGCTGGGCGCTTCCGATTACGTCCTGCGCCCGTTCGACCTGGACACGCTGGAGATCGCCATCGACCGTGCGCTGTCGCTGACGCGACTCAAGCTGGAGAATCAGTTTCTGCGCGATGAAGTGGAGCGCGATGCCAGCGATCTGATCGGCGACAGCGCGGCCATGCAGCGTGTGAAGCGCGCCATCCAGCAAGTGGCCCCGGAAAAAGCCACCGCCATGATCGTGGGCGAGACCGGCACCGGCAAAGAGCTGGTAGCGCGCGCCATCCACCAGTTATCGCCGCGCAAGGACGCGCTGTTCGTGGCCGTCAACTGCGCCGCCATTCCGGGCGAGATGCTGGAATCCGAGCTGTTCGGCCATGCCCGCGGGGCCTTCACTGGCGCCATCAAGGACAGGGTGGGCAAGTTCGAACTGGCCGATGGCGGCACCTTGTTCCTGGATGAAGTGACCGAGATGCCCATCGCGCTGCAAGCCAAGCTGCTGCGCGCGCTGCAGGAAGGCGTGATCGAACGGCTGGGCAGCAACCGCCCCACGCAGGTGGATATCCGCATCGTCGCGGCCACCAATCTGGATCCACTGCAGGCGGTGAAAGACGGCAAGCTGCGCGAGGACTTGTACTACCGCCTCAATGTGTTCCGCATCGAAGTACCGCCACTGCGCCAGCGCCTGCAGGATATCCCGCAGCTGGCGGCGTTCTTCCTGCGCCTAAGGCAGCGCGAGATCAGCCCCGGCAGCATGCAGATGCTGCAGAGCTACCACTGGCCCGGCAATGTGCGCGAACTGCAAAACGTGCTGGAGCGTGCCGCCATCGTCAGCGGCCAGCAGACCATCGCGCCTGAACACCTGCCTGCCGACCTGCTGAGCCACAGCACGCCCGCCCATCATGCCGTCCCCATGGAAACGGAAGCGCTTTCCTGCAGCCTGCCCGACGCCATCGAAGCGCTGGAACTGCGTCTGATCAAACAGGCGCTGCAACAATCCGGGGACAACAAGAGCCGCGCCGCCAAACTATTGGAGATCAGCGAACGCTCGCTGTGGTACAAACTTGGTCGCTACAAGATCGGAAGCTAGCCGCATGCATCACCCCTACATTCACACCGCCAGTCTGGTAGTCATCTGCGGACGGTTCCAGGCATGACCCTACGCCGCTACTTGCTGCTGGCCCTGTTGATCGCCCTTGGTCTGGGCTGGTGGCTGTCGCAAGACAGATCGCCGCTCAGCCCGGTCTACGTCTTCGATGGCGTGGTCGGGCCCAGCCACAAGACCGTGCTGCCACCACCCGCGCCTGCCATCTGGAAAGACCATGACCAGGGCAGCCAGTCGCGTCTGGCCATCCTGCTCACCGACCCGGATTCCGCATGGCTGGGCCTGGTGCACGGCCTGCGCAGCATGGGCGTGCCGCTGCGCATCACACGTGATTACAAGGAAGCGCTGCGTCACCGCGTGGTGCTGGTCTACCCGACCATCTCCGGGCGCGTGCTGCCTGCCGAGGCGCTGCAGGCGCTGATCCGCTTCCCGGAAAAAGGCGGCACGCTGATAGGCGTGAACGTGGAAGGCGGTGGCATGGCCGCCACCTTCGGCTTTACCGACATCGCACCGGCACGCACACGCCAGGCCTTCACGCTGGACGCCAGCCACCCGCGTGCGCAGCAATTCGATGATGCGCTGGAGCGCACCGTGCCCTTCTCCAACACCGCCTCGGGTGCCGATGCCGCCGGCAGCCTGGGGTATCTGGGCGCGCAGGCACCGCTGGCCAGTTTCGAGGATGGCAGTGCCGCCATCACCGCGCGCAGCATAGGCAGCGGTCATGCTTATGCCTTTGGTGTGGATATCGGCTTCATGCTGCTCACCGGCTACAACAACCGTGAGCAAGGCGTGGCGCGCAGCTATGTGAACCGCTATGAACCGGCGCTGGATGTGGTGCTGCGCCTGTTGCAGGACATCTACCGTCAGGGCGAACCGCATGCCGTGACGCTCAACCCGGTGCCGCAGGGCAAATCACTGGCGGTGGTGATCAGTCACGATGTGGACTACACCACCTCGCTGGCCAACGCCAACGCCTACGCCGACTACGAGACCTCGGTAGGCATCAAGGCCACCTACTTCATACAGACCAAATACGTGCGTGACTGGAACGATCAGGTGTTCTTCAATGAACAAGGCCTGGATCCGCTGCGCAAACTGCACGCTGCCGGCATGGAGATCGGTAGCCACAGCGTGGCACATGCCATGGATTTCCACCGCCTGCCGCTGGGTAGCGGAGAGGAGCACTACCCGGCCTACCGGCCGTTGGTGCGCGACAAGGACAAATCCGAGGAGGCCACCATCCTCGGCGAGCTGCGTGTCAGCCGCTTCCTGCTGGAACATTTCCTACCGGATTACCAGATCAACAGCTTCCGTCCCGGTCACCTGCGTAACCCGTATGTGTTGCCACAAGCATTGCAGGCCACCGGCTACCAGTTCAGCTCCTCGGTCACCGCCAACAACTCGCTGACCCACCTGCCCTTCCGTCTCACCTACAGCCGCGAGACCGCCGCGACCAGCGCCGTGTATGAGTTTCCGGTCACCATCGAGGACGAATCCGCGCCTCCTCTGGGTAGCCGTCTACCTGAAGCGCTGAGGCTGGCGGAACGGCTGGCACGTTATGGCGGTCTGTTCATGGTGTTGATCCATACCGACATCACCGGTCACAAGCTGGACTTCGAACGTGGCCTGGTGGAGGCGCTACGCCCCACCGCCTGGTTCGGCACGCTGGGTGACTATGGCCGTTTCTGGCAGGCGCGCGACCGTATCGGTGTGGATATCCTGCCCAACGGCCAGCAACTGGTGCTGCAGCTGAGTGTGCCTGTGCCCGTGGATGGCCTCAGCCTGGATCTGCCCATGGGCTATCGCGCGGTGACGGCCAGCCCGGCTGGCGTCAGCTACACTCAGCAAGGTGCGCGCCTCGTTATCGACAAACTCACTGATGACGCCACGCTGACGCTGGTGCGTGACGGTAGCCGGCCCTATGCGAATGTGCCATTTGGTAGTCGGCCATGAGGCGGGCCAGGCAACTGGCCCTCTGCACTGTCAGCCTGCTGGGCTTGCTGATGGCTGAACCCGCTTCGGCAACATGGCTCAGCCTGTGCGATGCCAATACGCTGCCTCCCGACGCACAAGTGCTGGCCAGCTATGCTTCCACCTCGGGCAGCAAGCGCGCGCTGGTGCTGACTGACACGCCACTGCAATGCAACACAGTGCAGCTGCCCGTCCCTGCCAGCCAGGTCAGCGATGGCCGTTTACTGGCACCCGGCCTCGCCAAGGCCATCCAGCAGGGGTTCTCGCTGACCGGACAACAAAGCGCAGATCGATTTTTGGTCAGCGAAGTCGCTGCACCAGAAACAACTTCCGACCCCAGCCAGCTGCCACTGGACGTGGCCTTGCTGCTACAGGCCAAGGTAGTGGCATTCGGTCATGAAGAGCGGGTCAATGTCAGCCAGCATAAGGGTCAACTACAACTCAGCTGCCAGGCCGGCCACAGCCCGGCGGGCGTGGTGTTGCAGCTGCCTTACCGTGGCCTACCCGGGCAAGTGGCCATGCAGATCCGTGCGCAGTACCGTGCCAGCGCCGGGTTCGAGATCGGCATCTCGGACAGCCAGCGCCAGCAACGCGGTGACCCGCTCACGCTGGGCGCACTGCCCGCCCATCAGTCACTAGCCGCCCTGGCGATCGCCGGGCACACGTCTAGCATACCCATACCTATGCCCACCCAGCCACTGGATACGGGCAGCGTGCAATCGTTCACCATCGCCTGCCCGGTGCAGGCTGCCACCCTAGCGCTGCAGGACTTGCGCATCCTGCCCGCCCAGCCTGCCAAGCCGCCCGGTCGGGCCTTGTGGGTATGGCAACCGGCCGCCTGGATGGATGAGCCGCATGCCCTGCTGAACAAGTTGAACAAGGCCGGTGCCGATAGCGTGTTCATCACCGTGCCAGTCGATCTGGACAGCGGACTGGTTGCCCAGCCCGACGCGCTGGCCGCTTTTGTGAAGCTGGCCCGCCAGCAAGTGGTCAAGGTATGGGCGGTGGTGGGTGACCCAGGTGCCGTGATAGCGGATCAGCGCGCAGCATTCGCGCGCCTGCCTGCCGCTTACCGGCAGTACAACCGCGCCGTCGCTGCGGATGCACAGCTGGCTGGCGTGCAGTTCGACATCGAGCCCTACCTCAACCCTGGCTATGCACTGGACCCTGCAGCCTGGCATGAGGCGTATATCAGCACGCTCACGCAATTGAAACAGGTGGCTGACATGCCGGTGGATATCGCCATCCCGTTCTGGTGGGCCACGCAGGCCACCCCGCAAGGCATGCTGCTCGACAGGCTGGCGCCCCTGGTGGACGTAGTCAGTGTGATGAACTACCGCACCCAGGCTACGCAGATCAAGCAGCTGGCGCAGCCATTCCTGGAATGGGCCGCACGCCATGGCCGGCAGGTGCGCATAGGCCTGGAATCCGGGCCTATCCCGGACGAAGTGCAGCGCCATTACCGCCCCTGGCAGACCGGCACAGCGCTGATGGTCACGCTGGGAGCACAGCAGGTGCTGCTGCAACTGACTCAGCCGGTGACGGTAAAGCCCGCTCAGGCTGGCCTGCAGCCGTTCCGTTTCTCGCATGAAACGCCAGTGCCCGGCAGCGCTACCACCTTCGCCGGCAAGCGCAGCGCGCTATTGGCGCTGTTACCGGAACTGGAAACGCTGTGGAGCGCCTGGCCCGGCTTTGCCGGCATCGCGCTGCACGAATTTGAACCTTGAACACCGTTAATGTTTGGATCGCCAATGCTGGCCATGATGCTGATGGCCGCTACGCCACAGGAACCCGCCCATGACTTTGAAACAAATGATCGCCAGCAGTTTTGCCCGCCTCACCGACCTGTACGGTCGCAGCTTCATCCATAGCCTGATCGTCATCGCAGGCTGCGGCCTGCTGATCTGCGTGCTGGTATTCAGCTTCATCAACGCTGCCGCGCCCACCAGCCTCACCATCGCCAGCGGCCCGGAAGGCAGCTCGTTCAGCAAGAATGCCGAAAAGTACAAAGCCATCCTCGCCAAGGAAGGCGTCAAGCTCACCATCGTGCCATCGGAGGGCTCCACCGACAACCTCAACAAACTCACTGCCAAAGGTAGCAAGATCGACGTGGCGTTCGTGCAGGGCGGTGATACGCAAGGCCCGGATGAAAAGAAGGTGGACACCAGCAAACTGATGTCGCTGGGCAGCATCTCCTATCAGCCGCTGTTCGTGTTCTATCGCGGTGAAGGGCGACGGCTGTTATCAGACTTCCGTGGTGCGCGCCTTTCTGTGGGTCAGGTTGGCAGCGGCACGCACAACCTGGCCATGACACTGCTCAAAGAGAATGACATAGACAGCGACAATACTCGCCTGCTAAATGAAAGCCCGACCGAAGGCGTGGATGCACTGATGAGTGGGGAGATCGACGCCTTGTTCGTGATGGGCGACTCTGCTTCGGTGGACCTGATGCGCAAGCTGGTGCAATCGCCAGGCATCAACATCTTCAACTTCACCCAGGCCGACGGCTATACGCGCCGCGTGAAATACCTGAACAAGCTGGTGCTGCCGCAAGGCTCGCTGGACCTGGGCAAGAACATCCCGGTCAACGACTTGTACCTGGTGGCCCCCACCGTGGAACTGGTAGCTCAGGACGATCTGCACCCGGCGCTGTCCGACTTGCTGCTGGAAGCGGCACGTGAAGTGCACGGCTCGGCTGGCCTATTCCGCAAGAATGGCGAATTCCCCACCATCCTGGAGCACGACATCCGCATCAGCCCGGACGCCACGCGTTACTACGCCTCGGGCAAGAGCTTTCTGTACCGTACCTTCCCGTTCTGGCTGGCCAGCCTGATCAACCGCGTGCTGGCGCTACTGGTGCCCATCTTCCTGTTGCTGATCCCCACGCTCAAGATCGCGCCCATCATCTACCGCTGGCGCTTCCAGTCGCGCATCTACCCCTGGTACAAAGTGTTGCTGGAGATCGAGCGCGAGACGCTCAGCGTCAACATGAGCAAGGAAACGCGCGCGCATCTGGTAGAAAAGCTGGACCACATCGAGCAATCGGTGAACAAGATCAAGATCCCGCCTTCATTCGGCGACTTGCTGTACGGCCTGAAAGGCCATATCGACTTCGTGCGCAGCCGGCTTAGCAGCACAAACCCGGAACCCGTCGCCTGAGCAGCCGTCGATTGAGCAGCGAGCGCTGAGGCAAAGAATGTTGAGGCAGGCAAGATTCAGCTAAGCAACGTTCAGCCAGGCCGGCATCTTTTGCGCGGCGCCCTACTCCACCGTCTCCCAGGCATTCACCGCTTTGGGCGGCAGCACATGGTGGTAATGGTAGTAACGCCCGCCCAGCCATAAACACAGGCCGATACTGGCGAACGCCAGCTGCCCCAGCGCCAGCCACAACACCGAATGCACCAGGAACGGTGCGGCGATGCCCGACACGGCCGCACCCAGCATGGTTTGTGTGAACGACTGGCACGACGCTACCGTGCCACGGATGTGCGGGAACAGGTCCATCACCAGCAAGGTCAGCGTAGGCGCCACCAAGGACATGCCGAAGGTGTAAAAGAATAGCGGCAACACCGACCAGGGCACTGCAGGCGGCATGAACAAGTGGTACACCACGTTTGCCAGCGCCGCGCCTATCAACAGCGTATAGCCCATCAGCATCAGCTTGGAGATGGCCACGCGTCCCGCCAGCCGGTTAGCGGTCAGCGCACCCAGAAAAATCCCCGCCACCGCTGGCACGAACTGCCAGGCGAACTGATCCGGCCCCAACCCCAGGTGGCGCGTGATGAACACGGGCGCCGCCGCCACATACAAAAACAGCCCGGCAAAGTTGAAGGCGATGGCCCCGGCCTTGAGCTGGAACGGCAGCGAGCGGAACACCTGCCGGTAGCTCTGCCATAGAAAATGCGGGTTGAACGGGGTGCGCTGCTCGGGCGGCAAGGTCTCCGGCAACTTGCGGTAGCAAACCCAGAACAACAGCACGCTGTAGACGAACAGCGACAGGAAGATCACGCGCCAGTCGTAGGCCTTGACGATCCAGCCACCAAAGATGGGCGCCACGGCGGGCGCGATGGCAAAGATCATGGTCACTAGCGACAACAAGCGCGCTGCAGCGGCATCTGCATACAGATCGCGGATGATGGCGCGCCCCACCACCACCCCGGCCCCGGCCGACACCCCCTGCATCACGCGGAACGCCCACAGATACTCGATGCTGTGCGAAGCCGCGCAGCCCAGCGTGCCGATGGCAAACACCGCCAGCGAGATCAGGATGATGCTGCGCCGCCCCATCGCATCCGACAGCGCGCCATGCCACAGGATCATCACCGCAAACGAGAACATATAGGCCGTCAGCGTCTGCTGCACACCCACCAGATCCGCGCCCAGCGACAACTCGATGTTGGGGAACGCGGGCAGGTAGGTATCCACCGAGAACGGCCCCAGCATGGCTAGCGCGGCCAGGATGATGGCCAGGCCGTTCTTGCTGGGCATGGGGATGGGTTTGCGTGCTGGGGTTTGATCTGGGGTCATGACGGGACTATAGCAATATGAGTTTGGTTTTGATTGGACTTTTTGCGACTCAGTGGTTCAACATTTTCATACCGGGAGGATGTATCCATGTAACGCATTGCGTTATATGACGCATCACGTTACACTCATTCATGATCACCAATTTCGCTTGCAAAGAGACCGCCAAAATCTGGTCTGGTGAAGTTTCAAGGCGCTTGCCACGAGAGATTCAGCAAGTGGCATTACGCAAGCTGTTCATGCTCGATAAAGCGCTTAATCTCGACGACTTGCGCATTCCGCCAGCCAACCGGCTGGATGCTTTGTCAGGCAACCGCAAGGGTCAGCACAGCATACGCATCAACGACCAATGGCGCATTTGCTTTGTGTGGTCGGCCTCAGGGCCTGAGCACGTAGAGATTGTGGATTATCACTAAGGAAACATCATGGATAAATTGAACAACATACATCCGGGCGAAATTCTTCTTGAAGAGTTTCTTAATCCGATGGGCATCAGCCAGAACAAGCTGGCAAATGCCATCGGCGTACCGCCACGCCGCATCAACGAGATCGTGCTCGGCAAAAGAGCGATCACGGCTGATACTGCTCTGCGCTTATCCAAGGCATTCGGCAATTCCGTACAGTTTTGGATGGGGCTGCAGGATGAATATGAAGTTAGGCAGGCTAGAGCTGAGATTCACGAGCAGTTGCAGCGCGTGACACAGCTTGCCGCATGAGAAAAACTTGGTTTCTTAGCAATGTCCTGTTGTTGGTATTAGTAATAGCCAATTGGCCTGCATCATCAAACTGCACCAAGATTAAATGCTAGTTTGCGCTGCCCTGCTCAGCGGCACGCATAAAGTAAAAGAGGTCACCACAAGGGTGACCTCTTATTTTTTTGTTGATGGTGGGATGATACTCGGCATCAAACAACTATTGAAAGTAGGGAATCGAAGCGCTGCGGGCTGCTTCGAACCAGTCCGAACTCAATCCAAGAGCCTGCGGGAACGGTCATTGCTGGCGGATGATCAAGCAAATTTTTTGCCCTGATTGGTGACCGGAAAGGTTGTTAAACCTCGTCTGCTTTTCGGAGCCAGTTCAATTCCTGGAACGGAATCGAACCCGCGTCCGTCAGATTGCTATCTTCCACTGCCGCAACTGGCCAACGGTCTGCGTCAGCCCTTGCTTGAGCAGGTGTCCGGGTACTCCCCGGCCGTCTTGGGCAGGTTCTTCAGTGACCGTCGACGATTGGCCGCTGCCTCACATACTCGGGCAGCGTGCAGATCCAGTAGATCGAAGATGAAGTCGTCCGGATGCTGGGCAGTCAAGTTGTATCGTTTGAGTTGGTCCGGTGAAAAATCCTTCAGGTTGAAGCTCACGATCAGGCTGGCGCCGCCGTGGATAGCCGCGGCAACCACATGCCGGTCATCGGCGTCCGGCATCTCAACGGACGGGATCAGATGCTCGAAGCCGCTGACGAGGCTGTCGCGGACGTGAGCGTTCATCAGCGACCGCCTCCGCTCCAAGTTTTCCACCTTGATGTACTCGAACGACACGTAATAGATCTTACGTCGCCGCTTGCATCCATCAATAGGCGCGGGTCGCACACCACTGGCTGCCGCGTATCGCAGAGGACCGGCGCAAACTTCTCGATTAGGCTGGATCTCACTATTGCGGTGCCTATCTGAAATTCGTGCATGTCGCCGCCGTCCCGACAACCACCAGCAGGGACTTCGCTCTGCTCATGCCGACATAGAGCAACTCCTCGCTGCGTGCCAAATCGATCGTATCCAGGCCCCAGAGGATGACGACCGGCGACTCAAGCCCTTTGAAGCGCTGAATCGTGTCGATTAGGACGGTGTTGCTACTTCGAATACCCTCCTCGAGCCAGATTGCCGGTTTGGGCAAGGGGAGCCGCCGCAAGGTCGCGTAGTAGTCGGCCTTGCGCAGTGCATCCGCAATCAGAACCGTGATGTCACCGGGGGCAACTCCCTGACGAGCAACAAGATCAACAATTCGAGCGTTGATCTTCGCGGCCTGAGCATCTCGACCGGGCGACGCGTCGAATTGGACCTCATCGCCTTCGATATCAGGGGGGCTGACTGGCACCCCTTTGTAGTGCTTGTACGCAGCCAAATGAATCGGCGCGGTGTTCCGGCAGTTCGTCGTCAGCGTGAACGGTTCATCGCGTATCGGAAAGGTACCTGCGCGCGCATAAATATTCTGGTTGTCGTCATAGAAGACATACAGCGGGCTTCGTTCGTAGTCGGAAAGCAGAAGCTCTAGTGGGACCCAGAACTCCTCTCGAAAATCCTGTCCTTCATCACACACGATTGCGTCGTAGCGGTCCGGAAGGACATCAAGGGAGTAGGCGAAAGCATTGGGCAGTTGTACGTCGTAGAGGTCTTTACCCGGGTATGTCACTTTCGCTTCCGTAACGAGATCCCGCCCCGACGCCTGATTTGCTCGCTCGACCTGTCGATGGCAGAGCTGATGGAAGCTCATCACGTCCAGATTGCTCGTCCCGGCACACATGCTCGACAGGTGATCGGCCAGTTGTCTGTTGTAGCAAGTGAGCAGTGTTTTGAAACCTTCCGAGGCGAGGCGGCGGGCCTTTTCGAGCGCCAGAACGGTCTTGCCCGTGCCGGCACCGCCACTGACTGCGACCCTTCGATGAGAGCACAGGAAATCAAGAACTCGCATCTGGTCCTTTGTGAGAACTAATCTGCGTGCCTCCTGCTCGGCGAGGCGCGACGCCACAAGCGGCGCCACGACGAAAGATCTCGCGAATACCTCGCGAACCACGTCAATGCCGCGACGACCGATGGGGGTGAAGCTCCCCGCGTCGTTACCCCAGTAAGCGAACGCGCTGTCGATCCACGCTTTTGGCTCCAGAAGAGTCTTCGCCGAACCGATCAGTACAGCAGGCATGTCCGGGCGGCTAAGTACGTTCGTGTCGCCAACGTCGGGAAAGAACACCGCGTGGCCACGAAGCACATTTCCAAGGGAAAGATCGTGCCATCGGGGGTGCTCATTCAGTTTCGATCGAATCGAGTACTTTGCCCTAAGTGCCTGGCCGATCGGATTGTTGATGGGGTGCTTCTGCTGATGGCGGTCCACTGAAAACCAATCGCCGCTGGCTGCGTCAAAACCTACTCCGCCACCTTTCACCTCAATGCACAGATAGCCGTGATCGGGATGGCAAACCAGGAAGTCGGTTTCCCCATCCTTCGCTTGTTCCTCTTCTCGTCGCAGTATCCACCCGACCTGAAACAAGACGACGTAATCCTGGGGAAGTTTGTCCCTCAATGCTCGGTAGACTTTCGCCTCTGCTTGCGATGGCAGGTCATTAAGTTGCGCCTCTGAGAGATCAGGAATCATTGTCGTCATCGGCGTCTTCCACAATGCGCATGCGATGCAAGTTCAGGGTCACGTTAGGCGTCGCTTGAGACTTTCCATCAAACAAGATCGTCAGCAGCTTCGTGTTACCACGAGACACAACATCGCGAACCGTCCCCGTCCCCATGTCTTGGTGATATATCCGAACACCAGGCGCAAATAGCGTCGAAGGATCGGCTTGCTCCTCTGTCACTGCATCCCGCCAGTTGCCGTCGAACATGAATGACGTGACTTGAGTGGCTGGACTGCGGATGGGGTGAACGCGAATGTGTTCTGGATCAGAAACAAACTCAACTACGTACAGCCAGTAGCGGTCACCGTAATCCTGGGCATTGCTGAACTGTAGCCGTGAAAGACCGACGCCGGTCTGGTTCCACTCACCGTTGACGCCTTTTACTTCGATGAACCGATCTTCGCCAGTAAGCGGGTTGCGACTGATGATGTCGTACCCAGGATGCGTTTGTGCCATCTGCTCTGCGACGCGGCCCCGTTCCTTCTCATAGGCGCACACAGCGCTGCGGGCCACAACTTCGACGGCCAGGTTGTGCTCCGATGGATTGTCCTGCTCATCCGTTTCCGATTCGCCCTCTTGCTTCTGCCGAACATAGGAAAGCAGGCGTCGATCCCACTGTTCTTTGTGCTTGGGACGGGATTTCCTCGCGCGACGCTCGCCTTCACCGGGGTCTTTGCTCCCACCCACGCCAGTTGCGGAAACATTACGCTCAGTGACGCCGCGGCGTGGGCCGCCGGATTCCGCCCCACGCCCGGGTCGCTCTGCTGACTCTCCCTTCGGTGGGGGCTCTGACGTATCAGGTTGCTGATTTCCGTGTTTGCCTCCAGGAGCGACGCCGGCCTGTTCGCCAGAATCATCAACGGAGGTAGGTGCAGCCCCGGTTTCCTCGTAGTTGTCTGGCTCCGCTATGCCGCCCATCTCATCGAGGTCCGGCGACGTCAGGTCTTCCGTGTTCCCGCTCCCAGCCTCTGCATCTAGATAGGGAATGCCGGCATCACTCAATTCGCGATGTGCTTCTTCTACCGCCATCCCCATGAGAGGACGCACGCTTAGGGTCAGCTTGGAGATTTCACTGCCTGACTCCTCCGGCATCAACTGGTGGAAAAGCGCATTCAGGACGTGTGCCCAACTCCGGTCGCCCACTGGTCGGGCGAGAATCAAACGCCCGTTCTCGATATCGTAGAACGCCTGCGCCGAGGTGGGAGGCGCGAATGCCTGATCCCCTCCAACATGCACCGACGCTTGAATGCGGACAACATCGTGGCTGACAGCCTTCATCTCCGAAAGAGCGCTCCGGATCTTCTTTCTGACCGTTGTTGGTTTGTCATGAAGCAAACGGGCGAGAATGTCCATCCTGTCCATCAGCTTTTCGGCGAGCTGGGTTTCGTCGGCTTCCGGACCATCGACGAATTCGAGGGCAACCTGCGCACTTTCACTCAGCCGTCTGACACCGACCTCTTCCACGAATGACCAAAGCTCAGGGACGGGTTTGCACAAGGCTTGGTCGAGTTCACCGCCAAAGAATCCAGCATGCCACTCGCTGTCCTGGAGCAAGACTTCGTCCGGATGAGTGAGCTGGCCCCGCAAGTTCAGGATGGTTGGCGCCTCTTGCAGACGTTGCAGGTCAGATGGGGTCAACTCCTCATGTTCATGGGCGGCAGCAACGCTGGCCAGGCAAACGTCATAGACCGCGCGGTCTGGACCTGTCAGTGGCTTGGACTGCTCGAAATACTCGCCGACGATGTCCAGCAGTATGTCAACGAAGTCGCGACCATCTGGTGCATTCTTTACCCCGATTGCATCGAAGAGCGGCTTGAAGGACTCGTAGTTTCCAGGGATCGTGTATGCATAGCGGCCGAGTTGTTGCGGCACCCAGTACAACTGATTTGGACGAACGAACGTCTTTTGGCTCTCAACGTAGATGCACCGTGAGCCAGCGAGTGCCGCAATGAGCGAGTCTGAACGTTGAGCGCGCTCGTTCAACACCTGATACGTCGAGACATGAGGTTGCACCCCCGATCCGATGCAATGCTGCAAATGGTCGATGACCAGCCGAGTTTCCGGGTTAATGGAAACATCAAGCTCCTCCAACAAATCGGTTTTCAGTCGTGCCGTAGTTCGGAAGTCAAGGATGTTGGCTTGAGATCGGAAAGCGTCGGCACGGTAAGGCGCATACAGAGAATCTGCTGTGTGCCACTCTTCGGAATCCCCATCTGCGGGGAAACAGGCGGCTCGCCGAAGATCCGCGATGGCATCCTGAACGACCTTCTTCTCTTTCCAATCGTCGTAGTTGTCACACAGGACATAGAACGCCTCGCTGCTCGCACGCTTTGCGTCCTCGGTCGGCAGGTACTGCTCGGCAATGGACAGCATGCGATCGACAAGGTGTCTGGCGATCGGCGACCGTCGGATTCCCAGGCTGTCGATGAACGTGTGTACTGATCGCGTATTGGGAATGCGGCTGGCGTCCAGCCAGAGGTGGAGTGCGTCTCCAAGAACCTTCTCAAGGTCGTCAGCGCGGCGGTACGTGTTGACCGGGCGCGACCAGCCTCCATCCTGCGTGGGCACGATCGGAAGCGATCCCAGCAACCGACGAATGTCATCGTCGTTTACAAGCGCTGAGTGATTGGCAAGCTCGCTGATGAGCCGTATGTACTTGGTTGCATCCAGCGGGCCGTCGTCGTCGAAAAACGTCGGCAGCACGGTCTGCACGAACGCCTCGATCGTCTGCGTCTGTACCGCCAGCTTTGTCGACAGGAAATCCTTGGCTGATTCGGTGAGAACGGATGTGTCCAGCAAATCCGCCTGACCGGTTGGATCAGTAAAGTTTCCTGGCAGAAGCGCTTGAGTTGCCTTGACCAACCCACGGCTCGACTTCCAGATGGGTAGGTCGCGTAGCTGCTGATAGACCGTCTTCGCTCCGGTGCCCTGGTGGTCTAGGTCTGCGAACAGAGAGTACAGGTCGCGAAGGTCCTTATGCTCGACGCCAATGACGTCTTCAACCGGCTCGGTGCTACATATCGAACTGATGTGCGATACCACCACGCCAAGATCGAGCAGATTTATCAGCCGGGTGATCTTGGGGAACCCCGAAAGAAGACGAGAGACGATCGCGAGCCTGGGTAGCAGGGCCGCGATGCGATCAGCTTCCAGCGCGACCGGTGCGGCGTAGGACTGATTGATGGTTACCGCGAACAGATCCTCGGTGACAACAAACGGCAATGCCAGCAGGCGTTGCACTGATGGGTTTGTACTCGGATTGGCCGCTGCAGCCTCTGGCAGTAGGTCGTTGATGATGCTCCACAGGGGCCGATAGAAATGCTCTAGCTTCTGTTCGTCGACCTCCGTAGCCCCCGCCACCTGCTGAGCCATCGCCGATGCCAACAGCGAAACCAGCTGTTCGAGGGTCAGAATCGGGGCGCCCAGTTGGTTCATCACCGTTTGGAATGGTCGCAGGTCTTCCGCAACGAGCCTGCCCCCGACCTCCAGCAGTGCCTTTGCTTGGTGTTCATTCAGAGGGCTGCGAGGCAGGAATACGCCGCTGGGACGCTGAAGAGTGCCGTCCTGTGCCACCGCAATATGTGCTTTTGGTGCGGTGGCCTTCAGTTGTTCCCAAAAGCGCTTGAAACACTGCGGATGACCTGACGGCTTGGAGGAGAGGTCGTATGCCCGGCCAAGGATCTGCCACAACTGGTTGGGGCCAACCATGTTCAGCAGTCCTTCTGTTTCTCGGGCCAGCTCAGCCGCTGCGGCGTCGATGAGCATCTCGTTCCAAGCCTGCTCGTGCTGGTGCCCTGCAAATATCACCGCTTTGCGATCAGGCTCGGGGAAGAAGTCTGCGTTGATATGCAGGGGAAGCCCGGTCAACTGTTCGGTGGGCAAGAATGCATAGAGCAAGCCATCGGACAGCGGCTCCGGATCAATTCGCAGTCCTATGCTTATCTTGGTGCTTCGATGAAGCGTATCTAGCCTTGGGTGCGTCGCGTAAAGACGCTGAGCAGCATCCGCTGCGTCAGCGCGAAGGATATGCCAGTGCTCAACTTCGCCGCTTGGCCTGAAGCTGACGATGAGGTCCGAGCCTTCGCTTCTATCGAGATCGCAGGCCAGAAGGAGTTGTCCATTTCGCCGCACCTCAGCCTTTCGGACATGGCGAAGAAACAGCAGGCTCTTGCGTAAAACGGTCTGGAAGTCGTCTGCGAGTTGATCGATGTGGGCGGGGCTGACGTGCGAGACCCCGAGCGCCAGTCGCGCCTCAGTATTGGGATCGTTCGCCCAAGGCAGAAAGAAAGACGTGCCGTTTGGTTCTTCGAAGGCCTCGATAAACCATTGCCCTCGCTCAGGGTAGAGCGCCAGCTTGATGCCTGACGAGCGGATCTCGGGATGGTCTGTGACCTGGTAGGTGGAGACGAAGCCGATGCCAAAGCGACCAATATTTTCGCCACGTGAGAGCTTCCCGCCGCTGCCGACATCGGTTATGCGGTGGTAATCACATTTGTAGTTGCCCTCAGCAAGAGACGCACAAGGCTTATCCAGATCGCCGCAGTACGTGAACTGGCCGCTGTTGCGCACCAGCAAGCCGGTGTCCGTGATGTCGAATACGATCTCCTCGGCTTTCGCGTCATCCGCATTCTGGATGAGCTCCAACGCCATCACGTCGTAGCCCTGCAGTCCCGCTAGGTGGCTCCGGATGTTGCCGAGAAGGTTGGCGGTGTATGAGCCCGTCTTCTGATTGTGTATTGATTGTTCCATGCCATCCCTTCTTTCTGCTCAATCGTAAGCCCATAACCGGTCATCATCCTGGGTCGCCATCCAGAAGTCATCGAGCAGCGCCAGCTTCGCTTCGTTGTTTGTCGGGTATTTTCGAGGCCCAAAACGATCGCCAATCTTGTAGACCCAGCGACCAGTCTTTGTCGGGTACACGACGAAGTTGTAGCTTTCGAGATTCAGAAAGCTGTTCCCCTTGGCGGACACCCGCCACTTGATCAAAGCATTGATATTCTCCGGCCCATTATCCCAGCGGATCACGAGCGGTCGACCTCGCCATTCCATCACCTGCTCCAGCGCTCGGATCACTCGCTCCGACGGCAGCGAGAAATCCACTTCCATCCCTAGCGACTCACGGTTGAGGTTGTCAATCACATTAATATAGCCTGAACTTCCGGCCATCCGACAACTGGTCATGCATAAAGTCCATCGACCAGACTTCGTTGATCCGCGTTGGCATCGTAAGGGGTGCCGACTTATTCCATTTCAGCCGCTTGCGCGGCTTGATACGCAGATTCAGTTCAAGCTCGCGGTATATCCGGTACACACGCTTGCGATTCCAACTTAATACTTTCAGATTGCGCAGGTACAGGAAACAAAGACCAAATCCCTAGCTGCGGTGGTTATCCGTCAGCCATAGCAGCCAGTCCGCGATTTCCTCGTTCTCGGCCCTGTGTTGAGCCTGGTAGCGTTAGCTACTCTCACTGACCGCAAAGATCGCGAATCTTTTCAATGATCCTTTACCTGTCTTCGATTTTCCAAAATCAAGCGGAATACTTCTTTGGGTGTTGCCCTTCTGTCTCAAGGACCACCAGCTAAAGTTGCCAAACCACCCCAAATTGAAATCAGTTTTTGTCACAGACAAAGATATTGAAAGCTATGTCAAAAAATACACTGCGCTGAAAATCCATAAATAATTAAGAGTCTGAGTTAACAAATCGCATGGAGTCCCACAGCAATACTTGGAAACTGCGCTATTGTGGCGATAGTATCTATATTGGCGCGCTTCAATGCGTCATGCGGCTAGTCGAACCCCAACGGGAGTTCTCATCCAACTAGGCCTTTCAAACAAACAAAAGGCCACCCGAAGGTGGCCTTTTGTTTGTTTGGTGGAGCCGGGGGGAATCGAACCCCCGTCCGCAAGCCCTCCACAGACAGTTCTACATACTTAGCTGTGTTGTTTGATTTAACCTGATGCACACCAACGAGCAAGCAAACAGCAGGCGAGTCACCTTGGATTTAATGGTGTATCAAGTGACCCGATACAACACGATCCTCTCTATATGACGCTGCTGCGGGTTTTACCCCGCCCGACCGAGAGGCTCTTCGGTGCAGCGTTCAGCCGGGATTAAGCGGCTAAAGCGTAAGTTTCGTCGTTTGCGACTATACTTTTTCTAGTTTATTTACGAGGTGACTAGGCCTCGGTATGCCCTGCACTGCTTTGCAACCCACGTCGAAACCTGGTCGGCCCCAATGTGTATTACTCTTTTACGACTGCGCTTGTGCGTACAAGTTGCGGTCGGTCCGTGATTATACGCCGGTTTGACGGCGTATCCGGCGATTTCCTGCACTCACTTGTTGTGGGCGCGCATGATGCGGCCTTTTTCGCGTTCCCAGTCACGCTCTTTCTCGGTGTCGCGTTTGTCGTACTGCTTCTTGCCCTTGGCGAGGCCGATCTGGATCTTGATGCGGCCGCGCACATAGTGCATGTCCAGCGGCACCAGCGTGTAACCGGCGCGCTCGACCTTGCCGATGAGTTTGGCGATCTCTTCCGAATGCAGCAGCAGTTTGCGCGTGCGGATGGCGTCCGGGCGCACATGCGTGGAGGCAGAGCCTAGCGGCGTGACGTGGCAGCCGATCAGGTAGATCTCGCCACGCTGGATGATGACGTAGGCTTCCTTGAGGTTGATGCGGTTATCGCGGATGGCTTTGACTTCCCAGCCTTCCAGCACGATGCCCGCTTCGTACTTCTCTTCAATGAAGTAGTCGTAAAAGGCTTTTTTGTTCTGGGCGATGCTCATGAATTCATTTTACCTGTGCCAGCGCGTGCGCTGCGGTTGCCTGCGCCGTCCCGGCAACATGTCTCAAGCTCACAGACTCTCAAGGTCAAAGACTTAAGCACGACGGAATCGGCTAAAATCGTTATTTTACTCTAGTTGAATTGTTGCAATGGCGCAGGTTGAAAAAAGCGTGCTGGTCGGCCACTCCGCAGAGCGTATGTACACGCTGGTGGATGACGTGCAGCGCTACCCGGAGTTTCTGCCCTGGTGCGGCGGTGTGGATCTGCTTGAGCGCTCCGAGCAGACCACCACGGCCACGCTGCACATCGCTTATCACGGCATCAAACAGCATTTCACCACGCAAAACGCCAAGACCTTCCCCAGTCGCATGGACATCAAGCTCAAGGACGGGCCGTTCCGTCATCTGGAAGGCGTGTGGCACTTTATCCCGCTTAATGAAGAAGCCTGCAAGATCGAGTTCCGCCTTAATTACGAGTTCTCCAACGGCTTCCTGGAGAAGATCATTGCGCCGGTGTTCAGCCACATCGCCAACACCTTTGTGGATTCTTTCGTGACGCGCGCTGACCAACTGTATACCTGACATGCCCTGCCCCATCTGCCGCGAGAAGCCTTATGCCTGACCGTATCACCGTGGAAGTCGCCTACGCGCTGCCCAGCGAGCAGCTCATCATTCCCGTGCTGGTGGCGCCGGACACCACCGCGGAAGCGGCTGTGCGCCAATCTGGCATTCTGGAAAAATTCCCGGACATCGACCTCAATGTGAACAAGATCGGCATCTTCGGCAAGCTCACCAAGCTGGATACCGTGCTGCGCGCGCACGACCGCGTGGAGATCTACCGCCCCCTGATCGCCGACCCCAAGGAAGTGCGCCGTCAGCGTGCCGCCGAGGGCAAAGTGATGAAAAAAGGCGGCGGCGAGGCTGGCGCAGAGTAAACAGCGGCGCGCCTCGTTACGCTGACGGCCTGGATACGCAAGCCGCCTGGCGGCGCTGGCGGCATAAACTTCAAGCACATCATCCGCATGCACAGATTTACCGACACCCGGCTTGTCGGTATAATTGCCTTTTGCCGGAAAGGTATTCCATGCGTCTGCTGCAACAAGCACTCACATTCGATGATGTTCTGCTGGTTCCCGCTCATTCCAACGTCCTGCCACGCGAAGTCAGCCTTGCCACGCAACTGACGCGCAACATCCACCTGAACATCCCCCTGGTCTCTGCGGCCATGGACACCGTCACCGAAGCGCCACTGGCGATCGCACTGGCGCAGGAAGGTGGCATCGGCATCATCCACAAGAACATGACCGCGGCAGTGCAGGCTTCGCACGTGTCGCGCGTCAAGCGTTTCGAATCCGGCGTAGTCAACGACCCGGTCACCATCCAGCCGCACATGACCGTGCGCGACGTGCTCACCCTCACCCGTCAGTACAAGATCTCCGGCCTGCCTGTCGTGGACGGCAGCAAAGTGGTCGGCATCGTCACCAACCGTGACCTGCGCTTTGAGACCAATCTGGATCAGGCCATCAGCAACATCATGACCCCGCGCGAGCGTCTGGTCACCGTGCGTGAAGGCACCAGCCGCGAAGAAGCCATGCACCTGCTGCACAAGCACCGTCTGGAGCGCGTGCTGGTGGTCAACGAAGCCTTTGATCTCAAGGGCCTGATCACCGTCAAAGACATCCAGAAATCCAGCGACCACCCACTGGCCTGCAAGGACAGCAAGGGCCGCCTGCGCGTAGGCGCCGCCGTGGGTGTGGGCGAAGGCACGGAAGAACGCGTCGCCGCACTGGCAGAGGCCGGTGTGGACGTGATCGTGGTGGATACCGCCCATGGCCACTCGCAAGGCGTGCTGGACCGTGTGAACTGGGTGAAGAAGAATTTCCCGCACGTGGAAGTCATCGGCGGCAACATCGCGACAGCAGCAGCAGCCAAAGCACTGGTGGATGCCGGTGCTGACGGCGTCAAGGTCGGTATCGGCCCTGGCTCCATCTGCACCACGCGCATCGTCGCGGGTGTGGGCGTGCCGCAGATCAGCGCGGTGGCCAATGTGGAAGAAGCGCTGCGTGGCAGCGGTGTGCCGTTCATCGCCGATGGCGGCATCCGTTACTCGGGCGACATTTCCAAGGCCATTGCCGCTGGCGCCTACTCGGTGATGCTGGGCGGCATGTTCGCTGGTACCGAAGAAGCACCGGGCGAGATCGAACTGTTCCAGGGCCGCTCCTACAAATCCTACCGCGGCATGGGCTCGGTGGGCGCCATGCAGAAGGGTTCCAGCGACCGTTACTTCCAGGACAACGAAGGCAACGCCGACAAGCTGGTGCCGGAAGGCATCGAAGGCCGCGTGCCTTACAAGGGCAGTGTGCTGGCGGTGATCCACCAACTGATGGGCGGCCTGCGCGCCTCCATGGGTTATGTGGGTTGCAGCACCATCGAGCAGATGCGTGAGCGTGCCGAGTTCGTGCAGATCACCTCGGCGGGCATGCGTGAATCGCATGTGCATGATGTGCAGATCACCAAGGAAGCACCTAACTATCACGTTGAGTGATGCCAGGAGATGTCATGACCGATCAACAACCAGCCCGCGCCACCTTGAGTGCCGTGCCCACCGCGGCCGTACTTGGCGGCTTGCTGCTGATCGGCTTGACCCTGCTGGGCTACCAGATCGCCCAGAGCATCGTGGATATCAAGCTGCTGGAGCGCTCGGTGGAGGTCAAGGGCCTGTCCGAGCGCGAAGTCACCGCCGATATCGCCATCTGGCCAATCAGCTATAACGTGGCCGACAACGACCTGGGTAATCTGTACCGCGTGCTGCAGGACAAGAACGCCAGCGTGATCGCCTTCCTCAAGGCCAACGGCTTCGAGGACAAGGAGATCAGCAGCTCGGCTCCGGCCGTGGTGGACAAGCAGGCGCGCGAATACAACGATGGTTCGGCTTCCGCCTACCGCTACACCGCCACCTCCACCATCACCGTGTACAGCAGCAAGGTGGAAGCGGTACGCGACACCATGACCAAGCTGGCCGACCTGGGCAAGCAGGGCATCGCCATTGCGGGCGACGCCTATAGCACCCAGTTCATGTACAGCAAGCTCAACGACATCAAACCGGCGATGATAGAAGAAGCCACCAAGAACGCGCGCGAGGCTGCCACCAAGTTCGCCAAGGACTCGGACAGCAGCCTGGGCAAGATCAAGCGCGCCAACCAGGGCACCTTCAGCATCGAGAACCGCGATTCCAGCACCGCGCACATCAAAAAAGTGCGCGTGGTGTCCACGGTGGAATACTATCTATCCGATTGATTTTTATACTTATTGATCTGTAACGCAATGCTAAACCATGTGCTGTGCCCCTGAGTGGCCAGCCTGTTTTCTACTACATACCTACCTTCTGGCGCCCTATCCTCCTGTCATGACGCAAAAAATCCTCATTCTCGATTTCGGTTCCCAATACACCCAGCTCATCGCACGCCGCGTGCGCGAAGCCAATGTCTACTGCGAGTTGCATTCCTGGGATGTCAGCGATGACTTCATCCGCGAGTTCGCCCCGGCCGGTGTCATCCTGTCTGGCGGCCCGAATTCGGTGTATGAAGATGAGACGCCACGTGCGCCACAAGCGGTCTTTGAACTTGGCGTGCCGGTGCTGGGCATCTGTTACGGCATGCAGACCATGGCAGCGCAACTGGGCGGCAAGGTCGAGAACGCGGCCAAGCGTGAATTCGGCTATGCCGAGATCCGCGCACATGGCCATTCTGCACTGTTCAAGGACATCCAGGACCGCAGCAACGAGCAAGGCCACGGCCTGATGGATGTATGGATGAGCCATGGCGACAAGGTCACCGAGATCCCACCCGGCTTCAAGGCCATCGCCAGCAACAGCTCTACCCCGCTGGCCGGCATGGCCGATGAAGCGCGCCGCTTCTACGCAGTGCAGTTCCACCCGGAAGTCACGCACACCAAACAGGGCAAAGCCATTCTTGGCCGCTTCGTGCACGACATCTGCGGCTGCGACCAAAGCTGGAACATGCCGGATTATGTGGAAACAGCCGTCAAGCGCATCCGCGATGAAGTCGGCAGCGATCAGGTGATTTTGGGCCTGTCCGGTGGCGTGGATTCTTCCGTGGCCGCCGCACTGATCCACCGCGCCATCGGCGACCAGCTGACCTGTGTGTTCGTGGACAACGGCCTGCTGCGTCTCAACGAGGCTGAACAGGTGATGGAGACCTTTGCCAACAACCTGGGCGTGAAGGTCATCCACGTGGATGCCAGCGCCAAGTTCCTGGGTGACCTGGCCGGGGTGACCGACCCGGAGGCCAAGCGCAAGATCATCGGCCGCGAGTTCGTGGAAGTGTTCCAGACCGAATCCGCAAAACTGCCGCAAGCCAAATGGCTGGCACAAGGCACCATCTACCCGGATGTGATCGAATCGGCCGGTGCCAAGACCAAGAAAGCCCATACTATCAAGAGCCACCACAACGTGGGCGGCCTGCCGGATACACTGAAACTCAAGCTGCTGGAACCGCTGCGCGAGCTGTTCAAGGACGAAGTACGCGAGCTGGGCGTCGCGCTCGGCCTGCCACATGCCATGGTCTACCGTCACCCATTCCCCGGCCCTGGCCTGGGCGTGCGTATCCTGGGTGAAGTGAAAAAAGAGTATGCCGACCTGCTGCGCCGTGCCGATGCCATCTTCATCGAAGAGCTGCGCGCCTCGGGCTGGTATGACAAGACTTCGCAAGCCTTCGCGGTGTTCCTGCCGGTGAAATCGGTAGGCGTGATGGGCGATGGCCGCACCTACGACTACGTGGTGGCACTGCGCGCCGTGGTCACCAGCGATTTCATGACCGCACACTGGGCGGAACTGCCGTACGAGCTGCTGGGCAAGGTGTCCAACCGCATCATCAACGAGGTGCGCGGCATCAACCGTGTGGTGTATGACATCTCCGGCAAGCCGCCCGCAACGATCGAATGGGAGTAATCCCTGTCGCTACAGGCGCATCACGGTGTTGCGCGGTGCTCGCTTCCTCGCCGTACTTCACCGTACTGTCTGGGAAGCTGCGCTCCGTGCGCCTTGTGCTGCAGCCTGCATCAACACGTATCTGCGTCACCGTTCGACCAGGTTTGAACACACCAAGCCTGGCTTTTTGCCTGGCTGACTAAAGTATGAGCCGCGGTTTCGTCAAGGAAGACGATCTGGAGCATGCCGGCACCGACCTGCCGGAACGCCCGCTCAGCCCGTTTCCCAATTACGTCACCCTTACCGGGCTGCAGCACCTGCAGGAGCAGGCGAATCTGCTGGAACAGCAGCGTGTGCAACTGGCGCCGCGCAAGGAAGACCCGGTGGTGCAGCAAACGCTGGCGCGTGTGGAACGCGACTTGCGTTATCTGGTCGCCAGGCTGGAATCCGCCATCCCGGTAGAGCCCGGCAGCGCCCTGGACACAGTGCGTTTCGGCTGCACGGTGGAGGCCGAAGACGAGACTGGCGCGCTGCACCTGTTTCAGATCGTCGGGGAAGACGAGGCCGATATCGCGGCTGGCAAGGTAAGCTGGGTGTCCCCACTGGCCAAAGCATTGCTAGGCCACAAACTCGGCGACAGCGTGCTGTGGCCGCGCCCGGCTGGCAACCTGCAATTAGAGATCATTGATATACGTTAAGGATACAGATGGACGTTCGTACCGCAATTGAAACCCGCCGCTCGATCAAGGCTTATGACGCAGCACACCGCATGAGTCAGGCCGAGGTCGATCAGCTGATGTCGCTAGCCATGCTGTCACCTACCGCGTTCAACATCCAGAACTGGCGCTTCGTGGTGGTGCAGGACCCGGTGCTGCGCCACCAGATCCGTGCAGTCAGCTGGAATCAGGCACAGGTCACCGATGCTTCCCTGCTGATCGTGCTGGTCGCGGACCTCAAGGCCTGGGAAAAACAGCCCGGCCGTTACTGGAAAGACGCGCCTCAAGCCGTGCAGGATTATCTGGTACCGGCCATCGGCCAGTATTACCAGGGCAATGAGCAGGCGCAGCGCGATGAAGGCATGCGTTCCTGCGGCATGGCCGCCATGACGCTGATGCTGGCAGCCAAGGAGATGGGCTACGACACCTGCCCCATGGATGGCTTCGATTTCGACGCCGTGGGCAAGCTGCTGAACCTGCCGGCTGACCATACGCCCAGCATGTTCGTGGTGGTAGGCAAAGGCCTCAAGGAGGCCTGGCCACGTGGCGGTCAGCTGTCCATGGACGAAGTCGTCATCCAGAACCGATTCGCTTAAGTCAACGCTATAAGCCCGGACCATTAGCTATGTACTCATCGACCTTTATTTTTGCCAAGAAACAATATGATGATGAATTCTATCGTCTTGACAAAGCGATAGCCGATGTTGCCAAGTCGATCAATGGTTATCTTGGTGAGGAGTCGTGGGAGAATCCCGCCACCGGCTTGGTATCGAATGTTTATTACTGGAATTCACTTTCAGCGCTGGATCAGCTTGTGAAGCACCCAAAACACCTTGAAGCTAAAGCGGCTAACTCAAATTGGCTGGCCGGTTATCAAGTGATAATTGCACGGGTCATTCGTGCTTACGGCGACTCCTCACTTGAAGGCCTGCCCACAGCCGGGGTGCTCACCTCTATTTGCACTGAAGATTAGCCTCTCGCTCAACCGAATTCATATCACGTGCTAACGCTATATACAACGTTAGTCACTGCACTGCCTTAAGGACTATATTTTGCTCATATCAAACAACATCACCATGCAATTCGGTGCCAAACCCTTGTTCGAGAACGTCTCGGTCAAGTTCGGCGACGGCAACCGTTACGGCCTGATCGGCGCGAACGGCTGCGGCAAATCCACCTACATGAAGATCCTGGCCGGGGTGCTGGAGCCCAGTGCCGGCAACATCGCCATCGACAACAACGAGCGCATGGCCTTCCTGAAGCAGGACCAGTTCGCTTATGAAGACCAGCGCGTCATCGACGTGGTGATGATGGGCCATGAGCAGATGTGGAGCGCCAATGTAGAGAAGAATGCCATCTACATGAATCCGGACGCCACCGAAGACGACTATATGCGCGCCGCCGAGCTGGAAGGCGTGTTCGCCGAATACGATGGCTACACCGCCGAAGCGCGTGCCGGTGAGCTGCTGCTGGGTGTGGGCATCCCCATCGAACAGCATGACGGCCCGATGAGCGCCGTGGCGCCCGGCTGGAAGCTGCGTGTGCTGCTGGTGCAGGCCCTGTTCGCCAACCCGGACATCCTGCTGCTGGATGAACCGACCAACAACCTGGACATCAACACCATACGCTGGCTGGAAGACGTACTGAACAACCGCGACTGCACCATGATCATCATCTCGCATGACCGGCACTTCCTGAATCAGGTGTGCACGCACACGGCCGACATGGACTATGGCAAGCTGACCGTCTACCCCGGCAACTATGACGATTACATGGAAGCCTCGGCGCAGGCACGCGCCCAGCAAGCCAAGGACAACGCCAAGGCCAAGCAGCAGATCGCCGACCTGCAGGAATTCGTGCGCCGCTTCTCTGCCAACGCCTCCAAAGCCAAGCAGGCGACCAGCCGCGCCAAGCAGATTGACAAGATCAAGATCGAGGAATTCAAGCCGTCCAGCCGCCAGTATCCCTTCATCCGCTTTGAGTATGACGAGCGTGAAAAGCTGCACCGCAACGCCGTGGAGCTTAAGAAACTGAGCCATGGTTTTGACCGCCCGCTGTTCAATGACGTGGACCTGATCTTTGAAGCAGGCGAAAAAGTCGCCATCATCGGTGAGAACGGCATCGGCAAGACCACCTTCCTGCGCTGCCTGGCGCGTGACCTGCAAGCCAACCATGGCGAAGTGAAATGGGCGGAAAAGGCCACGCTGGGCTATTTTGCCCAGGACCACGAATACGAGTTCGCCAATGGCGAGAACCTGTTCGACTGGATGTCGCAGTTCACCCAGGAAGGCGATGACGACCAGTCCGTGCGCAGCATGCTGGGCCGCTTGCTGTTCTCGGGCGAGGACACCAAGAAATCCGTCAAGGTGCTGTCCGGTGGTGAAAAAGGCCGCATGCTGTTCGGCAAGCTGATGCTGGCCCGCACCAATGTGCTGCTCATGGATGAACCGACCAACCACATGGACATGGAATCCATCGAATCGCTGAACACGGCACTGGACAAGTACAAAGGCACTTTGTTCTTCGTCAGCCATGACCGCGAGTTCGTCAGCTCCATCGCCACGCGCATCATCGAGATCCGCGCCGATGGCATCATCGACTTCCGTGGCAACTATGAAGACTACCTGACCAGTCAGGACCTGGCTTAAGCCCTGATGGCGCGGCATTCCAGCTGCCTGGAAGCCGCGCCTGTAATTGTGCATTTGCATAAAGGCACGCATAATCAGGATGACATGACCCTACGCTCTGCGATCATCCGCCATGAAATTGCGTAACATCACGTTCGGTTCGCGGCAGCCCGCTTCCCCCATGCGCTTGTCGCTGTTGTATGCACTGCTGGGCGCCGTCTGGATCCTCATCAATGACAGGCTGCTGACCTCCTCCACCGACGCAGTGGCGGCGATCGACCCGATCAACATCCTGCTGGGCCTGATCCTCATCGCGGTCAATTCCGGCGTGCTGTACCTGTTGCTGAAGACCCGCAACGACAACACCAAGCTGCCGCCACACAAGGCCAGCACCAGTACCCAATCCCCTACTCCGTTCCTGCTGGCGGTGTTCGTCAGCCTGCTGCTGGTGGCGCCGATGTTCAACTTCGGCATCAACCACATCTACGCGGCCAAGGTGGAAAAAGATGCCTACAGCGACCTGCGCCTGATCGCGGAGATCCGCAGCCTGCAACTGGCACGCTGGGTGGATGCCACGCGCGCCGAGCTGGAAAGCCAGTCCAATCAGCGTTATCTGCTGCAGTTTCTGGCTAGCGGCCAAAGTACTGGCAATGCCGAACAGCAACTGGACAGCCTGCTGCGCCAGTACGACTTTTCCAGCCTGAGCCTGCTAGACGCTCAAGGCCGCACCTTGCTGCTGCGCGGCAACAAAACGCGCAAGACCGAGGTGCAGGAGGCACTGTTCAAGGAAGTGCAGCGTAACGGCAAGTTCTCGCGCAGCGATTTCTATCTGCTGCCTGACGGGCAGATCCAGCTTGACCTGATGCTGCCCCTGCATAACAGCGACCAGACACTGCTGGGTTACCTGCGTATCAGCACCGCACCACATAAATCCATCCTGCAGCAGGTGCTGCAATGGCCCAACGTCAATTCCAGCGCCGAAGCCCTGCTGGTCAAGAGTGACGGCACACGCGAACAGGTCGTGCATGCCGGCCAGGACGAGATCGCCCATGCGCTAACGCGCCCGGCCATGACCATCAGCCCTTACGACAACACACGTTATCCGGCACGCGGCTATGACTACCACGGCAACTTCGTGCTGGCTGCGCATAAACCGATCGAGAAGTCCTCCTGGCATATCGTCGCGCAGATCGACAAACAGGAAGTGATGGCGCCCCTGCAGGCGTTGATGCAGTTCAGCGGCGTGGTGCTGATGGTGATCTCCATCATCTCGTTCTTCCTGCTGCTGATATGGCGTCAGCAACGCCGTGCTTATGAACTGGAGCTGATGGCGCAGAGCGGCGAACGCGACCGCCTGCTGAAACGTTTCTATGACCTGCCCTTCTTCGGCATGGCCATCAGCGAACCCAACAGCAAGCGCTGGATCCAGGTGAACGACCGCCTGTGCGAGATCCTCGGTTACGAGCGCGACGAGCTGCTCACGCTGAGCTGGGACGACATCACCCACCCGGACGACATCGCCATCGATCAGGATTATTTCAACCAGATGCTGATCGGTATCCTGGACCGTTACGGTCGTGAAAAGCGCTACCGCCGCAAGGACGGGCTGTACATCGACGTGAAACTGGAAGTGAATTGCCTGCGTAACGCCGACCATCAGGTGGAAGTGGTGCTGACCACCATGGACGACATCACCGAAGCCAAGCGCGCGGCCGATGCGCTGCGCGATTCCGAACAGCGCCTGGCACTGGCCTTCAAGGCCAGCCGTGATGCCTGGTGGGATGTAGACCTGATCACAGGTCGGCCACGCTATTCCGAGCTGTGGGCCAGCATGCTGGGCTACCAGCCGGTCGAGCTGCCGGATGACCCGAACTACTGGCAGACCATCACCCATCCGGAAGACTTGCCTCAGGCCCTGCAGGTGGTATCCGCTGCGCTGAACAGCCAGGAATCCGGCTATCAGGTGGAATTGCGTCTGCAGCATCGGGATGGACATTATGTGCCGGTGATGATGCGCGGTTTCATCGTGCGTGATCACGAAGGGACGCCCACCCGCATCACCGGCGCCAACACCGACCTCACCGCACGCAAGGCTGGCGAGGAAAGCATGCGCATGACCACGGTGGTGTTCGACAACACCCGCGAGGGCATCCTGGTCACGGATGCCGATCAGCGCATCGTCAAGATCAACCGCGCCTTCAGCGAGATCAGCGGCTACACCGCCGAAGAGGCCATCGGGCTCAAGCCCAGCCTGGTCAGCTCAGGCCGGCATGGCCGGGATTTCTATAGCCAGATGTGGCATTCCCTGAACACGCTGGGGCACTGGCAAGGAGAGATCTGGAACCGGCGCAAGAATGGCGAGATCCACCCTGAACTGCTCAGTATCACCGCCATCAAGGATGGCACTGGCCGCGTCACCAACTATGTGAGCATCTTTGCCGACATCTCCAGCATCAAGGAGTCCGAAGCCAAGCTGGAGTTCCTGGCCCACCATGACCCGCTGACCGGGCTGCCCAACCGGCTGATGCTGATCTCGCGCCTGAACCACGAGATCGAGATCGCCAAGCGCAACAACACGCTGATCGCGCTGATGATGCTGGACTTGGACCGCTTCAAGAACGTCAATGACAGCTTTGGCCACCCGGCCGGGGATGAGTTATTGCAGCAGGTGGCCGAACGCCTGACCGCGCGTTTGCGCAGTGTGGACACGGTGACACGACTGGGTGGGGACGAATTCACCATCGTGCTTGGCGGTATCAACCAGCCTGAAGACGCGGCGCGCGTGGCCATGGACATCATCAGCATGATAGAAGCGCCCTGGAAGCTGGCCAACAACATCGAGGTACGTATCGGCGCCAGCATCGGCATCAGCCTCTACCCCGGCCATGGCGGCGATGCCATGGAGCTGCTACAGCATGCCGATGCGGCACTCTACCAGGCCAAGGCGGCCGGACGCGGCTGCATGCGCTTCTTCTCGGAAAGCCTGACCAAAGCCGCACGCGAACGCTTCGACATCGAGGCGCGCCTGCGTAACGCACTGAAACAGAACGAATTGATGGTGTATTACCAGCCCAAGGTGGACATCAATACGCGGCGCATCGTCGGTGCGGAAGCGCTGGTGCGCTGGCAGGACCCCAAAGACGGGCTGATCATGCCACTGCGTTTCATCGGCATCGCCGAAGAGACCGGGCTGGTGGGTGCCATCGGTGAGTTCGTGCTGCGCCAGGCCTGCCGGGATGGCAGGCAGTGGCTGGATGCAGGCCTGCCGCCGCTCAGCATCGCCGTGAACCTGTCCACGCACCAGCTGCACCACAGCGACATGCTGGCTTATGTGGACAAGGTGTACGCCGAGACCGGCTTCCCGCTGGAGCTGCTGGAGTTCGAATTGACTGAAAGCGTGCTGATGCAGCGCGAATCCGAGGTCATCAACACGCTCAACAAACTGCGCAGCAAGGGCATCAGCCTGGCCATCGATGACTTTGGTACCGGCTATTCCTCCTTGTCTTACCTGAAGAGCTTCCCGCTGGACGTGCTCAAGATCGACCGCAGTTTCATCGAGGACATCGAGAAGGACGAGGATGACCGCGCCATCACTGCCACCATCATCGGCATGGCGCATACCCTGGGCATGCACGTGGTGGCCGAAGGCGTGGAGACCAACGAGCAACTGGCCTTCCTGCGCGACCACAAATGCGATATGTATCAAGGGTATCTGTACAGCCCGCCGGTCCCGGTCGCGCAATTCGTGGAGATGATGCGCGCTTCGCTTGCATCAGAAGCGGTCAATCTGGAGCAAACCGGTTAAAATACGTGTTGGCGTCCTCGTGGTGAAATGGATATCACAAGATCCTCCTAAGATTTAGTTACAGGTTCGATTCCTGTCGGGGACACCACTTCCAGCTTCCTGCCTGCTAGACCACCGCCTCGGCACCACGATACAGCGTGAGATGTGGATAGGGGATCTCGATGCCCTGCTCGTCAAAGCGGCGTTTCAGGCGTCGCAAATATTCACGGCGCACGCCCCACTGCTCCAGCGGCAGCACGCGGAAGCGGCAACGCAGGATCACCGCCGACTCGTCCCAGCGATCCACGCCCGCCATTTCCAGGTCATCCAGGATCTTTTCACGGTAGATTTGATCATCACGCAGCTCGGCGCCCACCTGCCGCATGATCTGCATCACGCGGTCCATATCTTCGCGATACGCCACACGCACATCGATCACCGACTGGGCGAAACCCCGGCTCATATTGGTCACGGTGCTGATGGCTCCATTGGGAATGAAGTGCACGTTGCCGTCATAGTCACGCAGTTTGATGTGGCGCAGCGTCACTTCTTCGACCAGCCCGCCCTTGCCTGCCGCCTCCACCACATCACCCTGACGTATCTGGTTCTCGATGAGCAGAAAGAAGCCATTGAAATAATCCTTGATCAGGCTTTGCGCCCCGAAACCCACGGCCAGGCCGACCACGCCTGCCGCGGTGAGGATGGGCGCGATGGAGACGCCCAGCTCATGCAGGATCTCCATCCCGGCCACCCCGGCGATCACCACCGTGGCCACATAGCGGAACACGCGCAACAGGGTGTCGATGCGTTTCAGGTCTTCCAGATCCTGGCCAGCGCGGGCGCGCAGATGGGCTTTGAGGATCAGGATGCCACGCCGGCTCAGGCGGATGAACAACAGGGTCAGCAGCACGATCACGATTATGCGCAGCATGGTGCCGGACACCTGCAATAACTCGGGCCAGTGTAAAAAATCCAGACTATCCATCATTCCCTCCATCATCAATCCTTGTTCCAATTGCATCATCAGGCCTTTCAGGTCACCGGCTCAGGTCTGCAGCCAGTAAAAACCGCGCGCCGGGATCATCAGGGCATCCCCGGCCAGCGTCAGTATCTCGCCGCCATGCCAGTCTCGCACCGTGGCATGCTTTAGCAGACCGGCACGTTGCAAACCGGCCAGCGGCAGTGGCTGCGCTGCCGTGTCGAAATTGCCCACCACCAGCACGCGACTGGCCGCATGCAGAATATCGAAGCGCACGAACGCGAACAGATGCGGGTTATCCACTTCCAGCAGTTCGCGGTTGTTATGGTCGGCGAATGCGCTTATCTCCTTGCGCACCGCGATCAGCTTCTTGAGACCCTGGAAGATGCGAAACTCCACACTGCCAGGTTTGTTGCGCAGCTCCGCACGCGTCCAGTCCATCTTGCGCCTGTGCACCCAGCGGCTGTCCAGATGCTTGCTTTCGTCATGCACATAGTCACGATCATTGAGTGTGCCGATGGCGTCGCCGTAATAGATCAGCGGCAGGCCGCCGAACGACAAGGTCATGCTCTGCAGCAGCAGTATGGTACTGATGGCCAGATCGATCGCTGCCGCATCGTCCTGTTCCAGCGCGGATTCCAGCCCGGCCAGTGAGGCCAGCGAGCCGGAGATGCGGGCGTCCCCGGTCTTGATGTTGCGGCCAAAGGCCAGGCCACGTGCTGGCGAGCCCGGATGGTCGCCGGTGAAATAATCGGTGAGAAAGCGGCGATGCGCTTGCGGCTCATAGCCGACCTTGACGATATCGCGGTCATCGAAGCCCCAGCCTATATCGTCATGGCAGCGGATGTAATTGATCCAGGTGGCACGCTCCAGCTTGTTGGGCAGGCTGCGTATGCCGCGCTCCAGCAAGTTGGTCTTGCGCGTGGCGATGGCGTCCCACAGCAGCGCCATCAGCGTGGCGTTATAAGCCAGCTCGCATTCCTTGGCATTGATGGCGTCTTCGCCGAAGTATTTGATGATCTCCACCGGCGCCACAATGGCCTCGGCGATGAACAGCACGCCGGGGGCGGTGACCTGGCAGCAATCCTTCATCAATTGCAGGATCAGGTGCGCCTCGCGCTCGTTCTGGCAGCTGCTGCCCAGTTTTTTCCATAAGAAAGCCACCGCATCCAGACGCAGGATGTCCACACCCTGATTGGCCCAGAACAGGATCACGTCCATCATCTCGATGAACACCGCCGGGTTGCGGTAGTTGAGGTCCCACTGAAAATCGTTGAACACCGTCATCACCCATTTGCCCATGGTGGCATCCCAGGTGAAATTGCCGGGTGCGTTCTCCGGGAACACTTCCGGCATGGACTGCTCGTACAGGTCCGGCATCTGCCTGTCGTCGAAGGTGTAGTAATAATCCTGATACTGCGCGTCACCGGCGCGCGCCTGCTGCGCCCAGGCATGCTGGTCCGAGGTGTGGTTGACCACCACGTCCAGCGTCAGCAGCATGTCGCGCTGCTTCATCTGCTGGCTGAGCGTCGCCAGCGTGTGCAGGTCACCATAACGCGGGTCTATCTTGCGGAAATCGCGCACCGCATAACCACCATCGCTCTTGCCGGGCGGGCAATCGAGGATGGGCATCACATGCAGCATGTTGATGCCCAGATCCTGCAGATAATGCAGATGCGCGATCAGGCCGGGCAGGTCCTGCGCGAACTCCGTGCAATACAAGGCGTAGCCCACCCACTTCTGACTCAGGAACCAGCTGTGATCCTTTTCGCGCGCCATATCCTGCTGCTTGAGTGCGTTGGAGCGCGCGATGTATTGCCGCGCCAAGGTCTCGACCAGACGCTGCAACTGCGGCTGGAAGTCGGCACGTTCACCGTACAGGGTGTGGAACAGCGCGTGGATAGCGTAGAAGTTGGCGCCCAGCCGGATGTAGAAATGCTGTAGATCATGCTCACCCAACTGCGGCTGCAGCGCGATGAGGATGTCGTTGAGCTGGGAATGGGAGACCTGTTCATACATGGTGATGCTCCTCCTGCGGCATGCGGTTGTCGAAGGCCTGTTCGAACCGGTAATGGCTCAAGCCTTGCAGAATGCCTGCGGCATAGGCTGCTTCAGCGAAATACACTTGCGGCAGGCCGCGCAGTGGCGCCAGCTCCGGGCTGTGGTTGCCCACCACCACGCCCAGCGTATCGCCGATCAGCATCTCCTGGTCATTGCCAGAATCACCGGCCACCAGAAATGCCTGCAAAGGCAGGCCCCAGCGGTAAGCCAGATAGCGGATGGCATGCCCTTTGGAGGCACGCACGGGCAGCACGTCCAAAAACTCGCCATGGGAATAGATGAGCTGTGCCTGCAGGCGATGGTGCTGCAAGTGCCGTGCGATCTCCTGCATGGGCAGCATGCGCTGCGCATGCGTGATGTAACTGAGCTTGAATTCACGCTGATGCTCGGCGGCCTGCAGGCGCAAGCCCGGCAGTTCGGCCAATGCCGCTGCCAGTGCATCGCGTCGCCACAGGTGCCGGATGTGCTGCGCCCAGCCTTTATCCGGCGTGAGCTTGGCCCCGTAGTGGATCTCGCTGCCTACCGAGGTGATGAGCACGTCCGGCATGGGCACGCGGTGCTGCTTGAGGATGCGCACGGCACTTTCCAGCGTGCGGCCGGTGGCGATACCAAAAGCGACCTTGTCACGCTGGCTTCTCAACCAGTCGATCAACTCCATCAGGGCCTGATCGTCGCCGATCAGGGTGTTGTCGATGTCGCTGACCAGCGCACGTTCCACCACCGGCAAGGCGGAGCGGCCACTGTGCAGATGACTGGCCAGCTGACGGCGCCAGCGCTTGCGATCACGCCGCAGCAGCTTGCGTACTTCTTTCATGTACTGGCTGACGTGGGCGCTCCAGCTGTAATGTCGCCACACACCGGCCAGACCGGCATTAGCACGCTGGCGCCATTGCTTGCTGTCACCCAGCAATGCCAGCAAGGTGTGCGCGATCTGCTCGCTGTCCAGCGTGTTGGCCAGCAGGCCGCTACGGCAATTGGCCACGATGTCGCGCGGGCCGCCATCATCCGGCGCCACGAAAGGCAAGCCGCTGGCCGCGGCCTCGATCAAGGTCAGGCCGAAGGGCTCGGTGAGGGCGGCGTTGACGAACACACCACGACGGCGTGCGGCCAACCGATATAGATCCGGGATGGCTTGCTGATCGACCGCCTTGGGGATGGCGACCTTGCCCCACAGATCATAGCGGTCTATGTCCAACAACAGCTCGGTCATGACCTGACGCTGCGAGGCCTCCATGCCGCTAATGTCGTCGCGCGTGCCCGCCACGATCAACAGATTGGCCTGTTGCTGAAGCTGTTTGTTCTCGCCATAGGCTTTTAGCAGGCCTTTGAGGTTCTTGCGCAGATCGGGCCGGCAGATGGTCAGGATCAAGGGCTTATCCGCGTCACTGAGGAAGCGGTCGACCAGCGCCTGCACTGCAACTGGCAGCTTGCTGCGGCCGGGCGGAGAAAAGCGCGAGGTGTCGGTACCGGGCGGGATCACGGCAAAGCGTTTGCGGTCCGCCTGCTCGTACATGCCGTACTGATCATCGATCTCTTGCCGGGTGCTGGTGACGATGAGCGAGGCATGCTGCAACACTTCCTCCTCGGCGGCGATGCGACGACCAAAATTGTATTGTTTGGCGATGGTGTGGGCTTTGCGGCCGCTGGCCAGCAACCTGTCCTGCTTGGGGCGCCCCAGTGAGTGGCCGGTATGCACTTGCGGGATCCCCAGCAGCAGGGAAAGCTGCTGGCCTACATAACCCGCATCGGCATAATGACTGTGGATCAGATCCGGCAACCGCCCTTGCTGACGTAGAAAATGCAGACAGCGATCCACCAGCTGGTCCAGATGTGGCCACAACAGCTCTTTGCGCAGATAGCGCCTGGGCCCGAACGGCAAGCGGATGATGCGGGCGCCGGGGGCCAGCGGCTCTTCGGCCTGCGCATAATCAGCGGCCACGTCAGCATCCTCGATCAGCCGGGTCAGCAGATCGACCCGCCCCACCTGTGGATGCGCCGCCAGTGCGCGTGACATTTCCACCACGTAGGTGATCTGCCCGCCAGTATCTGCATCGCAGCCCAGCTGCATGTCATGACCGCGCAACAGGCCATGCAGGCTGATCATGAGGATATATAAAGGGGTTTCAGCCGACTCCCCCTGCGAATGGGGGCGGCTCATTCCCAGGACTCCATCACACGGGAATAGAAATCGGGCGTGGCTGGCACGGCGCCACGCACGCCACACAAGGCCGAGGCGAATGCCGAGGCGCGCTGCATGGTTTGCGGCAAAGGCCACTGCATCAACTGCCCGAAGATGTACACGGCTGCAAAGCCGTCACCTGCGCCTACCGTATCGACGAATTCAGACACAGGCGCGGCTGGGCATCGGATCTCCATCCCGTCGGCGGTACGTAACCAGGCACCCTGATCGCCTGCCGTGACGATGAGATAACGTAGTGCGAAACGCTCCATGAGCTGCTGTCCCCAGCTGGCTGGCTGCAGACCCGACAACTTGAGCATGCTGGCTAGTTCCTGCAGCTCATCTTGGTTGAGCTTGACGATGTCGGCGCGCTGCAATGAGCGGCGCACACTGTGCGCGTCGTACCAGGGCGCACGCAAGTTGATGTCGAGGAAACGTGGCGATTTGGCATCTGCCGAGGTCTTGGCATCGCTGAGAAAGGTGTCCAGTGCCAGGCGCGATTCCATATTGCGCTGCGCCAGCGTGCCGAAATAGACCATCTCCGGCCTGGCGGCCATGGTCAGCATGTGGGTCACCCCGGCATGGATGTAGTCATAGGCCTGGTCGGGCAGGATATCGAAGCGGTGGCCGTCGGCCTGCATGTGCACCTCCACACGCCCGGTTGGGTGTATGGGGTCGCATTGCACCCCGCTGCTGTCCATGCCCAACTGTTCCATCTCGGCGAGCAGCGTGTCGCGCAGGCTGTCGTTGCCAGTGCGCGTGATCAGCAAAGGCTGCAGGCCAAAAGCGCGCAAATGACGCGCGACGTTGTAAGGCGCGCCGCCGAGTACCGATCTGTCCGCGAACACATCGGCCAGCACCTCGCCGAACAGGGCGACACAGACTGGCGTGGCAGATGCGCGCAAATGCGCAGGAAGATTCAATGTTATCCCCTCATTGCAGTTAGCCCGGTAGATCACCGGTCACTGTTGATAGGCGCCATGATCTGGCACTAGGCCATGGGCAGGCGTGAGACAGCCCGGAAAGGGCCGGTAGGATGTTTACTTGGTGCCGGCGAGCGGCATTAACGCGTCGTCTTCATCTGGCTTGAGAATATCCACCACCTTGGCAAGACTGCTGTGCAGCAGCTGCAGATCCTGCGCGTTCAGCTGCTCGAGTGCATCCAGCAAGATGCCACGTGGAGCACCCGGCGCTTTTTCAAGCACTTGCAGGCCCTGCTCGGTGATAAAAAGTCGTACCACACGCTGATCCACATCCTGACGCTGCTTTTGCAGCATGCTGCGTCGTGCCAGCTTGTCGATGAGATTGCTGGCGGTGGATTGGTGGATGGACAACTTGGCGGCCAGTTCGGACACTTTCAGACCAGGGCGATTGCGTAGCTCCCACAACACCCATAATTGGGAACCACTGATACCGCATTGGGCTTCCACATTCTTGAAATGCTTCTGAATGGAGCTGAACACCATCCGAAAATCTCGCAAGGTGGTGTTGACCAATTTTTCGGCATCTGTTTTTTCAACACCCACGATGAAGCACTTCCTGAAGTCACGGTTTAGTTAACATCATACGCATTTGAGTATGTCAGATTATATACATTTAGACAAATATATTTTGTATAAATGTATTAAGGCGATTTATGTTCTCGACCGACCCAGCCTTGTCATAGATGGGTTTGCTAGCAAAGAACTCAGCGAGATGGTTCTCCCTGAAAACGGGCTGATCAGGCAGTTGGTTGATTGGCAGACAATAAAAAACGGCGCTTTGGGCGCCGTTTTTTTAGTGCAATCGTGATTTATTTTTGATTATAGCGATTGCACTATTGCTAGTTTGCAACCTTAGCGGTTGCACTATTGTTTTTTTGCAACCTCAGCGGTTGCAAACGTACATCGTTACTTCAAAGCCAAAACGCATTTCGGTAGCTGCTGGGGTGGTCCACATGATGAATCTCCTTAGTTAGATTATTCAGCTAGCAATGATTGCTTGCTGGTATGAATTGCATTCTACGCAGCCCGCTCAATAACACGCTGCCTATCATCATGAATGATGGCTAATGAAAATCATGAGATCGATATGCGGTGCTTTCAGAACGGCTTGTTATGGTCCAGCATGTCGCAGATCAGCTCCAGCCTCAGCAAGTGACTGTCCAGCTCCAGCAGCCGTTGCTTGTTGATGAGCGGCATATTCAGTAGCTCGGTCCAGCGGTTGGCCACCCAGGCACAGTCATCGAACTGGTAGGGGGAACAGAATGGCATCTGGCTGATGTCCACGCCCTGCTCTTTCAATGAGGCGATCAATTGCTGCAAGTACTGCACCGCGATCTGCAGGTCTTCCGGGATAGGCAGACTGGCCTGCTCAGTGAGCAGCTCCACCTGTCCCAACCACAAGCCATCGGCCTGTTGCCTGGCGGATACGACGCGAAAACGCTGTGTCGCCAGACACCGTATGGTCATCAGGCTGGGCTGCGGCACTTCCGCCGCAGTGATGGAAAAGCTGGTACCAATGGCAGCGAACGGTAACGCTGTCGGGCATTCGGCCTCGGGTAACGCAGCCACCACGCCGAACTGGCTGTCATTGCGCAAACAAGTGCGCACCATATCCAGATAACGTGGTTCGAAGATACGCAGTGGCAACATACCGCCGGGGAACATCACCATCTGTAGCGGGAACAAAGGCAATTCAATCAAAGGCATCGGGCTTCCTGCTCGGCTTATCTGCTGCATACATCAAAAGGTGACACCGGCTCATCCGGGTCGTCCACATCTGGCCTGTGGTAAGCATCCGCAACGTAAGCCGGCCCTTTCATCAGGCTGACGATCCAGCAGGCGATGCCCAGCACCATCACCAGGGTCCAGTGCAGGATGATCAGGCTGATCACAAAGATCGCCAGTAATTTGAAATCGCGTGGCTCCATACCCGCCAGCAGATAGATGGCGGCTAGGAACAACAGCGGAAGCAAGGTGCCCAGCAAGGTGATCAAGTGCAAGCGACGCAGGATCCGCCATTCCAGACCCGCAGGGCTGCGACGAAAACCAGGCAGTTTGTTGAAATAGTCCATCGTGATCCGCCGGTGTCCGTGCGTGTAGAAGTGACTGTACTGACCTGCATCGTAACGTCATGTTCCCGACTTGTCATCAAACCGCCTTGTTGCAAGCCGAGATTGATAGTTGGAGCGCCAGCGGCTACACTTGATTCAACGTTACAGAAATCAGAATGACGATGGAACACGGTTCACACCAGCAAGCAGCAACCCCGCCCACAGTCAGCGAGGGCACGTCCAGCAAGCCTGCTTTTAGCGAGGATAGTGAAGACGCGCGCAGGCCGAACAAGGCGCATGGCGGTGCACGCCAGGGTGCCGGGCGCAAAGCTGACCCAATGACGGAACCCAGCACGGTAGTCCGCCTGCCACTCAGTGCCGTCGCCCCCGTGCGCGATTTTGTGACCGCATTGAAGCGTAAACGCCAGTTGAACGCATTAGATCCGGTGGGCGATATCCTGCAATCCGTGTTACCAGAACAGGCAAGTCGGCTGGCACTGCCGTTATTTTCCAGCAAGGTCTCTGCCGGCCTGCCCTCCCCGGCGGACGGCCATGTGGACAAACGTCTGGATACCAATGAGTATCTGGTGGAACGGCCGGGCTCTACATTCTTTGTGACCATACAGGGGCGTTCCATGATCGATGTGGGCCTGATGCCGGGCGACAAGGCCGTGGTCGACCGGTCCCGTGTCGCGGCCATCGGCGATATCGTCATGGCCATGCTGGATGGCGAATTCACCATCAAAACCCTATCTCGCAAAAAAGATGGCACGCCACGCCTGTTGCCCGCCAACAGCAGCGGGGAATATCCACCCATCGACATCAGCCCCGAGGCCAGCTTCGAGATCTGGGGCGTGGTCACCGGCTCGTTCCGCAAGTTCTGAGGCCGAGCGTGCCGCGATCAAGGACCGCTTTGCGCCATTTCAGATCGCTTCCCAATAAGCTGCTGCACCTGATGCTGCTGGCCAGCCTGAGCCTAGGCATGATGACTGCAAGGGCAGAACAGAAAGTCACCGTGTTCGCGGCAGCCAGCCTGACCAATGCGCTGACCGAGATCGCCAGCGTCTATGAAAAAACCAGCGGCATCAAGGTGATCAGTGCTTATGCCGCTTCATCCGCGCTTGCCAAGCAGATCGAGCATGGTGCACCTGCCGATGTGTTCATCTCGGCCGACCTTAAATGGATGCAGTACCTGCAAGACAACAACAAGATCCAGAGCGCCTCACGTCGTGATCTGCTAGCTAACCAGCTGGTGCTGATCGCACCGCGTGGCAAGGGTTTCAAGTTCGACATGGACGGCCGTGCCGAGCTGGCGCAGGCATTCGATGGCCGTCTGTGTACCGGTGATGTCGACGCCGTGCCGGCTGGCATCTATGCCAAACAGGCTTTGCAGGCCCTCAGCTGGTGGCAAGGTATCAAGCCCCGCATCGTCGGCACCCAGGATGTACGCGCTGCGCTGAATTTCGTCGAGCGTGGCGAATGCGCAGCGGGCATCGTCTATGCCACCGATGCGCGCGTTTCGCAAAAAGTCGAGACCGTCAGCGTGTTCCCTGCTGCCAGCCACGCGCCTATCGTTTATCCTGTCGCTCTGACCGCGAATGCGCAGGCGTCCGCACGCGGCTTTGTGGATTTTCTCGGCTCGCCTGCTGCCGATGCGATCTTCATTCAACATGGCTTCACCCTGATCAAGCGATAACGCCCTTTTGGACTGGTTATATTTCACAGCAGCAGAAACAGCAGCGCTACTTTTATCCATCAAGGTCGCGCTGTGGTGCACGGTCATCAGCCTGATCCCGGGTGTGGCTACCGGCTGGCTGCTGGCACGCAAGGACTTTCCAGGCAAACCGCTGCTGGATAGCCTGGTGCATTTGCCACTGGTGTTGCCGCCGGTGGTGCCTGGTTATCTGCTGCTGGTGTTACTTGGCTCACAAGGCATCATCGGCCAGTGGTTGCAGCAGCAGTTCGGCATCAGTCTGGCCTTCAACTGGAAAGGTGCCGTGATCGCGTCAGCACTGATGGCCTTCCCGCTCATGGTGCGCGCGGTGCGGCTGGCCATCATGCAGATCGACACGCGGCTGGAAACTGCTGCCAGCACGCTGGGTGCCAGCAAGCTGCGTGTGTTCCTGAGCATCACACTGCCACTCGCCGCGCCCGGCATCCTCACCGGCCTGATCCTGGCCTTCAGCCGCAGCCTGGGCGAGTTTGGCGCCACCATCACCTTCGTCGGCAATATCGAAGGCGAGACCCGCACACTACCATTGGCTATCTACACTTACACACAAGTACCGGGCGGCGATGCCCAGGCCATGAAACTGGTGGTGCTGTCCGTGCTGCTGGCACTGGCGGCCCTGTTCATCAGCGACGCGCTGGAACGCCGCGCTGCACGTCATCTGGCGAGTTCGTCACATGATTGAGTTCGACCTGGATCTACAACGTGGCAATTTCCAACTACATGCCAGCCTGAGCAGCGAGGCCAGTGTGATCGGCCTGTTCGGCCCATCCGGCTCCGGCAAGAGCACGCTGTTGAGCCTGCTGACTGGCAGCCTGCAGCCACAGCATGGCCGTATCGTGGTGGATGGGCGCTGTCTGCTGGATACCGCCCGCGGCATCAACATCCCGGTGCACCAGCGCCGCATCGGCATGGTGTATCAGGAAGGCCGCCTGTTCCCACACCTGAATGTGCGCCACAACCTGAGTTACGGTCTGCAACTGCTGAAACCTGCCCAACGCCGCTTCAAGCTGGACGACATCGTGGCTTTGTTGGAGCTGGGCCCGCTGCTGGAACAACGCCCACGCCAATTGTCGGGGGGTGAACAGCAGCGTGTGGCGCTGGGGCGTGCGCTGCTCGCCGCGCCACAGCTGCTGTTGCTGGACGAGCCGATGGCGGCGCTGGATGACAGACTGAAGGCGCAGATCCTGCCCTTTCTGCGTCGTATCAAGGACGAGACCGGCGTGCCCATGTTGTACGTCAGCCACGCACTGCACGAGATTCTGGCACTGACGCAGCACATCGCCGTGATGCAGGCTGGGCGCCTGCTGGCCCATGGGGACGCCTATGCAGTGCTGGGAATGGAGCACGTGTTACCGTTGACGCAGTCGCTGGGGCTGGAAAACCTGCTCAAGTTGCAACTGCTGCCATCGCCTCAGGAGTCGGGTTGCAGTATGGCGCTATGTGGACAACAGCAGGTGCTGTTGCCGCATGTGGAGGCAGCTGCGGGCAGTGAGATCAGCGTGGTGATACCGGCTTCCAGCATCGCGCTGGCCCGGCAACGTGTGGTGGGCATCAGCATACAGAATCAGCTGCACGGCACCATACGTGCCATACGCACGCATGATCAGCGTGCGCTGCTCAGCATCGACGTGGGTGCGGAACTACTGGTGGAAATCACCGAAAAATCGCGGCAAGACATGGGCTTGCAATGCGGAGACAGCGTCTACTGCCTGTTCAAGACGCAGGCGATCCGGCTACTAGGGCATCAGCGCAAAACTGAGTCGATACACGCTGGCCCGGCGCAGGTCAGCGCCAGCCAGTAGGGTTCATGCCTTAGCTGGCCAGCGTAGCGCGGTGCTCCTTGATGGCCTCGCCGACGATGGCATGCAGGCCTGCGCCCTGCTGTGCTTCCACATGGGCGATGATCTGCTCGCGCATGCTCAGTGCCCAGAACTTCTTGAGATGGTTGGCGATGTCTTTTCTGGCTTCGACCGGGTCTGGGTAGGACTGGAAAAAATCGCCGATCTGGTTGGCCATTTCTAGCAAGCGTTGGGTCTGCATTTCTATTCCTTGTGCTGCACGCGCTCGGCGCCAGTGTAGATTACGAATTGTTGATTGCGGGCGAACCCGATGAGGGTCATGCCACATTGCTGCGCGATGCGGATCGCCAGCCCGGTGGGGGCGGAAACCGCCACCAGCATGGCCACGCCAGCCGCGGCCACCTTCTGCACCATCTCATAACTGGCCCGACTGGTAGTCAGCACGAAACCCGGTGTCTGGATAGCTTGCCTGAGCCTGGCACCGATCAGCTTGTCCAGCGCATTGTGGCGGCCCACATCCTCACGCACCAGACCGATGCTGCCATCCAGTGCCACCCAGGCACAGGCGTGGGTCGCGCCAGTCAATAGCTGCAGCGGCTGGAGTTCACGTATGCGATGATGCGCCGCGTCGATGGCCGCGCTGGCCACCGGGGGTAGCACCGCCGTGACCGGCTGAGGAGCCAGTTGCGCTGGCAGACGCATGGCCTGATCCAGGCTCTCGGCACCGCACAGGCCACAACCTGTCTTGCCAGCCAGGTTGCGACGGCGCTCCTTGAGCAAATGGAAGCGCTCGGTGGCCAGGGCTATATGCAGCTCGATGCCGTTGTCATGGCGGACCACTTCGATGCCATACACCTCGTCCAGACCATTGATGATGCCCTCGGCCAAGGAGAAACCAACCGCAAAATCCTCAAAATCCTGCGGTGTGGCCAGCATCACCGCATAGGAGATGCCGTTGTAGACCATGGCGATCGGCACCTCTTCTGCCACCTGGTCCTGCACAGGCTGAACCAGATGCGCATCGCGCTTGATCACCGCTTGCTGGCTGGAGGTGGCTGAGGTGGCGATCAGCTCAGCGGACAATTTTTCCCATTCGCGTGTTGACCATCACTCTGTCGCCGCGACATCGGCTGGCAAGCCTGCGAAGGCGATCTGCGCTTCACTGAAGTTCTGGTACTCGGTCTGCCAGTCGGACAGCTGCGTCACGCGCGCCACCTGCACAGCGGTCACCTTGTATTCGGGGCAGTTGGTGGCCCAGTCCGAATTATCCGTGGTGATCACATTGGCGCCCGATTCCGGGTGGTGGAAGGTGGTATACACCACGCCCGGTTGTACACGCTCGGTGATGGTGGCGCGCAGCACGGTCTCCCCGGCACGGCTGGTGATGCCCACCCAGTCGCCTTCCTGGATGCCACGCTCCTCGGCATCATGCGGATGGATCTCGATGAGGTCTTCCTGATGCCAGGCCACGTTGGCGGTGCGCCGTGTCTGTGCCCCCACGTTGTACTGGCTGAGGATGCGGCCGGTGGTGAGGATGAGCGGGAACCTGGCTGTGACCTTCTCGCTGGTGGGCACATACTGGGTGATGAAGAACTTGCCCTTGCCGCGCACGAATTCATCCACGTGCATGACCGGGGTGCCGTTCGGATGCGTGTCGTTGCATGGCCACTGGATGCTGCCCAGTTCATCCAGCTTGGCGAAACTCACGCCTTCGAAGGTGGGGGTGAGGCGTGCGATCTCGTCCATGATGTCGGACGCATGCTGGTATTCCATCGGGTAACCCAAGGCAGTCGACAGCCTGGCGGTGATCTCCCAGTCTTCCATGCCGTTCTTGGGGGTCATCACACGACGCACCGGCGAGATACGGCGCTCGGCGTTGGTGAAGGTGCCGCTCTTCTCCAGGAAGGACGCGCCAGGGAAGAACACATGCGCGTACATGGCAGTCTCGTTCAAGAACAGGTCCTGCACGATGACGCATTCCATGGACTCCAGTGCGTGCGTGACGTGCTGGGTGTTGGGGTCGGACTGGGCGATGTCTTCGCCGTTGCAGTAGATAGCCTTGAATTTGCCCTCGCCTGCCAGATCCAGCATGTTGGGGATGCGCAGACCCGGATCGTTGCTCAAGGGTCGGCCCCAGGCCTGCTCGAACAACGCACGCGTCTCGTCGTCCGACACATGACGGTAACCCGGGAACTCATGTGGCATGGAACCCATGTCACAGGAACCCTGCACATTATTCTGGCCACGCAATGGGTTCACACCCACACCTTCACGGCCGATGTTGCCGGTGGCCATGGCCAGGTTGGCGATGCCCATCACCATGGTAGAGCCCTGGCTGTGTTCGGTGACACCCAGCCCGTAGTAGATGGCCGCATTGCCGCCGGTGGCATACAGGCGCGCCGCCGCACGCAGTTCTTCAGCATCCACACCGCTGAACGGCTCCAGTGCTTCAGGGGAGTTCTCTGGTTTTGCGACGAAATCACGCCAGGCTACAAAGGAATCCCACTCGCACCGCTCGCGCACGAACGCTTCGTTGACCAGGCCTTCGGTCACGATCACGTGCGCCAGCGCCGAGATCAGCGCCACATTGGTGCCAGGACGCAGCTTGAGGTGGTGGTCTGCCTTGACGTGCGGTGACGACACCAGGTCGATGGCACGCGGGTCGGCGATGATGAGCTTGGCGCCCTCACGCAGGCGTCGCTTCATCTGCGAAGCGAACACCGGGTGACCATCCGTGGGGTTGGCGCCTATGATCATGATCACATCGGATTGCATCACGGAATCAAAGGTCTGCGTGCCCGCCGATTCGCCTAGGGTCTGCTTCAGGCCATAGCCGGTAGGCGAATGGCAGACGCGTGCGCAGGTGTCCACATTGTTGCTGCCGAACACGGCGCGCACCAGCTTCTGTACCACATAGACTTCTTCGTTGGTGCAGCGCGACGAGGTGATGGCACCGACGGAATCCTTGCCATATTGGCGCTGGATGCGTGTGATCTCGCTGGCGGCGTAGTTGATGGCCTCGTCCCAGCTGACTTCCTGCCAGGGGTCCTTGATGCTCTTGCGTATCATCGGCGTGGTGATACGGTCTTTGTGGGTGGTGTAGCCCCAGGCGAAACGGCCCTTGACGCAGGAATGGCCATGGTTGGCGCCACCGTCCTTGTTGGGCACCATGCGGATGACTTCCTCACCACGCATCTCGGCGTTGAAGGAACAACCCACGCCGCAATAGGCGCAAGTGGTGGTCACGCTATGCTCGGGAAGGCCTTGCTCGATCACCGATTTTTCCATCAGCGTGGCAGTCGGGCAGGCTTGCACGCAAGCACCACAGGACACACACTCGGAGTCCATGAAATTGCCAGTGCCAGAGGCGACCTTGGAGTCGAAGCCACGGCCATGGATGGTCAGTGCGAAGGTGCCTTGCGTCTCTTCGCAAGCACGTACACAACGCGAGCAGACGATGCATTTGGACGGGTCAAAGGTGAAATACGGGTTGGAGGTGTCTTTCTCGGCCTTGAGATGGTTCTCGCCTTCGTAACCGTAGCGCACTTCACGCAGCCCCACCGCCCCGGCCATATCCTGCAACTCGCAATCGCCGTTGGCAGCGCAGGTCAGGCAGTCCAGCGGGTGGTCGGAAATATAGAGTTCCATCACGCCACGACGGATATCCGCCAGTTTTGGGGTCTGAGTATGCACCTTCATGCCGGCATCCACAGGCGTGGTACACGAAGCCGGATAACCACGACGCCCTTCGATCTCGACCAGACACAAGCGGCAGGACCCGAACGGCTCCAGACTGTCCGTGGCACACAACTTTGGCACCGTGATACCGGCTTCCATCGAAGCGCGCATGACGGAAGTGCCTGCTGCCACCGTGACTTGGCGACCATCGATCTCCAGCGTCACCTGCTTGTCGGCGATCACCGCCGGGGTACCATAATCCATTTGTTTGTCCATGATGTCTCTCCTCTCAGGCCGGATCAGCCAGCGCGGTCTCGCTGGCGATGGCCGAAGCCTTGCTAAAGTCTTCCGGGAAGTGGTTGAGCGCACTCAGCACCGGGTATGGCGTCATGCCACCCAGCGCGCACAGCGAACCATTGAGCAAGGTGTCGCTAAGATCGCGCACCAGTGCGATGTTCTTGCTCACCTGCTTGCCCTGCATGATGTTGTCCATCACTTCCACGCCGCGCGTGGAACCGATGCGGCATGGCGTGCATTTGCCACAGGATTCCACAGCGCAGAATTCGAAGGCATAACGCGCCATCTTGGCCATGTCGACGGTGTCGTCAAAGGCGACGATGCCACCATGACCGAGCACCGCCCAGATCTCGCTGAATTTCTCGTAATCCAGCGGCGTATCGAACTGCGATTCCGGCAGATAAGCGCCCAGCGGGCCGCCCACCTGCACGGCACGGATAGGCCGACCAGAGGCGGAACCGCCGCCATAGTCATACAGCAATTCACGCAAGGTGACGCCAAAGGCCTTTTCAACCAGACCAGGCTGCTTGATGTTGCCCGCCAGCTGGATAGGCAAGGTACCGCGTGAGCGCCCCATGCCATAGTCACGGTAGTATTCCGCGCCCTTGTCCAGCACGATGGGCACGGTGGCCAGCGAGATCACGTTGTTGACCACGGTGGGCTTGCCGAACAAGCCTTCGATCGCTGGCAAAGGCGGTTTGAAACGCACCAGGCCGCGCTTGCCTTCCAGGCTCTCCAGCAAGGAGGTTTCTTCGCCGCAAACATAAGCTCCCGCAGCGCGGCGCACTTCGAGGTGGAATGTATGGGCGCTCCCCAGGATGTGTTCGCCCAGATAACCGGCCGCCTGGGCACGCTCGATGGCGGTGTTGAGCGACACCAGCGCATGCGGGTATTCTGAACGCAGGTAGATGTAGCCTTGCGTAGCACCCACCGCGATGGCAGCGATGGTCATGCCTTCGATCAGGACGTAGGGGTCGTCTTCCATGATCATGCGGTCGGAATAGGTACCGGAATCGCCTTCATCCGCGTTGCAGACGATGTATTTCTGATCCGCCACGCAGCCAGCCACGGTCTTCCATTTGATGCCAGTCGGGAATGCCGCACCGCCACGTCCACGCAAACCGGAATCGGTGACCTGCTGCACGATGGCATCCGGCGTCATCGCCAGCGCATTGCGCAGGCCGCGATACCCGTCATGAGCCAGATAATCATCAAGAGAAACCGGATCGGTGATGCCTACACGCGCAAAGGTCAGGCGTTCCTGATTCTTGAGCCAGGGCAGGTCGTCAGTGACGCCAAGATGCAGAGCATGCGCCCCGCCGTTCAGGAAATCCGCATCGAACAGGCTGGCGACATCCGCCACCTTCACCGGACCATAGGCCACGCGGCCATCAGCCGTGCCGACTTCCACCAGCGTTTCCAGCCAGTACAGGCCACGCGAGCCATTGCGCACCAGCTCGATAACGAGACCGCGGCGCTCGGCTTCGGCACAGATGGCCTTGGCGACGCGCTCGGCACCCATGGACAAGGCACCGGAATCACAGGGAACATAGACTCTCACGCTCATGCCGCCTCCAGCGTATTCAGCAGCTCGTCGATGGTGGCCTTATCCACACGGCCCAGCACCTGTTCGTCGAACATCACGGCGGGCGACAAGGCACAGTTACCCAGACAATACACCGGCTCCAGCGTCACGGCATGATCGGCACTGGTGCCATGGTAATCCACGCCCAGCCTGGCTTTGACATAGGTTTCCAGCTCGCTGCAGCCCATGGCCTGACAGGATTCGGCGCGGCATACCTGCAGGATGTGACGGCCAGGCGCGTGTGTACGGAAATGATGGTAAAACCCCACCACGCCGTGCACCTCAGCCACCGACAGATTCATGCCTTCGGCGATTGCGAGATAACTCTCCTCGGGGATATACCCTATGGCATCCTGAACCGCATGCAACAGCGGTAGCAAACCACCCGCCATGCCGCGATGGGCTTCGATTTTTTCAGCTATCAGCTCATTGTGACCTTGAACCACACTTGCTCCTCGGACGCTATATTTATTGTTTTAGTGATCACGGCAGACCGCCGTCTTATCCTGTTGTAGACAGCAAAATAGAACGTTTGTTGTATTCTGTGCTACACAATGAAAAACTGTCAAACTAACATCATGTCGGCGGAATGATGCCGACTGCCACAATGACCGATTTAGTGATATTGCGACATAAAAACACGGATAAATAAAATCAATAATTAAAGGAGAGTGACTTGTCTGGCTTTTTTTCAAAGGAAAGAATCACCGCAGGGCCGAACTACAACCGTTGGCTGATCCCTCCGGCAGCACTTTCCGTGCATCTGTGTATCGGGCAAGCCTATGCCTTCAGCGTGTTCAACGAGCCACTCACCCGTGTTATCGGCATCCAGGAGGCACTTCCTGAGGATTGGAAGCTCACCACCATAGGCTGGATCTTTAGTCTGGCCATCGTTTTCCTCGGTTTATCCGCTGCCTTCGCTGGCAAATGGCTGGAAAAAGTCGGCCCGCGCATGACCATGTTCACTGCCGCCTGCTGCTTTGGCGGCGGGCTGCTGATCTCCGCCATCGGCGTGGAGCTACATCAGATCTGGTTGATCTATCTGGGTTACGGCGTGGTCGGCGGCTGCGGGTTAGGCCTGGGTTACGTGTCACCGGTATCGACACTGATCAAGTGGTTCCCGGACCGGCGTGGCATGGCCACCGGCATGGCCATCATGGGCTTTGGTGGTGGCGCGATGATAGGCTCGCCACTCAGCGTGGCCTTGATGAATTTCTTTTCCAGCGACACGTCGACCGGTGTAGCACAAACCTTTGCCGTGATGGGGGCGCTGTACTTCATCTCCATGGTGATCGGCTCGCTGGCGATCCGCATCCCGGCCGAAAACTGGAAACCTGCGGGCTGGGTACCGTCCGAAAAGCCTAAAAAGATGGTCACCCAGCATCATGTCCACATCGATGAAGCCCTCAAGACACCGCAGTTCTATCTGCTGTGGGTCATTCTGTGCTTCAACGTGACGGCAGGCATCGGCATCCTCGGCCAGGCCTCGGTGATGATCCAAGAGATGTTCAAGGGCGGCATCAGCCCGGAGGCCGCGGCCGGCTTCGTCGGTCTGCTCAGCCTGTTCAATATGGCAGGCCGCTTCATCTGGTCTTCCGCCTCGGACTACATCGGCCGCCAAAACACCTACTTCGTATTCTTCGCGCTCGGAGCACTGTTCTACTCACTGTTACCCAGCCTGGGCCAACAAGGCAATGTGGTGCTGTTCATCGCCGCCTCGGCCGTCATCATGAGCATGTATGGCGGTGGCTTCGCGACCATCCCGGCTTACCTGGCCGACATCTTCGGCACCAAGTTCGTGGGCGGCATCCATGGACGCCTGCTCACCGCCTGGGCCACGGCAGGCATCCTCGGCCCGGTACTGGTCAACTACATCCGTGAATACCAGATCGAGCAGGGCATGGCCAAGGCGGATGCTTACAATTTCACGCTGTATATCATGGCCTGCCTGCTGGTAGTCGGCTTCATCTGCAACCTGCTGATGCGCGAAGTACACCCCAAACATCATCTCAAACCTGACACTGCTGGCAACGGCCAATAAGGAGATCGCGCATGGAAACCAAACCTACCAGCCTGGGCCGTTATGTGGTGGCCATCCTGTTCTGGGCTTATGTCTTGATCCCACTGGCCTGGGGCGTGTCACAGACCTTGCGTAAAGCACTGCTGTTGCTGCATTGAGTTTTCAGCAAACCCCCGACCACCCAGACTCGTGACCGCGAGTCTGGTGCTGAGCTCCCGCACGCCATCACAAAATCTGCTCCATGCCCTGCCCGTGTCATCGAACTGAAATTTAATCCTTCTAGACTCCGTGGTTGTTCGCGATATGCCGCGCGCAACTCACATGACAAAAATATGGAGTCTTTCGATGGTTTCCACTAAACGTACCCTGCAATTCACCCAGTCCGCTCTGGCGATCGCCGTGCTCGCTGCCTTGCCACAAATGGCCAACGCAGCCAAGCTGGAACCGAGCTTTCAACGCATTTCGACCTATGTCGTCTGCAACAACACCAGCTGTGACCGCGATACGGTGGAAGAGACCGTCGCTGAGATCATCACCGTCAGCCAGGATGGCAACACCCTGATCTACACCGACAGCCCTACTGGCAAGATCGGTTTCGTCAATATCAGCAACCCCGAACAGCCGGTGGGACTGGGCACTATCCAGACCGAGGGCGAGCCGACTTCCGTGGTGATTTCCGGAGATTACATCCTTGCCGGCATCAACACCTCAAGCAGCTTCACCAGCCCCTCTGGTCATCTCGCTGTCTACAGCCTGGCGGCCTGTCGTGCCAATTTGGCCGCCTGCACGCCAATCCGCAAGATCGATATGCAAGGCCAGCCTGATTCGGTCGCCGTGAGTCCGAATGGCCGTTATGCGGCCGTGGTCATCGAGAACGAGCGCGATGAAGACATCACCGTCGGCGAGGTGGAAGGCGGCTTGCCTCAGCTGCCAGCTGGCTTCGTCAATATCGTCGACACCGTGGGTGCACCCAGTGCCTGGCGTGTACGCAAAGTAGAACTGACTGGCCTGGCCGCTTATGCTGGCAATGACCCGGAACCGGAATACATCAGCATCAACAAATCCAACATCGCAGCGGTGACCTTGCAAGAGAATAACCACATCGCGTTCATCAACCTGGCCAAGGGTAAGCTGTTGCAAAACTTTGATGCCGGCAAGGTCAATCTGAGTGGCATCGACACCGTACGCAATAAACTGATCGAACTCAACGGCAGCAAGCAGGATGTTCCGCGCGAACCAGATTCCATCGCCTGGCTAGGTAATGGCAAAGTGGTGACCGCCAACGAAGGTGACTTGTTTGGTGGCAGCAGGGGCTTCACGATGTTCAACCGCAAAGGCAAGGTGCTGTTCGACGCCGGTGCCAGCTTTGACCAGCTGACGGTGCGTCTGGGGCATTACCTGGAAGAGCGCAATAATAAGGGCAGCGAGCCAGAAGGCCTCACCATAGGCAAGTTCGGTGGTCGTGAGTTTGTCTTCGTGGGCTCCGAGCGCGGCAACATCGTCGGGGTATACCGCAAAAAAGGCAACAATCTGGAATTCAAGCAGGCGTTGCCCACCGGCGCTGGTCCCGAGGGCTTGCTGGCCATCCCGGGACGTAACCTGTTCGTGGCATCGACCGAAGTCGACGATCCTGTACGTTCGCAGATCAACATCTTCCGTTTGGAGAGCAAGCTAGCTGCCTACCCACAGATCGAATCTGCATTGAAATCGGATGGAAAACCCATCCCTTGGGGTGCACTGTCAGCATTATCTGCCGACAACACGGATGCCAATAAACTCTACACCGTGCACGACAACTTCTATAACAACAGCCGTATCTACACGGTGGATGTCAGCAAGCAACCGGCCAAGATCAGCAGCGAGATCGAGCTGAAGAAAGCCGGCGCCAATGTGAGCTACGATCTGGAAGGGATCGCGCAGCGTAGCAACGGCAGTTTCTGGCTAGCCTCTGAAGGTGCCGGCAATGCACCTTCCGCAACCAGCCTCAACTTGCTGATCGAGACCGCAGCAGATGGTACGGTGATCCGTGAAGTCAGCCTGCCAGCCAGTGTCAACGCAAAACAGAAGAGTAATGGTTATGAAGGTGTCGCGGTGACCGGCAGTGTGGGGAACGATGAGAAAGTGTATGTCGCTTTCCAGCGTGAATGGACCAACGATCCAGCAGGCATGGTGCGTATCGGTGTCTACACGCCAGCACTGGATACGACGGTGAATGAGGACGCCGGTGAATGGAAGTTCTTCTACTACCCGCTGGATGCCGTCACATCCCCAGCAGGTGGCTGGGTAGGTCTGTCCGAGATCACCGCCCTGGGCGGCGATAAGTTCGCCATCATCGAGCGCGACAATCAGGCGGGACCGAATGCACGCATCAAACGTGTCTATAACATCGATGTTTCTGGCATCACCCCTGTCGCAGAAGGTGGCAGCTTCCCGGTGGTCAGCAAAACCTTGAGCAAGGATGTGTTGCCGTTGATGCAAGCTGGCAAGGGCTGGGTACATGACAAACTGGAAGGTCTGGCCAAGGCTGCCGATGGCACCGTGTACGCTGTCACGGATAACGACGGCGTCAAGGATTCCACGGGCGAAACGCAATTCCTCAACCTGGGCAAACTGGCAGACTGAGTCGGCCTGCTGAAGAGTCAGATGTGAATGAAAACGGCACCTAAGGGTGCCGTTTTCGTTCTGGTCATGACAGATTCATACCGCGCTGCCGTGCACCGCTTGCGACTGTGCCGCTTTGTCACGCCGGATCAGTATGAGGTTACGTAGATAGACGAACGTCCCAGGCAATTGCCCCAGAATGATCACCGGCTCCGCTTTGTGCAAACCATAGGCCAGCACGGTCAAGCCACCTGCCAGACTTAGGTACCAGAAGCTGATCGGGATCACGCTCTTCTGGTGCTTTTCACTATGCGCCCACTGCACGACAAAACGCATCATGAACATGGCCTGACCCACTAGGCCGATCAGCAACCAGACCATGTCCGTCGTCTGCATGCCTGCAAAGTAAGCCTGCCACCGTTCAATCAGGTGCATCATATAATATCCCGCTCCGTGCTCCATCTTCCTCCTCGCTGGCAAAGGCCAGATCCAAATATCGGTTCGACCCTGCAGACGCTGTTTCAGCGACAGGCAGCACCGAATCCGAACACCATCAAAGATTTTTTCTGTTTCAGATAAGGTCTGAACTGCCGGATCACGCATCCAGCCAGCGGCCGGACCCTGGCAATGTCACGCCCCTCCACCAGCAGCAGCGCGCCCTCGCGTTTCAAACGTGCAAAGTCCCTGTCTCCCACCAGTGGAATGTCGCGTTTAGCGTAATAGACCAGCCGCTCGTCCAGGTGCTTGTATCCGTACATGGTTAGCCCTGGCTGCTGTTCCAGCCATAGAGAGAATTCAGTCAGTGCCTGATAGCGATAGTGAAGTAGATGGCGTTCAAAAACCCCATAGTAGGCTGCATAGGCCACGGCCAAGACCAACATGAATGCCAGCAAGTTATATTGCAGCTTGGCACCCATGCCATCAAACAGCTCTCCCAAGCGCTTACCCAGCAGCAGCGCGATCAGGGGATAAACTGGCAACAGATATTTGGCATGTTTGTCACTGAATGCAGTGAACACCAGCAAAGGGACTAGCACTGCCAATAATAGTGCGAGCAGCATGGGCTGCTGCTTCCAGCGTTGCAAAGTCGCAAGAGGACGCGCCAGCAACAGGAGCGTGAAGGGCAGAAAGTCTAGACCCAACCACAACAAGTAGTTGAAAAGGGGCTCTGCGTTCTCGCCATGCACTTTGTGCACGATATCGCGCTGCAAGGTGGCAGCCCACGCATCCAGCCCGAGTTGCCAGCTCACGACCGCATACCAGGATCCGCCTACCAGCAGCAGAACCAGCCAACTCCAGGGATCAGTCAAAGCCTTCCAGTAACGCGACTGACGCTGATGCAAGGCCAGTACCAATAAGGGCAGAGTGACGAACAACAATGCCAACGGACCTTTGGTCAGCACTGCTAGGCCCAGCAACAGATAGCTAAGGCGCAACCAGCTTATAGGCGCCTCTTCCACGCTGAATTTCAGTGCACACAGATAAGAAAAGAAACATAGCGTGGCCAGCAGCATCTCGATCTCGATGCGGCGCGCCAGCATCGCATAACCTGCATTGGCGATAAGTACCAACAACACAAACAATGCAGGCCAGGCCCCGAACCGCCGCAGTGCGAATCGATAGGCCACCACGGCCATACCCGCTGCCGCTATCGCAACTGGCAAGCGCAGTGTCCATTCATTGAGCGTACTGAACAAGCTGGCGCAAGCGGCGGCAAGCCAGTAGATCAGCGGTGGTTTGGCAATATAAATTTCACCATTCATCACCGGTAGCAGCCAGTCGCCACTGGTCAGCATATGGGTGGTCGGGATAGCGCGGCGCGCCTCATTAAACGACATCAGCCCAATATCGCCCAAGCCCCAGAACAGGGTGATCGCGGCGATAAGCGCTACCAGTGTCAGCAACGCCGGGTACAGCCTAGGATGAGCATGGATCATCATAGGAATCGCCGCCCATCAACAGCAGTATCCGAGCGCGCTCGGAGGCTGTGCGATGTTTCCGTCCTGGCAAAGATTTGCCGCTGTGGGATGCAACCGATTCCCTGCTCGCCCAGTGCAAAGAAGTCCACCGCCCGTATAGGGTCGACTTCAATGAAAATGCGGCAGACGTTTGCATTGGCGCACGAATAAAGCCCTGTGGCGGCGGCTGGCACAGCAGCAAAGGCAGAGATGATGCCGCGAGGGCATGAGATGAATTTCAATGATGTTCCTAGATTTGGGGCCAGGCTTCAAACAGCAAAGTCAATGCCATACCGTGCACAACTTCTGGCCAAAACTGGCTTTCCCATCAAATTCAAAGGCAAACAATCGCTTAGCGACCACAGATCAAGGGCTAAACGTCACAGACTAAAAGCATGCTGTGCAATCGTTGCGGGGAAATGAAGAATGGGCTGCAAATGTTGCAGGATATTCACCCCGAGATTGTCAGCATGAGACATGCTGCGACTTTGCCTGTTGTTGCAATGTTGCTCATGAATAATTCAACAGCTTATTCAGAACTTTTCGCCACTAGCACTCTCTCATGGTGAGTGCTAAAATCAACTCAATGCGAAATACGAGGGAGTCATCATGAGCAACGCCCTGACACTTGCTTCATTACCTACCGTTGATAGTGGTTCGGTCGACAGCCTGGATCGCTATCTGCGTGTCATCAAAACCTTCCCGGTGCTGACCGCGGAGGAAGAACACGGCTACGCCACGCGCCTGAAAACCACAGGCGATCTGGATGCCGCCAAAGGCCTGATCATGTCGCATCTGCGTCTGGTCGCCAGCATCGCGCGCGGTTATTCCGGCTACGGCCTGCCCCAGGCTGACCTGATCCAAGAAGGCAATATCGGCCTGATGAAAGCGGTACGCCGCTTCGACCCTGACCGTGGTGTACGGCTGGTTTCCTTCGCCATCCACTGGATCAAGGCCGAGATCCACGAATACATCGTGCGCAACTGGCGCCTGGTCAAGGTCGCCACCACCAAGGCACAACGCAAACTGTTCTTCAATCTACGCAGCATGAAACAGGGCAGCGGCAGCCTGCAACCGGATGAAGTGGCGCACATCGCCCGTGAACTGAAGGTCAAGCCGGAAGAAGTGCTGGAGATGGAAGCCCGCATGGGCGGTCACGAAATCTCGCTGGAAGGTGACAGCGATGACGACAGCGAAAGCCACTTCAGCCCTATCGCTTATCTGCCAGACCCTGCTGCCGAGCCTTCACAATGGCTGGCCGAGCAACAAAGCGAGCAATTGCAGATGGATGGCCTGGCGAACGCGCTGGACAGCCTGGATGAACGTAGCCGCCGTATCGTGCAGGCACGCTGGCTGCACGAAGGCAGTGGTGCCACGCTGCATGACCTGGCGGCTGAATTCGGCGTATCAGCCGAGCGCATCCGTCAGATCGAGCAAAAAGCCATGCAGAAGATGAAAAGCATGATCGCCACGGCTTAAGCCAAGCTGATCGCAACGCAATAAAAAAGCTGCCTAAGGCAGCTTTTTTATTGGTGGTATCTTTTAGAGCGGGGGTAGGTTTTGGCGACGTGTAGCTATTGCTCGATGTTGCGGTTTCGTCTCTAAATACTTGCTGAATACCGATACCCGCCCTCAATACCCGAGCCTGATCGAATCAAAACCCGGTCTAATCAAAACTCAGTCTAATGCTAGATCAGCCGAAGAAGATCACCGACAGCGCGCTCAGCCAGGACATGGTGATCAAGCCCACGGTGATGGTCAGTGGCAGCTTCTCAAAGGTGAAATACTCTTTCATGACGCGTTTTCCTCATTGGTTGGTGTCTGCCGACGGTGTGGATCTTTCCTCGGCATTTTGTGTGATTTTATGCGTTGCAGCGTTTTGCTTCAAGCGGTTGAACGGGATCATCGGGTCGTCGTCGTCCATGAGGATGCGCTGCGCCGGCCCTTCCATGTCGTCATATTGGCCATTGCGTATCGCCCACAGGATGCCTGCCGCCGCGAGGCCGACAAAAACCAGCGTCAGTACCAGTAACAAACTCAGGGTGGTGAGGGTCATTTGAGCCTATCCGCGGAGTGAGGAAGCAGCCTGTCTGCAGGCGCGATCCGCGCTGGATGCCACTTTGATTCTGCTATCATGCTGGTTTAGATTATACGCCAAACATTGTCATGAGCGGTCTGCACCCGTCCTCCCCTCGCCCGACTGAAATCCGCCTGCACCAGGCTTCACGCCTGCTGGAAATAAAATTCGATGATGGTATCCGTGGCATGCTGTCATGCGAACTGCTGCGCGTGTACTCGCCTTCCGCTGAAGTGCGCGGCCATGGTCACGGCCAGGAAGTGCTGCAGGTGGGCAAGCAGGAGGTGAACATCACCGCCGTCGAACCGGTTGGCAATTACGCTATCAAACTGACCTTCTCGGATGGTCACGATACCGGATTGTATTCCTGGGACTATCTGTACGAACTGAGCGTGGAAACCGACACGCTCTGGCAAACCTATCTGGATAAACTGGCTGCGGCCGGTCAGCAACGCAAGGGATCCGTATGAGCGAACATGACAACACCACCCATTTCGGCTTCAAAACCGTGGCCGAGAACGAAAAGGCACGCAAGGTCGGCGAGGTGTTCCATTCCGTTGCCAGCAAATACGATTTGATGAACGATGTGATGTCGGCTGGCATGCACCGTGGCTGGAAGCGCTTTACCGTGGAAGTCAGCGGCGTGAAAGCCGGTGACCGCGTACTGGATATCGCCGGGGGTAGTGGTGACTTGTCGCGCCTGTTCGCCAAAAAAGTCGGTGCCAGCGGCCAGGTCATCCTCACCGACATCAACGCCTCCATGCTGGCGGTCGGCCGTGACCGGCTCATCGACGACGGTGCTGCGGTGCCTGCCATGCAGTGTGATGCCGAGAAACTGCCCTTCCCGGACCAGCATTTTGATTGCGTGATCGTGGCCTTCGGCCTGCGCAACATGACACACAAGGACAAAGCGCTGGCCGAGATGCAGCGCGTACTCAAAGTGGGCGGTCGCCTGCTGGTATTGGAATTCTCCCAAGTATGGAAACCGCTGGCACCGCTGTATGACCTCTATTCATTCAAACTGCTGCCGCTGATGGGCAAGCTGCTGGCCAAGGATGCAGAAAGCTATCAATACCTGGCCGAATCCATCCGCATGCACCCGGATCAGGAAACCCTCAAACAGATGATGCTGGACGCCGGCCTGCACAAGGTGGATTACTACAACCTGTCCGCGGGTGTGGTGGCGCTGCACAAAGGCTGGAAAGTTTGACCACCAGGGATACATTGCCATGATCAAAGCCATACTGACCCGCCTGCTCAACCATCTGATCTCCCAGAACGAATGGGCGCGTGAACAATTGCTGCCTTACGCCGGGAAATCGGTGCGCTTCGCCATCCCCCCGGTGCAAGCCACGCTGACCGTGCTCGAAGACGGTGGCCTTGCCATGGCTGGGGAATCCAGCAACGTCGATGCTGGCATCCAGATGCCGCTGTCCGTCGCGCTGCGCCTGCTGACCGGTGACGAACATGCTGCCACGCTGGTCACGCTGGAAGGCGATACCGAACTGGCCACGGCCATCGCGAAGATATTGCGTGGCCTGCACTGGGAATACGAAGAAGACCTGAGCCGCGTGATCGGCGATGCCCCAGCACACGAACTGGCCCAGGCCGGCCGTAAAGTCGCTAGCGAAGTCAAAAAACAAAGCACCAACCTGGTCGACATGCTGGTGGAATACTGGCAGGAAGAACAGCCCATGATCGCCAAGAAACGTCATGTGGCCAACTTCGTCACCGAGGTCGATACCTTGCGTGACGACACCGAGCGCCTGCAAAAGCGCCTGGAGCTTCTGGAAGCACGCCGCGCTGCCGTCACACCCGCCGACACCACGAACCCATCCTGATGCGCCTATTACGTCTGTTCAAGATCCTGCGCATCGCCCTGCGCTTCAGCCTGGATGAGCTCATCCTGTCCCATACCCGGCTGCGTCCGCTGCAGCGCGTGCTGAACCGTCTGCTGTTCTGGCGCGACAGCAGCACATCGCGCGGCGAACGCTTGCGGCTAGCCTTTGAGGCGCTGGGACCCATCTTCGTGAAATTCGGCCAGATGCTGTCCACGCGCCGCGACCTCATTCCGCTCGATATCGCCGACCAGTTGGCGCGCCTGCAGGACCGTGTGCCGCCCTTCCCTTACGCACAGGTCGTCAGCACCATCGAAACCGCCTTCGGGCAACCCATCACTAGCCTGTTCTCGCAATTCGACGAAACCCCGGTCGCCAGCGCCTCGGTGGCCCAGGTGCACTTCGCCCATCTGCCGGACGGTACGCCAGTGGCGGTCAAAGTGCTGCGTCCTGGTATAGGCAGCATCATCGAGAAAGACCTGGCCCTGCTGGACACCGGCGCCTGGCTGTTCTCCAAGCTGTGGCATGAGGCGCGCCGCCTCAAACCGCGCGAGATCGTAGCCGAATTCGCGCGCCACACCCATGGCGAACTGGACCTGATGCTGGAAGCCGCCAACTGCAGCCAGCTAAAACGCAACTTCGCCGACAGCACGCTGTTACTGATCCCCGATGTGCACTGGGACTGGTGCCGCGAACAGGTGATGGTGATGGAACGCATGCACGGCACCCCCATCAGCCAGATCGAGCAACTGCGCGCACAAGGCCTGGACATCCCCAAACTGGCGCGTGACGGCGTGGAGATCTTCTTCACCCAGGTGTTCCGTGACGGCTTCTTCCATGCCGACATGCACCCGGGCAACATCCAGGTGGCAGCCGACGGCCGTTACATCGCGCTGGATTTCGGCATCGTGGGCACGCTGGATGACATCGATAAGGAATATCTGGCACGCAACTTCCTGGCCTTCTTCCGCCGCGATTACCGGGAAGTGGCCAAGGCCCATGTGGAATCCGGCTGGGTACCCAAGGACACGCCCATCCCGGAGTTCGAAACAGCGATCCGCGCCATCTGCGAACCCATCTTCGACAAGCCGCTGAAAGAGATCTCCTTTGGCCGCACGCTGCTGGCGCTGTTCCAGATGGCGCGTCGGTTCGGGGTCATCATCCAGCCGCAGCTGATCATGCTGCAAAAGACCCTGCTCAATATCGAAGGCCTGGGCCGTGACCTGGATCCGGAGCTGGACCTGTGGAAGACCGCACGCCCCTTCCTGGAACGCTGGATGTCCGAGCAACTGGGCTGGCGCAGCGTGATGCGTAATGTGCGGGCCGAACTGCCGTTCTGGGGCAAGATCCTGCCGCAGATCCCCCGTCTCATGCACCATCAGCTGCAACGTGCGCATGACACACCATTGCAGCCTGAACTGAGCGCCCTGATCGAATCACAGCGCCGTCAGCATAGCGCACTCAAATGGATCGCCGTCGCGCTGCTGGTGCTGGTGTTGCTGCAGGCTGCCGCCGCCTATCTGTACTGGGTCGCGGCTCACGGCTGAGCGACTCCGGCCCGGACGGAGCATGACCGGGCCAAGACCTTGTTCACCCCCATGGCAAGGCGCAGTTTTTGCTAGAGGTTTTGCTAGCATTCTGGCTTTGCTAGAATTCTCGTTTTGCTGAAATTGCAGGCATCCTGATTCCGGGCACCGTTTGTTGCCGCTTCAACCTAGAGGACTTCCATGCTGATCTGGTTTGTTGTGCTTTACCTGCTGATCTCCATCAGCATCGGCCTGATTGCCGCCACACGCGTCAAGAACACCAAGGACTTCGCCATCGCTGGCCGCCACCTGCCCTTGCCCGTGGTGATGGCGACCGTGTTCGCCACCTGGTTCGGTGCCGAAGCGGTATTCGGTGTGTCAGCCACCTTCGTCAAGGACGGCCTCAATGGCGTGGTGGCAGATCCGTTCGGTTCCAGCATGTGCCTGGTGATCGCCGGCTTCTTCTTCGCAACGCAGCTCTACAAACTCAACATCATCACGCTGGGCGACTTTTACCGCATGCGTTACAACCGCACTGTGGAAGTGCTCACCACCATCGCCATCGTGGTCTCTTATCTGGGCTGGGTGGCGGCGCAGATCAAGGCGCTGGGGCTGATCTTCAACATGATCACGCAAGGCGCGGTGAGTGAAGAAGCGGGCATGGTATTGGGCACTGCCATCGTGCTCACCTACACCACCTTCGGCGGCATGCTGTCGGTGGCCATCCTCGATTTTGTGCAGATGATCGTCATCATCGGCGGCCTGCTGTTCATCGGCTATCTGGTATCCGGCATGACAGGCGGCGTCGCACCGGTGATCGCGCACGCCGAAGCGGCAGGCAAGCTGGACTTCTTCCCGGTGGGCGACATCTGGGTGTGGATCACCTTCATCGGCACCTGGATGACCATGATGCTGGGCTCCATCCCGCAACAGGACGTGTTCCAGCGCATCACAGCGGCCAAATCAGCCAAGATCGCACTGTGGGGCTCCATCCTGGGGGCTTCCGTCTATTTCTGCTTCACCTTCGTGCCCATGTTCATCGCCTACTCTGCCACGCTGATCGACCCGGCGGTGTTCGGCAAACTGGTGGAGGACGATTCACAAAAAGTGCTGCCTACGCTGGTGATGACGCACATGCCCATCGTCGCGCAGATCATCTTCTTCGGCGCGGTGATCTCGGCCATCATGAGTTGCTCGTCTGCCACCCTGCTGGCGCCATCGGTCTCGTTTGCCGAGAACATCGTGCGCGGCTACATGCCACACCTGACCGACAAAGGCTTTCTTAAGGTGATGCGCATCTGCTTGGTCGGCTTCGCCGCCTGTGTGCTGATGTATGCGCTGAACTCCGAGCTCTCCATCTTCGGCATGGTGGAAGCCGCTTACAAGATCACGCTGGCCGGCGCCTTCGTCCCTCTGTTCTTCGGCGCTTTCTGGAAACGCGCCAGCAATCAGGGGGCACTGGCGGCCATCATAGGCGGCATCGGCAGCTGGGTGCTGGTGGAAGTGCTGGTCGGGGAAGCCAGCCTGGTGCCGCCGCAGATGATAGGCCTGCTGGTCAGCATCATCGGCATGGTCGCAGGCTCCTTGCTGCCACAAAAGGTAGGTATCTCGCCACAGCAACAGGCCAGCTACCTGCACAGCCACGCAGCGCATCTGCATACACCCCACTAGGCCTGCGCTGCCAGTCAGAAACGGACGGCGGGCGGCGGGCGGCTTTAAGGTAGAAGTGAAAAAGCAGCCTGTTGGCTGCTTTTTCGTGCTGACCTTGCATGGTCAGTGACTGGCTTGTGCAAGTGTGCCTGGCGCCAGTGCGCGTCCTAAGCAGACGTCGATTGCCCGGTAATCTATCCGATCGTCTATTGTCCGATCGCGCCGAACACTTTTTTGACCAGGCTGCTGGCCTGCCCCAGCGGATTGCTGCGTATGGCCTTCTCTTCCTGCGCCATCATCAGGTAGACCCCGTCCAGGGTCTTTTGCGTGACATATTGTTCCAGCGAGGCCTGCTCTTTCTTCACCAGCCCATACTTGAGGCCAGTAGCAGCGAACTGGTTGTATTGCTGTGCCAGCTGCACGTTCTCGGTGGCCTTGGTCACGATGGGCAGGAATTTCTCTGCCATGGGCGCGGAAGTGGTCTTCTTGAAATATTGGGTGGCAGCATCGTCGCCACCGGTGAGGATGTTCTTGGCATCGGCAAGGCTCATCTGCTTGACCGAGTTCACCAGCAAGGCCTTTGCTTCTGGCACCGCCGCTTCCGCCGCCCGGTTCATCTTCAGCACCAGTTCGTCTGCCTGATCGCCCATGCCGAACAAGCGCATGGCTTTTTCCGCTTTTTTCATGGATTCGGGCAAGGGGATCTTCACTTGAGGGTTGTTGAGAAAGCCATCAGCAGAACCCAATTGACTCACGGCCTTGCCTGCGCCCTGGATCAAGGCCTCCTTGAGGCCGCTACTGGCCTCGCTGCTGGTCAGGTCTTCAACCCCTGCTGCGCTGGCCTGCAGGGCGAACAGGGCGGATACGAACAATACGGTCAGACGCTGCATGATGATCTCCGAAAAAATAACAGGGAAGCGGCACGTTGCCAGACTTGCACTTCGACCCATAGTCTACTGCAAGACTGACGTGGTGCAAGCTTCCCTGCCGCTGCGTCGGATGAAATGACGGTGGTACTAGCGCTGCGCTGGCTTCACCTTCCAGATGTTGTTGGCATATTCGGCAATGGTACGGTCACTGGAGAACTTGGCCATACGCGCCACATTCAACACGGCGCGGCGGGTCCATTCGTCCTGATCCTTGTACAGCGCACCCACCGCATCCTGGGTCGCAACATAGCTGGCGTAGTCGGCCAGCAGCAGGTAGTTGTCGCCCTTCTGCAACAGCGTATCGAGGATGGCACGGTAACGGTCCGGCTCGTCCACCGAGAAGAACCCGTTGCCTATCATGTCCAGCACCTGCTTGAGCTCGGTATTGCCATGGTAGTAATCCCAGGGGTTGTAACCTGCCGCCTTGGTCGCCGCCACTTCCGGCGTGGTCAGGCCGAAGATGAAGATGTTGTCGTCGCCGACTTCTTCCTTGATCTCCACATTGGCACCGTCCAGCGTGCCTATGGTCAGTGCGCCATTCAGGGCCATCTTCATATTGCCAGTACCCGACGCCTCGGTACCTGCCGTGGAGATCTGCTCGGACAGATCACTGCCAGGGAACAACAGCTCGGCGGCCGAGACCTCGTAGTTGGGGTAGAACACCACCTTGAGCTTGTCGCCCACGGCCGGGTCGTCATTGACCAGTGCGGCCACATCGTTGATGAGGCGGATGATCTGCTTGGCCATCCAGTAGCCCGGCGCAGCCTTGCCGCCAAAGATCACCACGCGCGGCGTGCTGTCCTTGACCTGACCGCTGCGGATGCGGTTATACAAAGTGATCACGTGCAACACGTTGAGCAGCTGACGCTTGTACTCGTGGATACGTTTGATCTGCACGTCGAACAAGCTGTTGGGGTTGAGTTTCACGCCGGTGAGCTTTTCGATGCGGGTGGCCAGGCGCTGCTTGTTGGCAAGCTTGACGGCGCGGAACGCATTTCGGAAATCGGCATCGTCAGCCAGGGGCTCCAGGCCGGACAACTTGCTCAAGTCCTTCTGGAAGCCATCGCCCAGCGCACTGGAGATCAGTTGCGTGAGGCCTGGGTTGCACTGGTTGAGCCAGCGGCGCGGGGTGATGCCGTTGGTGACATTGACCAGCTTGCCCGGGTAGATGCGGTTGAAATCAGCGAACAGCGTGGTCTTGAGCAGTTCGCTGTGCAGCGCAGCGACCCCGTTCACGGTATGGCTGCCGACCACGGCCAGATGCGCCATGCGCACGCGCCGGCCATGCGTCTCGTCGATGATGGAGACCCGGCTCAACAACTCCGTGTCGCCCGGGAAATGGTGGTTCACCATCTGCAGGAACTGATGATTGATGCGGAAGATGATGCCAAGGTGGCGCGGCAACAAGCGTCCGAACAGCTCCACAGACCAGGTTTCCAGAGCCTCCGGCATCAGGGTGTGGTTGGTGTAGGCAAACACCTTCACCACCAGCCCCCAGGCGTAATCCCACTTGAGTTTATGCACATCCACCAGCTGATACATCATTTCCGCCACGGCGATGGCCGGATGGGTGTCGTTGAGCTGGATGGCCACTTTCTCAGGTAACAGGTTCCAGTCTTTGTGCTCGCACAGGAAGCGGCGCAGCAGATCCTGCACCGAGGCCGACACAAAGAAATATTGCTGCTTCAGGCGCAGTTCGCGACCAGAGGCGGAAGAATCGTTGGGGTAGAGCACACGCGAGATGGTTTCGGAGTCATTGCGCAACTCGACGGCTTTTTCGTAGTTGCCGTCATTGAACTGCCCCAGATCGAACTCACGGGCCGCTTTGGCTGACCACAGGCGCAGATTGTTGACGGTTTCAGTGCCGTAGCCCGGGATAGGCACATCGTAAGCCATCGCCACCACATGCTCGGCATCCACCCAATGGTATTCGGTACCATGGCTTTCGGCGCATTCCACCACACGACCAAAGAACTTCACATCGTAGGTATGTTCCGGGCGCTGGAACTCCCAGATGTTGCCGTAGCGCAGCCAGTTGTCCGGGTTCTCGATCTGTTGCCCACCTTCGATGGTCTGGCGGAACATGCCGTATTCATAACGGATGCCGTAGCCGGTGCCTGGGATGTCCATGGTAGCCATGGAATCCAGAAAGCAGGCTGCCAGACGGCCCAAGCCACCATTACCCAGTGCCGCATCGTTCTCTTTCTCGACCACTTCTTCCAGACTGTGGCCGAGCTTGGTCAAACCATCGCGTATTTCTGGTGCAATGCCCAAATTCAGTGCAGCATTGGACATCATGCGGCCGATCAGAAACTCCAGGGAAAGGTAATAGACGCGCTTGGGATCCTGTTCACGGTAGGCGTCCACCGTCTTGACCCAGCGCTCGATTACGTGATCGCGTATGGTATTGGCCGTGGCCGCATACCAGTCGCGCTCGGTCGCCGAACTGCTGGTCTTGCCGGAAGAAAAGGTGAGATGGTTCTGCAGCGATTGCACTGCTGGCGCCTTGTGCGCAGAGATGCGTCGTGCCGCTGGTTTGGCTGGCCTGGTTGGAGTGCGTGGTTGGTCTGTCGGCGTTTTGCTTGTCGTCATGGCGGTTCTCTCAGTATGAAGTTGCCTGAACATCAGGCATACAGGTTGCAGCGTAGGCAGTGAACTCGTTCATCGGAAATATAGTGTGATTGCAGTACGATAAACCCTGCAATATCCAAGCCAGCTATCAAACTCGATTTTAACCGATAGACTATGCCCTTAGTATTGCTGACCATGACAGATCAAGGAATTTTTTGTGCACAACATGTCTTAATGGCAGCGGCCTCTACCCTAGCGGCTTCGATCACCATTCTATACAGGATACCTTATGAAACTTCTCGCCCTGTTCATCATCGCGTTATTGGCGTTGGCGGCCTACCGTTATGCGGCGGCGGCCAGCGTGCCTGCCGTGGGCCAGCAAGCCCCCGATTTCAAGCTGCTGGACTCCAAGTCCCAGCCTCACCAGCTTAACGACTATGCGGGCGGCTGGCTGGTGTTGTACTTCTACCCCAAAGACGACACCCCAGGTTGTACCGAGCAGGCTTGCAAATTCCGGGATGATCTGTTCGCACTGGAAAAGCTGGGTGCCAAGGTAGTGGGCATCAGCGTCGACGACTCGGCCTCACATGCCAAGTTCGCGGAGAAATACAATCTGCCGTTCCCACTGCTGGCAGACAAGGATGGCAAGGTGGCTGACAGCTACGGAGCGCTACGTAACCTGGGCGTCATCAAGATCGCCAAACGCTATACCTTCCTGATCGATCCGGCAGGAAAAGTGGCGAAGGCCTACCTCAGCGTGAATACCTCGCGGCATTCGCAAGAGATCATTGATGATCTGAAGAAACTGAGTGGTCGCTAGCTGATTCAACAAGACGTTAGCTGAGTCAACAAGACCGGTAGTCGAGTGAACGAGCATGCTGCCCAAACCGGCATGGCAGGCTGCTGGCTCACCATAGCTTGCGGCTTGCGCCATGTGCCTGGATCAATCCGGAACGCGCACTACCCAGCTGTAAGTCGCTTTAGCCTTGCCCACTTCATAGAGGCTGGCCCTTACCTTCTTGCCGGTCCAGTATTCGGGTATCTCCATATCGCCAGTGAGGCGTTGTGACTGCTTGAAATTCACCTTCAAAGGCTCGCCAATCCAGTCCAGGCTCACCGGTCTATCGACCTCAAGGCCTGACAAACTCAGCTTCAATTCACCCTGCACTGCGATGGTCGGCTCCGTCTCTTTGGCAAGCAGTATGGAGAAGCGGTACTGGCCCGGCTCGTCCTGCCTGCTCACGGCAAAGCTTCTAAGCTTTACTTCCATCGTTACGGGCGTCGCCGCAGGCAATACGCTGCTCGTCGACGCTAGGGCTGCAGTGGTGACCGGCGGCGTGCTGGCAGCCAGCCTGGCTGCAGCGGACGCCTGCTGCATGTCTTGCAGCTTGGCCAGCAACTGTTTTGATTTATCCGCCTTGCCAGCGATATTCTTATAGAAGGCCAGATCCTGCTGCAGGGCTATCCGCTGCTGCTCCATGGCCTGCATCTGTGTGCTTAGCTTGTGGATGGCGATGCGCTGCACTTCCAGCTTCTGCTTTAACTGCAGCACTGTGTCGCTACTGGATTCCGCCTCCTGCCTGACACTGGCCAGCCTCAATTCTAGCGCCGAGACGGAGATGCCCTGATTACTGAACCTCGCCAATAGATAGCCCGCAGCAAGCAGGGCGAGTATTTGCACACATCGGCGTAGCAGATAAGGCCCTTCGAAGGTGCTGATCACTGCATGTGCAGCGCTCATGCGCTTCAGGTCTTTTCTGGAATAGCCTGTTGACGCAGCCCTGTTGAACGATGCACTGGCATCACGCATGCGTGCTGATTTGAACAAACCATGGCGCATCTTTGCAGCAGACGGCATGGTCGACCTGCGAGAAGAACGTGCGAAGCTGGGAAACATGGTGAATAGCGCTTTGGTTACGGCACACCCCAACATGGGACAGCATCATGCTGATACCAGCATGTTCCTGAAAGCAGCGGCATGCGCTTCGCTCAAGATGATGCTGGCAGGTACGGGGTTGAGTAAAAGCAAGTAACAAGCCACGCAGTTGGGAGCCGGGGTGGCGAGACTATGGTCGCGCGCCCGTGATCACACCGTGTGGAATGCAGACGCAGCAAGGTTGGGAATGACAACAACAAAATAGCAGCGGCACACTAATCACGACCGTTTGATATGGCTGTCAGGAACGGTCAGTAGCGACTTTACTTGAAGATAATGTATTGGAGATGATGCCTGGAGAGATAGTGCCTGGAGATGGTGCCCGGAGCCGGGGTCGAACCGGCACAGCCGTTAAGCCGAGGGATTTTAAGTCCCTTGTGTCTACCAATTTCACCATCCGGGCGGATTGTGCCAATTTCACCATCCGGGAGGATTCTACCAACTTCACCTTCCGGACGGATACTGTCAGTTTCACCATCCGGCGGATATGGACTGGAGGCGCGAGCCGGAGTCGAACCGGCCTAAACGGCTTTGCAGGCCGCGGCATAACCGCTTTGCTATCGCGCCTTTGAGGCTGAAACCAAAACGGGGAAAGCGTCTGCCTTCCCCGTTTTGTTTTGTCTGGAGCGGGAAACGAGTCTCGAACTCGCGACCTCAACCTTGGCAAGGTTGCGCTCTACCAACTGAGCTATTCCCGCGTTGTCTTCAGGACGTCGTCTTGAAGAAGGCTGCATTTTAATGACTTTCCAGCGGCTGTCAACACCGAAAATGTCATATTATTTTGATTGCATATTGGGCCAGGCGGCACGCAGGTAGTAAGCCATTGACAGTAATGTCAAAAACGCCGCGATCACGATCAGCACGCTGCCGATAAAAAATGTATCGATGATGGCGAGATCAGCAAAAGCCGCCGGAATCTCGACAAACCTGGCCAGGTCGATCGGGTCGGCATACAACAGAAAAAGGATGGCCGCCATCTGGGCCGCGGTTTTCACCTTGCCCAGCGTGGCCACGGCCACGCTGCTGCGCTGCCCCAGGCCCGCCATCCACTCGCGCAAGGCACTGATGGCGATCTCGCGTCCGATGATGACCAGCGCCACGATGGCCCCGGCGCGGTCCAGCTCCACCAGCACAATCAGCGCCGCAGCCACCATCAGTTTATCCGCCACCGGGTCCAGAAATGCGCCAAAGGCCGAGGTCTGGTTGAGCACCCGCGCCAGATAACCATCGAACCAGTCAGTGATGGCCGCCAGCGCGAACACCAGCGTCGCGGTGAAATTCACCCAATGCGGCGGGATGGTGGTGGCTGGCAGATAGAAGATCCCCACGAACACCGGAATCAACAGAATGCGCAGCATGGTCAGGCTATTCGGGACATTCCACAACATGCAGGATTCTCACTTTTTAATGTAATTGCTGATAGATCTTTTCTGCCAGCGCGCTACTGATGCCTTCCACCTGTGCCAGTTCGTCGACACTGGCATTGCGCACGCCATCCAGACCACCAAAACGCAGCAGCAGCCGCTGTCTGCGCTTGGCACCCACGCCGTCGATCTCTTCAAGAGAAGATTGCAGCCTGGCTTTGCCGCGCCGTGCGCGGTGGCCAGTGATGGCGAAACGGTGGGCCTCATCGCGGATCTGCTGCAACAGATGCAAGCCTGGGTGGTCTTTTTTCAGGCTGATGCCGTCGCTGCGTTCCGGGAAGAACAGCTGTTCCAGACCGGGTTTGCGCTCTTCACCTTTGGCGATGCCGACCAGCAGAATATCAGGTAAGCCCACTTCCCGCATCACTTCGAGCGCCACGCCCAACTGCCCCTTGCCGCCGTCGATGAACACCAAGTCAGGCAACTTGCCCTCACCGGCGGCGATCTTCTTGTAGCGGCGTGTCAGCGCGTCGCGCATGGCGGCATAATCATCGCCGGGCGTGATGCCGGTGATGTTGTAGCGCCGGTATTCCGAATTCTGCATGGCGCCCTTGTCGAACACCACACAGGACGCCACCGTGGCCTCGCCCATGGTATGGCTGATATCGAAGCATTCGATGCGCTCTGTGGTCGCACTCAGTTCCAGCGCCTCGCGCAGCGCCTGCAAACGCTGCTGCTGACTGCCGTGTTGGCTGGCACGCTGCTGCAGCGCCAGTTCAGCATTGGTCTCAGCCATTTTGAGCCAGACGCGCTTGTCGCCTATGGATTTGCAATTGATGCGGATACGGCGGCCCGCCTGGGTGCTGAACACCTCTTCCAGTGCCCCGGTCTCGATCACCAGGCCCAGCACGATCAGCGGTGGGATGGCCTGCGCCAGATAATGCTGTTCCAGGAAGGCTTCCAGCGTGCTTTCCATGTCTGCACCATCGGCGTTCTTGGGGAAGAAGCTTTTATCGCCCAGATGCCGCCCGCCACGCACCATGACCAGATTCACGCAGAACTGGCCCTGCAACTCGGCACAGGCGATCACGTCCGCATCGTTGACGCCGAAATCACTGACGAACTGGCGCGCCTGCACCTGACGCAGGCTTTGCATGCGATCGCGGAACAGCGCGGCGGTCTCGTATTGCTGCTGCTCGGCGGCCTGCATCATCTTGTCGCTGAGCTCGTCCATCACTTGCTGTTCCTGACCACGCAGGAACAGGCTGGCATGATGCACATCGCTGCGGTAGTTCTCGGCGCTGATGTAATCGACACAAGGCGCGGTACAGCGCGCGATCTGATATTGCAGACAGGGCCGCGAGCGGTTGGCGAACACGGTGTCTTCGCAGGTGCGCAGACGGAACACTTTCTGCAGCAGCTGGATGCTCTCGCGCACAGCGACAGCATTCGGGAACGGGCCGAAATAATCATGGCCCTTGCGCTGCGTGCCGCGGTGGAAAGCCAGTCGTGGGAAAGTGTCACCCGTCAGCACGATATACGGGTAGGACTTGTCGTCGCGGAACAACACGTTGTAACGCGGCATCAGCCCGCGGATCAGATTGTGTTCCAGCAGCAGCGCTTCCGCCTCGGAACGCGTCACCGTGGTTTCGATGCGCGCGATCTGGCTCACCATCATGCGCGTACGTGGCGATGGCAGGTTCTTGAGGAAGTAGGAGGACACCCGCTTCTTGAGATCCTTGGCCTTGCCAACATAGATCACTTCGTCATGCGCATTGATCATGCGGTACACGCCGGGCAGGCCCGGCATGGTCTTGAGGAAGGGCTTGGCGTCAAACATGGTGCAACTTCACTGGCGTCAAGTTATTGATCCAGCAGCTCTCCGGCCACCGCCCAGTTCTCTTCTGCCACTTCGTCGAACACGATATAGGTGTAGGACGGCGGCTTGTGGGCGATGCGCTGCATGGTGTCGGTGATCTCCTTGGCGATCTTGTCCTTCTGCTCGCGGGTCAGGCTTCCAGCCAGTTTCACATTGATGTACGGCATGCTCAGCTCCTTGCTTCCAGTTGTATCTGTGCGAACACCTGATGGAACATGGGCTCCGTCAGGCGGCGGGTCTGGGTATTGTAGCGACTGCAGTGATAACTATCATAGAGTACGCGGCCATCCGGCAAGGCATGGCGCGCCGCATGGCCGAACTTCCAGCCCGCGGGCTTGAGACCCAGCGCCTTGAGCACAGCCAGATGCGCCACATTGCCCAGCGCCAGGATCACCGTGCTGGTCGGCAAGGCCTCGATCTCGTTGGCCAGATAGCGGTTGCAGGTGTTGATCTCCTGCGTGGTGGGCTTGTTCTCTGGGGGCAGGCATTTGACTGCATTGCTGATACGGCAACCGATCAGCTGCAGGCCATCGTCAGCCGACACCGACACCGGCGCGCTGGCATAGCCAAAACGATGCAGGGTGTCGTAGAGCAGCACACCGGCATAATCGCCCGTGAACGGACGGCCGCTACGGTTGGCACCGTGCATGCCGGGCGCCAGGCCCACGATCAGCAAGGCAGGCTCGTCCACGCCGAACGGCGGCACCGGGCGAGCGTAATAATCCGGGTGCTGTAGCTTCACCTGGTCCAGAAAGCCAGACAAGCGTGGGCATAAGCGACATGCGCTATCAAAACGGGTATTCATGGGCATGCTTTTCTGTATCGGGCTTTATCTGTATCGGCAAGAGCGGGGCAATACCTAGGCATGAAGCCTCAGTGCTTGTGCGCACCAGGCTTGTGACTGGATTGGTGAGTAACCGGCATGTCAGCCTGCTGGGCGCTGGCAGGCTGCGTGAGCCAGCAAGTGGGTTCGTCATGGAGATGACCGCCATGGGCATGCGCCCCCGCCAGCTCCGGCTGCAGCGTGATGTGGTCGATACCGAAACGGCTATGCAGCACATGCCCGCACGCGGTCAGCACCTGCTGCCAATGCTGCATATCCTCTACCACCACATGGGCAGACAGCGCCGTCACTTCTGAAGACAGCGCCCAGATATGCACACTGTGCAAGGCCTGCACCTGCGGCACACTGATGATGGCGGCACTCACCTCCCCCATGTTGATATGGTGCGGCACGCCCTCCATCAGCACATGCAGCACCTCGCGCAACAGGCGCAGCGTGGAGATCAGGATCAGCGCGCAGATGAACAGTGACAGGATAGGGTCGATGGCCAGCCAGCCGGTGAAATAGATGACCGCCCCCGCTGCCAGCGCCGCGATCGAACCGAGCAGGTCACCCAGCACATGCAGCAAGGCGGCACGATGATTGAGGCTGTCCTGATGCTGATGCAGCTGGCGTGCCACCACGATGTTCACGATCAAACCCAAAGCGGCGATCAGCATCACCTCGATACCCTGCACCGCTTGCGGATGCTCCAGTCTGTGCAGCGCTTCGACCACGATGGCGATCACCACTGCCAGCATCAACAGGCCATTGATGAGTGCCACCATGACTTCGGCGCGTACCAGGCCATAGCTATGACGCTGCGAAGCCGGTTTACGGGCGATCCAGCTGCCCAGCCAGGCCAGGCCCAGCGCGGCGGCGTCCGAGATCATGTGACCGGCATCGCCCAGCAAGGCCAGCGAACCGGTGAACCAGCCACCTAGCGCTTCGACGATGGCAAAACTGGCGATCAGCAGCAAGGCCCACAACAGCATGCGATCCCCGCCCGCCTTGTGGTCGCGGTGATGCCGATGATGATCCACATCATGCGCGTGCGCATGTGACTCATCGTGGTCTGATACTGCGTGGTCATGCGCCTGGTGGTGTGTGTGTGCCATGAAAAAACTGCCTGTATGGAAACCTGCAGCCCTGCGCCGACTCCAAGGCTAGCAAGTGTTAAATGCGCGGGCACATCAGCATACCCGCCAACAGCCTCTATAATACAGCCTACTTATACCCCTCAGGAGCAGAACATGCAGATTCGCACTCTCTTGCTAGCCGCACTGATCAGCACACCCATGATGTCGCTGGCCGCGGAAAAGATCGCCGTCATCAACGCCATCAGCGATAGCGGCATCGGCCCCATCATCGGCGTGATCAAGTTCAGCGACAGCGACAAAGGCCTGATCGTGGACCCGGATATCGGCACACTGACGCCTGGCGAACATGGCTTTCATATCCACGAAAAACCTAACTGTGGTGTGGCCGAGAAGGATGGCAAAAAAGTGGCTGGCCTGGCCGCTGGCGGGCATTTCGACCCGGCCAAAAGCAGCAAGCACGAAGGCCCGGAAGGCCACGGCCATCATGGTGACCTGCCTGCCTTGCAAGTGAATGAAGACGGCAGCGCTACGCGTGCCATGCTGGCCCCGCGCCTCAAACTGGCGGATGTGACCGGGCGCGCCATCATGATCCATGAAGGTGGCGACAACTACAGCGACGACCCGAAACCACTGGGTGGTGGCGGTGCGCGTGTGGCCTGTGGCGTCATCGAATAACAGGCTGTCATCTTGCTCAGTTATCGTCACGGTTTTCACGCTGGCAATCACGCCGACGTACTCAAGCATTTTGTGTTGACGCAGGTGCTGCGTCATGCGGCGCTCAAGGAAAAGCCGTATAGCTACATCGACACGCATGCCGGTGCCGGCATGTATGCGCTGGATCATGGCTTTGCCGCACAGAACGCCGAATTCAACAGCGGCATCGCGCGCTTGTGGGAAGCGACCGACCTGCCCGCTGCGCTGGCGGAATATGTAGCGCTGGTCAAAGCCTGCAACAAGAACGGGGCATTGCGCCATTACCCCGGTTCACCGGTAGTGGCGCAGCGCTTGTTGCGTTCACAGGACCGCATGCGTCTGTTCGAGCTGCATCCCAATGATTTCAAGCCGCTGCAGCAGCAGATGAGTTCGCGCCAGATCATTGTTGAACAGGCGGATGGCTTCAACGGCATCAAGGCTCTGCTGCCGCCACCAAGCCGGCGCGCCATCACGCTGATCGATCCGCCGTATGAAGACAAACAGGATTACCGGCGTGTGGTGCAGATGCTGCGCGACAGCCTGCAGCGCTTCGCCACGGGTACTTATATGGTGTGGTATCCGCTGTTGCAACGGCAGGAACCCGCCATGCTCACGCATCAGCTGTCTGCCCTGCCGGTCGACAGCTGGCTGCATGTCAGCCTGAGCGTGCACGCCCCTTCCGCTGACGGTTTTGGCATGCATGGCAGCGGCATGTTCGTGATCAACCCGCCGTGGACTCTGCCTGCCGTTCTGGAGGACGTGATGCCCGTGCTGGTGCAGCATCTGGGACAGGACGATGCGGCCAGTTTCAGTCTGGACAGCCGCATCCCCTGAGGACAAGGTAAAATCCGTTTTAATCAGCCAGCCGAATCAAGGGTTGCCAGCCCCCAAGACGGGCTTGGAAGAATCAAGCAAGCAACTAATTCAATTAACTTTTTTATACTTCACAAGGATAGACAATGGAACAACCCCCGGCCAACCCGCGCATGAAACCCATGAGCGCCATTCTGTTCGGCAGCCGCTGGCTGCAACTGCCGTTATACCTGGGCCTGATCGTGGCTCAAGTGGTGTATGTGTTCCACTTCATGGTGGAGCTGACGCACCTGGTGCAAGGCATGGTCACCCTCAGCGAAGAACACATCATGCTCATCGTGCTGGGCCTCATCGACGTGGTCATGATATCCAACCTGCTCATCATGGTGATCGTGGGCGGTTATGAGACCTTTGTATCGCGCCTCAACCTGCGCGGCCACCCGGACGAACCGGATTGGTTATCGCATGTGAACGCCAACCTGCTGAAGGTGAAGCTGGCCACGGCCATCATCGGCATCTCTTCCATCCACCTGCTCAAAACCTTCATCAACGCCGCCAATCTGGATAACAAGGTACTGATCTGGCAAACCGTCATCCACATGGCCTTCGTGCTATCTGCGGTGGCCATCGCCTACATCGACAAACTGATGTCGGGCGCAGCGCATCCACCAGAAAAACACTGAGTGGTTTAGAAACCGCAGACCGGCACAACGTCGGTCAGCCAATAAAAAAGGCTGCCAGATGGCAGCCTTTTTTATGGTCAGTGTCATGGCGAACAAGCCATGACAGGCGCAGCGTTACTTGCCTGCTTTAGCCAGCCTGCCCCAGGTTTCCAGCAGGGTATCCGGGTTCAGCGAGATGGTCTGGATGCCTTGTTCCATCAGCCATTCAGCGAAATCCTGATGGTCGGATGGGCCTTGGCCGCAGATGCCCACATACTTGTCCAGGCGGTTGCAGGTGCTGATGGCCATGGACAGCAGCTTCTTCACCGCCGCGTCACGTTCATCGAAGCTCTCTGCCACCAGGCCGGAGTCGCGGTCTAGGCCTAGCGTCAGCTGGGTCAGGTCGTTGGAACCGATGGAGAAGCCGTCAAAATATTGCAGGAACTCTTCGGCCAGCAGGGCGTTGGACGGGATCTCGCACATCATGATCAGGCGCAGGCCGTTCTCGCCACGCTTGAGGCCGTGCTCGGCCAACAGCTCGATCACCGCCTTGGCTTCGGCGGTAGTGCGCACGAATGGCACCATCAGTTCGATGTTGGTGTAACCCAGCACATCACGCGCCTTCTTCATGGCTTCGCATTCCAGCGCGAAGCAGTCGCGGAAGTCTTCGGCGATGTAACGTGCCGCACCGCGGAAGCCCAGCATCGGGTTCTCTTCGATAGGCTCGAACAGGTCGCCGCCGATCAGCTTGCGGTATTCATTGGACTTGAAGTCGGACAAGCGCACGATGACCTTGTTGGGCCAGAAAGCCGCTGCCAGCGTGCTGACGCCTTCGGTGATCTTTTCCACGTAGAAAGTGCGCGGGTCTGCATAGCCTTGCGTACGCTTGGCCACCGCATCGTGCAGGCTGTGTGGCACCTGGTCGAAACGCAGGATGGCCTTGGGGTGGATGCCGATCAGGTTATTGATGATGAATTCCAGACGGGCCAGACCCACACCAGCGGCCGGCAGCTGCGCGAATTCGAACGCTAGCGAGGGGTTACCCACGTTCAGCATCAGCTTCACAGGGATGGGTGCCAGCTCTGCCTTGGCTTGTACCACCTTGTCGTAATCCAGCGCGCCACGGTAAACGTGGCCGGTGTCGCCTTCTGCACAGGAAGCGGTGACGATGTCGTCTTCCACCAAGGTTTCGGTGGCGTTGCCGCAACCGACGATGGCCGGGATACCCAGTTCACGCGCGATGATGGCGGCGTGGCAGGTACGACCACCGCGGTTGGTGACGATGGCCGAGGCCTTCTTCATCACCGGCTCCCAGTTCGGGTCTGTCATGTCGGTGACCAGCACATCACCAGCTTTCACCAGGTGCATGTCAGCAGCGCTGTCCACGATACGCACCGGGCCCACACCGATCTTTTGACCGATGGCACGGCCTTCGGACAGCACTTCACCGCGCTGCTTCAGGGTGTATTTTTCAGTGGTGGTGGTGCTGGAACGCGATTTGACGGTCTCTGGGCGCGCTTGCACCACATACAGCTTGCCGTCGATGCCGTCCTTGCCCCACTCGATGTCCATCGGGCAGCCATAATGCTTTTCAATGGCGATGGCGTGCTTGGCCAACTCCAGCACTTCTGCGTCGGTCAGCGAGAATTTGGCGCGATCCGCCGGGCTCACTTCCACCACTTTGACCGAACGACCAGCGGAACGCTCGGTATTGAAGATCATGCGTTGTTGCTTGGAACCCAGGCCACGGCGGATGACGGCCGGAAAACCGGCTTCCAGTTGTGGCTTGTGCACATAGAACTCGTCCGGGTTGACGGCGCCCTGCACCACCATCTCGCCCAGGCCGTATGCCGAGGTGATGAACACCACGTCACGGAAGCCGGATTCGGTGTCCAGCGTGAACATCACACCAGAAGCCCCCAGATCGGAGCGCACCATGCGCTGCACACCGGCAGACAGAGCGACTTCGATGTCGTGGTAACCCGAGTGCACGCGGTAGGAAATGGCGCGGTCGTTATACAGCGAAGCGAATACTTCGCGGATGGCATGCAAAATGTTGTCGATGCCGCTGATATTCAGGAAAGTCTCCTGTTGCCCGGCAAAGGAAGCATCCGGCATGTCTTCGGCGGTGGCCGAGGAACGCACTGCAAAGCTGCCATCACCCGTGGTATCCAGTGCGGCGTAATGCGCGCGGATCTCTGCTTCCAGCTTGGCTGGCAGCGGCGCTTCGATGATCCAGCTGCGGATCTGCTCGCCGGTCTTGGCCAGTGCGATCACGTCATCGACGTTGAGGGTCTTGAGGGTTTCCTTGATGCGCGCTTCCAGGCCTTCGTGCGCCAGAAATGCGCGATAGGCGTCAGCCGTGGTAGCAAAGCCGCCAGGCACGAGCACATCGCTGGCCGCAAGGTTGCTGATCATCTCTCCGAGAGAAGCGTTTTTACCACCGACGCGCTCGACATCGTGCATGCCGAGTTGGGACAGTGGGATTACGTAGTCTTGCTGGGTTGAATCGGCTTGCATACTGCTTTCCTCTTTAGATGATTAGTTGCCTGTTGTGCGGTGTGGCAGCACAACACCTTCCTGTGGTGATTGCTTAGCTCATTTATCAACAGCTTGTTTCTTTGCTAATCGCTTTTTTTGTTGACCGCTTGTTACTTAATATCCGACCAGGCGCTTGTTCTGCCGCATGGTCAGCTGTTGCACGATCATGGACGAGATTTCTTCGACGGAACGCGAAGTGGAGTCGATCATGTTGATGCCTTCACGGTGCATCATGACTTCGGCCATGCGCACTTCTTCTTTACAGTTATCCAGTGAGGCATAACGGCTGTTGGGTCTACGCTCGGTGCGTATCTTGTGCAGTCGCTCGGGGTCTATGGTCAGGCCAAAGATCTTGTCGCGGTGGTTGGCCAAGGTGCCGGGCAAGGTATCGCGCTCCAGATCCTCGGGGATGATGGGGTAATTGGCGGTACGGATACCGAACTGCATGGCCATGTACAGGCTGGCAGGCGTCTTGCCGCTGCGCGACACACCGACTAGGATGGCTTCGGCTTCCTGCAGGCCGTTGTCGCTGATGCCGTCATCATGGCCCAGCGTGAAATTGATGGCTTCGATACGGTCACGGTATTCACTGCCGCCCACATTACGCGACATGCCGATGGTCTCGTTGGCCGGCATGCCCAGCTCGGAAGACAGCGGATTCACAAAAGTGCCGAACATGTCCAGACACATGCCACCGGTAAGCTGGAACAAGGCACGGATGGAGGGGTTGACGATGGTCATGCACAGGATGGCGCGTACACCGTCCTTGGCCTGCGTGGCATTGATGATCTCGACCGCTTCACGCGCCTTCTGCTCACTATCAACGAACGGCATGCGCACCTGACGCATGGTCACGCCTTCAAAATGCGAGAGCAAACAAAGGCCGAGCGCCTCTACCGTGATGCCGGTACTGTCGGAGATAAAGAAGATAGTACGCTTGGTGCAGTTGTAGACCATAGGCGGCGCTTGGGCGTCTCTTTTACGTGCGATTAGATGGAACCAATCTGGATTGTAATACGCTCTGCCCACAGAATCCAGCCAGCTTGCGCTGGCTGGGGTGTGACGACCTCACTTGTCTTCCAACGCGTTCGCTAACTCACTGCGGCTTCGGCGATCGGAATGATCTTCTTGGCCTGGTATTCCGGCATCTGATCGAAGTTGAGATATTTGTAGATGGTGTCAGCGTTGCTGGTGATCTTGTCACCTACCGTGTCCAGATACTCCTCCACGCTAGGCATGCGGCCCAGGCGGGCGCAGACCGAAGCGAGTTCGGCAGAACCCAGATAGACACGTGCATCGCGGCCCATGCGATTGTCGAAGTTACGCGTACTGGTAGAGAACACCGTGGCACGGTCCGCCACACGCGCCTGGTTACCCATGCACAGCGAGCAGCCCGGCACTTCGGTGCGGGCACCGGCGATACCGAACACCGAATACACCCCTTCATCACGCAACTGCGCCTCGTCCATGCGCGTAGGCGGTGCGATCCACAGCCTTGACGGGATGGCACCCACGCCCTCCAGCACGCGTGCCGCCGCACGGTAATGGCCGATATTGGTCATGCAGGAGCCGATGAACACTTCGTCGATCTTGTCGCCCTTGACCTCGGACAGCGGCTTGATGTCGTCCGGGTCGTTCGGGCAGGCCACCAGAGGCTCCTTGATGTCCTTGAGGTCGATCTCCAGCACATAGGCATACTCGGCATCGGCATCCGGCTCAAGCAGGCTGGGCGCAGCCAGCCAGGCCTGCATGGCGTCGATGCGGCGCTGCAGGGTGCGCGGGTCGGAGTAGCCCTGCTCTATCATGTTCTGCAGCAAGGCGATGTTGGAGTTCAGATACTCGATCACCGGCTCTTTATTGAGCTTGACGGTACAGCCATTGGCGGAACGTTCGGCCGACGCATCAGCGAATTCGAACGCCTGCTCCACTTTCAGGTCTGGCAAGCCTTCGATCTCGAGGATGCGGCCATTAAACACGTTCTTCTTGCCCTGCTTGCCCACGGTCAACTCACCCTTCTGGATGGCCGCGTAGGGAATGGCATTGACCAGATCACGCAGGGTGATGCCGGGCTGCATCTCGCCCTTGAAGCGCACCAGCACCGATTCCGGCATATCCAGCGGCATGGCGCCCATGGCGGCAGCGAACGCTACCAGACCAGAGCCTGCCGGGAAGGAGATGCCGATCGGGAAACGGGTATGCGAATCGCCACCAGTACCTACCGTGTCCGGCAACAGCATGCGGTTCAGCCAGGAGTGGATGATGCCGTCGCCGGGACGCAGCACCACGCCGCCACGCGTGGACATGAAATCCGGCAGGCTGTGTTGCAGCTTGATATCGACCGGTTTTGGATAAGCCGCGGTGTGGCAGAAGCTCTGCATCACCAGATCGGAACTGAAGCCCAGACAGGCCAGCTCTTTAAGCTCGTCGCGCGTCATGCCACCGGTGGTGTCCTGCGAGCCAACCGTGGTGGCCTTGGGTTCGCAATAGGTGCCGGGGCGCACGCCCACGCCTTCCGGCAGGCCACAGGCGCGGCCCACCATCTTTTGCGCCAGCGTATAACCACGCTTGGAGTCTTGCGCAGGTAAAGGCTGGATGAACAGATCACTGGCCGGCAGGCCTAGTGACAGACGGGCACGTGTGGTCAGCCCACGGCCGATGATCAGCGGGATGCGGCCACCGGCACGCACTTCGTCCGGCATGGTCAGCGGCGCCAGCTCAAAACTGGAGATCAGGCTGCCGTCTGCCGCCAGCACCTGGCCAGCATACGGTTTGATGGTGATCACATCACCGGTCTCCATCTTGCTTACATCACACTGGATAGGCAGCGCACCGGAGTCTTCGGCGGTATTGAAGAAGATGGGGGCGATCTTGCCACCCAGCACGATACCGCCACTGCGCTTGTTGGGGATATGGGGGATGTCCTGACCCATGAACCATTGCACCGAGTTGATCGCGGATTTACGCGAAGAACCAGTGCCGACCACATCACCGACATAAGCCAGTGGCAGACCGGGGTTAGCCAGCTTGAGTGCGGCGATCTTCTCCTGACCATCCGGCATCTTGTTGACCAGCATAGCTTTGGCATGCAGCGGAATATCAGGACGCGACCAGGCGTCCTGCGCCGGAGACAAGTCGTCGGTATTGGTTTCGCCCGGCACCTTGAATACCACGCAGGTGATCTCGGCCGGCATCACCTCGCGCATGGTGAACCACTCGCCCGCCGCCCAGGACTGCATGAGCTGCATGGCCGCCGCATTGCCGGCGCGCGCGCGCGTTTCCACATCATGGAAAGCGTCGAACATCAGGATGGTATGCGACAGCGCCTTGACGGCGTCGGCTGCCAGCGGGCCATCCAGCAACTCGACCAGCACCGGCACGTTGTAGCCGCCCAGCATGGTGCCCAGCAGGACCACGGCGCGCTGCGGTGTCAGCAAAGGCGAACTGGCCTTGCCATTGGCGATGTCGGCCAGAAAAGCGGCTTTCACATAAGCCGCCTGGTCCACACCGGCAGGGACACGGTTCTCCAGCAGGTCGAGTAACACTTGCGCTTCACTGGCTGGCGGGTTCTTGAGCAGATCGACCAACAGCGCGGTCTGTTCAGCGTTAAGAGGGAGGGGAGGTAAAGCTTGCGCAGCACGTTCAGCGCAATGATCACGGTAGGCGGATAGCATGGCTTTCAGTCGGGGAAGTTGAAGGGGTTGACCCGATTATAGCGCTTGCGGAGGCGGCTTGTAACCGCTATCCGGCCTCAAAAACAAGGATTTTTTACAGTAGGCTGATTTATAAGTCTTCTAGAAGACTGAACCCGAAAAAACAGAACCGCAACTGCGGCTTCCGGAAGACAATTCCAGCCGATCCAGTGTCGCTGATTGATAGCCTTTGCCACGTAGCGATTCGAGATAATGACGCACTTCGCTGACGTCCACCATGCCATTGCGGTCTTTGTCCATCAGGCGCAGGTTGTCTTCCACACTGAGCGAGGGGAACGTGCTGCTGACAGACGAAGACGCGTCGGCTCCCGAAGCAGCCGACGCTGCCTCCTCTGCGATGGCATTCAGGCAGAAAAACAACAGCATCATGGCAAAAGTGAGTTTCATGGAGATTAGTCTAGCCCAAACATGCAAACTTACAAATATCTTCATCATCCAGTCGCCATGACCATGTAAAACCAGAAAAAGTGGCTTATGAATCAACGCCGCCTGGCATGCAATCAAAATTCGGGATTTTGACTATGTCCCGAGTAGGGTAAAATTACGTTTCGTCTGGATGCAGGCCCTGCCGATCCCAACATTTTATGGAACAGTCTTCTGATGGATCTCTCCCCGCTTAACGCCCTTTCCCCACTCGACGGCCGCTACCAGGGCAAACTCGATAACCTGCGCCCGTATTTCAGCGAATATGCGCTGATCCGCCATCGCATGCTGGTGGAAGTGGAATGGCTGAAAGCGCTGGCGGCGGCCCCTGCACTGCAGGAGATCAAACCGTTCGGTGCCGACACACTGGCAGAGCTGGATGCCGCCATCAACAGCTTTGGTGAAGCCGAAGCTGCCCAGGTGAAAGCCATCGAAGTACGCACCAATCATGACGTGAAGGCGCTGGAATACTGGCTAAAAGAACGCTTCGACGGCAATCACGAGATCCGCGCCGTGAGCGAGTTCATCCACTTCGCCTGCACCTCGGAAGACATCAACAATCTGTCGCACGGGCTGATGCTCAAGCACGCGCGCGACAAGGTCATGCTGCCCATGCTGGACCAGCTGATCACGCGCTTCACCGAGCTAGCGCACAATCTGGCCGAGCTGCCCATGCTGTCCCACACGCATGGCCAACCGGCTTCGCCCACCACGCTGGGCAAGGAGCTGGCCAATATCGTGCACCGCCTGTGCCGTCAGCGCAAACAGGTGGCCGAGATCCAGATCCTCGGCAAGATCAACGGTGCCGTTGGCAATTTCAACGCGCACATGTCGGCTTACCCCGAGTTCGACTGGGAAAGCTTCGCACGCAAGTTCGTCGAATCGCTGGGCCTGAGCTACAACCCGTACACCATCCAGATCGAGCCGCATGACTACATGGCCGAACTGTATGATGCGCTGGCCCGCATCAACACCATCCTCATCGATGCGGATCGCGATATCTGGGGCTATATCTCGCTGGGCTATTTCAAGCAGAAGGTCAAGGAAGGCGAAGTCGGCTCGTCCACCATGCCGCACAAAGTCAATCCGATCGACTTCGAGAACTCCGAAGGCAATCTGGGTCTGGCCAATGCCGTATTGCGTCACCTGGCCGAGAAGCTGCCGATCTCGCGCTGGCAGCGTGACCTGACCGATTCCACGGTGCTGCGTAATATGGGCGTGGGCCTGGGCTACACGCTGCTGGGCTACGATTCCTGCCTGCGCGGCCTAAACAAGCTGGAAGCCAACCCGGCCAAGCTGGCCGCCGACCTGGACAATAACTGGGAAGTACTGGCGGAACCTATCCAGACCGTGATGCGTCGATATGGTATCGCCAACCCGTACGAGCAACTGAAAGCGCTGACGCGTGGCAAGGGCGGCATCAACCGCGAATCGCTGCATGCCTTCATCAGTGAACTCAAGATCCCGGCAGCCGCCAAACAGGCTTTGCTGGAAATGACGCCGGCCAGCTATATCGGCATCGCAGCACAACTCGCAAAAACCATCTAGCGCAACATTCGCCTGCGATGCCTGCTCAGTCCGGCATCGCAGCGATAAACACGCATGACCAGGCGCATGATTCAGCAAGCACGCGCCGATCTAAAAACCGAACGGATAGCACCGATCCGATAGCAAGGAATCCCCGGGCTGAAACATCACCTCACTCATCATTTGCAGCACTGGCATCACTATCTGCTCGTGGTTTTGCTGTTATGGGGCATCCCCCAGGCCAGCCTGCATGCCGAGGAGATCCGCTACCGGGTGGATATCGAAGCCCCGGACAGCCTGGACAGCCTGCTGCGCAAGCATCTGGATATCGTCAAAGCGCTGGACAACCCGCGCCTCAACCGCAACGAATGGCTGCGCCTGCTGGGCGAAGCCGAACAGGACGCGCAGTCCATCCTTGCCACCGAAGGCTACTTCAGCCCGCAGATCGACATTGAAACCGACCAGCAAGACACGCTTTCTCACGCCAGCTTCAAGGTAGAGCCGGGGCCACAGACCACGGTCGCGGAGGTGGAGATCGAGTTCACTGGTGCCATCCATCTGGAAGATGAGCATAGCCGCGTCAACAAGCTCAAAGAAAACTGGGCCTTGCAGGTTGGCGCACCTTTCAGTCAGGACAACTGGGACAAGGCCAAGCGCACCCTGCTCAGCGACCTGATCGCTTACCGCTACCCCGAAGCGCACATCCTGCATAGCGAGGCGCGCATCCAGCGCGAGCGTAACCAGGTCAAGCTGCGCATCGAGATCGACAGCGGCCCGGTATACCGTTTTGGCAGCACGCGCATCGAAGGCGTACAACGCTATGACGCCGCCATCATCGAACGCCTCAACCCCATCAAACCGGGCGACATCTACGACCAGAACAGCCTGTTGCGCCTGCAGACCCTGATCTTAGAGAGTGGCTACTACCAGTCGGTGGAAGTCAGCGCCGACACCGAGAACGGGCCCTTGGATGCGGCCCCGGTCATCGTCAAGGTGTCCGAACGCAAAGCCTCCACGCTGAGTACCGGTGCCGGTTTGAGTACCAACACCGGTGCACGTGTGCAGCTCAATTATGAGGACTTGGATGTGTTCGGACTGGACTGGCGCTTTGTCGGTAGCTTCAAGGTCGAGCAACTGGCCCAGTCCCTGAATGGGCAGTTGCAGCGCCCGCAGACCGAGAATGGCTTCCGCGACAGCCTCAGCAGCACGGTAGGCCGCACCGCCATTGAGGGCCAGACCACCACCGTCTTCAACAACAGTCTGAAACGTGCCTGGGGCCCGCGCCGCTTCGAACAGTTCGTAGGCACCGGCATCCTGTTCGAGCAGGTGGACCTGGATGGTGCGGAATCCAGCAACAAGCAAGTAGCCACCGTCTCCTACGGCATCACGCTGCGCCGCGTGGATAACGAGCTGTCGCCCAACCGCGGCTATCTGCTCAATGCGCAGGTCGCCGCCGCGCCACTGGATAGCCTGTCCGATGGCAAGTTCGTGCAGACCTATGTCAAAGGCCAGGCCTATTGGCCGCTGGCAGAACGCACTCAACTGATCACCCGGCTGGAAATCGGTGCCGTGAATGGCGGCAACGCGCCTGCCACCTATCTGTTCCGTGCCGGTGGCGACCAGTCGGTGCGTGGTTATGCCTTCCAGAGCCTGGGTAACCGCGAAGGCGATGCCATTGCAGGTGCGCGCTATCTGCTCACCGGCAGTGCCGAGCTGGTGCAATGGCTGACGCGTGAGTGGGGTGGTGCCGTGTTCGTGGATTTTGGTAACGCCGCCGACACCATCAAAACGCTGAAGCCGGTCTATGCTTACGGCCTGGGCGTGCGCTGGAAAAGCCCGGCCGGGCCTATCGGTGCGGATATCGCCTACGGGCAGGACACGGGCGAGTTCCGTCTGCACTTCAACCTGGGGGTCTCGTTCTGATGCGCGTGCAGACTGGGTTGAGGCACTACTGGCACTTGCTTTTGCAAGGCAGCCGCTTGCTCTTGCGAGGTGGCCGCGGGCTCTGCGCCGCACTGGCCGTGCTGCTCAGCCTGGGGCTGGGTTATACCGTGCAGGCCATGAACATCAACGTCACTACCAGCCTGGACAGCTTCAGCTATCAGCTTGGCAGCCTGGACCTGCAGCTGGAAAAACTGGAGACCACCATGCAGCTGGCGCCGGATGACCCGGGCCGGCTCAATATCCAGAAACTGCATGCGCAGCGCCTGACCATCCACATCAAGGACGACCAAACCGCCGAGGCGCCTGCGGCCGACAAGAAGCTGCCTGACAAGATCACCCTGCCGGTCTTGCTGGAGATCCAGCAGGCCGACATCCGGGAAGTCATCATCGTCAACGGCCATGACCGCCAGGTACTCAAAGCGGTGCAACTGACGCTCAAGGCCGACCCGCAGCAGCTCAGCTTGCAGCTGGGCAGCGCACAGACGCCCTGGGGTGACATCGTGCTGGACCTGGGCATGCAGGCGCACTACCCGTTCGCACTGAACGGCAGCCTGGCACTCAAACAAAACACCGCCAGCCTGGATGCCGACCTCAAGCTCAGTCTGGGTGGCAGCCTGCAACAGCTGCAGCTCAACACCGATGTCTACGCCTCCAGGCCCGCCCAAGCGCTGGTACTGCATGCCAACGCCACAGGCAACGACGACGAAGCACGCTTGCAGCTGCGCGGACAACTCAGTCTGGAACGCGATTACCCGGTGAGCATCAACGCTGACCTCAGCCAGATCAGCCCGGCGCTGTTCGGCTTGCAGGATAGCGGCCGCATCGACCTGACCAGCACGGTACAAGGCCACCTGCTGCCTAGCCCAGCCTTCACGCTCAATTTGCGCAGTCAGGACAGCCTGTGGCGCGGCGAACCATTACAACTCAATCTGCAGGCCGCGCTCAAGGACAGCCTGTTACGCGACCTCAAACTCGACGCGTCCCTGGCGGCCAACCACCTGCATGCGGCCGGCAGCCTGGGCGCTGCCGGTGACACGCTAAGCTGGCGCGCACAACTACCGGAGCTGAGCCGCCTAGGCTCGGCCATAGGTGGCAAACTCAGTGCGGATGGGGAAATACGCGGCACCATGGACCAGTTATTGACCGAATTCAAGCTGCAGGCAGAAAAACTCACCCTGCCCGGTGACCTGCGTATCGACACGGTGACTGGCAGCGGCCGGCTTGGTCCAGCCGGGCTCACCGCCGCCAGCTCAACCCCAGCACCTGGGAAAAAATCCCTGGCACCCGTCGTCAGCACGGCATCCGACACCGCCCCAGAGACGGCACTGGACCCGGCCAAACTGACCATGGACGCCAGCCTGCAACTCACTGGCCTGCGCACCCTGGCCTACCCCAAACGCGTCAATGCAGATGTCAAGCTGCAAGGCACGCTGGACCAGCACAGCCTGACTGCGCAAGCGCGTTCCGTTGAGCTGGAGCTGGACGCCCTGCTGCAAGGCGGCCTGCTGGCGCAAGGTGGCTGGCAAGGCCAGCTGCAACGCTTCAATTATCAGGAAGCGGGCGGCGCGCAGACACTGCAACTAAAAGCCCCAGCCACCCTGACCATCTCGGACCCACAAGGCCTGCAACTGGGCCCACTGGTGATGAATGTGGGTCAGGGTGCCCTGCACCTGACCCAGCTGAGCTCCGGCCCGCAAGGCCTGCTCAGCACCGGCGAGCTACGCGGCATCCCCCTGCAGGTATTGCCACGACGCTTGTTGTCGCTGCCCGCCAACCTGGATGGCGATGCCGTGTTCTCCGGACAATGGCAACTGGTGGTCGATCAACAGGTCAATGGCCTGCTGCAGATCAAACGTGATTCCGGTGACATCGTGCTGCGCGAGCAGAACCAGAAACCCATCCCGCTCGGCCTGCAACAACTGGAAAGCACCTTGCGCATAGACCACAACGTGGTCGAGCTACAAGCTGCGGCGCAAGGCACCCAACTGGGCAATATCCAGCTGCAATTCGAATCCCTGCTCAATACCAGCACCGGCAATATCAGCCTGCGCCGGGATGCGCCGCTGCAGGCCAGGATCAGTGCCGATCTCAACACGCTGAGCTGGCTGGGCATCGTCACCGATGCCGTGCAGATGGACGGCAAGCTGCAGATCGCCTTGCAGGCCGACGGCACCATCGCCCACCCACATCTGCGCGGCACTGCAGCCGGACAGGCCTTGCAACTGGCGCTGCCTGACGAAGGCGTGTCACTCAAACAGGGCGTGCTGCAGCTGAGTCTGGCGGATGACACCCTGCAGATCCAGCAAGCGCGCTTCATGGGCGGCGAAGGCACGCTGGAAGTGGCGGGCAAGCTGCAGTGGCAGCCGGGCAGCCCCAGTCTGGCGCTGGACTGGAAAGCAGACCGCTTCACCGCCACCAGCCGCACTGACCGGGTCGTGGTCGTCAGCGGCAGCCTCGCCACCGCGCTCAGCGACGGCAAATTGCAGATCAGCGGTGACCTGAGTGCCGACCGCGGTAATCTGCTGCTGTCGGACGATGACAAGCCCAGCCTGGGCAAGGATGTGGTAGTGGACGACACGGACGACACCGCAGCCGCATCACCGCTGGACTATGTGCTGTCCGGCCTGAACGTGGATCTGGGTGGCAATTTCAGCATCCAGGGGCGCGGCCTGGATGGCAAGCTGGGCGGCAAGTTGCGCCTCACCGGCAGCAGTCAGCGCGGCCTGCGGGCGGACGGCAATGTGCAGGCCTCCGGTACCTATATGGCCTATGGCCAGGTGCTTAATATCGAAACCGGCCAGATCACCTTCACCGGCCCAGTCGACAACCCTGGCCTCAACATCGTCGCCACTCGCCAGCAACAGGCCGTGAAAGTCGGCGTCAAGATCACCGGCACCGCTGTGCTACCCACCGTCAAGCTGGTGTCCTGGCCGGAAATGAGCGATGGCGACAAGCTGTCCTGGCTGATCCTGGGCCATGGCATCTCCGAGGCCGGACAGAACGATTTTGCCCTGCTGTCGCTGGCCGCCGGTGCGCTGCTATCCCAGGGGCAATCCGTGCCCTTGCAGACGCGCTTTGCGCGCGCAGCGGGCCTGGACAGCTTCAACATAGGCGGCACCAATGCACAGAACACCAGCCTCAGCCTGGGCAAACGTCTTTCATCCAAGCTGTTCCTGAGTTACGAAAAAGCCTTCAACGGCCTGCTCAACGTGGCCAGACTCACCTATCAGCTCACCGACCGCTGGTCGGTACGCTCGCAGGCCGGTTCCGAAAGCGCGGTGGACGTGCTGTATACTTTCAGCTTCCGTTAGTCATCCTCGTAGAGCCTCCACATGCAAGAAATCCTCGTGCTTTATTACAGCCAGGGCGGCGCTGTGCGCGACATGGCGCAGCTGATCGCGCGTGGTGTCGAATCCGTCAGCGGCGTCAAAGCGCGCTTGCGCACCGTGCCCAGGGTGTCTGCCAACTGTGAAGCCAGCGAACCTGCCGTACCGGCCAGCGGTGCGCCTTATGCTGAACTAAAGGACCTGCAGGAATGCATAGGCCTAGCGCTGGGCAGCCCCACCCGTTTCGGCAACATGGCCGCACCGATGAAATATTTTCTGGATGGCACGGTCAGCCTGTGGCTCAAAGGCGGCCTGATCGGGAAGCCTGCTGCGGTGTTCACCTCCACCGGCTCCATGCATGGCGGCAATGAATCCACACTACTGACCATGATGCTGCCGCTGATGCACCACGGCATGCTGATGGTGGGTCTGCCCTACTCCGAGCCGTCGCTATCGAGCACCAGCAGCGGCGGCACCCCCTATGGCGCCAGCCATATCGGCGGCCCGGCGGACGACAGGCCCATCAGTGAAGATGAACGCAAGCTGTGTATCGCGCTGGGCAAGCGCCTGGCCGAAACCGCCGTCAAGCTGGCGGCGTAAGCATGGATCTGGCAACAGAAGCGCGGCAATTCCTGCGCAGCACCCACAAAGGCATCCTGTCCACGCAGTCGGTGCGCATGAAGGGCTACCCGTTCGCCTCGGTGGCGCCCTTTGTGCTGGACCACCAGGGCCAACCGCTGATCCTGATCAGCACGCTGGCGGAACACACCAAGAACATCCAGGCCGATCATCGCGTCTCGCTGCTGGCCTTCACCGATGCCGATGACCTGCAAGCGCATGGCCGCCTGACGCTGGTCGGCGATGCCGAACAGACCGACAAGGAAGACCCGTTGCTACGCGCGCGTTATCTGCGCTATTTTCCGCAGGCGGAACAATACTTCGCCATGCACGATTTTTATTTCTACCGCATCCTGCTGCGTGAAGTGCGCTATATCGCCGGCTTCGGCCGCATGGGCTGGCTGCAGGCGGAACCCATGCTGTATGCACGCAGTCCGCTGGCCGCACAGGAAGCCGCTATCCTCACCCACATGAATGCCGACCACAGCGACAATCTGCGCGCCTACTGTCAGCATGTGCATGGCATCACCGCTAATGCGGTCGAGATGATAGGCATCGACGCCGATGGCTTCGATGTGCGCGCCGACCAGCAGGTGCTGCGCTTCAACTTCGAACAGCCCATCCAGGACGCTCAGGGAGCGCGTGCCGCCCTGGTGGCTCTGGCGCAGGCATGCCGCGCATGATCGCGCGTCTGCGCTTGCTCGCCAGCGCCAGCCTGATCGCGCTCATCCTGCTGTGTCTGGCCTGGGAGGGCTGGCTGGCACCGCTCAAACCGCAAGGCTCATTGCTGATCCTCAAGGCGCTGCCTTTGCTGCTGCCGTTGTTCGGCATCCTGCGCGGCAAACGCTACACCTATCAGTGGGCCTGCATGTTCATCCTGCTGTACTTCACCGAAGGGGCGGTACGTGCCTGGGCGGACACCGGTCTGTCGGCATGGCTGGCACTCGCGGAAGTGGCGCTGACGCTGCTGTTCTTCACGGTCAGCGTGCTGTATGCGCGTGCCACCGCACCCAGCAGACTGGCGATTGCCACAAGTACTGCGAGCGACCGCATTCCTCCCACATAATTCCCTTATAATTTGCCTATGCGCATCCTCCTCTCCAATGACGACGGCTACTTTGCTCCCGGCCTGAACATCCTCGCCCAGCACATCGCCAAGATCGCCGACATCGTGGTGGTAGCGCCCGAACGCAACCGCAGCGGCGCCAGCAACTCACTCACGCTGGACCGTCCGCTCACCGTGCGCAAAGCGGCCAATGGCTTCTTTTATGTGAATGGCACCCCCACCGACTGCGTGCATCTGGCCCTGACCGGGCTGATGGACGAGCCGCCAGACATGGTGATCTCCGGCATCAATGACGGTGCCAACATGGGTGACGACACCATCTACTCCGGCACGGTGGCCGCCGCCATGGAGGGCTTCCTGCTTGGTATCCCGTCCTTTGCGGTGTCCATGTCGCAACACAATTCGCGCTATTTCGAGAGTGCCGCACAGACCGTGGTCAAGCTGGTGACCTATTACCACGAGAACGGTTTTCCGCCGCCACTGCTGCTCAATGTCAATGTGCCAGACATTCCGCATCAGGACCTCAAAGGCTGGCAGGTCACGCGCCTGGGCAAACGCCACAAGGCCGAGCCAGTGATCAAATCCACCACGCCACGCGGTGAGACCGTGTACTGGGTGGGTGCGGCTGGCAGCGCACAGGATGCGGGGCCAGGCACCGACTTTTACGCCGTGTCCAACCGGCTGGTGTCCATCACCCCCTTGCAGGTGGACCTCACCCAATACAACCAGATCCCCGGTTTGCAGCAGTGGCTGCCAGACTATGACGCAAGCAATGCATCAGGCAGTGCTGCCTAGATATGTAGTGTAGAGATGGTGTAGAGATGGCAACCGTGATGAATGGCATAGGCATGACCTCGCAGCGCACTCGTGAGCGCATGCTGGCGCGTCTGCGCGAGCAAGGCATACGCGACGAAGTGACACTGGCCGCCATGGGCAGCATCGCCCGCCATATCTTCGTGGATGAAGCGCTGGCCTCGCGTGCCTATGAGGATGTCTCGCTGCCCATAGGCTTCGGCCAGACCATCTCGCAGCCCTACGCCGTGGCACGTATGACCGAGATCCTGCGTACCGGCAAGCCGCTGGGCAAGGTGCTGGAGATCGGCACCGGCTGCGGCTACCAAACCGCCGTGCTGTCCAAAGTGGCCAGCGAAGTCTATTCGGTGGAACGCATCAGCCCCTTGTTGATGAAAGCCCGCAAGCATCTGCGCGAGCTGCGCCTCAGCAATATCAAACTGAAACACGCAGACGGCAACATCGGCCTGCCCGAGCTGGCCCCGTTCGACGCCATCATGGTCACCGCCGCGGCTCCACACGTACCGCAGCAGCTGCTGCAGCAACTGGCACCCGGCGGGCGGCTGGTGATCCCGGTGGGAACCAGCGAGCAGTTCCTTTATCTCATAGAGAACACCGGCACTGAATACCGTCAATCCAAGCTGGAAAGTGTCAAATTCGTGCCTTTACTGGGTGGAACCAATTGAAAACACCGCATCATCTGTACCTTGCCTGTGTGACGCTACTGCTGGCCGCTTGTGCCAGCAACCCACCGGCCCCCGTCATCGAGCGTCTGCCAGCAAGCAAACCAGCCCCTCCCGCCAGCGCGGTGAGCAAACCCGCCACGGCAAAACCAGCGCCACGCGAAGGGCTGCCCGATGTGCATGTGGTGAAGAAGGGCGACACGCTATACAGCATCGGCCTTGAATACGGTCAGGATTACCGCGATGTGGCACGCGTCAACAACCTCACCCCTCCTTATGCACTACGCATCGGCCAGCAACTCAATCTGCAAGCCTTGCGCGGCACGGAGATGCGCAGCACGGAAAATGGCGATGAAGCGGTGACGTCAGCGGTACAGATCGCCGCGCCACCCACCGCCACGACTGGCACCCCGATCGCCAGCCCGCTGCCTGCCAGCACAACGCCAGCCCCCGGCACCGCACCCGTGATCGGCTACCCCAAGGCGTTACGCGAACCTTACAGTTTGCAGGCCCTCAACACGCCGCCCGAGACCAAGGCGCCCGCCTCGGCAGCGACAGCAAGCGCCAGTGCAAAACCAGCCACCACCGCCCTGCCCGGCAGCCCCGACAGCAAGCCAGTCGAAGCCAAGCCAGCAGACACCACTTCCATCGCCAGCCCACCAGCAGTGGCTAGCGAGAGCGGCCCGGACGCGGTGAACTGGGCCTGGCCAGCAAAAGGGAAACTGATCGCGGGCTACAATGACACCAGCTCCGCCAAAGGCATCGACATCGCCGGCAGCCAGGGCCAGGCTGTGCTGGCCGCTGCAGCAGGCAAGGTGATCTACAGCGGTGCCGATCTGCGCGGCTACGGCAAACTGGTCATCATCAAGCACAATGCCACCTACCTGTCCGTGTATGCCCACAACAGCAACATCCTGGTCAAGGAAGGCCAGCAGGTCAGCCAGGGCCAGAAGATCGCCGAGATGGGCAGCACCGATACCGACCGCGTGAAACTGCATTTCGAGATCCGCCGTCAGGGCAAATCCATAGACCCGGCACCACTACTGCCAGCCCAGTAGCCCGTCAGCGGCTCACGCTGGCAGGTGCCAGCCGTCAATGGACGTAAAAAAGCCCACGATTCTCACCGTGGGCTTTTTCATTTAAGCGGATGCCGATCAGGCCTGATGCAAGGTACGGCCAAACATCTGCAAGGCCAGCTGGTAGCCGGTCATCGCCAGCGCCGGGTCATAGCGCTCCCCCTCATCGCGCATGAACGCGTGCTGGGCATTGAACTCATGCCAGGTGAACACCAGGTTGGCGTTGGTGAGCTTGCTGTAAACCTCGGCACGACCGGCGGTGGGGATATGGTTGTCCTGCTTGCCCCAGATCATCATCAGTTCACCCTGGATGTCCGCTAGGCGTTCCATGCTGTGCTGGCCAGCTTGGTTGGGGATGATGGTGGTATGCAGATCGGTGGCGTAAAAACAGGCGGTGGCTTTCACTTCCGGTTGCAAGGCCGCGCGGAATGCCAGATGACCGCCGATACAGAAACCCATGGCGCCGATCTGGCCATTGCTCCAGGGCTGCTGCTGGGCATATTCGATCATGGCACGGTTGTCGGTGTCGTAACCTTGCACGTCCTTGGCGGCCTTGTCGGCGTTGCCCTTGTCGCGGCCGGCATCGTCATAACCGAGCACGGTGCCGATCGCGTTGAGCTCATGGAACACTTCCGGCACCAGCACGGCATAGCCATGACCCGCCATGATGCGTGCAGCGCGCTCGATAGGGCCAGTCTGCTGGAAGATCTCGGAGTAGAACAGGATCACCGGATAACGGCCTGCAGCGGCTGGCCTGTGCACATAGGTGCGCATGGTGCCGGTAGGCGTGGCGATATCGGCGATGTGGCTTTGTACGTTCATGTGCTCTCCCTGAACCGGCTTAAGCGGATTGCTGTGCCAGGTAGGCACGCACTTCGGTCATGTCGTAGTCACGTGCCCATGCGATGAGCTTGTCCAGCGCAGGCGCGCCGATCTCGCCCTGCTGGGCGTGGATACCGGCGGTTTCGCGCACGATGAGGATAGCCGGGATCTTGCTCACATCGAAATATTCGCTGATCTCGGGTTCGGCTTCGGTATTGACCATGCCGAACACGATGTCCGGGTTATTCGCTGCAGCGGCTTCGAACACAGGCGTGAAATTGACACAGGGCTCGCACCACGGTGCCCAGAAATCGACAATCACGAACGGATTGTTCTCGATGGTTTCCTTGAAATTGGCTTTGGTGAGTTCTACAACGGCCATGGCGCAACATCCTGATGATTTGAAAACGCATATTCTATCAGATAGACAGGCTGGCAGATGCCTGCACGGCGCAATCAACAGTTGACGCTAGCCAAAGCAAAAACCCGGCGGTGGCCGGGTTTTGCGAGAATAAACACCCGAATACAGCAGAGCGAGTCTCCGGTCAGACGGCAGGCAAGCTTACACGATGGGCGTGCCCCAACTGCCGGCAAAGAACAGCTCGCCCAGTGCGCGGCGTGTACGGGGCGCGGTTTCACGTTCCAGCAGTTCACCGGTGACCGTGGCGATATCCGCCGGATAGCCGACCGACACCATGGCCATCAGGCTGATCTGCTCGGGGATACCGAATTCGGCACGCAGCTTGTCGCCATCGAAGCCGCCCATCTGGTGCGCCATCAAGCCCATACTGGTGGCTTGCAGGCACAGGTTCTCCATGGCGGCGCCAGTGTCGTAGCCATGCCAGCGGTTAGGCTTGCCGTTGTGCGTGAACAAAGTGTCTGCTGCCGCCAGGATCAGCAAGCCGGCATGTTGCGCCCAGCTTTGATTGCCCGGCACCAGGCAATCGTAGGCACGTTGCCAGTTGACCGGATCGGCATGTTTGTCCCACACCACGAAACGCCAGGGCTGGTCACCGAAACAGGACGGCGCCCAGCGTGCGGCTTCCAGCAAGGCCAGTTGCTGCTCGGCGGAGACCGGCCTGGTGGGGTCATAGGCACGGCCGCTCCAGCGTTCAGCGATGAGCGGGGCGATAGGGACTTGTGTGATGGCAGGTTTTTGCAATTGCGATCCTTTGATGTTGGGCATGCCATTGTGTCGATCACCATGACATGTACAGCTGGCGGCCAGACTGGCTGGCCGTCAGCATGATGTTAAACAGGGTACAAACAAAGCGCTAGACAGATTCCAGTGTCGGGTAATCAGTGTAGCCCTTTTCAGTGCCGCCATAAAAGCTGGCCTGATCCGGCGTGTTGAGCGGCGCATCCTTGGCAAAACGCGCCACCAGGTCCGGGTTGGCCAGGAAAGGCACGCCATAGGCGATCACGTCGGCGCTACCAGCCGCCAGCGCCGCATTACCCTTGGCCTTGTCGTACATCAGGTTGGCCATGTAAGGCCCCTTGAACAGGCTGCGCAACAGGGTGAAATCGAAGGGCGGGGTTTCCAGGCCGTGCGTGCCGCCCTCCACCACATGCAGATAGGCCAGCCCGAAGGGACTCAGCGCTTCGGCCACATGGTTGAACAGCGCTTGCGGGTCACTGTCTGCCATGTCGTTGAACGGATTGAGTGGCGAGATGCGCACGCCGACACGGTCGGCACCGGCCACGGCGACCACCGCCTCGGTCACTTCCAGCAGCAGACGCACACGGTTGGCGATGGAGCCGCCATAGTTGTCGCTGCGCTGATTACTGCCATCACGCAGGAACTGATCCAGCAGGTAACCGTTGGCCGCGTGGATCTCCACGCCGTCGAAACCGGCTTCCAGGGCGTTGCGCGTGGCCTGGGCATAATCAGCCACGATATCTGGCAACTCCTCGGTGGTCAGGGCACGCGGGGTGACGAAATCCTGCAAGCCGGTATAGGTATAGGCCTGCCCGGCCGGCTTGATGGCAGATGGCGCCACCGGCAAGGCTTGGTCCGGCAACAACGAAGGGTGGGAGATGCGGCCCACATGCCACAGCTGCAGCACGATCTTGCCGCCAGCTTCATGCACGGCATCGACCACTTTCTTCCAGCCAGCGATCTGCTCGGCGGTGTGGATGCCAGGCGTGGCCGGATAGCCGTGCCCCATGGCGGAGATGGGCGTGGCTTCGGTGATGATGAGGCCAGCACTGGCACGCTGCTGATAATAGGTGACGTTAAGGTCTTGCGGCACATTGCCTGCGCCGGCGCGGTTACGCGTCAACGGGGCCATCACCATGCGATTGTTAAGGGCGATGCTGCCCAGCTTGGTCGGTGTGAATAGATCGATGCTCATGTGGTGCTCCTGACAATACGGTGGGAAGTACAAAAATGGATCATGGCTTGGTGCGTATGCCTTCGATCAGCAGGCTGATCTCGATGTCATCGCCGACCGGGCCATTCGGCTTGGTGCCCCATTTGAAGCCGAAATCCGAGGCTTTGAGGGCGGTTTTGGCTTCGAAGCCGGAACGGTAGCCACCGAACGGGTCGGCACCAAAGCCCAGCACCTTGAACGGCATAGTGAGTTCGCGGCTCACGCCATGCAGCGTCAGCGTGCCGGTCAACAAGCCTTCGCCTGGCGCAGTCTCTACCACCTTGCTGCTGACAAAGGTCATTTCGCCAAACGTGTAGGCGTTGAGGTAATCCTCTTTCTTGATGTGCTCGTCGCGCTTGGGGTGTGCACTGTTGACACTGAGCACATTGATCTTGGCATTGACGCTGGAATTGGCCAGGTTGCTGCGGTCTATGCTGATGCTGCCGGTGATGTCGCTAAAGGTGCCCGAGGTTTTGGACACCACGTGGCGCAGTGACCAGTTGGCAAAGCTGTGCGCATTGTCGATCTTGTAGGTTTCAGGTTCGGCATGCGCGACATTGAAGGCGAACAGCAGGGCAAGCAAGGACAGGGATGGTTTGATCATACTGGGGTTCCTGAGTTTAGAGCCGGAGCAGGTCCGGCGACTGGTTTGATGAGCAAGTGTTGAATAATGCGTGTCGATCAGTGAGTGCTGAAGGTTGGATCAGGATCATCAGTCTGGTTTGAACTGCACGGCTTTGCTGGCCACGCGCTCACCCAGATATTCTGCTGTGGCAAGGTCGCTGGCGATCGGGCCGTGTTCCGGCCCCTGGTCCGCGTTCGATTGTGCCAGCGCGCCCAGGAAACCGCCCAAACGGTTCAAATCATTGACCGAGCCCTGGCTGTGATTGTTCCCGGGCATCAGGTCCAGGCCTACCCAGATCATGCCGTGCTGCGCCGCGAACACGGCCAACTGGATCAGGGAAGCCAGCTTGTCGCCGCTCTGGCTGGCCGAGTTGGTGAAGCCGGCAGCGATCTTGTCTTTCCAGTCGCGCGCGGCCCAGGCTTTGGATGAGGCGTCCATGAAGGCCTTGAACGGTGCGGACACCGAGCCCATGTAGGTCGGGCTGCCAAAGATGATGGCATCGGCGGCCTTGAGCAGCTCCCATTGTTGCTGGGCCTCGTCGGCAGTGAGCAGATGCACGGTCACACCTGCCACCTTGGCGGCGCCGCGTGCCACGGCCTTGGCTTGTTCTGCGGTATGGCCGTAGCCACTGTGATAAACGATAACGACTTGCGTCATGATGCTCTCCTCAAGATGAATACGGTCCGGCCACCGAAGGCAGGTCGAATAACAGGATCTCGGCTTCTTCCAGCGCCTGCAGGCTGATGGCCTGCGCCTGGTCTATCTTGGCAGCGTCACCGGCATCCAGCAGTTCGCCATTGAGGCGCAAACTGCCACGTGCCACCTGCAGGTACACGCTACGATCTGGCGCCATGCTGTAATCCAGGCGGTTGCCGGCACTGATCACACTGGCATACAGCGCAACATCCTGATTGATGTGTAAAGCCCCGTCGCGGCCACCACGCGCGGCCAGCAGACACCAGCGGTCAAGCTTCTCGGCCGCTTCGAAATGCTTTTCTTCATAGCCTGGCGTCAGCCCGTTGGCCTCTGGCAACAGCCAGATCTGCAGCAGATGCACGTCCTGCGTGGCAGAGGCATTGAACTCGCTGTGCACGATGCCGGTACCCGCGGTCATGCGCTGCACATCGCCCGCCGCGATCACCGAGCCATTGCCCAGACTGTCCTTGTGCTGCAACTCGCCACGCAGCATGTAGGTGATGATCTCCATGTCGCGGTGCGGGTGCATGCCAAAGCCCTGCCCGGCCGCCACCACATCCTCGTTGATGACGCGCAACACCGAATAGCTCATGTGCTGGGGGTCGTAATACTGCGAGAACGAGAACGAGTGATAGCTATCCAGCCAGCCGTGATTGGCGTGGCCGCGCTGCTCGGATCTGCGTAACTGGATCATGGTGTGGCCCTTTTCATTCAACGTGTTTGAATAAGATGATGTATGCTATTCCTGATCGATTTATGAAAAAAGCGAAATGATTTGCATGGGTTGTTCAAAATAAATGAACATTAAATTATCGCTGGATGCGCTAGAGGTCATCGACGCCATCGCCCGCAAGGGCAGCTTTGCAGCGGCGGCGGATGCCTTGCACCGCGTGCCGTCTGCCATCACCTATAGCGTGCGCAAACTGGAAGAAGATCTGGGCGTCAGCCTGTTCGACCGCAGCGGTCACCGTGCCCTGCTCACCGAGGCCGGTGCCGAACTGCTACGCGAGGGCCGCCACCTGCTGCAGGCCGCTGGCGAACTGGAAGCACGTGTCAAACGCGTGGCCACTGGCGTGGAAACCGAGCTTGCCATCGCCCTCAGCGACCTGATGCGCATAGCACCGCTCTACCCCATCCTGGAACGCTTCTATGCACAGGGCTTCGGCACGCGTTTGCGCGTGTTGCGCGAAGTGTATGGCGGCAGCTGGGACGCCCTGATCAGCGGACGCGCTTCCATCTCCATCGGCGCCCCGGGCGAAGGCCCGCCGGGCGGCGGTTATTCCATCCGGCCCATCGGGCATCTGCATTTCCACTTCTGCGTGGCCCCGCATCACCCGCTCGCGGCGCTGCCCGAGCCCCTTAAGAATCAGGACATCCAGCAGCATCGTTCCATCTCCGCTGCGGACAGCTCACGCAACCTGCCGCCGCGCACCTCCGGCATCCTCAGCGGTCAGGACGTGCTCACCGTGCCGGACATGCACAGCAAGCTGCTGGCGCAAGTGCACGGGCTGGGGGTGGGCTATCTGCCGCAAGGTCTGGCTGAACGCGAGGCAGCGGCAGGTCGCCTGCTTATCAAGCGCGTCGCCGAACCCAAACCGGAAGCGGTGAGTTACCTCGCCTGGTGCAGCGAAGGTGGCAAGGCGCAGCAGTGGCTGCTCAAACAATTTGAACAGCTCACACTGGAACAACTCATCATCTGATGCCAAAATGCGGGGGTCTCAAGCCAACGTGAATCGGTAGCCCGCCATGCCCCAGACCCATTTCCCTGAAGAGTTCAGTATCGTCAACCGCTACATCGTGCGCGCCATGTTGTGGCTGAACGGCTTTGCACACATCGTGATCGGGCTGGCGCTGGCCGTTTCGGTCATCATGTTCACCTGGCTGTTCTTCGTGGATGTGAAAGAAGCCGCCTACTCGCACAACCTGGTGCATGGCTTTCTGCATGCGCTGGGCACACTGATGTTGCTGTGGTCGGTGTCGGCGCTGATCTCGGCCGAGATCAGCTACCTGATGGGCAGCAAGCTGCGTGTGGAGACCTTCATCGAAGTGGCCATGGTGCTGGTGCTGCGCAAACTGATCGTGCTGCCGGTGCAGGAGATCACGCCCACCGCGGAAGAACTGTTCCTGTGGGTAGGCTCAGGCCTGGGGCTAGCCATCACCTTCGTGCTGGTGCGCTGGGGACAGAAACAGCTGCATGATTAAGCTGTTTCTGCCTGCCTCCCGATGACCGAACCCACCGCCGACCAGCTGTTCATGCAGCAAGCGCTGCAACTGGCGGCCGAAGCCGCCGCGCTGGGCGAAGTGCCAGTGGGTGCGGTGGTGGTCAAGGACGGTATCGTCATCGGACGTGGCCGCAACGCCACCATCAGCGGCAACGATCCGACTGCGCATGCCGAGATCATGGCGATGCGTGACGCCGCCGCGCATCTAGGCAACTACCGTCTGGTGGACTGCAGCCTGTATGTCACCCTGGAGCCCTGTGCCATGTGCAGCGGCGCCATCCAGCATGCGCGCATCGCCAGGCTGGTGTTTGGCGCCCATGACCCCAAGACTGGTTGCTGCGGCAGCGTGCTGGACCTGATGGCAGAACCCAGACTCAATCATCACACCCAGGTTGCAAGCGGACTGCTGGCAGCGGATTGCGGGCAGATCCTGTCCGACTTCTTCGCTGCACGCCGACGCAGAGCCAAACCGGTGACTGACGCCAGCCTTTCCTTGGACACAGACGGCGGGCAATAAAAAACCGGCCCCGAGGGGCCGGCCAGATCCGCTTGCCAGCGAATTCCGTGCTTATTCGCGGTCGCCAGCAAACGCCATCAGCAGTTGCAGCAGGTTCACGAACAGATTGTAGATACTCATGTAGATGCCCAGCGTAGCCATCACGTAATTGGTTTCGCCACCGTTCACGATGCGGCTTACGTCATACAGGATGAAGCCGGAGAACAGCAGCACAGCCACACCAGACAGGGCCAGCGACAGGGCCGGGATCTGGAAGAACAGGTTAGCCAGCGAGGCCACGATCAGCAGGATGATACCGATCATGAGGAAATTGCCCAGGAAGCTAAAATCCTTCTTGGTGGTGGTAGCGATACCGGCCAGCGTCATGAAGATGATGCCGGTGCCGCCAGCGGCCAAACCGACAAGCTCGGCGCCATTACGCAGGTTCAATGCCACTTGCAGGATAGGGCCCAGCATCAGGCCCAGCATGAAGGTCAGGCCCAGCAGCAGGACCACGCCCATGCTGTTGTTACGGTTGGCCGAGATCAGGAAGAACATGCCGAAGATCACCGCCAGCATGATCAGCGAACTCATGATCGGGCTGCCCTGCATCCAGCTGAAGTTCATGCTCATGCCAATGAACGCGCCGATCACGGTGGGGATCATGGTCAGGCCTAGCATGGCGTAGGTGTTACGCAAGACTTTATGGCTCTCGGCGGTAAGGCCGCCAGCTTGCGTGGAAACTTGATAATTGCTTTGCATCACTTATTACTCCTTGGTGAACAACTGAGTTTAAGACTACCCAAACTATAGCAAAGTTTCAACCTTGCTCATGTAACAAATCGGCTGCAATAAATCGGCATCTGCGTCACAACGGCAGCGTGCCCTCCACTTTGCCGACAAGGCCCACCTCGTGCAACGCATGCACGAAGCCTGCATCCTCACGCAACTGATCCATGCTGGCCGGATGATGCGCGCCATGCATACGCGCCAGCCGCGCCAGACTCTGCGCCGGCATGCGCCATTCCAGCCGGGCGAGCAGCTCATCGGCCAGATCGGGGCGGTTGCACAACAGCACCATATCGCAACCCGCCTGCAGCGCGGCCTGCGCCCGTGTGCTGACATCGCCACCGGCACTCGCCGCCTCCATGGTCAGGTCGTCACTGAAGATCGCGCCATTGAAGCCCAGCCGCTGACGCAGCACTTTCTGCAACCAGCGCTCCGAGAAACCAGCCGGCTTGTCGTCCACCGCAGCGTAGATCACATGCGCAGGCATGATGGCCGGGATGCCGTCGTCTATCATGCGCCGGAACGGCTGCAGATCCGCCTCGGCGATGCGGTCGAAGCTGCGTTCATCCACGGGCATGGCCACGTGTGAATCCGCCACCACGAAGCCGTGGCCGGGGAAGTGTTTGCCTACCGCCGCCATGCCGCCTTTTCTGAGCCCCTGCATCAGCGCGAACGCCAGCTCGTGGATGGCCTGGGTGTCCGCATGGAAAGCGCGGTCACCGATGACCAGGCTTTCGCCATAGTCCATGTCCAGCACCGGCGTGAAGCTGAAATCCACGCCATGCGCACGCAACTCGGCAGCCAGTATCCAGCCCGCCGCCTCGGCCAGCTGGCGCGCACGTTTGGGGTGCTGGTCCCAGATCTTGCCGAACTCGCGCATGGGCGGGATGCGCGTGAAGCCGTCGCGGAAACGCTGCACACGCCCGCCTTCATGGTCCACGCCGATCAACAGCGGTGGCTGCCGTACCGCATGGATACTGGCGGTCAGCGCTTTGAGCTGCGCACAGGAAGTGTAATTGCGGGCGAACAGGATCACCCCGCCCACCAGCGGATGCTGCAGGCGGCGGATATCGTCGTCGGTCAACTCGGTGCCGACGACATCGAGCATGATGGGGCCTAAACTCATTCTGCACCTTTCATGCTGAACGGATTGAAATCGGTGTTGCGGTCATAGTAGTCCTCGTTCTCGGCGCGCTTCAGCCAGGCCACGATTTTATAGGTGATGGGCATGAACGCCACCTCCACGGCCACCTTGGCCACGAATTGTATCCATACCACATACCAGATCTGATCATCCGGGATCACACCAGTGCCATAGAACGCCAGCGGGAAGAACAGCACGGTATCCACGCCCTCACCAAAGATGGTGGACCCGGTCATGCGCCCCCACAGGTGACGTCCGGCAGTCCAGATCTTCATCTTGGCCATGATGTAGGAATTGACGAACTCGCCCGCCGCAAATGCCACCAGACAGGCAAGCGAGACGCGCCAGGCCGAACCGAAGGCCACTTCGTACTCGTGTTGATTGTCCCAGAACGGCGCGGGTGGCAAGGCCACGATCACCCAGGCCATGAAAGACGCGAACGCCAGCCCCAGAAAGCCAGCCCAGATCACCCGACGTGAATTGGCGTAGCCATACACCTCGGTGAGGATATCGCCAAAGATGAACGAGATCGGGAAAAACATGATGCCCGCGCCAAAGGTCAGCGTATCCATACCAAACACGCCGAACGGCCCCAGCTCGATCTGCGCCACCTTGGCCGGCCCAATCAGGTTGGAACACACCAGCACGGTGACGAACGCGGCCATCATGAGGTCGTAGTAACGATACTGGCGTTTGGCTTGCATACGGCTTATGTGCTGGAGAAAGAAGGATGGTTCATGTTAGCAGGGAAACGCCCGCACATCAGTCGCTGCGCCGCACATCCAGCGCATCGCGCAGGCGGTCACCCAGCACATTCACGGCCAGCACCAGCGACATCAGACTAAAGCCCACCGCCAGCACATAATGTGGCGCCACCAGCAGATAACGCACGCCGTCACGCAGCATGCTGCCCCAGGAAGCATGCGGAGCCTGGATACCCAGCCCCAGAAAAGACAGGCTGGCCTCCGCGATGACCAGCCCAGCGATGCCGTAAGTGGCTTCCACCAGCAGCGGTGCAGCCAGCAAAGGCAATATATGCCGCAGCAGGATGCGCGGCACGCTGGCACCCAGCGACTCGGCTGCCTGCACATGCTGGCGCTGGCGCAAGGACAAAGCCTGCACACGCGTCAGCCGTGCATAGCCCACCCAGGAAGTAAGACACAGCGCCATCACCAGGTTGAGCAGGCCTGGCCCCAGCACGGCCGCAAACGCGATGGCCAGCAGAATGCCCGGAAAAGCCAGGAACACATCGGTGACCTGCATCAACAGCCGGTCCAGCCAGCCGCCGTAATACCCAGCCAGCAGGCCCAGCAAAGTGCCAAACAGCAGCGTGATGCTGGTGACCACCAGGGCCACACTCAGCGCCACCGAGGCACCCTCTAACAAACGGGACAGGATATCGCGCCCCAGATCATCACGGCCCAGCCAGGCGCTGCTGTCCGGCAGGGCCAGCAAGCGGCTCAGGTCGATCTGATCCGCCTGTGCAAAACCGGGCAGTGCCAGCCCGGACACAGAAAGCAGCAAACCCAGCAGCGCGGCCAGCAGCCAGAACAGCAACACATACCCCGACCAGTGCTTCATGACGCGAACCGGATGCGCGGGTCCAGCCTGGCGTAGACCAGATCGGTGAGCAGGTTGACCAGCACATAGCTCAGGGCGATCACCAGCACACAGGCCTGGGTGACCGGGTAATCGCGTTTTTCGATGGATTCCACCAGCAAGCGGCCTATGCCGTCCCAGCTGAAGATGGTCTCGGTGATCACGGCACCAGCCAGCAGTGAGCCCAGTTGCAGGCCCAGCACCGTCACCACCGGCAACAAGGCGGCCCGCAGCGCATGCCCCAGGATCACCTGCCGTTCAGGCAAGCCCTTGGCACGGGCCGTGCGCACATAATCCTCGTGCAGCACTTCCAGCAGGCTGGCGCGCGTCATGCGGGTGAGGATGGCAGCCAGGCCGAAGCCCAGCGTCAGCGCAGGCAGAACGATAGCCCAGCGCCCTTCCATGCCACTCACGGGCAACCAGCCCAGCCACAGCGCGAACAGCAGCATCAACAAAGGGCCCAGCCAGAAATGCGGCATGGCCGACAGGGTCAGGCTGGCGATGGTCGCCAACTGGTCAGGCCAGCGTCTGGCGTGCAAAGCCGCCAGGATGCCGAGCGGCAGGCCGATCAGCACCGCGATCGCCAGCGCCAGCAAAGCCAGCCTCAAGGTGGCAGGCAGGCGTTCTGCCAGCAGCCCGGCGATGTCGGCACCGCTATGGATGGAGCGCCCAAAATCGCCCTGAGCGAGATGCAGCAGATAATGGCCGAACTGCACGGGCAGCGGCTGATCCAGACCCAGTGCAGCACGTAGCCCGGCACGGTCGGCCTGAGTGGCAGATTCGCCCAGCATCACCTCGACCGGATCGCCCGGCACCAGATGCACCAGCAAAAAGGTCAACAGCAACACCCCGAACACCACCGGCAGCACACCCAGCAAACGTTTAAGCATGTTTCTCAAGCATCGCGTCAAGGATAGCGTTCAAGCATGGATATGCACGACCGTGCCAACCGGCACCTGTTCAAACAGGGCGATCACATCGGCATTGCGCATGCGGATGCAGCCATGCGACTGCGCTATGCCCATGGGTTCGGTATCCGGTGTGCCGTGGATGTAGATATAACGCTGCATGCTGTCCACCGCCCCCAGGCGGTTGATGCCGCGCTCGCAGCCAGACAGCCACAGAATGCGCGTCAATATCCAGTCGCGTTGCGGATTCGCCGCTGCCAGCGCAGGCGACCAGATCTCGCCAGTGGGGCGTCGCCCACGGAACACCGTGCCCACCTCGGCACCTGCGCCTATCCTGGCCCGCACGACATGCTGACCGCGTGGCGTGCAGCCGCTGTCTTTCAGCTCACCCGGCCCGTTCAGTGCGGTGGAAACCGGATATTGCGCGCGCAGCTGCCCGGTGGCGTCCAGCAGTCGCAGGGTCTGGTCAGGGATGGAGATCTCGATCTGCACGTATATTGGTTTCCGTTTTAGCCTAGTCGGCGGGCAATGCAGGAAGCACAAGGTTGTTGATGGTGGCAAGCCCATCCCAATGGCCATCGCTGCGCAAAGAATACTCTACCAAGCCTGTACGCATCGCGGCAAACTGTCCCTCATACCACAGCGGCAGATACGGCAGTTGCGCATGCAAACGCTGCGTCACCGCTGGCCAGTCCGCCGCCGATATCATGCCGTCCAGCACCGGGTCGGCATAACGCCCACGGTTGGCACCACGTGGCGGCACGCTGTCGGAATGGAACGCCAGCCGGTAGATCTCCGGGGTGCGCAGCCCCACCCAGGTCAGGCCGTACAACTGGAACTGCCCCTGTTTGATGTCCTCGAAAAAGGTGCCCCAATCCAGGCTGCGGATCTCCAGTGCGATGCCCGCCGGTTTCAACTGGGCCTGCAGAATGGTGGCAAGACGCACGCGCTGCGCATCGGTGGAGGTTTTATACACCAGCTTGAGCGGCAGCGGCACGCCTGCCTCGCGCAGCAAGGCCAGTGCACGCGCCGGATCATAGGCATAGGCCGCCAATCCAGCATTGCCCGCCCAATGTTCGGGCGGCAGCACCGCACCCGCCACACGGCTGCCCGGCACCAGCGCCTGGCGCACGATGGCCGCCACATCCACACCATGGGCGATGGCCTGGCGCACGCGCAGATCTTGCAGCACTGGGTCGTTAAAATTGAAGCCAAGGTAGGAGAAATTGGCACCGGGCGCGCTTTGCACCCGGATGCCAGGACGCCCCTGCAAATAGCGCAGCAATTCAGGCGGCAAATCCCCCTGCAACAGATCCACCTCGCCGCGCAGCAGCTTGAGCACCCGCACGGTGGGGTCTTTCACCTCGCTGATCTGGATGCGCTGCTGATCGGCCAACCGCTCTAAGGTCAACGCGCCCTGCCAGCTCACAAAGCGCAACGGCCCGCTGCCAACCGGCGCACGCGCAAAATCATGCCCAGCCTGGATCAACGCCGCAGGCAGGATACCCACCACCAATCGCGCCGGGAAATCCGCATCCGGCTGTTTCAGCTGGAACAGCACGGTGTCGTCGTCCACCGCATCCACACGCTGGATGTTGGCGAACTCCGCACTACGTGGCGACGCAGCCATGCCCATCAATGAACGGTAAGTGGCCACCACGTCATGCGCGCTGAGCGGGCGGCCATCGTGGAATGCACGCAGCGTGCCTGTGGTTTTCGGCAGCAGCGTGAAGCGGTAATGGGTCGCGTCCACGCTCACCCAGTTGGCCAGCGCAGGCACCGGGCGCGACTGTGCATCGAAATCCACCAGCGGGCGGTACAGCAAGCGGTTGACGCGCTCGGAAGCGGCGTCGGTGGCCACGCGCGGGTCCAGGTTCACCGGGGCCTGCGCCACGGCCATGCGGATGGGAACCTGGGCCGATGTGGCTGGCGGTGTGGCGGCAGGCTGCTCCCCGCAAGCCGTCAGCATCAACGTCAGCGCCAGCGCTTGAGCAGCTACTGAAACGGAGTGGGCACGAGCGGGTAAAACCAGACTGGAGCCGGAGCGAAAAACAGATAAAAGTCTGAAGAACAAGCAGGAGAAGAAGCGGATGCGCAGCATGTGCGCAGTCTACTTGAGATTACAATCGCTGGCATGTCCACCCCACCCACGCCAGCAGCCAGCCACCTCGCGCGCAGTTTCAATGCGGTGGAGCCTGCGCACATGCATACCTTGATCCTGGGTTCCATGCCAGGCGTGCGCTCCTTGCAGGCGCAGCAGTACTACGCGCATCCGCACAACGCGTTCTGGCCTATTTTGAGCGGGCTGCTGGGCATGAGCGCAACTTGCTACGCAGCGCGCCTGAGCCAGTTGCAACAACACGGCATCGGGCTTTGGGATGTGCTGGCCTCCTGTGAGCGAATCGGCAGCCTGGACAGCGCCATCCAGCCGCAAAGCCTGCAAGTCAACGACTTTCCGCCCCTGCTGGCGCGCCACCCGGAACTGCAGCGCATCATCTTCAACGGCAGCACCGCATACACCCTGTGGCGACGCCATGTGCACGCACTGCTACCCGCCTCGCCCGCAGTGCAACTGATACGTGCGCCCTCCACCAGCCCGGCACACGCCGCCATGTCACTGGACGCCAAGCGGGCGGCCTGGCAACTTGCCCTGCAAGACCACCTGCGGCACCATACAGCGCCATGACAAGCAGCCCACCCCACATCAGCTGGCGCATCGCGACCCACGCCGACACCCCTGCCATCGTGGCGCTGGTCAACAGCGCTTACCGGGGCGACGCCAGCCGTGCCGGCTGGACCACGGAAGCCGACCTGCTGGACGGTCAGCGCACCGAAGCCGACGAGATCAGCGAACTGATCGCGGCAGCGGATTCCCTGTTCATTCTGGGCTTTGCACAGCACACCCTGTGTGCCTCCGCCCACCTCAAGCGCGACCCTGTCGGAGCTTATCTGGGCATGGTGGTGGTCAACCCGCAGCTACAGGCAGGTGGCATAGGTCGGGCACTCATCGCAGAATGTGAAAGGCTGGCGCAGCAGCAATGGCAGGCCAGCACCATGCGCATGACCGTGATCACCCTGCGTGAAACGCTGATCGCCTATTACCAGCGGCTGGGCTATCAGCGCACCGGCATCTTGCATGCCTTTCCGCGTGACCCGCGCTTTGGCATCGCTAAAGTAGATGGCCTGGTGCTGGAAGAACTACGCAAGCCCCTTGCCGATCAAGTGCATCTTCAACAAACCAGCTAGGTCGTTGAGGCCCTCAGCCGCCGGGTATCGATCAGCCTAGCCTGCGTTGATGCCTTTGGGATCTAGGGATTGAACGAGCGTCCGCGCGTGCCAAAGAACTCTTCCATCAGAAAATCCTCCAGCCCGGCATTGTCTTCCCTGCGTGCTGACAGCGTGACGGTACGGCCCAGACGGCGCGACTCCCAGGGGAAATCGCCCGGGTTGTCCTGACGGATGCGCTCGATCACACGCCGGATGATGGCTTTGTTGATGTCGCCATCGGCACCGGGTTCGATCTCGTAGGTTTCCTGTTTGGAGATGCTGTAATCGCCCTTCCAGCCGTTGAAGCGGATGGTGGCGCTACGGCTGTTCTTGCTCAGGATCAAGAACATGCCGCCGTTGCTGTCGCGGCCCTGGAGGTTGCGTTTGATGATGGCGTCACGTCGCTCTTCTTCGCTAGGGCCACGCTCTCTGGCCACCGCATCTGCGTTCTCGATGGCAGCCAGCCGCTCCTCGCGCTCGCGCCGCGCCCGCGCTGCGGCGATGTAGGACATCATGTCGGTAGGTGCCGCCGTGTCGGGTTGCGCAGGTTGTGGAGGCGGCGGCAAAGGACGCGTTTGAACTGGCGGCTCATCTACAGGCGGCTTGTCCACCGCCATCACCGGCGGCGCCTTGGGTGCGGGGGCGCGTTTAGCCGGGCGCGGCTTGGGTGGCGGCTGCACCACCGGCGCTTCGACCGGCGGCGGAGGTTCGGCTTGCCTGGTGGGAGGTGGGCTGAGTTGCACAACGATCTCTTTGCTAGGCGTGGTAGCGCCCGATGGCGGCATCAGCGGCGTGGTCGGAAAAAAGAAGAACAGCAGCACCGCATGCACAAGGATGGACGCGATCGCCGCCACCAGCGTATTGCGGCTGATGCGGATATCAAGCGTGCGATCACCGCGACGCGACTTGGACCATGGCAGTTCTGGGTTTTGGGATGCAGATGACAAGATTTCGGCGTTACTTCGCTGTTCAGTAGGCTCAGGCGAGCATTCGGAATCAATGGTAAACGGTCAGACCAGATAGTGCGCAATCGGTTGATAAATAAATGCAGGAAATGGCGTGATGTGATGTGAAACCGCCATGCTGCTAGTGCGACGTGGCCTCGCCAGCACCCATGGCCTAGCGGAGTTCTGCTTCTAACCCGGAGGTGCACCGTTTTTCAAGCGCCCTGCTGCAGACTGCCTGCCGCCTGTGGCTGGCTGCAACACACCCGCCTTGCCCAAGCCGAACGGCGGCATGTTGACATAGACGTTTTCATAACCACCCGGCGAGACGTGATAGGTTTCATGCCAGATACCAACCGAGCCATCGGTACCCACCGCCTGATTGAACGCACGCCAAGCTGGCAGATGCTCAGCCTGCTTGTCTTTGGCATAGGCCAGCAACTGCTCCATCGAGCGCCAATATTGCACGAAGATGATGTTGCGAGAGAACCACATTTCGGCGTGTATCAAACCCAGCTCCGGCTGGCGCTTCAACTCCTTGAGCATGCGCGGCATGGCAGCCGCCGCAGGCAACCACTTGTGCACCTTCAAGGGTTGGTTGATACGCATGCCGATAAGAAACACCACGAAGTCCCCATCAAGCGTCGCCGTCAGTCGTTCTTTGTGGATCACGAATAACCCCCCTCATGAAAAAACAAGACTACATAATATAATCAATCACTTAAATTGACTCAGGTGCGTACTGTCATGCTGCGTGATGCAAGCGGGCACCCCCTATGGCTGGCGCAGGGCCATAGAATAAAAGGTCAGGTGCCTGATCGTTGCAGATTGAGTATTAGACCGGGTAAGCGTGAATAAAAACCAAGAAGAATCATAACTTTAGGTGTCAATATCGTGTCTGACCCTATTTATTCCTCCTAACCATGATATGCCTCTTGCACTGCAGGGACTGACTCTACGCATGCCCTAAGTATTGTGAGGCTATACCGCAATAAAGGCTCACTTCGCTCAGGCTCAAACCAATGACCATTAAATTTACCACCATGAAAGAGGTTGTTGCGTACACGGCGAACATAAAGCAGCAGTTTGTCTGCTTTTGACTTGGTTTGTGGTTCAGAAACTTCCCATTGAATAACACCACCGACAATTACTTGCTTCTTGGGTGGTGCGTTGAAAAAGAAATCAATAGCCTCTTTGAGTTCTGGTGAGGCCGGGTTTGCTATCAACGCCTCGACTGAGAGTGCAAAATTTTGCCAGTTAGCTTCAGCAGGCCCATCACCCTTATTAAAACCTGATGCCTTCAGCGCATATTCTGCCCGCGAGTAATCATGGAAAAACTTTCTGGCTAGCTCGTCGAGGTCTGGGTGATGTGCCATCTGATTACGCCCAACGAATGAAAGGGACTTACCCGTCCCGAGTCTACGGCGGAAGCCGCGAGCAGCGAAAGCTGTCATGATTCAGTTTCCACACATCATCAAAGCATCGAAAGGGGAAGTCCATGTGTATTGTCACGTTAGGCATTGATTTAGCCAAGAATATATTCGCTTTGCACGGAGTTGACCAGAACGGCCACGCCGTACTGGTCAAACCCACGCGTACCACGTGACCAGTTAGCTGCGCTGGTCGCGCAACTCCCGCCCTGCCTGATCGGCATGGAAGCCTGCACCGGTGCCCACCACTGGGCCAGACTATTCCGGCAATACGGCCACACCGTCAAACTGATGGCCCCCAAGTTCGTTGCGCCTTATCGCATGAGCGGTAAGCGCGGCAAGAACGACCGCTTGCGCCGCGAAATCAGCCCGCACCTCGAACACCTCCCTGCGTTCGCCCACCGTTGTATCGGCGACCTGCTCACCCATGCCGTTCGGTTGGAGGAGCGGATCACGGAGTACGACCACGCCATCCGCGAGGCTGCCAAGCAGGACAGTCGCAGTCGCTGCCTCATGCAACTCCCTGGGATCGGCCCCACCACGGCCAGCACATTGACCGCCAGCTTGGGAGAAGGGCACGACTTCCGTAACGGACGGCAGCTCGCCGCCTGGGTTGGCCTCGTGCCCGGCCAATACAGCAGCGGCGGCAAAGCGCGGCTGGGGCGCATCACCAAAGCCGGGGACGCCTATCTCAGAAGCCTGCTGGTCATGGGGGCACGTTCAATACTCGCAGGCCTTGGTGAGAAGCAAGACCGCTTCAGCCGTTGGGCGCACAGCTTGGTAGAACGCCGTGGCTACTGGAAAGCGGCCATTGCCATTGCGGCCAAGAACCTGCGGCTCGCGAAGGCGGTACTCCACTATGGAGAAGATTTCCGCCTTAACAGGAGCAGTCAACCGTATTAACAGAGTGAAAGATTCAGGAAACGCGTCAGCACGTGCACGGCCAGCGTTGATGTGAAGCGGGTTCGCGCGGGGTATGCCTGGTTAGTTCCAGGGGAGGCAATCGACTCCCGGCTAACGAATGAGGTCCCCGCGCGCGTCTTTCATCATGGTCCGGGCTAGCCTGCCCAACATGACCGGTTGTAGTACCGCAGTCCTTCACCTTCTTATGCATCATCTGGCGGCTCAGCAAAGGAAGCGCTATGAACTGAAAAAGAAACATTGGCTGTTGCTAAGTACGGGGAAGCCCTTGTAGTTTGACATAAGGGGCGATGCGCTTTAGCGCAGCGTCCCGCTTGATGGATGGGTTAGGTTCATTATTTTTTATCACTACTCTTAATTATTTCGTTAAGTATTCTTCGGACATCAGTAGCAACTTCATCAGTTTGAGAGGCAAGGCTTGTCGCGCAGCTTTGTGTTCTACTGGCACCACAGGTACCAACATAATTAGTCCAATAGATTTCAGAATCACGGTCAAACTGACGTACAGTCCAGACGGCAGAATATACAGTTTGATAACCACCGCCTCTACCTGAGTCAGGGTCAAGAGTAACTATTTTTATCCGGACAAAAGAATCATTCATATCATCAACTAATCTCATGCCTCTAGAGGCTCTTAAAGCCTCCCGTAGCTGATAGACGAGTTGCTTTCCAATTGAATCGTCGGCAGTAGCTGTTACGTGTATGGCTGCTTGGCCATCAGCGTGACAAAGTGAAGATAAAAATAACAAAATGATAGTTAAGTAGACGCGCATCTGTCTTCTCCGCTAAAACCTAACGTAAAGTAGACATCCTATTTGACGACTTATAAACCGTCAAAATAAACTTTAAAAGTTTAGTATTTGATATCAATTTAATTTTAATCATACGACTAAATTATTTTAGTACGTCCTAATTTTCCGTAGAAAATCAATCAATATCGGCGGTGCCCACGTTGCTTGATCAAGACCGGTAGGGCGCTCACGCTTGCGGTACGCCGTATGAATAATATCCAGTACTTCGTCCATCTTCATCAACCGAAACACGCATCTCAACACCAACTCAATCTTAGGGGTAAATGCTTTGGTTTGTTTACTCATTTCGTGCACTTCCTTGCGGCGTACCGCAAGCGGGTAGGCCCTACTAAGCTGCAACGCACCACAGGCAGATACGCCCTACCGACCTGATAGTTTGCCACCGCGCTGTAAAGCCCGAGGTTTCAGCAGCAGTGGTAGCAACATCATGCTGCCCTGAACATCAGCCCCGCTCAAACCAGGCGATCGATTCCACATGTGCGGTGTGCGGGAACATATTGATCACGCCCGCCGCGCGCAGTCGGTAACCTTTGAGGTTGACCAGCACCCCCGCGTCGCGCGCCAGTGTGGAGGGGTTGCAGGATACGTAGACGATGCGCTCAGGGCCCCACAGGGCTTGCGGCACGCCCTCTTCGTTCACGGCGTCCGGCAGGGATTTGACCAGGTCAAGCGCGCCGTCACGCGGCGGGTCGATCAACCACTTGTCGAAGCTACCCAGCGATTGCAGCAGCTCGGGCGTCATCTTGAACAGGTCGGCCTCGCGGAACTCGATCTGGCCAGCCAGCCCGTTCAGCGCTGCGCTTTCCACGGCACGCGCCACCAGACTGGCGGAGCCTTCCATGCCCAGCACACTGGCACCACTGCGTGCGATGGGTAAAGTGAAGTTGCCTAATCCGCAGAAAAAGTCGGCGATGCGTTCATTTTTTTGCGGATCCAGCAATTGCATGGCGCGACGCAGCATCACGCGGTTGATGTGCGGGTTGACTTGCGTGAACTCGGTGGGCTTGAACGGGTAAGTCAGCGCATATTCCGGCAGCGAATAACTCAGCCCCGGCCCATCCAGCGGGTAGAACGGTTTGACCGTGTCCGGGCCTTTGCTCTGGGTCCAGATCTGTACGCCGTGTTCATCGGCAAACGCCTTGAGGTGCGGGGTGTCTTGCGGCTGCAGGGCTTCCAGGATGCGCAGCACCAGTACGGTGGCATGTTCGCCCACGGCCACTTCGATCTGCGGTAGCTGATCGATGACGCTGAGTTTGGCCACCAACTGCTGCAAAGGCACGATCAAAGCCGATATCTTGGGTGGCAGCACTTCGCAGCTGTCCATGTGCGCCACATAACTGCTGGCCTTTTCGTTGAAGCCGACCAGCACACCGCCCTTCTTGGGCACATGCCGCACGCGCAGACGGGCTTTGTGGCGGTAGCCCCAGGCCGGGCCGTAGATGGGCGGCATCATGGTCTCTGGCCTTACACGGCCGATATGCCACATATCCGCTTCCAGCAAGCGCTGCTTGGCGGCCACCTGGCCGCTGAAGTCCAGATGTTGCAGGGCACAGCCGCCGCACATGCCGAAGTGTTTGCATTTGGGCTTGGTGCGCAGGCCGGAGGGCGTGAGCACATCCACCACATTGGCCACTTCGTAGCTTTTTTTGTTGCGGTGGGATTTGAAGGTGACGGTTTCGCCGATCAGCGCGCCATCGATGAAGATGGTCTTGCCATCCACATGGGCGACGCCACGGCCTTCCTGGTCCAGGGATTCAATTTGAGCGATAGGGAGCGTTTGCATAAATGATCATCAGTGCACTGAATGTGCCGCCTTGGTGCATGGCAGCGCAACCCTCTGCCAGACTCGCCACAAAAGCAGCCCAACAGATTGATTATTCAATATAAAAATTAGCTTGTTCGCAAGGAACATTTATTGCATGCTGCTAGCACATCTTTATCGATGGCCAGACAAAATGCAGCCGCAAGAATATCACAAGGCAGCACCCGCCCTGCGCCCCGGCACCAGTTTTCGCAACCAGAGCTCGGGCGATTTTGAACAGCAGGCCAGCCTGCTGAGCGGCTGGAATCAGGATTATGTGCAGCTCTCCTCCGGGGCGTTCAAAGGCTATGTCACCGAACTGCATGTGCAAGGCATGCACCTGTTCCATGAATTCACCAGCCAGAGCCTGTTCCAGCACGGCCAGTTACCAGAATCCGTGATCGCCATCGGCGTGCCGCTGGCCTTGCAGAATGCCGGCATCTTCTGCGGTGCACCATGCAGCACCCAATCCCTGCACGTTTTTTCAGGCCGCAACGGCTTTGAATTCTATTCCCCCACCGGTCTGCTCATGGCCGGTATCGCGCTTGAGCGCCAGGAACTGCTGGCCTACATGGGCGAGGCAGGCGAACAGCAACTGAGCCGCGTGTGCCGCGACTCGCACCTGCTGCGCATGCCGGAGTCGCAACTGACCCCGCTGTGTGAGCTGATGACAGGCGCATTCGACATGCTGCGCAGCAACCCGGCGCTGATCCATCAACCGGTGGCCATGCAATCGCTCAAGCACCATGTGCTGCAACAGGTGGCCGCCGTGCTGGCGGGCGAAGCCAGCGACGAACATGCCACCAGCGCTGCCAGCAAATGCTGGAACATGCTGGGCGAGTCACGCCAGTTCGTGCAGCAGCATTACGACAGCCCGATCAGCGTGGCCGACCTGTGCCAGCACCTGGACATCAGCCGTCGCAGCCTGCAATACAGCTTTCAGCACTACCTGCACACCAACCCGGTGGCGTACCTGCGCGCCGAGCGCCTGAACGGCGTGCGCCGCATGCTGAAAACCGCCAACTCCGTTACCGAGGCCGCCGCGCATTGGGGCTTCTGGCACTTCGGGCATTTCTCGCAGGAATATAAAAAGATGTTCGGCGAACTGCCTTCCACCACCTTCAAGCGCTTGCGTAGCCTTAACTGACAAGCGCCGCCTGGATTGATCTGCAAGGTCAGTTCGCCCGCTTCAGTCACCCGTTCAAACTGGCTGCAATCACCGAGGCATAGGCTGTTGTAGGGCGGCCGATCAACCGGCTCAACTGACGCCCATCGTCAAACAATGCGCCTTTGGCAGCCCCCGCATCGGAATCTGCCAACAGCGCAGCAAATGCGGGCGGCAAGCCTGCACCGGCCAGCGCATCCGCAAAAGCGGCTTGCGGTAGATCATGATAGCTCACGCGCTGACCAGCCTGGCGGGACAGCTCAGCGGCAAAATCAGCCAATGTGTAGGCCTCGTCACCCGCCAGCTCATAGATCAACCCTGCCTGACCCTCGCTGGCAATCACCGTGGCGGCAGCCTGTGCGTAATCGGCCCTGCTGGCGGAGGCGATCCTGCCTGCGCCAGCGCTGCCGATGAATGCGCCATGCGCCAAGGCAGGCTGGATGCTGGCGGCATAGTTTTCCGTATACCAGCCATTACGCAGCAACACGAACGGGATGCCAGAAGCCTTGAGCGCCTGCTCCGTCGCCACATGCTCGCTGGCCAGCGCAAGCGGTGTCGTGTCGGCCCGCAACAGGCTGGTATAGGCCAGCAAGCTCACACCTGCCCGCTGAGCCGCAGCTATCACCGCCTGATGCTGCGCCACCCGGCTGCCAACTTCACTGGAGGAGATCAGCAGCACTTTGCTCGCCCCGTTGAACGCTGCATCCAGCGTATCAGGCCGGTTGTAATCAGCCTGCCTCACCTGCACACCCAAAGCGGCGATATCCTGCGCTTTTTCCGGGCTGCGCACGGCGGCCACGATCTGTGTTGCTGGTATTTTTTCAAGCAGGGACTGGATGACCAGACGGCCTAATTGCCCATTCGCACCTGTGATCACGATCATTTTTTTCTCCTTTGTAAAATGAGCAGTGACGATAACTGATACACTTACTTTTTGTAAGTACGTACAAAAAGGTTAGTGTGATGATAAGAATCACGGATGGAATCATGGATGGAATGAGCGCCTCTTCGGACCAGTCTGCATCGCTGGCCTCGGCCCTGCAGCGCGGAGCGTTGTTTGCTGCCAACTGCCCGTCCAGGACCGTGTTCAAGCACGTGACCAGCCTGTGGGGCGTGCTGGTACTGATCGTTCTACTGGCGGGCACGCACCGCTTCAGCGAGATCCGCAGAAAAGTGAACGGCGTAAGTGAGAAGATGCTGGCGCAGACCTTGCAAAATCTGGAGGCGGATGGGTTTGTGCTGCGCAAGGTTTACCCGGTGGTGCCACCGCATGTGGAGTACACGCTGACAGCGCTGGGAGAAGAAACGGCCAGGCATGTGAACGCGCTGGCCGAGTTGATAGAACGCAGTTACCCACAGATCGCGGCCCTGCAAAACGCTCAGCAGGCTAGCGAAAGCGCGTCCCGCTGATGGTTTAAGCTGCGCCGCTTTTGAGCATCATGAGTTGATGCTCACCCTCACTTGATCTGCAAGGACCCGGCGACCTCTTTCATATCGCTCTCATCCTTGAGCGCGACGCCGGATACTTTCAGGCGCACCGCCTCACGGGCCAGCCACAGCAGCTTGTGCGCCGCGGCCGCATAGTCCAGACCTTCTGGCCGCACATTGGAGATGCAGTTGCGGTCAGCATCGCTGCAGGCAAGCGTAGGAGCATAGGTGAGGTAGATGCCCAGGCTGTCGGGGGAACTCAAGCCAGGACGTTCCCCGATCAGCATCACCACCATGCGCGCCTTGAGCGTAACGGCGATCTCGTCGGCGATGGCCACACGGGCCTGACCGGCGATCACCACCGGCCCCAGCGTCCAATGTTCCGGCAGGCGCTGCACCAGTTGCTCCAGCAAAGGCGGCACATGGCGCTCCACCGCCAGCGAAGACAAGCCATCGCCGACCACCACCAACAGATCCACAGGCGCAGCCATGCTGGCCTGCAGCGTTTGCAAGCTGTCCGCACTCAAGCGACGGCCCTGATCCGGGCGCAGCAGATAGCTGTGACGGTCTGCGGCGCGGCTGTGAACTTGCACGGTGGGCAAACCTTGTGCTTCGATCTGTGTGGCAAGTTTGGCCACATCCAGCGGCAGATGCACGGCATCGCGTGCCATGGCATGCGCCAGGCCGAAATCCAGCACTTCTTTGGTAGGCAGGCTGCTGCCGACACGGCCCAGCGCGATGCGCGCACGCGTGTGACGGCGCAGTTGCTGCCAGGGGTCTGGAGACAGGGCGTCGCTCATGCGGCCACCAGCAAGTGACGCGGCATGTTCTGCAACATGGCATGCTGGCCGGTGACCGGCTGCACACGCCCCTGTGCATCCATGATGTTCATCTGCATCAGCCATTGTTCGAACTCCGGCGCGGGTTTCAAACCCAGCACCTTGCGCAGGTACAGCGCGTCGTGGAAGGAGGTGGTCTGATAGTTGAGCATGATGTCGTCGGCACCGGGGATGCCCATGATAAAGGTGATGCCCGCCGTGGCCAGCAGGGTCATCAAGGTGTCCATATCGTCCTGATCGGCTTCGGCATGGTTGGTGTAGCACACGTCGCAACCCAGCGGCAGGCCCAGCAACTTGCCACAGAAATGGTCTTCCAGCCCGGCACGGATGATCTGCTTGCCGTCATACAGGTATTCCGGGCCGATGAAGCCGACCACGGTGTTGCTGAGCAGCGGTTTGAAATGTCGTGCCACCGCATAGGCGCGGGTTTCTATGGTCTGCTGGTCCACCCCGAAATTGGCATTGGCGGACAAGGCCGAGCCCTGCCCGGTTTCAAAGTACATGACGTTGTGCCCGACCGTGCCGCGCTTGAGTGACAGCGCCGCCTCGTAGGCCTCCTTGAGGATGCCAAGGTTGATGCCGAAACTGTGGTTGGCTTTTTCGCTACCGGCGATGGACTGGAACACCAGATCGACCGGCGCGCCCTTCTCCATCACCTGGATCTGGTTGGTCACATGGGTGAGCACGCAGGATTGCGTGGGGATGGCGTACTGGCTTATGACTTCGTCCACCAGATGATACAAATCCATCAGCGCCGGGATGCTGTCGGTGGCCGGGTTGATGCCGATCACCGCATCGCCGGAGCCATACAGCAGGCCATCCAGCATGGAAGCGGCGATGCCGCGCGCATCGTCAGTCGGGTGATTGGGTTGCAAGCGCACGGACAGGCGTCCGGCCAGGCCTATGGTGTTACGGAAGGCGGTGGTGATCTGGCACTTTTTCGCCACCAGGATCAAATCCTGATTGCGCATCAGCTTGCTGACCGCTGCGGCCATCTCTGGCGTAACGCCGGGTGCCACGCGCGTCAGGGTGGCGCTGTCTGTGCTGTCTAGCAACAGCCAGTCGCGGAAATCACCCACAGTAAGATGGCTGATGGTGGCGAACGCCTGGGCATCGTGGCTATCCACGATCAGCCGCGTCACTTCGTCGCTCTCGTAAGGGATGATGGGGGTATCGAGGATGTGCTTGAGCGGAATGTCCGCCAGACACAGGCGCGCGGCCATGCGCTCGGCATAAGTCTCCGCCGCCACGCCCGCCAGGTAATCCCCGGAACGCGCCGGGGTGGCCTTGGCCAGCACCTCTTTCAAGTCCTTGAACTGGTAGGTATGCACCCCTGCCGTCGCTTGATACTGCATGTCATGCTCCTGCCTGCGTGGCCCTCAGCTGTTCTCGATACAGAATAGAACAGTGAGGGCCATCCAACAATATTGCCTTAATGCTTACATACTCACGTGACGCTGATCCACCGCCGTATCACGCTGCTTCTGCGTGAAGTGGAAGTAGGCATAGGCGATCGCCATCAGTGCCAGGAACAGCAGCGCCAGCGTGAAGTTGAAGTAGATCATGGTCACCAGGCTGAGCACCGCCAGCACCAGCGCGATGATGGGGAACACCGGGTAGGCCACAGCCGTGAACGGACGTTCCAGGTTAGGCTCCTTCTTGCGCAACGAGAACAGGCTGAGCATGGACACGATGTACAGCACAATGGCGCCGAACACTGCCATGGTGATCAGGTTGGCGGTCAACGTCATGCCACCGATCTGGATCAGGTCGTCACTGAGAATGGCGGCGATGCCGACGATACCGCCCACGATCAATGCACGGTGCGGGGTTTTGAAACGTTCGTTGGTCTCGCCGAAATACTTAGGCATGTAACCGGCACGCGCCAGTGCAAAGATCTGCCGCGAGTAGCCGAGGATGATGCCGTGGAACGAAGCCACCAGACCGAACAGGCCTATCCACACCAGCATGTGCAGCCAGCCGCTGTGTTCACCCACGATCATCTTCATGGCCTGAGGCAAGGGGTCGTTGATGTTGGACAGCACGCGCCAGTCACCTGCGCCACCGGCAAAGATCATCACACCCAGCGCCAGCGTCACCAGCGTCAGGATGCCCGCGATGTAAGCCTTGGGGATGGTCCGTTTCGGCTCCAGCGCTTCTTCTGCGGCCATGGCCACGCCTTCGATGGCGAGGAAGAACCAGATGGCGAACGGGATGGCCGCCACGATGCCGGTCAGCGCACCCATGGTGAATTCGTTGTCACCGGCCCAGCCGTGCGCCACGAAGTTGCTCATGGAGAAGCCAGGCGCTACCACGCCCATGAACACCAGCAGCTCGATGATGGCGACCACGGTCACGAACAATTCAAAGTTGGCGGCGATACGCACGCCGAGGATGTTGAGCCCGATGAAGATGAAATATGCGCCTATGGCCATGGTCTTAGGGTCCACGCCCGGAAACTGCACATTGAGATAAGCGCCGATGGCCATGGCAATGGCCGGTGGCGCGAACACGAACTCGATCAGCGTGGCAAACCCCGCCACGAACGCAGCTTTTTCGCCGAACGCTCGCCGTGCATAAGCAAACGGCCCGCCCGCATGCGGGATGGCCGTGGTCAATTCGGTAAAACTGAAGATGAAGGTGGTGTACATCAAGGCGATCAGCGCCGATGTCACCAGAAAACCCAAGGTACCGGCAGCAGCCCAGCCATAACTCCAGCCGAAATACTCGCCGGAGATCACCAGGCCGACCGCTAGGCCCCACAGGTGCCAGCCATTAAGAGACGACTTCAAGCTTGAACTCATGATGTTCCCCAGAGAAGGTGTGAAGGGGGCACGACAGCGGCGCCGTCATGCCCCATGCGGCTTAGAATGCGCGCGAGATGGACACGAAGAAGGTGTCCTTGGCCACGTCCGAGGTGGACACGGTGTTACGCAGACTCAGGAAGTCCTTGTAGGCATCCGGCTCGTTGGTGCCGGAATAGGTACCCGCCAGCGACCAGCCACCCTTGAAGGATTTGGACACGCCCGCCTTGTAGTAGGTGATGTCCAGGCCGGTGGCATTGTTGATGACCTGACGACCCACCTGACCGATGAGGGTCCAGCTAGGCATCACTTCATAGGCGCCGTTCAGTTCGTAGAAGTAGGAACCCTTGGTGCTGCCGGTCACGCCTGCGCTCGGGTCACCCGCAAAACCGAAGCCCAGACCGGAGTTGTTGGTGTTCCAGCCGAAGTATTCAGTGAAGGTGATGCCGGTCTTGAAGGTCAGCCATTTGTAATTCAGGCTGCCATAGGCTTCGCCGGTGTTCAGACGGTTGGCGCGTGTGGTACCGGCCGGGAAGGCCGGTGGGTTGAAGCCGGAATCTTTCCAGTCTGCGCCAGGATACATATAGTAGATCGCGCCTACGTCGTAGTTGATCTCGGTCTTGGGGATGACACTGCGGAAACCGGCGTACAGGTCGGTTTCCAGGTTGGCACCTGGCAACCACTGGTCAGACACGTTGGAGGCGAAGAAGCCGCCATAGATACCGGATTTGTGCACCGCTTCCACGCTCATCTGCGCAGCAGGCTTGCCCCAGGTCTGCGATTGACCACGGAAGATATAGTCACTTACGAAGGAGATGGTGGTCGGGAAGGTCCAGCTTGGCTCCGGTTCGGCCGCAGCGGCCTCCTCAGCCACGGACATCGCAGCGAAGCTCAGGCCGTAAGCGGCGAGCAAAGCACCCAGCAATTTCTTGTGTTTCATCATGGTGATCCCCTAATTAAATTAAATGACGCAATACAAACAGTTCAATACAAAAAATTTAATACAAAAGTGGTAGAGCTATCCTCGTACTTTGCGTTTGGGCGCACTATCCCAAATCGGCAAAGCGTCTCCTCCGTGCTACATATCCGCAGGTCAACCTGCTGTTTGTTGTAAAAACGCACGCCAGCTACCCAGTGCGCTGATGTCCGGCGCCTGTTGCGTGGCATAGAACTCACACAAAAACCCCTGCGCCAGCGTGCCGTCTTCCAGCTTGAGCGTGCCGAAGCCGAGCGGGCCCGGCACGCTGGCCACGAAAGCGCCGTAAGCTGCCAGCGGCAACTGCCACACCTCCACTTCGATCGCCACCCCGTCCGCGTTCACACGCAGCAGGCCGGGCCGTGGCGGGCTGTAGCAATCCAGCTTGTAAAGACGATATTCAGGCGCGGTGCGGGTCTTGCTCACCAGCGTGGCACCCAAGCCGGTGAGTTGATGATTGAGTGGCAGGCCGCTCATGTGTGCGCCACAGACCACGACATTGACGGTGGTGCTCATACGGTGACTCCAGGGTTAGCGTTGAATGGAATGCCGGTCGCGCCCAGCGTGCGCGCACTGCCGTCCGGCTGTGCCGCACCGTCCCATGCCGAGGCGATGGCCAGCAGGGCGCTGTCCGTGAAGACCGGGGCACACAGCGTGACGCCGAACGGCAGGCCATCCGGCTGAAAACCGGCCGGGATGGCGATCGCGGCCAGGTCCAGCAGGTTCATGAAATTGGTGTAGTAGCCAAGGTTGGAATTGGTCTGCACCGGGTCGGCATTGACTTCATCGATGCGGTAGATGGTGCCCGCGGTAGGGGTGACGATCACATCCACACTGCCCCATACCGATGCCGCCTTGCGCTGCATGGCTTTCAGTCGGTACTGCGCCGCAAACGTGTCCGCCGCGCTGAAGCGTGTGGCACCACTGATGATGTTGCGCGTGACCGGGTAGAGCGCCTCCGCCTGCTGTTCGAAGAACGCGCGTATGGCGGCGTAACGCTCGGCCACCCAGGGGCCTTCATAGAGCAGACGCGCCGTTTCCAGAAAATCGGAAAAATCGATCTCCACCGGTGTGCCGCCCAGCGCCTGCAAGCGTGCCAGTGCGTTATCAAACAGGCCGGGCGTGTGGGGATTTTCAAAGAACGCCAGCTGCTCGCGGCGTGGCACACCAAAGCGGAACGCGCCGGGCAACGGCCCGGCAGGCAATGACCTGGGGGCTGCACGTGAGTAAGCGTCTTCGGCATCAAAGCCTTGCGCCACCGCCAGCACCGTGGCGGCATCATCCGCCGTCAATGCAAAGATGGACATGCAATCCAGCGTGCGGCACGCCGGCACCATGCCCTGCGTACTCAGCAGGCCGCAGGACGGCTTGAGGCCGACCAGATTATTGAATGCCGCCGGCACACGGCCAGAACCGGCGGTATCGGTGCCCAGGCTGAAACTCACCATGCCGCTGGCCAGCGCCACCGCCGAGCCGGAGCTGGAGCCCCCGGAAATGAAGGCCGGGTCAAAACTGTTCTGGCAGGCGCCATAGGGTGAGCGCGTGCCGACCAGGCCGGTGGCGAACTGGTCCAGATTGGTCTTGCCCACCGGGATGGCACCCGCGTCTATCAGCTGCTGCACCACCGTGGCACTGCGTTCCGGCACATAAGCATATTCAGCGCAGGCCGCCGTGGTGGGCACACCGGCCAGGTCGATATTGTCCTTGATGGCGAACGGGATGCCATACAGCGGCAGCGTAGCCGGGTCCTTGTCCAGCAAGGCCTCGGCGTAGGCGCGCATCTCCTCCAGCGACAAGCGGTAGATCCAGACATGGCTGGCATCCTCGCTGCCGATCAGGCTATCCAGTGCCTGGACCAGGGCCAGCGGTGTCAGGCTGCCCTCCAGATACTGCTGGCGCAGAAACGGCATCTGCAGATTGAACGGCATACTCATGCGGCCAACTCCTCATCGATGATCAATAACGATTGCCCGGCGGCCACCTGTCCCCCGGCCTGACACAGCACCTGGCTGACCTTGCCGGTACAGGGCGCCAGCACGCTGATCTCCATTTTCATGGACTCCACGATCACCACGGCGTCACCCTCCTGTACCTGGTCACCAGGCTGCACATTGACCTGCCAGACATTGCCGGAAATGTGCGCATGGGCGGCGCGCTGCTGGTCGCCCAGCACGTGCTCCGCATCCGTGGCGCCAGCCGTGTCCTGCTCTTGTTGATAATGGGCCTGACCGGTGGCGATCCAGTGTTCGCGCTCGGCCTCGAACGCCGCCTGCTGGGTGGCCTTGAACGCGGCGATGGAATCCGCCTCATCCAGCAGGAAGGCCTGGTAATCACGCAGCCGCAGCGTCTGTTCCTCGATGCGCAGATTGAACTTGCCATGCGGGAAATCGGCACGGATCTGCAGCAGCTGTTCGGCACTCACCGGGTAGAAACGGATCTGGTCGAAGAAGCGCAGCAGCCAGGGCTTGCCGTCACGGAAATCGGCGGTCGCGCGCCAGCGGTTCCACATCTGCAGGGTGCGGCCCACGAACTGGTAACCGCCCGGCCCTTCCATGCCGTACACGCACATATAGGCGCCGCCTATGCCCACTGCATTCTCGGGGGTCCAGGTACGGGCCGGGTTGTATTTGGTGGTGACCAGACGATGACGCGGGTCCATGGGCGTGGCCACCGGCGCACCCAGGTACACATCGCCCAGCCCCAGCGTGAGGTAGCTGGCTTCGAACACGATGCGCTTCACGTCGTCCACACTGGGCAGGCCGTTGATGCGGCGGATGAACTCGATGTTGCTGGCATGGCCGCTGGCCACATCGCACCAGGGCGCGTCCTTGCGTACCGACTGCATGTATTTCTCGATGGCCAGCTGGGTGGCCGCATCGTCCCAGGACAAGGGCAGATGCACGATGCGTGTGGGCACTTCCATGTCCTCCACGGCAGGCAGCGTGGCTTCCAGCGCCTGCAGCGTGTGCAACAACTGCTCGACCGGCAGCATCAGGCTGTCGTAATGCACTTGCAGTGAACGGATGCCAGGCGTGAGGTCGATGATGCCGGGCACCGCCGCCTGCTGCAGCGCCTGCATCAAGCCGTGCACACGGAAGCGCAGCTCGATATCCAGCACCAGCGGGCCATATTCCACCAGCAGGTATTGATCACCCGCCTGCCGATAGACCACGGCGACGCGCTCGGCGGTTTGCGGCAAGGCGGCCAGGATGGGGCTGGCCTGCACGCCAGAAAGCCTGTGTTCGGTATCACGCTGGCGTGCCGCCAGCAACGCTTCCAGCGTGCTGACGGTAGCCGGTTGAGGGGCTTGCAGGCTGGCCAGCATGGCGTTCTGCGCCAGCTGCAGTTCGCGCGCTTCAGCCTGACTCAGCCGCACAAACCGCACTGTGTCGCCCGCTTTCAGCTGGCCCATCTTCCACAGCTCGGCCTGGACGATGGTGGCCGGACACACAAAGCCGCCCAGACTGGGGCCGTCCGGCCCGAGGATCACCGGCATGTCGCCGGTGAAATCGATGGCACCGATGGCATAGGCATTGTCGTGGATGTTGGAAGGATGCAGGCCGGCCTCACCACCGTCACGGCGTGCCCATTGCGGCTTGGGACCGATCAGGCGTATGCCGGTGGTGTTGGAGTTGTAGTGCACTTCCCAGTCGGTGCTGAAGAACATGCGGATGTCGTCATCGGTGAAGAAATCCGGCGCGCCATGCGGGCCATACAGCACGCCGATCTGCCAGTGATGCCCATAGGCAGGACGGCAGGACGGATTCAGCGGCGCAGCATGCGCGACTGCCCCGGCTTGTGGCAGCAAGGGCAGCACATCGCCAGTGCGCAGTGCGCGGCCGGCATGGCCGCCAAACTGGCCCAGCGTGAAGGTGGATTTGCTGCCCAGATAGTCCGGCACGTCAAACCCGCCCTGGATCGCCAGATAAGCCCGGCAACCGGCATCGCGCAGCTTGCCCAACTTGAGTGTGCTGCCAGCCGCGACGCGGTGCGCCTGCCACATGGGCAGCGGTGCGTCGTCCAGCGTCACGCTGAGTTCGGGGCCGGTGACCGCGATCACCACCTCGGTATTGAATTTGAGTGTGGGGCCGATCAGGGTGATCTCCAGCCCGGCCTCGCCTTCGGCATTGCCGACCAGACGGTTGGCCAGCCGGAAGGCAAGATGGTCCATGGGGCCGGAAGGCGGCACGCCCACATTCCAGTAGCCCACGCGGCCCGGATAATCCTGGATGGTGCTCATCACCCCGCCATCCAGCACATCCAGCGTGCAGGGCTGATAGGCAAAACTGTTCAGATAGCGCGTGGTTTGCTCACCGGCCGGGAACACGCTGTCGGCCAGGATCTGGCGCAGATAAGCCAGATTGGTCGCGATGCCGCTCAGCCGCGTGTGCTGCAAGGCGCTGCGCAGCTCGACCACCGCCGCAGCGCGGTCTGGCGCATGTACCAGCACCTTGGCCAGCAGCGGGTCATAGAACGGCGAGACCTCACTGCCGCGCTCCACCCAGCTGTCCACGCGCGCCTGTGCCGGGAACACCACCTCGGTGAGCACGCCGCTGGAAGGCTGGAACTGCTTGTTGGGGTCTTCGGCATACACACGCACCTGGATGGCATGGCCTTTGGGCTGATGCCGGTAAGCGCGCAGAAAACCGGTTTCACCCGCAGCGCAGCGCACCATCCATTCCACCAGATCCACCCCGCTGACCAGCTCGGTGACGCCGTGCTCGACCTGCAGGCGGGTGTTCACTTCCAGGAAATAGAATGCTTCGGTGTGCTTGTCGAACACGAATTCCACCGTGCCTGCCGAGCGGTAGCCAATGGCCCGGCCCAGGCTGATGGCGGTCTGACTGAGTGCGCGCCGCAGATCGTCGCTGATGTGCGGCGCTGGCGTCTCCTCGATGACCTTCTGGTTACGGCGCTGCACCGAACAGTCGCGCTCACCCAGTGCCACCACATGGCCGTGGCCGTCGCCGAAGATCTGCACTTCGATATGGCGGGCCGCCTGCACGTACTTTTCCAGATACAGGCCGCCCTGCTTGAAATTGGCATTGGCGAGACGGCTCACCGAAGCATAGGCCTCGGCCAGTTCATCCGCATTCCAGATCAGGCGCATGCCGATGCCGCCACCGCCCGCCGTGCTTTTGAGCATGACCGGATAGCCGATGCGTGCCGCTTCATGAGCCGCCTCGTTCACATCGGCCAGCAGTTTGGAGCCCGGCAACAGGGGCACGCCCTGCGCCTCGGCCAGCGCACGCGCCGTGTGCTTGAGGCCGAAATCGCGCATCTGCTGCGGGGTGGGGCCGATGAACACCAGACCGGCCGCTTCGCAGGCTTCGGCAAAGCCAGGGTTCTCGGACAGGAAGCCATAGCCCGGATGGATGGCCTGCGCACCAGTGGCTTGCGCGGCCGCCAGGATGGCGGGGATATTCAGGTAACTTTCGGCGGCGGGAGCGGGGCCTATGCAGATGGCTTCATCCGCTTCCAGCACATGACGGGCACCGGCATCGGCTTCGGAGTAGACCGCGACGGCGCGTATCCCCATCTTGTTGAGCGTGCGGATCACCCGACACGCGATCTCGCCACGGTTGGCAATCAAAACCTTCTCGAACATCTTGACCTTGTGCGGGCCGTCCCGCAGCGGTATGGATCTCAGCGGGCCGTCCCGATGAGCGGTTGATTCAGCATGCTGCGCGCTGATCTGTTGTTATCTGCTGTGTGCTCTGCTGTGTGCTCTGCTGTCTGTTCATGCTGAGTCGTGCATGCTGAGTCGAGGGCGGATCAGCAGATATCGATCAGCGGGTAATCATTAGCACATGGCGTGCCAGACCTTGATGGCGGTGCTGCACATGCAGCGTCTGCGGCCTCAATCCCACACCAGCAGCCGCACCGGTGTGGGGTTGTAGGCATTGCAGGGGTTATTGAGCTGCGGGCAATTGGATATCAGCACCACCACGTCCATCTCGGCACGCAGTTCCACGTATTTGCCTGCACCGGAAATGCCATCGGCGAAGCGCAATGCACCATCTGGGGTCACCGGCACGTTCATGAAGAAATTGATGTTGGCGGCAATGTCACGCTTGCTCATGTGGCGATGCGTGGCACAGCCGCAGTGATTCAGCGCGTGCATGAAACTGTCACGGCAGCTGTGCATGGGGCGCTTGTCCAGCGCATAGCGCACCGTGTTGCTCTCGGCGGCGCAGGCCCCGCCCAGCGTGTCGTGTCGCCCGCAGGTGTCGGCCACGATGGTCAGCATGGGTCTGCCCTCGCTGGAATAGAGCACCGAACCGGTGGTCAGGTACAGCTGGCCCTGACGCGCGATGGTATCGGTGGCGCTGTAACGCTCTTCCGGGTCAGCCGCGCTGTAGAACAGCGTATCCACCGCCTGATTGCCTTCCAGATCAAGGATGCGGAAGGTCTGGCCCTGTTTGACCTCAGCCATCCACGGGTCACCGGCCAGGCAGACCTGATCCAGCACTGCGTGTTCAGGCTTGAGCTTGCTCTCTGTCAATGTATGTGGGCTTGCTTGCATGTCGGTTTCCATGTTGTGTACTGGCTGTTTGGGTATGTAGCCGCGTTCATAGTGGCTGCTTGCGTCATTTGGCCGCGATATTTTTCCGACCATTCATCTATCCGTCATTCCCATGCGGCCGGGAATGACGCCTTACAGGTAATAGCGCTCCGTATTGGTAAAGCCACGCTGGTTCTGCTCACAATGGTTGCGGCATACATCATTGGCGGCGGCCAGGCCGATATGCCAGGCGCTGAGCTTCACGGCAGCGGGCTGATACAGCCCAGCAGGTGCCAGCGGATGCGGCGCCGCTGACAGCACCAGCAGCACGTTCATATCGAAACGCAGCTCCACGAAATCACCCGCTTTGCTGTGCCCCGCCACAAAATGCAGCCTGCCTGCCTCATCCGGCGCGGCCTTGCTGAAAAAGTTGATGTTGGCCACCAGGTCACGTTTGCCCAGACCATACTTGGTCATTTCCACCAGCAGGCCATCACGGCCGTTGCGAGTCATGGCGTTGCGCTGGGTCTGGTAATTGGTGGCGCCATATTTGGCGGCGATCATGCCGGCATCGCTGACGCCACAGTAAGTGTCGTGCCAACCCACGCTATCCGCGATCACCGAGCACATCACCCGCCCCATGTCCGAGTAGCACACATGGCCGGTGGTGAGGAAGGCCGTGTGTTGCGCCTTCAAGGTATCCGGCATGTTGTAGCGCTCCAGCTTGTCCTCGGGGTTGAACAACAGTGCGGACAGATTAGCCCCGCCCTCCAGATCGGTGATGCGCAGCGCGCTGCCGCGCCGCATCAGGCCAGACCAGTGATGGCCGCCCGGGATGACCTCCTCCCACAGTGCCGGGGTAGGCAATGCGCCCGCTGGCGCTGGCGGGCTGACGACGTTTTCAGTGACTGAGGTACTCATGCGGTGTCCTTGTTTTGCTGATGCCTATTTTGGTTTTGCTGATGCCTGTTCCACTCATGCCTGTTCCACTGGCAAGTGAGGCTACTGGCCTCTGGCTGGCGTGCGTTGATGCAGCGGCGGAATGATGGCGCCCATCAATTGCAGCTTGCCGGTGATCACACCACGCAGGGCGATGATCTCGTCCGCGATAGCCTGCACGGTCTGCGCCGGGCCCTGCACCAGAATGACTTCCATGGTCTGGTTGTCGGCCAGATGCACGTGCAGCGAGCTGATCACTTCGTCCAGATACTGGTACTGCAGATCGGCGATGGTCTTCTGCAGATTGCGCGTACCGTTGTTGTAGAGGATGGTGATGGTGCCCACCATGACCTCGTTGCCCTTCTCGCGCTTATGCTCGGCCAGATGCTGACGCAACATGTCGTTGATGGCCTGCGAGCGGCTGTCAAAACCACGCTCGGCCACCATGGCATCCAGATCGGCATGCAGCTCGTCCGGCAAAGAGATGCTGATGCGATTCACCGGTGGTTTTTTGTTTTTCTCGTTCATGTTTCCTCCTGTTTACTGCGGTGTTGCCAGGCGTGTTTTCCACCTTGTCGAGCATCTCTATCTGACTAGATACTTTTCGGACTCGCTGGCTGCGTTTCCACCTTACTGCATTTCCAACTTACTGTATTTCCAGCCCGAAGCTGCGTCAGGACGCAGCGAGATGACGGCAGAGCAAGGCGCACAGCGCGCAAAAAGCGAGACAGTACAATCAGTACGGCGAGCTTTTGAGCACTGCGCAACGCCGCTATGCCTCATCGCAGCAAGGTCATCACGCAGCTTCTAGAACATGTAGCTATACCGATCAATCTCCCACTGACTTACGGTCAAATGATAGGTCTGCCATTCCTGACTCTTGTAGGTGACGAACTCGTCTCGCAGCTCCTTGCCCAGCGTCTTTTCCACCAGCGGGTCGGCAGCGAACGCAGCCACCGCGTCTTCCAGCGTCTGCGGCAGGAACTCGATGCCGCGCTGCTCACGCTCGGCTTCGGTCATGGCGTACAGATTGTCTTCATTGGGGATGCCGGGGTCGAGGTTCTCGCGTATGCCTTCCAGGCCAGCGGCCAGTGCCAGCGTGGCGGCCAGGTAGGGGTTCACGGCGCCGTCGGCATTGCGTGATTCGCAACGGCCGCCGCCCATGGGCACGCGCACGGAATTGGTCCGGTTGTTCGAACCGTAGGAATTGAACACCGGCGCCCAGCTGAAATAGCTCATGGCACCACGGCGCACCAGGCGCTTGTAGCTGTTGACGGTGGGCGCGAAGGCGGCGCATAGCGCCGGGCCGTGCTTGAGGATGCCGGCGATGAACTGGTAACCCAGCGTGGTGAGGCCCAGGCCGCGCGGGTCGTCCTTGGGGTCGCAGGCGAACAGGTTCTTGCCGGTGTTCAGGTCGTACAGCGACATGTTGAAATGCGCGCCGGTGCCGGTCTTGTCGGCGAACGGCTTGGGCATCATGGTGGCCAGCAGGCCCTGTTCCTTGGCGTAATGCTTGGCCATGTAGCGGAAGAAGATGAAGCGGTCGCACATGGTCAGTGCGTCGCTGTAGTTGAAGTCGAACTCGAACTGGCTGTTGCCGTCCTCGTGGTCAAAGGAATACAGGTCCCAGCCTAGGTCGTTGATGGCGGTGGCCATCTTGTCCAGCCAGCCGAAGTTATCCATGAAGCCGCGCACGTCATAGCAGGGCTTGGTGAGCTTGTCGTCAGGATTGGGAATGGCCAGCTTGCCATCGGCTTCCTGTTTCAATAAATAGATCTCGCACTCGATGCCCAGATTCATGCCAAAGCCCATCTCGGCGGCTTGCGCCAGCACATTCTTGAGCGCCACGCGGGTGTTGAGCGGATACAGCTTGCCCTGAAAGCCGTTATCCGCAGGCATCCAGGCCACTTTGGGCTCCCAGGGCAAGGGAATGATGTGATCGAGGTCGGGGATGGAATTCAGCTCATCGTCACTGGGCGCCTGGCCCAGGCCATCCAGCGCATAGCCGGTATAACGCTCGGAACCGGCCGCCATCTGTGGCAGGTGGTCGATCGGCACTACTTTGGCCTTGGGCACACCGTGGATATCCACATAAGCGCCTATGCAGTACTTCACCCCTTTTTCCTTCAAATCGTTCTGGATCTTGCTGATTTCTGCTGCGGACTTCGTCATTTGTTACCTTTCAACAGCTTGTGAGATGGATCTAAAAACAAAACCTGGTAGCTATCACACGTGGCCATGGCTTGCGGCGTCGAAATAGGAATGCGGCAATGGCGGGGTCTCCTGCATGCCTTTCTCGATCAGCGCGCTGAGGTCTTCCACCATCCAGGCGAACCACTGCGCGCCCTTCTCGGCACTGGCTGCGCTGGGCTGGCCGGTCACACCATTCAGGCTGGTGCGATTGACCGGGTGCGAGAACACCAGACCATCGGTACGGTCCGGGTCGTCGGCCATGGCCAGCTTGTCGGCACGCACCATGTGCGGGGCAGTGGCCAGCATCAGCGAGGTCTCGGCGTCATTGGCATGCCAGTCCTCGCCATCGGCAAAGTGGAAGGCACGCACGCGCGGGCTGATCAGGGCGGAGTTGAACACTGCCACCATCATGTCGTCGTGCTCGCTGCGCAGCATCTCCAGCGCACAGCGCAGTGGCGCAGCGTTGGTGACATGCGTATTGACGATGAACAGGCGACGCACACCGCTGTGGTAAGCCCAGTCACCGATCTCCTTGATCAGGTCGATGAGCGTGACCGGGCTGATGCCTATGGTGCCTGGCCAACGGCGGCTGTGACCGATGGAACAGCCGTAGGGCATCACCGGCAACATGGGCACCTGCACCTTGTCGGCCACGGCGCGACATAGAATATCGGCCAGCACGTAGTCCATGCCGCAGCCCATGTGCGGGCCATGCTGCTCGGTCGCGCCTATGGGCAAGATGGCGCTGTTGGCCGCATTGCCTATCATGGCGGGCAGCGCGTCCCAGCTGGCGTGTGCCCATTGCATGGAGTTTTCTGTCATGGTGTTGTCTTTAAGCGTTGGGGAGTTCAAACATGGCAGCGGCGCTGATCACTCAACGTTGTCCGCCACATTGGTAAACCGGATCATGTGCGGCTTGACGGTTTCGGCTTCGTCGCTGGCCACAGCCGTTGGCGGATGGATCAGCGCTTCCAGCCTGGCTTTGGTGGCGATGAATTCCGGCGTGAACAGCTGATCCACACTGCGTGGACGCGGCACCGGCACTTCGATGAGTTCCTGCACTTCGCCCGGATTGGCCTTGAGCACCAGGATGCGGTCCGCCAGCAGGATGGCCTCGTCGAGGTCATGCGTGATGAACAGGATGGTGACGTCCACATTGCGCCAGATATCGAGCAGATGCGCCTGCATCTTGCAGCGGGTCTGCGCATCCAGCGCGCCGAATGGCTCGTCCATGAGCAGGATGCGCGGCTGGTTGACCAGCGCCCGCGCGATGGCCACGCGCTGCTTCATGCCGCCTGACAGCTGATGCGGGTAAGCGCTGGCGAAGCGCTCCAGGCCCACCAGTTCCAGCCACAGATCAGCTTCGCGGCGCGCTTCTTCACCGCTCATGCCGTTCATCTCCAGGCCGAACATGACGTTCTTGCGCACGGTGAGCCAAGGGAACAGGGTATAGCCCTGGAACACCATGCCGCGATCACGTCCTGGGCCGGTGACTGGCTTGCCATCCAGCAACACCTGACCGCCGCTGTAACTTTCCAGCCCGGCCAGGATGCGGATCAGTGTCGATTTGCCGCAACCGGAAGGCCCGATGACGCACACGAACTCGCGGCGGTGCGTCTTGAAGCTGACATTGCTGAGCGCCGTGGTCTCGCCTTGCGCGCTTTTGTAGACCTTGTTTAGGCCTTTCACTTCCAGGATCACTTCGCGCTGCTTGAGCTTGTCGAAGCGCGCCTTGACCGCGTCAGACTGGGTCAGATAATCGTGTGTCGTGTTGTCCATGAGGCTAGCCCTTGCTGCTGATTATTGTTTGTTGGCCGGTTTGTCCCAGGGGAACAAACGTTTGCCCAGCTTGGCCAGCACCAGATCCGTGCCCAGGCCGATGATGCCTATCATGAGGATGGCGGCGTACACGTTCTCGAAATGTTCATAACGCGCCTGCTGGGTGATGAACCAGGTGATGCCGGACGAGGTGCCGATCAGTTCGGCCACGATCAGGTAGGTCCAGGCCCAGCCCAGCAGGATGCGCTGGTCGCGGTACAGGTCCGGCAGGATGCCGGGGATGACCACATGTCGCAGCAGCTTGAGGCGACTGGTGCCCAGCGTCAGCGCGGCTTCCAGCAAGGCGTAATCCAGCTTGCGTGTGGTGTTGGAAATGATCAGCACCTGCTGGAAGAAGGTGCCGATGAAGATGATGGCGATCTTGGGGCCTTCATAGATGCCCAGCACCGCCACCGCCAGCGCACCGAAAGCCGGCGCAGGCAGGTAACGGAAGAACTCGATAAAGGGTTCGAACAGGCGTGACACGGCACTATAAGTGCCAGCCAGCACCCCTAGCGGCACCGCCACCAGCGAGGAGAGCAGAAAGCCCCAGAAGATCACCTGTATGCTCTGCCACAGACTTTGGTGCAGCCACAAGCCATCCTTGCTGGCGGGTGGCGTGGTAAAACCGGTGTAGAACGCTTCGGCCACCTTGTGCGGCGGTGGCAGGTAGATCGGGTTGGACAACCCCCCCACGGGAAGGGCCCCGCCCTGTGCCTGCATGGTTTCCAGCTCGGCCTTGAACACGGCCTTGTCCACCAGCATGTCAGCCTGGAAATAATCCACCGCACCGGGGTCGCTGATGCGCACCATGGGGTGCCACAGGAAAGGCACATAGCTCACCAGACACCAGATCAGGATAGGCAATACGAAGGAGCCTATCGCCAATAGCTTGCGTCTGTTGGGCGGCAACTCCTGCCGTGCCGCGAACCATGCTGTTGTTTCCATGCTGCTCCCCCTGCCTGCCGTTTTGCCTGATTACTGTTACTTGTTGACCAGACTGGTGTCGATGGCCTTGTCCAGATCCTGCGGCTTCTTGTAGATGCCGTACTTGACGTTGAAGTCATCGACGATCTTGGTCGAGCCATACAGGGATTTGAAGCCATCGGCCTTGACCATCACCTGCTTGCCCTCTTCCAGCGTGAGCAAGCGCGTGCCCTTGAGGAAAGGCAGATAAGCAGCGGGTTTGAGGCCGACACGGCCGGCCATGATCTTGACGGCATCCGGCTGGGTCTTGGGGTCGTTAATGTAAGTGACCACCTTGCCCCACACTTTGACGATCTTCTCCCAGTCGGCACGGCGCGTGGACAGGCTGACCGGGTTGACGGTCAGCACGTCATAGATAAGGCCGGGTTCGTCTGCAGAGGTATAGATGGGCTTGGCACCGGGGACGCGTTTCATGGCTTCGCCGGAATTGGGCTGCCAGGCCCCGATGGCGGCCAGACTGCCCGAGGCCAGCGCCTGCGGTGTTTCGTTGGTGGGGGTGTTGACGATGCTGACATCAGCTTCGTTAAGGCCGGCTTTCTCCAGGCCATTAAGCAGCAGCAGATGCTCGACCAGGCCGATCTCCAGGCCGACCTTCTTGCCTTTGAGATCTTTCAGGCTTTTGATGCCGGGCTTGCCGACGATCATGTCATTGCCGTTGGAATAATCCGTGACGATGATCATCACGTTCTTGGCACCACCGGCCGCCGTGACCAGCGCATCGCCATTGGTCACCGTCACTGCGTCGATCTTGCCAGCCGAGAACGCCGTCATCGAAGCGGCATAATCGAACCACTCGAATTTGACATCGACGCCCGCCTCCTTGAACCAGCCCTTCTCGATGGCCACTTGCCAGGCCACCCAGCCCGGCCAGTCGCTGTAACCGATCTTGATCGGCTGCGCTGCCTGCGCCACCATGGCAAGACCAAGACCTGCGACCAGCACGGTGTGGCGCAGTAGCTGTTTGAACCCTGTGATACCGGAAGATGACGACACGACTGGCTCCTTAAAAGTATTATCGAAATAAATTTCAGTAATACCAAAGCAACCGGCATGCCATTATTTAACAGATTCAACAATCCGTCATTTTTTAATTTATATTCAATGTTTTAAATTAAAAAATAACATGGTTTTGAGCAATCATCATGCAGAAGGAAAGTGGGCAACCAGCACCAGATACGTGCAAATCAGCTGCAACTGCACCGGGATGTCGCAACGGGGCATGTCACATGGGAATGGGATCTGGAGGGGGATGTTTGAATGCGTACAACTAGGCAGACATCAAAATAAAAACGGGGCCTGAGCCCCGTTGTTCTTACTGCGCTGACGATTCAGCGCATCACGGCTGATGCAGCCTTATTACTCGGTGAATTTCTTGCGAGCTTCGGAAAGCGAATGCTTGAAGCTTTCCCAGGCGTCGTCACTGCCTTTACGCAGCTCTTCCCAGGCATCGCCTGCGGACGCGCGTACCTCTTCCAGCTTGACCTTGGCTTCGTCACGCTTGGCCTTCAGTGTGGCGATATGCTCCTCAGACTTGATACGCAGATCGGCTTCTGCCTTGCGTGCACGTGCTTCCAGCACATCGATGTCGGCACTCCACTCGTCAAGTTGGGCTTTCAGTTTATCGAGATAAGCATCTTTTAAACTCATAGAATCACTCCTTGTTTTGGAAGGTTTAGCTTGAACCAGAAAGGTTACGCTATTTGTACGACTGCATACTTATGCAAAAGTGCCCACTTATTTAGACATAAACATAGTGATTAATGATATTAAATAGTAGATTCAGTTATTTAGATGCCAAAAAACATTAAGAGCGTAATCTATTAATGCAGAACTGAAACAAACTCACCAAGGCCAATATAACCAAAGGTTTTTGCAGTAGCTTGTCAATAAAACAGCAATTCCAACAACACCCGTCAGAACTGACAGCCAGTATGTTGGCAGCCACACGCGGTACTCTAAGAGGTTAATAACATCGTCATGCCTAGATGCCGATTCTAAGTGATTAGTTATTTGATCAAGCCTATCGTCTGCTTTTGCATTAATTAATGCCCGACTCCTAGTACCGATTAAAGATGTTACTAACATTGTTTTAAAGACCTCGAAAAGTACAAATGATGATGCGGAAATGGCAATCATTAATCCTGCAAGAAAAATTGCCCAGTTATCTGAATAATCCTTAGTAATCGACCACAATCCAAAAAATAATGCATACCCCGCAGTAATTATTACTTGAGTATATTTTTTGTGTTGATCATAAAAATGAGCTGTTGATTTTATATTCAGGTCCACTGCCCTTTTATAAGTCCCCAGCACATCTCCGTGTGGATGATTAATTTTTTCTAGAATTTCATTTTGGAACTCGATCTGATAATCATCTTCAAGATCGTCTAAGTAATTTTCTAAATCATGAATAGAAATATGTTGCTTTGATACCTGCTTTTGGTTGCGACAATAGATACGAATGTCTGTGATAGTCTTTCTCCAAGAATCCATATATTTTCTCCAAGGACTTTAAAATATCAAGCAGACAACAGGTCGCTCTCACTTCCACGCCTGCAGAAACTCCTGCCAGTGTTCCCCGCCATAGCCGCCCAAGGTGTCCCTGACCAACTGGGTCTCGCTGGCATAGGTTTCAGGTGAAAGTGCGCCACGCATGAGCTGAAAGCGCAGATACACCAGATAGGTATTGGCGACATCGGTCTCGCAGTAATTGCGGATGGCGTCGATCTGGCCGTTCTTGTAGGCGTCCCACACCTTGCTGCCATCCATGCCCAGCTTGCCTGGAAAGCCGCACAGTTGCGCGATCTGATCCAGCGGTGCGTTGGCGCGACCCTGATACAGCGCCAGCAGGTCCATCAGGTCCAGATGGCGGTTGTGATAGCGGCTGATGTAGTTGTTCCATTTGAAGTCGCGGTCGTCGTCGCCCATGTCCCAGTAACGCGGCGCCACCACACCATGGATCAGGCTGCGGTAGTGCAGCACTGGCAGATCGAAGCCGCCGCCGTTCCAGGACACCAGATTGGGGGTGTACTTCTCGATGCCATCGAAGAAGCGCTGAATGATCTCCGCTTCCGGCGCATCCGGCGTGCCCAGTGTCCACACCCGGAAATTATCCCCTTCGCGCAGCGCACAGGAGATGGCCACTACGCGATGCTGTTGCAGCGGCAGGAAGTCATTACCGTGGCTCTGACGGCGCTGATGGAAGGCGATGTTGGCGACATCCTCCGCACTGGTGTCGGCAGGCAAGTCGAGCAGCACCCGCAAGCCATCGGTGTCCGGGACGGTTTCAATATCAAAGATGAGGGTGGGTGTCATGACCTGTCTTGGGCCTTCACGGCGATTAAAAATAACAAGCGCACATTTAGGTGGATGCGCTTGTGATGTTGTCGACAGCAAAACTACATTACTTCTGCTTCCAGCCGCCACTGGCGTCCTGATACCACCAGCCGCCCTGCGCTTTTTGCACCCAGCGCTGTGCGAAGGTGCTGCGCACTTCGGCCTCCCATTCCGGATGGCCGTTGGCGGTGGCGATCTCTTTATACAAGGCGTTGCGGTCGCTGTTCTCGGCGCTGACCAGGCTGTTGACACCCTGGCGCTGCGCCAGCGGCACGGCATTGGCGTCGCGCACGGCGATCAGGCCATCACGCGTCAGGCCGACCGCGCCGCTGCCGTAGTGCCCGGCCAACTGGCCGTGACGGGTTTGCATGCTGTTCTTCAAGGTGGAGATGGCCGGGGTATTGACCTCCAGGTCCGCAGCGGCCAGCGAAGTGATGGGAGCGACCATCAGCACGGCCACGAACAAGTAAAAACCGGTGAGCGTTTGTTTGATGTTCATGATGGTTCCTTATTTGGCGGGTGCAGCGGGGTCGGTGTTGGCTGGCTGGCCTTCCTTTAGCTGCCAGACTTCGTCGATGATCTTGTCGGCGGCTTTTTCTGCAGCAGCGGCCGGAAAGTAGATGTTGATGGTGACGCAGGCTTGCAGCGTGAGCGCCAGCAGCAGCCCCGCCCAGGTGATATTGGAAATCCTCATGGTGTTCATATCCTCTCGTTCACTTGTTTGGCGGTGCCCATCACTTGCCTAGTAGGCAAGATCGCATAGACAAGATCGCACACTGGTTTGAATCTGCACTGACGATAACCTTGCAGCTATTGGATGACAGGCTTGCTATTGCCTGCGGTGATGCGCTGCAGGCGGGCCAGCAGCTCGTCCCAACCGACGCTGTGATTGTAACCCAGCACCGTAATGGCAGGCACGCCGCTGCCCTCCACGATAACGTAACCGCTGGCCGTGTTGTTGACAGGGGCGAGCGCCGGGTTGCCATCCACACCGTCCATGGCGCAGTTACCGTTGCGCACGCGGCAGGTCAGGCCGATGCGGGCATAGTTGAATTCCTTGAAAAAGCGCAGCACGCTGCGTTGCACTGCGGCTGCCGCACCCGCACCACCCAGCGCCGAGATGTTCTCCACCGCGCGTTGCGAGATCTTGCGTGGATAACGGCCAGTACTGCTTTTGAACATGGCATCGAACTGCACCGGCTTCCAGTTGGCGAGCTGCAACGCATTGACGTCACCGTCCATGCGCCCCTCGATGGCACCAAAAGCAAAGGTACGCGTCAGCGCGCCCAGATCAAGGTTGCGGAACTGCACATCGGCATTCAATCTTGGCGTCAGCCCCAGCGGAGTCTGCATGGCCAGATTACCCACCGTGACCGTGCCATCGAACAGCTTGAACTGCATGGCACCACTGGTGACCAACTTTCCATCACTGTAAGTCACTTGCGGGATGGCGGCCGCCACCTGCCCTTCCATGCGCGGCCAGCCCAGCGCTGTACTGAGCTCGGTCATGCTGATGGGGGCCAGGTCGGCACGCAGATGCCAGTGCCATTGCTGGTTCACCCAGGCAGCAGAGACCTCATTGAGCGTCAGCGCGCCATCCAGGATAGGCAGCACCAGCTGTGGCGTACGCAGCGAGTAGCGCTCCAGCTCGGCGCGCAGCCTGGCGGCACCCAGTGGGATATCGAGCAGATGGCCACCTGCATAATCCAGCGCGATCGGCTGCGCTGCATCGTAAGACCAGGGGATGCTGGCCTGCAGCTTGTACAAGGCGAACTTGCCTTTGCGGTCGGCAATGTCCGCCTGCTGCAGATCCAGCCGGAAATCCTGCAGCTCACCCGCCTGCATGGCGAACTGCAGGCTGGCGGTGCCTGCCATCTCCATGTCATTGAGCGAGGTCTTGTCCAGCAGGGGCTTCAACAGCAGCGGATAGAGCGTGGCCAGATCCAGCGCCGAGGTTTGCAAGGCGAGTTGCTCGATGCGCTTGCCTGACAGGTTATAGATACCGGAAAGATCGGCATCACCAACCGCCTTGAGCTTGAGTTGCGCCGTGTCGACCTGCAGCGCTTGCGCGTTGTAATGCCCGGCCGCATGCAGGCTGTGGCCGCCGGTGGCAAAGTAAAAAGGTTGCCAGAACAACTCGCCTTCGCGCCAGTCCAGCGCAGCTTGCCAGCGCCAGCCAGTTGCATCAGGCGTGGCTTGCAAGCTGACATCAGCTGCCAGTTTGTCAGCCGCATGCAGGCCCACACTGTCACTGAAACTGAATGCTGCAAGCTGCAGATCCGCCTTGAACGGCTGCTGCGCCACAGGCAGTTGCAGCGCCACACTGACATTGCCATTGGCCTGCGGACTGGCAAGTTTGGCATCCCGGCAGCGCCACACGCCCAGTTGCGGATTGTCCAGCGCCGGGCAATGCAGGCTGGCCTCGGCCCAACTGTTGTCTGCTTGCTGTAAACGGGTCTTCAATGTGACGGCTTTACCGTTATCCAACGGTAATTCGAGATTGAGGTCGCTGGCCTGGAAATTTGGACTGCTGATCGCACCGATGTGCACCGTGATGCTGCTGACCGCGTATAGCGACGGTGAGGCCAGCGATAGCACAAGACTCAGCAAGGCCATCATCCAGTGCCGGGCTGGCAGCCGCGCCTGGCGGTGCAGGTCGGCATCAGTAAACCCGCTGAACCAGCCGGATAGCAGATGCGGCGCGTGCTTCAGCATTCAGTGCGCCCGCTCCAAAGCGGATGTGGTGGCTTGTTTCAGGGCCATGAAGCCAAGGTCATGGTGTCAAAGCCATGTCGCCATGACCCTGACTTCAGGGGAAGATGCCAGTGGAAAGGTAACGGTCGCCACGGTCGCACACGATGGAGACGATGACCGCGTTCTCCAGTTGTTTGGACAGCTGCAGGGCCGCATACAGGGCACCGCCGGAGGAGATGCCCGCAAAGATGCCTTCTTCACTGGCCAGGCGGCGTGTGGTGTTCTCGGCGTGCTTCTGGCTCACATAGATCAGCTGATCCACACGGCTGCCATCATAGATGCTGGGCAGGTATTCTTCTGGCCATTTGCGTATGCCGGGGATCTGCGCGCCCTCTTCCGGCTGCACACCGATGATCTGGATGGCCGGGTTCTGTTCCTTGAGGTAACGCGAGGTGCCCATGATGGTGCCGGTGGTGCCCATGCTGGAAACGAAGTGCGTAACCTTGCCTGCCGTGTCGCGCCAGATCTCCGGGCCGGTGCCTTCATAGTGCGCCAGCGGGTTATCCGGATTGCCGAACTGATCGAGCACGATGCCCTCCCCCTCGGCCTGCATCTTGAGCGCCACATCACGCGCCAGTTCCATGCTGCCATCCCTGGGGGTCAGCACCAGTTCGGCACCAAACGCTTTCATGGTCTGGCGACGCTCGATGGACTGATTGTCCGGCATCACCAGCACCATCTTGTAGCCGCGCATGGCAGCAGCCATGGCCAGCGCGATGCCGGTGTTGCCGGAGGTGGCTTCAATGAGCGTGTCGCCGGGCTGGATATCACCACGTGCTTCAGCCCGCATGATCATGGACAAGGCCGGCCTGTCCTTGACCGAGCCCGCCGGGTTGTTGCCTTCCAGCTTCACCAGAATGGTGTTGCTGGTGTTGCCGGGCAGGCGCTGCAGTTGAACCAGCGGGGTGTTGCCAACGAAGTCTTCGAGTCTTTTATACATGTGAGCTATTTCAATCAACGCGTTCTCAAGGTGGCAAGATAGACCGCAAACAGCCCAAGTCCGACAAAACCGATTAGCGACAACTGCGGGATGGTCAGGCCGAACAGGCTCCAGTCCATGGCCGAGCATTCGCCCGTGCCCTTGAACACCAGATCCAGCGCGTTCTTGAGCGGGAAGTTCTCGAAGATGTAGTCAAAGCCTGCGCCGCATTCCGCCATGACTTTATCCGGGTTAGCCTGGATCCACATGTGCCGCAGCGCGATGCCTGCGCCGGTCGCCGCTGCGATGAACTGCAGCACGCCATGCAACTTGCGCCCGCCTGACGCCGGGTTATGCAAAGCCGCCAGCAGGAATAACACACCTAGCGCCATGTAGGCCATGCGCTGGAAGATGCACAGCGGGCAGGGTTCCAGGTTGAACTTCTGCTGGATGAACAAGGCATAGGCCACCAGGCCGAAACTGGCCAGAAAACCCATGAAATAACCACGACGGCCGCCAAACAGCCCAGAGAAAAATTGATTCGGCATGATGTCCCTCTATAATTTGAGTTCATTGTAACGGATTCACCTCGCATGGCCGATAGCCCCACCCGCGTGATGCCCACGCAAATCCCGCACGTACTGACCGTCAGCGAGCTGAATCGTTTGGCACGTGAGGTGCTGGAACGCAGCATTCCGCTGTTCTGGGTCAGTGGCGAAGTGTCCAATTTCACGCGCGCGGCGTCAGGTCACTGGTACTTCTCGCTCAAGGATCAGGGCGCGCAGGTGCGCTGCGTGATGTTCCGAGGTCGCAACAGCTATCTGGACTGGCAACCGCGTGAAGGCGACAAGGTGGAAGCCCGCGCCGTGGTCACGCTGTACGAAGCACGTGGCGATTTCCAGCTCACCGTGGAATCCCTGCAGCGTGCCGGGCTGGGCGCCCTGTTCGAAGCCTTTGAGCGCCTGCGCATGAAACTGCAGGCCGAAGGCTTGTTCGACGCGGGCCGCAAGCGCGCCCTACCCGCCTTGCCGCGCCAGATCGGCATCGTCACCTCGCCGGATGCCGCCGCGCTACGCGATGTGCTGACCACGCTCAAGCGCCGCATGCCCGGCATTCCAGTGGTGATCTACCCCACACCGGTACAAGGCAAAGGCGCGGCCGAACGCATCGCCGCTGCCATCCAGCGCGCCAGCACACGCGCCGAATGCGATGTGCTGATCGTGTGCCGTGGCGGTGGCAGCATCGAAGACCTGTGGCAGTTCAACGAAGAGCTCGTGGCACGTGCCATCGCCAGTTGCAGCATGCCGGTGATCAGCGGGGTCGGTCACGAGACCGATACCACCATCGCCGATTTCGTGGCCGACCAGCGCGCGCCCACCCCCACCGCCGCCGCCGAACTGGCGACACCAGACCGCCTGAGCCTGTTGCAGCGCCTCACGCAGCAACAAGCGCAACTGCATCGCCGATTGCAGCAGCGCCTGCAGAACCACGCCCAGCAGCTGGATTTTCTGGCACGCCGCCTGCTGTCGCCCAGTCAGCAATTGGCCGGACGCAGCGCAGCACTGAAACAATTGCAATGGCGCTTGCAGAGCGCCAGCCTGCAGCTGGCCAGCAAACCGGCTGTGACGCTGAAGCAACTGCACTGGCGTCTGCAGACCGCCGCACAACAGCGCCTGCAATACCGTAGGCAGCAACTGGTCCAGCTGTCGCAGAGCCTTGGCCATCTGAATCCGCAAGCCGTATTGAGTCGTGGCTATGCCCTGGTGCATCTGGATGATGGCAAGCTGGTACGCAGCAGCCAGCAACTGGAACCCGGTAGCACAGTGCGACTGGTACTGGGCGAAGGTGAGGCCACCGCCGTGGTGGATGGCAAATCCCCAACAACATAAAAATTTCATGTCGCAAACAGTGATTTACATGGCACCTCGTACAGGCACGGCGTTAGAATGATTACCTGCTCTTCTTAAGCAAACCTGCATGGAATCCGCCAGTTCTAGCGCGTCACCCGAAAGCACCACCCAGCACAAAACCCGCATGACCGCTCTGGCGCTGACCGCCCTGGGCGTGGTGTATGGCGACATCGGCACCAGCCCGCTGTACACCATGAAAGAGGTGTTCGCCGTGAGCCCGCACCCGGTGCCGCTCACGCACGACAATGTCTTCGGTATCCTGTCGCTGATCCTGTGGGCGCTGATCCTGGTGGTGTCGGTCAAATATGTGGCCTTCGTGATGCGTGCCGACAACCGTGGCGAAGGCGGCATCATGGCGCTGCTGGCGCTGGCCATGCGCAACCTGGCCGGCGACGCGCGCAAGCAGACCACCATCCTGCTGCTGGGCATACTCGGTGCCTGCATGTTCTACGCGGATGGCATGATCACCCCCGCCATCTCGGTGCTTTCCGCCGTGGAAGGTCTGGAAGTGGCCGCCCCGGCCCTGCACAGCATGATCGTGCCGATCACGCTGCTGGTGATCTTCATTCTGTTCTGGGTGCAAAGCAAAGGCACGGCGCTGGTCGGGGCCATGTTCGGGCCCATCATGCTGGTGTGGTTCAGCACTCTGGCGGTGCTGGGCGTCATCAATATCGCACTGGAGCCTTCCGTGCTGCAGGCGCTCAATCCCTACTATGCCTACCAGTTCTTCGCCGTCAGCCCCTGGGTCGCCTTCGTGGCGCTGGGCTCGGTGGTGCTGGCAGTGACCGGTGCCGAAGCGCTGTATGCCGACATGGGCCATTTCGGTCGCAAGCCCATCCGCCTGGCCTGGTTCGGCCTGGTGCTGCCGGCATTGGTCATCAACTATTTTGGTCAGGGTGCGCTGATCCTGCACGACGCCAGCACCATCAAGAACCCGTTCTACCTGATGGCACCGGAATGGATGCTGTTCCCGCTCATCGCACTGGCCACGCTGGCCACCGTGATCGCCTCGCAGGCCGTGATCTCCGGCGCATTCTCAGTATCCCGCCAGGCGCAACAACTGGGCTTTTTACCGCGCATGCAGATCCTGCACACCTCCGAGAACCAGCAGGGGCAGATCTACATGCCGCGCATCAACTGGATATTGATGATAGGGGTGATGGCACTGGTGCTGGGCTTCGGCTCCTCCGGTGACTTGGCCGCCGCTTATGGCATCGCCGTCACCGGCGACATGGTGATCACCACGCTGCTGGCCGGGGTGGTGTTCCATGGCGTATGGGGCTGGAGCCTGTGGCGTACCGGCGCACTGGTGGCGGTGTTCCTGGTGATCGATCTGGCACTGTTCGGTGCCAATGTGCTGAAGATCCCAGATGGCGGCTGGGTGCCCATCCTGATCGGGGCGGTGATCCTGACCCTGATGGCCACCTGGAAACAGGGGCGCGACCTGCTGCTGAGCCGTTTGCGCAGTGAATCCATGGCGCTGGAACCGTTCATTGAAGCCATGGGCAAATACCCGCCCACGCGCGTGCCCGGCAACGCCATCTTCATGACCCCGGATGCCAGCGGTGTGCCGCATGCCATGCTGCACAACCTCAAGCACAACAAGGTGCTGCACGAGCGCGTGATCCTGCTGACCGTGAAGACTGGCGACATCCCCTACATCGCCGAAGACAACCGCATTGAGGTAGAGGCGCTGGAACACGGCTTCTGGCGCATCACCATGCACTATGGCTTCAAGGACGATCTGGACATCCCGCGCGATCTGGAACTGAGCACCCGGCATGGCCTGGAGCTGGAATCCATGGACACCTCCTACTTCATCGGCAAGGAAACACTGTTCGCACGCCGCGCCTCGGTGATGGCTTATTGGCGCGAGAAACTGTTCGTAGGCCTGTTCCGCAATGCGGACAGCGCCACCAACCATTTCAAACTACCGCCTAACCGCGTGGTCGAACTGGGCGCACAAGTCACTTTGTAAGCAGGCTGTTTTTAGTAAGGCTGTTGTAGCGACGCGGTAATACTATAATTCTGGTATTCACGTTTCACCCTTCAATCCAGGTACGGGAAGAACACCATGAACAGAAAACTTTTAGTATTGATGTTTGCCATTGCAGGTTTGCAACTCGGCAGCTGTGCCACCACCACCAACTCCAGCGTATCCGGTGTGGAACGCAAACAATTCCTGATGCTGCCTGAGTCGCAGGTGGAAAGCATGTCGATACAGGCTTATACCCAGACCCTGCAGGAAGCCAGCAAGAACAAAAAACTCAACACGGACAGCGCCGAGCTGCAGCGCGTGCGCAACATCTCCAACCGCCTGATCGCGCATACCAAGGTGTTCCGTGCCGACGCACTCAGCTGGAAATGGGAGGTGAATGTGGAAGAAAGTGACCAGGTCAACGCCTACTGCATGCCGGGCGGCAAGATCATGGTATTCACCGGCCTCATCGATAAACTCAAAGCCACCGACGATGAACTGGCGGCCGTGATCGGCCACGAGATCGCCCACGCGCTGCGTGAGCATGGCCGTGAACGCATGTCCATCGCCGCGGTGCAGCAGGTGGGCGTCGCTGGCCTGGCCGTGCTGGCCGCTGGCAGCAAGAGCAGCACCGCAGGGGCGGGCGTACAGGCGGCCGCCATGGGTTCGCAACTGTTCTTCGCGCTGCCGAATGGCCGTGAGCAGGAACGCGAGGCTGACCGCATGGGCCTGGAACTGGCTGCCCGCGCCGGTTTCAACCCGAATGCCGCCGTGACCTTGTGGCAAAAGATGGGCGCGCTCAACAGCAGCGCACCGCCGGAATTCCTCAGTACCCACCCCTCCAGCACCAACCGCATCGCCGATCTGCAAAAGCTGATCCCCAGCGTGATGCCGCTGTACCAGCAAGCCCGCAAGTAAGCTCCGCCGCGCCCATTAGCCCGAAAGTGTGATGCTTTCGGGTAAAATGGCGTTTTTTGCCCACTTACGGAAACGCCATGAGTCAACAACTGCAAGCCATCATCGAAGACGCATTCGAGCGTCGTGCCGAGATCACCCCCGCCACCGCCAGCCAGGAAGTCAAAGACGCGGTATTCGGCGTACTGGAAGAACTGAACGCTGGCCGCCTGCGTGTGGCCACCCGTATCGGCGACAGCCAGCAGTGGGAGACCCACCAGTGGATCAAGAAGGCCGTGCTGCTATCGTTCCGTCTGGAAGACAATGTGCTGATGGACGATGGCGTGACCAAGTATTTCGACAAGGTGCCGCCCAAGTTCGCTGACTACAGCGCAGACGACTTCAAGGCCGGCGGTTTCCGCGTGGTGCCGAACGCCATCGTGCGTCGCGGCTCCTTCATCGGCAAGAATGCCGTGCTGATGCCGTCCTATGTCAACATCGGCGCCTTCGTGGACGAAGGCACCATGGTGGACACCTGGGCCACCGTGGGCTCCTGCGCACAGATCGGCAAGAACGTGCACCTGTCCGGTGGCGTGGGCATAGGCGGCGTGCTGGAACCGGTACAAGCCGGCCCGACCATCATCGGTGACAACTGCTTCATAGGCGCACGCTCCGAAGTGGTTGAAGGCGTGGTGGTGGAAGACAACTGCGTGATCTCCATGGGAGTGTACATCGGCCAATCCACCAAGATCTACGACCGCGAAACCGGCACCGTGACCTATGGCCGCGTACCGGCTGGCTCGGTGGTGGTCGCCGGCAACCTGCCATCCAAGGACGGCAGCTACAGCCTGTATTGCGCAGTCATCGTCAAGAAGGTCGATGCCAAGACGCTGGGCAAGGTGGGCATCAACGAGTTGCTGCGCGGCATTTAAACCGGCTACGCTTATAGACAGGCTCTGTTAGATAGGCTCTGTTATCCGGGCAGCAACGGTGTTGAGAACACCCTATCGCAACCTGTTTTGATTTGATGAGGCGCATATTGAAGCTCTACGGCATCCCCAACTGTTCCACGGTCAAAAAGGCACGCGTCTGGCTGGATGCCAACGGCATCGTCTACGCCTTCCATGACTTCAAGAAACAGGGCGTGGACGAAGCCACGCTGACGCGCTGGCTGGCACAACAGCCCTGGGAAACGCTCATCAACCGCAGCGGCACCACCTGGCGCGGTCTCAGCGATGCCGAGAAAGCCGGTGTGGTCGATCATGCCAGTGCACGTGCGCTGATGCAGGCCTACACTTCGGTGATCAAGCGCCCGCTGCTGGAGCAGGAAGATCGTCTACTGGCGGTGGGCTTTGATGAAGCCCGCTACGCCACCCTCTTAAAACCCTGAGCGCTGGAGCAAGCGCCCTCTGAACCGAGTGAACATGAGCACCATGACCCCCACGCTAGCACTGGCCATCGACCTGTTGTCACGCCGCTCCAACACCCCGGAAGATGCCGGTTGTCAGGAGCTGATGATCTCGCGCCTGGAGCCGCTAGGCTTCAAGATCGAGCGCATGCGTTTCGGCGATGTGGACAACTTTTACGCACGCCGTGGCAACAGCGGTCCGCTGCTGGTGTTCGCTGGTCACACCGATGTGGTGCCGACCGGTCCGCTGGATAAATGGCATACCCCGCCATTCGAGCCCACCATCAAGGACGACATGCTGTACGCACGCGGTGCGGCGGACATGAAGACCTCACTGGCCGCGTTTGTGACCGCGATCGAAGACTTCGTCGCAGCGCACCCGAACCATGCCGGTTCCATCGGCCTGCTGATCACCTCGGATGAAGAAGGCGTGGCCGTGGACGGCACGGTCAAGGTGGTGGAAGCCCTCAAGGCGCGTGGCGAACATTTCGACTACTGCATCGTCGGCGAGCCCACCTCCAACAAGGTGGTCGGTGACATGATCAAGAATGGCCGCCGTGGCTCGCTGTCTGGCAAGCTGGTGGTAAAAGGCGTGCAGGGCCACATCGCCTACCCGCATCTGGTCAAGAACCCCATCCACCTGGTCGCGCCTGCCATCAAGGACATGGTGGAAACGGTGTGGGACCAGGGCAACGAATACTTCCCGCCCACTTCCTGGCAGATCTCCAACATGAACGGCGGCACCGGTGCCACCAATGTGGTGCCCGGCGAAGTGGAGATATTGTTCAACTTCCGTTTCTGTCCCGAACTGAATGGACAAGGCAGCACCGAGCAGAACCTCAAACAGCGTGTGCATGCCATCCTGGACCAGCACGCGCTGAACTATGATCTGGATTGGGAATATTCCCCGCCCTACATCACCCCGCGCGGCAATCTGGTGGAAGCCATCGCCGAAGCGATCCAGCAGGCCTATGGTGTGACGCCCGAGCTATCCACCACAGGCGGCACCTCGGATGGCCGCTTCATCGCGGACATCTGCAAGCAGGTGATCGAATTTGGCCCGCTGAACGCCACCATCCACAAACTCAACGAGTGCGTGGGCGTGAAGGACATCGAGCCGCTCAAGGACACCTACCGCCTGACGCTGGAAAAGCTGCTGCTCACTAGGTAAAAAATCAGGGCATAAAAATCAGGGCATAAAATCTAGAGTGCAAAAAACCGCCCTCATCCTGCAGGGCGGTGGGTGGGTTAACTCTGGTACTAAAGCGTTAAAACCAGCGGTGGCGATCGGTCCACCGCTATTTTTTTGCCGCCACACTGGCCGCCAGCCCGTCCAGCCCGGCTTTCACATAAGCATCCACCGCAGCCTTGGCCGCCGGGTCATCCTTGCCTTTGGGCGGCTCATTGGTGGTATCCACACGGTAGTAACGTGCCATCCAGCTGACCTGAGTATTCGTCCCCTCCACCTTGAGTTTGATACGTCCGGTCAGCGAACTGACCGGCAATGCCTCGATCTCTGTCGCACTGCCCAGACGATACGAGATTGACCATTCGCCGGGCAATATCTCGTCGATCTCTTCACTGATCTTGCCGCCGTTACGCAGCGTCAACACGCGCTTGAGTGGCCCGTTCTGTTCACATTTGGCCACTTGCGGATGCCAGTTGACCACGGCGCATTCGCCACTCAGTTGCTTCCAGATGGCATCGGCACTGGCCGGGATGGCCAGCGTCTGGTCGGTTTTCTGGGGGGTGGGGCCATGCGCGTGGGCCTGTATGGTCCAGGCAGCGCATAGCATGCCGATCAGGTATTTCATGTGATTCTCCTTGGTTTGAAATGAGGTCTGAGCACGCGCAGCGAGCTTCGCGCGCGCTTGTTGATCCGGGTGAAAAATGCCGGTGGCAGATAGAACGCCAGCAGCAACAGCAAGGCGGGCAGCGCAAACACCGGGCGCAGGTCAGTGATGGCCCGGCGCCAGTTGGCCATGCGATGGGAGGTCAGGCGCGATACCACCTCGCTGCTTTTGGTCAGCGTCATATAGCCCAGCCCGGTGGTGTCGGCCAACTGGGCCAGTGCGCCCTCGTTGAGCGCGGACAGGTGCGCGTCAGCCTGTTCGGCCGGGTTGCCACCGTGCGGTGCATTACGGCCGTGGTAATTCTCCATGTCCTGCACCGACATGGTTTTGCGTGAAACGCCAAAGGTGGCAAAGCGCATCACATCGTCCAGCTCCCAGTAGCCGGTGATGTTGTCCTGCTCATCCAGCTTGGGGATACGGCCGGGCTGACGACTGCCGACCCCGACGATGATGCCGTTTACCGCGCCCGGCTTGCCGGAGAATTTGGGCAGGTAATCCACGTTGGAAGGTGGCGCCTGATGGCCGTCGGTAAAGAACGCCAGATGGAATCCGGCCCCATTCCTGGCCGTCTGCTCGATGGCACTGAACAAGCCGTGCGTGATGAAGGAATCTGCCGCCCAGGCCATGCGCCAGTCGATGCCATTGATGGTCTCGTCCAGCGCGCCAAAATGCGCGCACACTTCCAGCGGCCGCGTGATTGGCGTGGTGCTGCGCTCGGTGAACAGCCCCAGTGCCACGCGTGCACCACACGGCAAGGCGCGCAAGGTCTGTCGCAGCGTGTATTTGCTTTCGGCTAGGCGGCTGATGGCGGCCTGCTCCTCCCCGTAATCGCGCACGTTCATGCTTTGCGTGATGTCCACCACAAAGAACCAGTCATGCTGTGGCCGTGGCAGTAGCGCCGCTGGCCGTGCCAGGCAGATCAATGCCAGCAGCAACGCGGCCAGCAGCAGTGCGGCGCGTCTGTCCAGCCGCAGGCGCTGACCCGGATGCCGCAAGAAGCGTGTCAGCAAACTTGGCATGTCCTGCTGCATGCCTTATGGCATCCCGCGCGGGAAACCGGGAATGGACGGCCAGCCATGCGTGGCCTTGCTGTCGTCTTCCTCTTCTTCCTCACTGTCCGTCGCACTTTGCAGGGCTGGTGACAGCAACAAGGCCAGCTCCAGGTTGTACTTGGCTTCCACCCAGTCCGGTTTTACGCGCAACGCCTGACGGTAATGCGCTTTGGCCATGGACAGCTGTGGCGCGGCCCTGTCGTAGGCAGCCAGTCCTTCGTTATCCAGCAAGCTGATGGACTGACGCAGGTAGTGATTGCCCTGATTGAAATGCGCGGCGATGCTGAGCGCCGCGTCATCCCCGGCCGCCAGTTTCGCATAAGCGGCGATGGCGTCGCTGCTGCGGCCGGCACGCATCAATCGCGCCGCTTCTGCGTAGCGTGCCTGCGGCAGGGTCAGATCGGTGATCGCTACGCCCGTGTTATGCGCCTGCTTTTCCAGTGCCTGGTTGTAGCGCGTGCTGCGGTACAGTTCCAGGCCGGTCCAGGCCGTGGCCAGCAAGGACAGGGCCAGGCACAAGGCCATCACCCAGACCAGTTTCAGGTGGTACGCCATTGTTTTACCTCGCTCAGATGCAACAGCAACAAGACCAGCACCGCCAGCGCCGCCAGCACATAGCCGTAATGCGCAACATCGCGGCGTGGTTCGGCCACACGGTAATGCACTGGTAGATTCTTCAGACGCGCAACGTCGGCCAGCGCGGCACTGACCGCCTGCGGATTCTCGGCTTCGTAAGCGCGATACGGCACGCCCAGGGTCTTGAAATAGGTATGCAGCTGATATTCCGGATAAGCATCTTCATTGCCCTCCTCCGGCACCTGCTCTAGGCTGCCGCCATTGCTATCACGCAGGTAGATCCAGTACAGCGCGGCGCTCTGGCGATGGAAGGACGCACGCAGCAGGTCACGCGTCTTGCCGTCCAGATGCGCGCCGCCATCGGACACCAGCAGGATCACGCGTGCGCCGGTGACCGGCTTGCCACGAAAACTGTCCAGCCCCATGGCCAGTCCCTTGGCCACGGCGGTGAATCCCACGCCACCCGCGTCGGTGGCACGCAGCCCGGCCAGTGCCGCCTCGCGGTCGCCGCTCAATGGCGCCACCATGATGGGGGAGGTATTGAAGGTGACCATACCCAGCAGATCCTGGCGGCTACGGTCTATGAAGCGCTCCAGCACGCTGCGTGCAGCAGCCATCTTGGAAGCCTTGTCACCCTCGCTACGCTGCCCGGCAAAGTCGTCGTTCATGCTGGCACTACGATCCAGCACCACCATGATGTGGGCACCATGGCCAACCTGTTCGGTGGATTTTCCGGTGATATAAGGCCCGGCCATCGCCACTGCCAGCGCGCTGATGGCGATGGCACCCAATCCACGCCAGGCGTGTTCCAGCCAGCGCGACAGGCCATCCACGGGCAAGCGCTGCAAGGAGGGGTAGGCAAAGGCCGGTTGGCCGCGCAGCAACAGCGGCAGCAAGGCCAGCGGCAACAGCAACAGCATCCATGGCTGGGAAAAGCCGAACGCGCCCATCAGGCAGATTCCAGCATGGCCAGTTTGCGGGCCAGTTGCACCAGTGCAGCACGTGGTAACGGCGATGCCTGCGCGGCAAAATACACGCGGTCCGAAGCCACATAGAACAGCGTGATCTCGGCCCGCAAAGGCAGCAGCCAGGCGCAGCGCTGGAACAGCGTATCCAGCCGCTCACTGCTGATGGCGGTGCCTGCCACCTGATCCAGCGCACGTCGCAGCGGCAGCATGGCGGCGGCCTCGTCCTGCGTGGCCGGCATGCGGCGCAATTGACGCCAGGCCAGGCGCAGCGGCGCTTGCGGCCGACGCAAATGCAGCACATCGTAGCGCCAGGCAAAATAGAGCAGCGTCAGCAGCAGTACCAGTGCCGCCACGAGGAAGCGCTGCCACAAAGGGCCGGTGGCGATCGCCTGCGCGGCTACATCGGCCCGTGGCTGCACATATTCGCGTTCCAGCGTGGTGGGCAGCAGTGGCGAGACCACGATACGGGCTGCCGGTACCGGCACATGCAACACCGCATCACCACGACGGAACTCCAGCGTCAGTGCCTGCAAAGGCAAGGGCCGCACCTCGCGCATGGCGCGGAACAGCTGCCAATCCAGCACCAGCGTGTGCAGGCTATGTTCAGCCTGATCCGTATTTTTTGATTCCACTGCATGCGATTCCACTGCCTGCAGCTCCACCGGCGCGCCGCTGTCGCCCAAGGGCAAGGAGGCCTTATCCAGCTGATAGCCTTTGGGCGTGGCGATCTGCAATCGCTGCTGCACATGATCGCCGATGCGGTAGCCCACCGCGCGCACGCTGTTGCTGACGATGCTGACCTGATCGGCTGGCTCATCCGGGTTGGCCTGCACAGGCATGGCCAGCAAGCTGCACAACAAGCACGCCAGCAGTAAAGCATGGCCAGTCATGACGATGAAGCGTCGATTGTGGATGGCATGCCGCATGTCAGCTGCCCTCCAGCAAATGGCGCGTCAGACGCTGCGCATCGAACTGGTCTTCGACAAAGAATGGCGCGCGTGCACCCGCCGCACGGCAACGCGCGCGCAGCTCGGCACGCCGCTGCTCATAGTGTTCGCTGATCTTGCGGTGCAGGCCGGGGCGAAACAGCAAGGTGTGCTCGCGGCCGGTTTCCATGTCACGCACCCTGCCCCAACCCCACTGCGGCAGCTGGCGGTATTCCGCACTGTCCCATAGCACGACAGGCACCAGATCATGGCTGGCGTAGGCATTCAAGGTGCGCGCCAGCAGCGCTGACTCAACATGAAAATCGGACAGCAGGAACACCAGCGAACGCTTGCGGCGCAACTGGCCAACCGCCAGCGGCAGGCTATCCGCGCTGACGCTTTGTGCGGTATCCACAGCTAGCAATTGCTGCCACACCTGTTGGGCCACGCCAGGACGTGCACTGGGCAGCACGCGGCAATCCTCACGCAGTTTCTGGTCGCAGGCGAACATGGCGACGGCATCGCCCGAACGGCTGGCAGACCAGGCGATGCTGCTGGCGATGTGACGCAGCAGCGCCGCTTTATCCGTCACGCCCTGAAAACGCATCGAAGCCGACAGATCCACGATCAGATAGACCACGATGGCGCCTCGCTCATGGTACTGACGCACCATCCACTGACGCGGGTTCTGGCGCAGACTGGCGCGCATGTCGATGCGGCGCGGGTCTGGCTGATCCATAAAGCGCGCGAAGCCGCGAAAATCCGCATGGCCGCCCGGTGTGCGCGTGGCGTGACTGCCGGGCTGCACACTGCGCGCGCGCCAGTCCAGGCGATAAACGATGTCGTCAGGCTTAAAAACGGACACGGGATTCCTTTACGGCAGGCGGGCGAGTTCTTGATAAGGCAGTCGGCAATCGAGGTACAGCCCTTGTTACGGTGCTGGCGTGGCTTGCAGCACGGCGTCCAGCAAGCGTGGCACGATGCTTTCACGGCGCAGCTCATACACCGGGCTCAGGAACACACGATGTGCCACCGTGCTGTGGAAGATGACACGGATATCATCCGGCGTCAGGTAGTCACGCCCTTCCAGCCAGGCGCGGCAACGCGCGGCACGCATCAGCATGGCCATGCCACGCGGACTGGCGCCACCGGCCACCAGGCTGGCCATGTCCACATCGTCCAGCGTGATGCCATGCGCCGCTGGGTGGCGCAGTGCCTGCCACAGATTGATGGCGTAATCCTGCAAGGCCAGCTCGGCACGCACCGAAGCCTGCACCGCCTGACTGACCTGATTCAGCGCGGCATAATCGAGCAGACCGTGGGGCAGGCTGGCGATCAGCGCATCCACATCGTGGAAGCGCGTATTGAACATGAGGTCGCGCTGCAGTTCGCGCGCTTCAGGCGCATCGATGGCGATCTCCATGAAGAAACGGTCACGTGCCGCAGCGGGCAGTTCGAAGGTCTCCTCGCGCTCCAGTCGGTTGCGGTCGGCGAACACAGTGAGGTGCGGAAACTGGTAATCACGGTTGAAGGCATTGACGCCGCGTTCCGCCATCAGGCGCAGCAACAAGGAGTGCGCCTGTGGCCGTGCCCGGTTGATCTCGTTGAAGAAGAACACCGCCAGCGCGTCTTCGTGGCGCAGCAAAGGGCCGGGCGCGACGGCAGGCTGGCCGTGTTCATCGATATAAGTGTGATACAGCAGGTCGCCTGGCATCAGGTCCACAGCACCTTCGATACGCTGGTAAGCACCGCCCAGCAGACGTGCCGCCGCACGCAGCAGCGTAGTCTTGCCTACGCCTACATCGCCCTCCAGCAGCACATGGCCACGCGCGAAGATGGCGATGGTCAGCGCCCGCACCTGTGGCTGCAGGCCCAGCACCACACTGTTCAATGCCTGCTCGAACCGCAGGGCGTGCGTCCGCCATGTAGTCAGATCGACGGAGCGTGTTGGGGATGTGTCAGTTTCATGCGCTTGCATACGGGTCCTGGCGTGAAATTGCGTGGCTGTTTGGCCTGGCGCTATGGGCTTGATTCAAGTGGGTCAGGCGCGCCGCCAGTAAGACAGCGGCCTGAACCTGGGATGGCAGATTATTCGATGTCGTATTCGAACTTGCCGGTGGCCTTGGCATTGGCGATGCGCTTGGCATTGCGTGCGTCCATGGCTTTGATGCTGGCCTGCTGTTTGCCGATCTCGACCGGGTCATGCTTGGGATCGTATTTGGAACCGGCGATCTTTTCCGGGTAGCCAGGCTTGGCTTCCCAGCAATTGCCTGCTTCCTTACACTTGGTGCCGTCGTAAGCCAGCGCAGTGCCCGACGCCATGATTGCGCCCGCCAGTGCCACCATCGTCAAAATGCTTTTCATGAGAATCTCCTTGTTGATTTGGTTTGCTGGTGAAACTACATTCCCGCCGGTGTTCACCAGAGCACCCCGGCGGAATCTGATTCAGTGTTCGGAATCGCGGCTTGCCCAGTCAAGCTGGCCGCCGCATCACTTCTTCCATTTGGCCTTTTTCGGGTCACCATGGTAGATACTGCGCAGCCAGCCCATGACCTGCAGGATCTCGTCCCGGCTGATCAGGCCGCGCTGCGGGCCCATCATGCCCTGCCCGCCACCGTAGATGGTTTCGAACAAGCCCTTGTCCAGCGCGTTGCCCGGATAGGTCCAGTAGTCGTCGCCCAGCGCCGGGCCCAGCTTGCCCTCGGCATGGTGGCCATGACAGCCGGCACAGGCCGTGGAGAAGATGATGTTGCCGTTGTTGATGGCGTCGGGCTGGTCGTTGTAGGGGTTCTTGCCGGTGCGCATGAATTTCTGCACAGCCGGTGTATCCGGACCCTTGCCGTCATTGAAATCAAGCGGCTCGCCGGAGATGGTGCCGCGAAAATCCAGCACCGGACCAGCGGCCTCCTCTGCGGCCTGCGCTTGCGAGATGCTGGCCAGCACCAGCGCGATGCCTAGCAGCACAGCACTGCGTGTCAGTGGGTAAGCACCGGGGGTTGTATCGTTATGGATCATTATTTCCTCGTTTATTGGCTAGAAACTGGCAGCAGCGGGATGCCTTCGGCGCGCAGGATGGCCTCGATATCGCTACGTTTTTCGGTGATGACCTTGTTCAGCGCCTGCTGCAGCGCGACATCGTCCTTGCGTACGCCCATGGCCACCGAATAGTGCATGGGCACTTTCTGACCATTGGCTTTTTTAGCGTCGTCCTTGACCACTTCCACCTTGAGCGGCACCGGGCTCTTCTTGATGTAGCGGGCGACTTCAGGCGCCCACAACATGGCGGCATGGATATAGCTGGAGGCCACGTCATTCATGACTTCTTCCGGGTCCACCTTCACATATTTATTACGCGTGGACTGGTAGCGCTGCTTCTCGGCGAAGTAGTCGAACATGTCATCAAAGCGGTTGATCTGCAGCAGCATGACCTTGCCTGGGCTGTCCGGCAGCACGCCGATACGGAAATTGCGCTCCTTGAGCAGGTCGTCATTCCAGGAAGAGATGTCGATACCACGGTCTTCACGTGTGATGAAGATATAGCTGCTTCGGTAATAGGGCTCGGTCTTGAGCACGCGCGGGTCGCTGCTGTCCACACCCATGATCAGGTCACACTTGTTCTGGTCCAGATGGTCACGCACGGTGTAGCGCGCGTCCTTCCAGTAGACGAAATTGACCTTGCGGTTCAGTGACTTGCCCACCAGCTCGGCGAGTGTGTTCTCGAAGCCTTCTTTTTTCGCATTGGAGAATGGCATTTCGTTCTCGCCAGCACAGACATTGAGGTCTGCGGCCTGCGCCTGCAGCGCACTGAGACCCGCCATACCTGCGACCAGGGAACTGATGGCTAGGCGCAGAAACCTTGATTTCATGGTTTGCATGATTCGCGACATTCCTTCGTGATGAACGTGATGTTGGTTGATTGCAAAAGTTGAGATGGCTTGAATGCAAGGCGCATCCGCATCAACACAGTGATTCCATGCTGATGCGCTTGAGCCCGGCAAGTGCTGCGTGACGACCACATTCCCATCGCCACGCAGCAGGCTTCAAACGCTAAGTGCTTCCCGGATTACAGGCTGAACACCATCAGGCCGCCGCCCATATTGGTGTGCTCCTGCAGTTCCTTGAAGGCACCCACAGCACCCAGACCAGCACTCGGGTCGGTCAGGTCGAACACCAGACCTACACCAGGCCAGCCGCCGACACCGTACATGCTGCCGACATACTGTTTGCCCTTGAAGGAATAGGTCATCGGAGCACCGATACCACCGGATGGCATCTTGAACTTCCACAGTTCCTTGCCGTTGGCGTTATCCAGTGCCTTGATGTGACCGTCCAGGGTGTTGTACCAAACCAGGCCGCCCTTGGTGTACAAGGTGCCGCCCCAAGCCGCGAACTTCTCCCACTTGGTCCACTTGGCCTTACCGTTGGTCAGGTCAAATGCGCGGATCTGACCCATTTCGGTCTTGGTTGGGCCATTCGGGCCGGGGTACATCGCCAGCGTTGCACCGACGAAGAACTGACCAGCACGGTATGGCAGCATGAACGGCTCCCAATCCATACAGATGTGGTTCAGGCCAGCGTACAGCGTGCGGGATTCAGGATCGTAAGCATCCAGACCCTGGTTGTGGAAACCCATGGCGGATGGGCAGATATTGGTGCCCTTGTGATCCATCTTGGTAGAGAACTCGGGGTCACGCACTGGCACGCCAGACTTCAGATCCACCTTCTTGAACACGTTCACCGCCGGATCCACCTTCTCGGCCACGATCAGGCCACCGGTGTCGCGGTTAAGGGTGTACAGGATGCCGTTACGGTCGATGTGGCTCAGCAGAGGCGTCATCTTGCCGTTGACAGGCTGATCGGTCAGCACCATCTGGTTCACACCTGCAAAGTCCCACTCATCGTGTGGTGTCTTCTGATAGCCCCATTTCGCCTTGCCGGTATCGACATCACGTGCCCAGATGGTCATGGTCCACTTGTTGTCGCCAGGACGCATGGTTTCGTTCCATGGTGCCGGGTTGCCGGAGCCGTAGTAGAACAGGTTCAGCTTGGGGTCATAGGCATACCAGCCCCAGTTGGTGCCGCCACCGATCTTCCAGGCATCGCCTTCCCAGGTCTTGGTGCCCAGGCCGAATTGACCGTAGTGTGGATTGTCCTTGTTGAAATCCTTGGCCAGGTTGACTTCTTCATCCGGGCCGGTGGCAAAGGAACGCCATTTCAGCGCACCGGTCTTGAGGTCGAATGCGTTCACCGCACCGCGCACACCCAGTTCAGCACCGGAGCAACCCATCAGCACGGTGTCCTTGACCACGAACGGTGCCTGGGTCAGCGTGGAGCCGACCTTGGGGTCACAGACTTCCACTTTCCAGTTGACCTTGCCGGTCTTGGCATCCAGCGCGAGCAAGTGGCCATCGGCCTGCTTCTTCACGATCTGGCCTGCGCCATAAGCAACGCCACGGTCCACGATATCGCAACACATCACCGATTTGACCGACGCTTCCTGCTTGGGCTTGTGCGACCAGACGATCTTGCCAGGGTCATTCAGATTGACGGCGAAGGTGTTATTAGGGAATGCAGAGTGGATGTACATCATGTCACCCACCACCAGCGGTGCGCCTTCATGGCCATGCAACACACCGGTAGAGAACGACCAGGCCGCCTTCACATTCTTGACGTTGCCCTTGTTGATCTGGCTTAGCGTACTGTTATGCTGCCCCTCGTAATTACCCGTCTGCAGTGCCCATTGGTTAGGGTCTTGCTGGCGCTTGGTCAGATCTTCATCGGCCATCGCTGGCTGCACCAGCGTCAGCGCAAACAGACTGCCAATGGCCGCGCCTAGACCGGCGTTGACTATTTTGCGTTTCATATACCTCTCCTGAATTTGATTGGAATTCAAACCTCTGCCGAATCTCGTCGTTCAGCAGGTGCCCATTGTTAACAAGTTGTTACAAATCCAGTAGATGAATGATTCCCGACGGGAGCAGCAAGAATTCATGGAATCGGTCGGGATTCCCGAACCGGCTCAGGTCGGGCTGAAATAGCCCATCAATTCGGGAGAAACTCACTATCGACAGGTGGGACGCTGTAAGAGAATCAACGCCCCCACAAACTGAAACATGACGGTATGTACATGCGCCGATTGGGCACACATCAGCGCGACCTGCTCATTGCCAGCGGCATGGTGACCCTGGTGTTCATCGTCTCGGCCTGGCTGGATCTGGCGGAGCGCTTCATCGCCTGGACTGCTCCACTGGAGCACAGCGAGATCGACGAACTACCACAAGTGCTGCTGGCGATCGCCATCGCCGCCATCTGGTTCTCTGGCAGGCGCATGCGCGAGCTGGCCGCCGAGATCCGCATGCGCATCCAGGCCGAGACCCGTTCGCGCGACAGCCTGGCGCTGTACAAGACCTTGTTCGAAGAAGGCCTGAGCGGCAACTTCATCGCCTCTGCCGATGGCCATGTACGCTTATGTAACGAGGCTTTTCGCGTCATGTCCGGCATGAGCAGCAACAGACAGCTGCGCTTCAATCTGGCCGTCGCCCTTGGCGATCAATGGCTGGCCCTGCTGGACCAGCTGCACACCGGCGTTTCGCTGGATTTCCATGAGCTAAGCCTGCGGCGCATGGATCAGGCGCCATGGGTGGTGATGGCGCGCTTCCGTCTGTCCTCGATCAGCGCAGGCCAGGGCCATGAGATCCACGGCTATTTCACCGACATCACCGAGCAGCATCTGGCCGAAAAGGAGCTGGCTAGGCTGCTGGTGGATAACCGCGCCCTGTCACATCACGCCATGCAGGTACAGGAGGAGGAGCGCTGCCATCTGGCGCGCGAGATCCACGATGACCTGGGCCAATACCTGACCGCGATCCGCCTCGATGCGGCAGCATTGCCGCTACGTGATCAGGATTCGGCACTGGCCATCCACGCGGCCCGCATCGTCAGTCATGCCGAACACATTCAGACCGCCGTCAAACGCATCATCAAGCGGCTGCGCCCGGCAGCGCTGGACGCACATGGCCTGATCGAAGCCATCCGCTGCCTGGTCAGCGAATGGGCCAGGCAGAACCCGCGTGTGCACCTCAACCTCAATCTGGACGAACGCTGCAGCCGTCTGCCGGACTTTGTCAGCATCATCGCCTACCGCATGGTGCAGGAAGCGCTGACCAATGTCGCACGCCATGCCGATGCCACGCTGGTGAATGTGCTGGTGCATCGCCTCAGCAACAGTGCAGGCACGTCCATCCAGATCGAGATCCGCGACAACGGCGTGGGCTTCGACACCCGTAGCCACTATGCTTCGTTCGGGCTGACCGGCATGCGTGAGCGGGTGGAATCCATACAGGGCAGTTTTCAGCTGGTCAGCAGCGCTGGTGCTGGCGTACTGGTTTCAGCCGCCCTGCCCCTACAACTTGCAACAGGAACCAAGCGTGTCAAGACTATTGCTGGCGGATGACCATGCCGTGGTCCGGCATGGCCTGAAAATGGTGCTGGAACAAGCGGGCTACCACGTGGTGGCAGAGGCCGAGAACGGCGAACGTGCGCTGCAGTTATGGCAGGAACATCACCCGGACCTGGGCATTCTGGATCTGGACATGGCTGGCGTAGGCGGCATGGAGACCCTGCAACGCATCCTGGCGCGTGACGCGCATGCCAGGCTGATGATCTTCAGCATGCACGATGACAGCATCTATGCGGCACGCGCCATGCAGGCCGGTGCGCGTGGCTACATCGTCAAGACCGATGCGCCCGAGGTGCTGCTGGATGCCGTGGCGCAGATCCTGCGCGGACATCGCTATATCGGGCATGAGCTGGCGCAGAGCCTGGCCATGGAGCGCTTCTCGCTGGCAGACAAGCCGCTGGACAAGCTGTCCCCACGCGAATTCGAAGTATTCAGGCGCATCGCATCGGGCGAGTCGCTCAGCGAGATCTCTGAGCATCTGCACATAGGCTACAAGACCGCCGCCAATATCCAGACCCAGGTACGCCAGAAACTGGGGGTACAAACTACCGGCCAACTGGTGCATCTGGCCATACGCTACAACGTGGTTGATAAAGGGAGCAAGTGAGCGGCTACGCGGGAATGTTTCACTGTGCCGCGCTTTTCTGCTGCGGCATGATGACACCTGAATACTGCGATGCCAACGCTCTTGGCGCTCGCTTCATTCTCCGTAGTATGTTCGTCCCTCCATGACGAGATACTTTTAAACCGGCGCCTAGCCGGTTTTTTTTTATGCGCGACTTGCGCTTGATGTTATGCGCGACTTGCGCTTGATGCTTGCGCTTGATGATAGTGGCTTGATGACCTGCCCGTTTTGTTCTGTTTCCAAGGAGTGAGCATGCCCATACCGATGACCACACGACGCACTGGCCGCTTGTGCCTGCTGCTAGGCAGCCTGTCGATGACTGGCCTGCTAGTGCTGCCGGCCTGGTCTGCCGAACAGGCGAGGACGCCCCATCACCTTGGCAATCGGGCTCAAGCTCTAGAGCAACATGCCGAAGACCTGCGCCAGCTGATGCTGTTGTTGTATGCACAGTATCCGCAGGCGCTGCGCAAGAGCACCAGCGTCAGTGCCGAGGAGATGGTGCAGTGGGTGTTCGGCAGCCCGTTCAACTGGAAATTCGAGGCCATACGCCATGCACAACAGCTCAGTGCACTACGGCTGGGCATGTCTGCCGATTATGCGGGTGACCGCATCCTGCCCGTGATCACTGGCCTCTACACCCTGATCCGCGAGGCCTATGGCACGGCCCCGGCAAGCGGCATGTCCGGGCCGGACGCCCAGCAGCTGTACCTTGCCGCGCGCCATACCGGCAGCGTGATGGAACGGCTGGCACGCGCACCGCAATCGGCTCTGGCAGCGGATGCCAGTGCACGCAGCGCGGTGCGTGCCCGTTTGCTGGCGCTGCAACAGCGTCTGGACCAGCATGCCAGTGAGGTCGCACTGGCCAGTGGCCAGCCGCTCAAGCGCATGAGTGCAGATGCCGTGATCGCCTTGGCCGCAGAACTGGACCAGCCAGCATTGCTGGACTGATACGCTTTAGATCGCGCGCTTTATATTGATAGCGAGGACTGAAAAATGGAAACGGATGGTGTGAAACATGCATCGCATCAACGCATGGCGCATAGCGGCCGCCCTGCGCAAGGCTGGCTGGCCGCAGGCCTGCTGTTTTGCGCCTTGGCTCAAGCCGATGAAGCCAGCACGACTCAGCAAGGCATAACGAATAGCAATATGGAAGCTAACAGCCCTGTGGCAGCGCAGAACAGTGTGGAAGCACAGGTCAGCCTGGTCGGCATAGACGATGCCAGCTGCGCGGAGAAAGATGGCAAATTGATGGTGTTGCAGGCCAGGCCGGGGCAGCCGCCACTTGAAGTATGGGTAGACCGCTGGTTCATGCAGGTGCAGACCCCGGACCACACCCGGCACCGCTTGCTGCCCGGCGAAAGCGCCGCGCTGGGCTGCTCCATGTCACGCGCTGGCGAACAGCACTGGACCATTTACAGCGTACGCCCGGCACCATGACGGGCGGGCGTTGCAGCTAGCCGCCGCAGGGCTTTAGCGTATCACCACGCCCCATGGCGCCTTGCCCACCGGAATGTCCCGCAAGGGCTGCAAAGTCACGGTGTCGATCACACTGATCGAATCGGAACGGCCGTTGGCGACATAAAGCTTTCTATCATCCGGCGTCAGTGCCATATTCCACGGCCGCTGGCCGACCTTGACGGTAGCCGTCACCTGATGGGTGCTGGTATCCACCACACTGACGCTGGCATCACCGCCATTGCTGACATAGACACGCCGCCCATCGGCAGACACCTTGACGCCATTGGAACGCAGGCCGACCTTGATGCGATGCAGCACCTTCCAGTCGCCCACACTGACCACTTCCAGCAGGTTGGCCGCTTCATTGGCGATGTAGGCATGCTTGCCGTCTGGCGCGAAACCGACACCACGCGGATGCTTGCTGGCCTTGATCAGTGCCACCGATTTGAAGATGGCCGTGTCGATCACATCCACATCGCCGCTTTCTTCGTTACTGGCGAGCAGCCATTTTCCATCCGGGCTGAATTCGCAATGTTCGGGGTTGCGTCCCTGCGTTTTGGCTTTGTGGTGCAGCTTGAAGCTGACCATATCCACAAACGACACGGCATGTTCCTCTTCCAGGCAAGCCACCAGGGTCTTGCCATCCGGGGAGATGCTGATGCCTTCCGGCTCGTCGCCCACTTCGATGCGACGCAGTTCTTTTTTCGTTTGCAGGTCCAGCATGGCCACCGCGTTGTCATCCCGCACCACCACATACAGCGTCTTGCCAGCCGCATCGACCGCGACCGCCTGGATGCGCTTGCCCAGACGCCCCTGCAAGGGCAATTGATGCGCGACCTGATCGGTGGCGGTGTCGATCACCGAGATGGTGCCGTCCTTTTCATTGGGAACATAAGCGAACGGCGCTGCCAGTGCGGCGCTGGAAAGGAAGGTGAAGCAGGCGACAGCCAGCCAGCGTGTTGGGTGTATGGTCATGATGACTCCCGGGTAAGCAAAATAAAAAGCCAGACGCTAGGAGGCGTCTGGCCAAGAGATACACCTGGTAAAAACGAAACACCTGATAAACCACGCCAGCCTGTGGAGATGAGCGGTTTTCCTGAGCTGCATGCAACTCGTGCAGTGCATGTGTTGCATGGTAAAGCGTTGTCTGGCGTCAGGTCAGAGTGAGCAATCCCGAATCAGTATGGGAATCTTTCCCGGTCTTGCGGGAAAGCCGCACGGCGTGCGCTATTCAAACAAGCTAGTGAAACAAGCTGGTATTTGAATCAGCTAGCGTTCGATCACGCCAAAGTGGATGGCCATGCGCACCAGCTCCACCGGGCTGGATAGTCCCAGTTTCTGTTTGAGCTGGGTCTGATAGTTGGCCACCGTCTTCTGGCTGACCTTGAGCTGAATGGCGATCTCGTCTACCGAACGCCCTTCGGCCAGCAGACGGAACACCTCGAACTCACGCGCCGACAGCTTGCGCATGGGGTCGTCATCGCCCATCAGGCTTTGCAAGGCGATCTTCTGCGCAATGGATGGACTGATCCAGGTGCGCCCCACCATGGCCTCACGAATGGCATTGAGCAGGTCGCCAGCCAGGCCGGATTTGGAGATATAGCCCTTGGCGCCCGAACTCAGCGCCTGCGTGGCAAACGCCGCATTCTCGTGCATGGAAAAGATCACCACGCGTGCCAGTGGATAGCGTGCCAGCAGGCGGCGCAAGGCTTCCAGCCCGCCCATGCCCGGCATGGACATGTCCATCACCACCACATCCGGCCTGAATTCGCTATACAGCTGATAGGCCTGCTCGCCCGTCTCGGCATCCCCTACCACCAGCACACCGCCGTCCTGCTCCAGCAAGCGCCGCAGACCGGAACGTACCACGGCGTGGTCGTCCACCAGCATCACGCGGATAGGGCTGTTCATACCAGCGCTGCTCATGCCAGACCGGCACACGGCAAGCTCACCGCGATGCGCGTGCCCTGCCATTGATGACTGCTGATATTGAAGCGCCCTCCCAGTCCCTCTACCCGTTCACGCATACCTGCTACACCATACCCTTCTGTGATCGTGTCGATATCGAATCCATTGCCATCGTCTTCCAGACGTATGGTCAGCTCGCTGGCATCGCGCTGCACCGTCAAGGCCATGCGTCTGGCATTGGCATGACGCGAGATATTGGTCAGCGACTCCTGCACCACACGGTAGGCGGCCAGCGCCACCGCTTCATCGATGTCGTTGATGTCCTCGGCGATCTGGATGCTGCTGGAAATGCCGCGATTACGCTGACGCCAGGTATACACCTGCTCGTTCAGCGCGATCGACAAGCCCAGTTCGTCCAGCACACCGGGACGCAGGCGCTGCAACATGGTGCGCACCATGTCCAACATGGACATCGCCACTTCGGAGATGGCCTGCGCGCTCTGTTTGGCTGCGGTCATGCGCTTGCTGTTGATGATGGCCAGCGCGTCCATATTGATGGCGGTGATGGACTGGCCGATCTCGTCGTGCAACTCGCGCGCCAGACTGCGCCGTTCGTCTTCCTGCAGGTTGATGATCTTCTGCGTAAGCTGGTGATTGCTGTCCATACTGTGCTGCAAGGTCGCGGCCATGGCGTTGAATTTGCTGCTCAATGGCTGCAGTTCCGGCAGCGAGAAGCCAGGCAGCCTGGCACCCAGCTTGCCCTGCTCCATCTCGGTGAGCGCGGCCACCACCTTGCCCACCGGGTTGAGTGCGAAACGCACCGCCCAGTAGACCATGGCGTTGACCACCAACAGGAAGATACCCGCCAGCCATAGCACGCCTATGGTGTCGTTCCAGACTTCCGCGATCTCGTAAGATGGATCAGGGGTCACCACCAGCTCGCCTATCCAGCGGCCATTCACTATGATCTTGCGCCTGACATCTTCGGCAGGCGCGCCCACATTCATCAGCCGCACGAACCAGGCCGGCGCTTTCTCCTGATCGGCACTTTCTGCGGCATCGCGATTGCTATCGCGCAAGCGACCATACTGGTCATAGAACTCGATACGCACATGGCGGATGTTGCTCAGGCTGCGCAAACGGAAGATGGAGGCTTTGGCCGGGTCAGCACCATTCAGCCAGGCATAATCGGAGCTGTAATGCAGGATCTCGGCATCCAACAGATGGATGGCCAGTGCCGCCGTTGAACGCACCTCGGCACGCACATCCTGGCGCGCACTGTTCACCGTCAGCGCGGCACCCGCCAGCATCACCGCCAGCAACAGGGCAGTGATCATCACGATCAGGCGTACGGTCAGGCTCATCAGCGATACTTTGGCTAAGACGTTCGATTATTCAGGATAGGCGCACTAAACAAAACAGGAGAAACTCCCGAGATGCTGTGCCTACTTGCCTTGATTAATTGGCAAGTTCCATACCATGCTACAGAGCATCACAAGTGATTGATTCATAACAGCATGCGTCAAAGGTGATGCGCCGGTTTGTTAGCCCTGCAACCAAAGTGGCTGTATACAACCAGATTGCGCGCAAGCCAGCGCATGCTCATGCACAACGCATGCAAACAGGAAAAATGCGATCGCACAGGATAGAATCTCGACTTAAGGCTGAAAAGCCGCTCAGGCACAGCGGCCTCATTGCCAGCCACCCCATCAACATCAGCACCCGCTCCAGACGACAGGCGACCCCATGCAATTCAACCAGATACACGAAGAACTGTTCACCATCCGCGACTGGATACGTTTTACCGTCAGCCGCTTCGAAGAAGCCGGGCTGTTCTTCGGCCACGGCACCGACAACGCCTATGACGAAGCCGTCTGGCTGGTGATGCGTGCGCTGCACCTGCCCATGGATACCCTGGAGAACTTCCTGGATGCCAGCCTGACACTCAGCGAACGCAAACACCTCACCCACCTGATCGAGCGTCGCATCACCGAACGCGTGCCCACCGCCTACCTGCTGCGCGAAGCCTGGCTGCGCGGCTTCAAGTTCTATGTGGATGAACGTGTCATCGTGCCACGCTCCTTCATCGCCGAACTGCTCGATGATGGCTTGCAGCCCTGGATAGACTACCCGGAGATGGTGGAAAGCGCCGCCGACATCTGCACCGGCAGCGGCTGCCTGGGCATCCTGCTCGCCAACGCCTTCCCGGATGCGCAGATCGATGTGGTGGATATCTCGCCGGATGCGCTCGCCGTGTGCAACATCAACATCGCCAATTACGGCCTGCAATACCGCATCAACGCCGTGCAGTCGGACATGTTCAGCGCGCTGCAAGGCCGCACCTATGACCTCATCATCAGCAACCCGCCCTATGTGGATGCACCCTCCATGGCGGAACTGCCGGTGGAATACCGCAATGAGCCCCAGATCGCGCTGGGCAGTGGTGCCGATGGCCTGGACCATACCCACACCCTGCTCACGCAAGCCGCCAGCTACCTGAATCAGGGCGGCATCCTGGTCGTCGAGATCGGCCACAACCGTGATGTGCTGATGGACGCCTATCCAGAGGTGCCATTCACCTGGCTGGAGGTGGCCGCTGGCGACCAGTTCGTGTTCCTGGTCACGCGTGAACAACTGATGGCGGCAGGGCTAAACGGGTAAGTCTCCCCTGCCAGGTGTGTGTGGGCTGGGCTGCTGGGCTAGCAGCCCACCTTCGCCTGTGCAGGATTCGTAACGCGCACCCGTTCGTTTAGCGCCAGATAGTTATTACCCCTCACATGCCCAACCCCTAACTTTTAGGGGTGTTACATCAGGGTGTTATCTGATGTATCGTTTAACCCATTCGAGGTATGTCTGCTCGGCACGCAGACTATAGTGATTTACCCGCAGGCAAGAGCTCACCTGATCAAGCAGTTTTAGCGGCTGAGATTGTGCTGGTGTATTTTCCATGTTGACATGCGCGTTTGTGGGGCATTTAGAAACGATAAAGGCATGATCAAACGAAAAAATCACAACATGAATCCAGTTTATACACCAGACCCACTAAATTATTAGGTAGTTAGTTTGTGGCTAATTTACGTTAGCCATTCCAAAAGGAAGCCACGGCTGTGATCCATACTCTTCGTAAGGGGCGCTCAAGCATCTACCTCCAATACGACCACATCGGAGATTCGATGGGTGTTGAGAACATTCAAGCGGGGATAGATGTAGGTGTTCTTACGCTTCGGCTGTCAATTCGCCCCGTCGACGGCAATCAGAAGGCCGATGAAGAAAACCTCCATACCCAGAATTTGCAGTCGGTACAAATTCACGACGACTTCGTTATCAACAAGCTCTCTGAGCTGTTTGATAACCACCCAAAGGGAATTTCAGAGATCCGACTGGAAATTCTCTCGAAAGGTAAAATCCTTGCCTTTTCAGTGGCCCCAGGAGCATCAGGGCTTGGGTTTCTGCCATTGCTTGTTCAACGCACCAATGGCTAACAAATCCGTCGAGAGGGACCGCCCACAAGCTGCGCTTGTGGGTTCCCTTCGCGGCTTCGCCGCTACGGCGGCCCCTCACGTCAAACGTTAGCGGTCAAAACTGAATATGCCCACCATCGGCCTCAACATACCTAGCATAGAAAGGCTGCCCACTGAGCAACAAGCGAAGATTCGCGGGAAAATCGCTGACATTGTGATTGAAACCTTTATCGATCCGGCTGATGTTGACTACATCAACGCGCGATTTATGGCATTGAATCATCAGCACAGACCGTTTTTCTGGCCTGCGCTCCAGGCAATTGAAAAATACCTTAAAGCGGCTCTTCTCTTTTCTGGAGTTGCAGTGCGAGGAAGGGACTTTGGTCACAAGCTAATTGCGATGGCTAATCTTCTCAAACCACACGACGAAGTCTTGGGTAAATTGAACCTAGCACCTTTGGAAGCACATCGCGAGCTTGAGCGCTTAAATCTGTGGGGTACTTATGACCCGATGGAATTCATAGCTTCTGTCGAAGAGTATGGCGATCCCAGCAACAGATATAACTACTTTGGGTCGAATTACGAGGCGTCATATTTACCAAAACTCGATCAAGTTGTTTGGGCGTTAAGATCAAAGTATCTCGGCAACAAAGCACTTTGCAGCACAGGCGGAAATCAATTTCTCGATTACGTTGCTTACGAGCAGAATTTTTGCTTTGCGCCTCTCGACTACAAACACGGATCGTTCTACGGTAAGTTCAGTCTTGGCGCTACCGTGCCATCTATTGAGGCTGCCTTAAAAGGTTTATACGGGCATACCGCTATCTTCGAGGAATGGTTAAAAATGAACATCACGATTAAACCAGAAGAGATCAATGCAATCCGTAACCGCTAACCCGTCAGTCGAGAGGGACTGCGCAAAAGTGCGCAGTCCATCGCTTTTACGTTGGACGTCATCCACGTACCCTGCTGGTGCGCATTAATTGCTACCTATAGTCTGTCGCCTTATAGTCGTCATTTGCTGACAATCTGAGCATGGTCAGAAAATCGAGCGACACTCTCCGTGCTGTACTGGCTGAGAACATCAAAACATTTCGTAGAGAAAAAGGTTTTTCTCAAGAAGAATTAGCCGAACAATGCGGCTTGCACCGCACGTATATCGGTTCGGTTGAGCGTCACGAACGAAATGTCACACTCAGCACGCTAGAGGTTTTAGCCTCAACTTTAGGCGTGACCGTTCCCGATTTGCTTACCCAACACAAAAGCCCATCGAATAACGAACAGATGGGAAAACTTGAGTGAGTCTTTCGGAAAAGGAAATTAGCGAAATCGTTGAGGCGCTACGTCGCCTTACACCGACCCAACAAGAATGGGTTAAGTCTGCTATACATGCTTTCGGGTCTGCTTGCCAATTCGATCGAGCCGCAGACTCCGATGTGGTAACGGATGCTGTCCTTGCCTCCCTTGGTGACCGGTTGTTGAGTCATCACGCAGGTAGCCGTCAGGCACTCAGTAAAGACCGATTTGAATTCGCATTTGAGGCTGCACTCAACGCAGCGGGCATTCCTGCACAGCTAGTGAAGAGCCGGACAAACCGGGGCCACGACATTACCATTCGCGAAATTCCGGTTAGCCTTAAAACAGAAGCGGCATCCAATATCAAGGACGAATCGATTCATGTCAGCAAGTGGATGGAACTTGGCCGAGGTGAATGGAAGCTGCCGTTGTTGCGGGATTTGTTCCTTGAGCACATGCAAAGTTACGACCGCATCTTCTCGCTTCGCCGCTTGAAAGATGCTGACGCCAATATCCGCTACGAGCTCGTCGAGATACCCAAATCGCTGCTGCTCGAAGCGGCGAATTGCGAGCTAGAGATTTGCTCCACAAGTAAACAAAATCCGCAGCCAGGCTACGGCTACGTCAAGGATACAGATGGGCAGCTCAAGTATTCCCTGTACTTTGACGGTGGTACAGAGCGCAAGCTGCAAATCAAGCACCTACGAAAAGACCTCTGCAAGGTACATGCAACTTGGGTCTTTGGCTCATCTCCCACGTAACAACCGCTCACGTGCTAGCTCGGCATACTCCGCGTTTAGCTCGATTCCAACGCAATCTCTGCCCAACTCATTACAGACCACGCCGGTTGTGCCAGATCCGAAAAAAGGGTCAAGGACACGGCTATTTTTGCTTGAGCCTGCTGCTATGCACATGCGTACAAGCGCCTTCGGGTAGACGGCGAAGTGGCTACCAGGGTATGGCTCTGTGTTGATATTCCATACCGTGCGCCGGTTTTTCGACTTCTGCTTTGGGTCTGCCGCAGGCTCCATGATTGCTTGCCAGTCGTAGTAGTACTTTTCCGACTTGGAGAACAAGAACACGTATTCATGAGCACGGGTCGGTCGATCCTTCACACTCTCCGGCTGGCAGTTGGGTTTGTTCCAAATGATGTCCGTTCGCAGGTACCAACCGTCCGCTTGTAGGGCAAAGGCCAGCCTCCACGGAACTCCAATCAAATCCTTGGACTTCAGCCCTTCCGGCGTGGGTGCTCGGTAGTCCATCGCTCGGCCTTTGTTTTTTGCGTCCGCATCGCGCCAAGTACGGCCACCCGATGTGTAGCTATCGCCGATGTTCAGCCAAAGTGTACCTTCGTCAGAAAGTGTACGCCGCGCCTCACGAAACAAGCGCACTAGATCGGTAATGTAATCATCAACTGTAGGTTCTGCCCCGATCTGACCAAGAACGCCGTAATCTCTCAAGCCCCAGTATGGGGGCGAAGTTACAATGCAGTCGAAATATCCGTCTGGCATCTGCGATAGAAGCTGGCGAGCGTCGCCTACGAGCAATTCGCAGCGATTCGTCTTTCTTTCAGCCAGTTGAGTGTCTAGCGCTTTACTGCCGGTATCAAATAGGTCGAGTACTTGGGCTGTTTCATCCATACTTGATTCTCCGCAGTTCGGCGTTGGACATTGCATGAGGTGTGCCCATGAGGCTATTGCTACTTATAGTATTCACATCCACCACCCCTGTCAAGGCTGAGTGCATGGGTCAGAACACCGAAAATAAGGCCCAACTACTCGCTCCAGCGGACGCGTTGGAGCGCGCCGACGACCTCAACGTTAGACAGAACCCGAAATGGCCCTGTGGCCATTCAAAGTTCTGCTAATACCTAAACATAGGCTGTTGAGCACAGCTACAACGCTGCACAGATTCTTAGTACGGAAAGTTTCGACAGTTCCGTAGCTTGGTCGGGCCCCGCTATATTAGCTAAGCAATTCCTTAGCGCGTTTGATCGCATTCTTCCTAGATGCCCTTCCTAGCACGAAGATCGGACGGCATGGGGAGACTAGCAAGCCACAGACATTCAGCTCTGAATGGAAATGGCCGCATTGATGAAATTGAAATAAGCTAAGCCGGGTTTATCGGACACTTGAATTAAATCTGTCTGCTACTTGCTGCAATCCAGACCTGCTACGGGTTACGCTGCGCCAACCCACCCTACTTTCCTCAACAGCGACAAACTCAACCCGCTAGCGATCAGCGTGTTTCGCTGTCGATGATCTTGTCCAGCGCCAGCTCCACCGCCTGATTGATGGCCGGGTCCGGATAGCGCCGGAACTCTTCCACATAGCCCCAGTACTTGAGCTTGCCCTGTTCGAAGCAGAGCAGGTACACATCGCTGTATAGCCCGTTGTAGAGCTGATAACGGTGGAAGGTGTAGGCTTTGCCCGCCTGCTCGACCACTTGCACGGTGATGGGTGGCTGTTGCAGCACGGCGATGGTTTGCGCAGGCAGCATGCCTTTGTTGAGCACTACCAGCTGACTGTAGCGCAGTTGCGGAGCAGCACAGGCGACCAGCAGGGTGACCAGCACAGCCACCAGCGCTGGCTTGAACCAGCTTGGAACACGGTCACTTTTTAGCGCGATGGGCAGCATAAGAGGCTTTCAGGGCGGGCATGAGGTCGCTGATGCGGTCATCCGGGTTTTTGCTGAGCTCTTCCAGCGTGCCCCAGCCTACCACTTCGCCACCGGGCTCGCGGTAGATGAGCACATAAGGCGCGGTGACCGGGAAGTGATGGACGATGGGAGAGCAACCGAAATAAGGGCGGCAACGGTAAAACACCTGCTGTTGCACACCGATCTGCAGATCATAGTGCTTGGCCAGATAATACTGATCACCGACACTGAACTGATGGCTGGCCTGCACGCTGGCGCCGTTGATCTTGCGCTCCACGTCGGCGATGGTGTCCTGCTTGCGGATCTCGGCGGTCTGGTAGCGCTGCAAGGGCAGATAGCCCGCGCAGCCCACCATCAGCAGGCTCGCCAGTACCACCGTTCGTTTTATCCAGCCCGTGCAGACCATGACACCCCCACAAAAAGCGACGTAACTTGCTGCTTGGAACGCTAACCCCGGCCGCGGTTCCGGTCACTGCGTTTTTGTGGCTTGGGTGCCGGGATGTCGCTGCTTTGCCGCACGCGGCGTGGCCCGGTGGGTTTGCTGGGCTTGACTACCGCCTTGGCATCCGGACGTCCGGGACGCGTCACGCCATCGGCCTGACGTTCGCCGGCGCGCGGCGGCGCGATCTTGCGGGCCTTGGGCGTGAACGCGGTGCTGGCTTTTTCGATCTCGCGGGCGCTGCGCTGCTTGAGCGGGCCCTTGGGGGCTTCGATACCGGCCCATTCCAGCAGATTCAGCACTTCCTTGGGTTCCAGCGCCAGCATCATGCCGCGCTTGAGGCGCGATGGCAGGTTGATGGGGCCGAAGCGGACGCGCATCAGACGGCTCACCGGCAACTGGAAGGCTTCGAACAGACGACGCACTTCGCGGTTGCGGCCTTCACGCAGAATGACCTGATACCAGTGGTTGGCACCCTCGCCCCCCGTGGCCTGGATATGGTCGAAATTGGCTGGGCCGTCTTCCAGTTCGATGCCGCTCTTGAGTTGCAGCATCTGCTCGTCGGTGAGTTCGCCAAAGACGCGCACAGCGTATTCGCGCTCGACTTCGAAGCGCGGGTGCATGAAATGGTTGGCCAGTTCACCCGAGGTGGTGAAGATGAGCAGGCCCGAGGTGTTGATATCCAGACGGCCTACCGCGATCCACTTGGCGTTCTTCACGCGTGGCAGCTTGTCGAACACGCTGGCACGGCCTTCCGGGTCATCCGCACTGACGATCTCGCCATCCGGCTTGTGGTAGATGAGCACCTTGGGTAATTCCGGTTCGAACTGCAGGAACACGGGACGATCATCCACGCGCACCACATCGCCAGGCCAGACGCCTGCGCCCACCTGGGCGACCTGACCGTTCACAGTGACGCGGCCGTTGGCGATGAGCTCTTCCATGTCACGACGCGAGCCTCGGCCAGACAAGGCCAACAGCTTGTGCAACCGTTGTATGGGCGCACCGGTGTTGACGGGTGCTTCGGAGCCATCTTCCGGGTTGACGGTGGTAGTGGGTGCAGATCCAGGGGTGAGCCTGGGGGTGGGTCTAGCCGCCGAACGTGGCGTTGCTTTCGCAGCCCCACCGGCGCGCTGCTGTCGAAATGGACGTGCCATGCAAATAAGCCTTGAACAATTAAGTGCTTATTATAAAGCACTGCCACCCCGGGCGACTTTAATTCATTGAAGGACTTTCAGGCGTGTGCGGTTGCAGATCGAGTTGCAGTTCCGGATGCTGGAAGTCGTCCATGGCAGGCAGCTCTGACAAGGTGCGCAGATTGAAATCGTCGAGGAAGGTGCGCGTGGTGGCATACAGCGATGGCCGTCCCGGCACTTCGCGCTGTCCCACCACGTCTATCCACTGGCGTTCCAGCAACTGGCGCATGATGTTGGGGTTGACCATCACGCCGCGGATCTCTTCGATGTCGCCGCGTGTGACCGGCTGACGGTAGGCGATGATGGCCAGCGTTTCCATCAGTGCACGCGAGTAGCGCTGCGGCCGGTCTGGCGTCAGGCGGGCGATGAACGGGGCATACTCGGCGCGGGCCTGAAAACGCCAGCCGCTGGCCACCTGCACCAGTTCCAGGGTGCCGGTCTGCCAATCGGCGCGCAGTTCGTCCAGCAGCATGCGCAGGGTGGCGCGTTCCATGCGCCCCGCAAACAGTTTGAGCATGTCGTCCAGCGACAAGGGTTCGCTGCAGGTCAGCAACGCCGCCTCCAGCACCCGCTTCATTTCGGTGGTGTTTTCCGGTTCCTGCATCATGGGGCTCCGTGCAGTTGCAGATAGATAGGCGTATACGCCGCCTGCTGGGTGATGCGCACCAAGCCTTCGCGCGCCAGTTCGAGGATGGCAAGGAAGCACACCACCAGCTTGGGCAGGCCTTCGGTGACCACATCGAACAGGGCTGAGAATTCCACCATGCCGTCCTGACGCAAGCGGCGCAGGATCTGGCTCATGTGCTCACGCACTGACAGTTCTTCGCGGCTGATCTGGTGATGCTGATAATGGCTGGCCCGCTGCAGCACGCCCTGCCAGGCCGCCAGCAACTCGTCCAGCGACACCTGGGCTGGCACCACCTGAACGATGTGCTCGTAATAAGCCTGCGCCACGCTGATCTCGCGGCCCACCTGCGGCAAGGCATCCAGACGCTGCGCTGCCAGCTTGATGGCCTCGTACTCCATGAGGCGTCGCACCAGCGCGGCACGCGGATCGTCTTCTTCGGTGACCTCGGCAGGCTTGGGCAACAGCATGCGCGACTTGATCTCGATCAGCATGGCCGACATGAGCAGGTATTCGGCCGCCAGCTCCAGCCGCGAGGCCTGCATCTTTTCCACATAACTCATGTACTGGCGCGTGAGCTCGGCCATGGGGATGTCGAGGATGTCGAGGTTGTGCTTGCGGATCAGGTACAGCAGCAGGTCGAGCGGACCTTCGAAGGCTTCCAGGTACACTTCCAGCGCGTCGGGCGGGATATACAGGTCCTGGGGGATGGCATCCAGCTGCTGACCGTAGATGCGCGCATCGATCGCCAGCTTGGTCTGCATGTCAGTGCGTGACCGTGCGCGAAAACAGATTGATCACCACCACGCCGCTGATGATGAGGGCGATGCCCAGCATGGCCGGTAGGTCCAGCGCCTGCTTGTAGAGCAGCCAGCCCAGCACCGCCACCAGCACGATGCCCACTCCGGCCCAGATGGCGTACATGATGCCCAGTGGCAACACGCGCAGGCTCACCGTCATGAAGTAGAACGCCGCTGCGTAACCGGCCACCACCACCAGCGATGGCCACAGCCGCGTGAAGCCCTCGGTGGATTTGAGTGCCGTGGTAGCCACCACTTCTGCGACGATGGCGATGCCGAGTGCGAGCCAGTGGTTCATAACAGCGTGCGCCTGTGCTTCATGGGTTTGTACGCTCCCGGGCTTAGGAGTAGCTCAGGCCCATGACTTCGCGCACATCACGCATGGTCTCGCGCGCCAGCTTGCGGGCACGTTCGCAACCTTCAGCCACCACGTTCTTGACCAGCGTCGGGTCTTCCGCATATTGGGCGGCACGCGCCTGGATAGGCGCCAGCTCCGCCATCACCGCGTCGATCACCGGGGTCTTGCATTCGATACAGCCTATGCCCGCGGTCTTGCAACCTTCCTGCACCCACTGCTGACGTGCTTCGTCCGAATACACTTCATGCAGCTGCCACACCGGGCACTTGGCCGGATCGCCCGGGTCGGTGCGGCGGATACGCGCCGGGTCGGTCGGCATGGTCTTGATCTTCTTGGCCACCACGTCCGGGGCTTCGCGCAGCGAGATGGTGTTGTTGTAGGACTTGGACATCTTTTGCCCGTCCAGGCCAGGCATCTTGGAGGCCGGCGTCAGCTTGTAGTCAGGTTCTGGAAGAATGATCTTGCCGCCACCTTCCAGATACCCCAGCAAGCGCTCTTTGTCGCCCAGGCTCAGGCCCTGTTGCTCGTCTATCATGGCGCGCGCCGATTCCAGCGCTTCTTCATCGCCGGTCTCCTGATAGGCGGTGCGCATCTCTTCATAGAATGCGCCACGCTTGCCACCCAGCTTCTTGATGGCGGCCATGGCCTTGGCTTCAAAGCCGGGCTCACGACCGTAGATGTGGTTGAAGCGGCGCGCGATCTCGCGCGTGAATTCGATGTGCGGGATCTGATCCTCGCCCACCGGCACCTGGCTGGCCTTGTAGATGAGGATATCCGCGCTCTGCAGCAGCGGGTAGCCCAGGAAACCGTAGGTGGAAAGGTCTTTGCTGGCCAGCTTTTCCTGCTGGTCCTTATAGGTGGGTACGCGCTCCAGCCAGCTCAGCGGGGTGATCATGGATAACAGCGTATGCAGCTCGGCATGCTCGGGCACGCGCGACTGGATGAAGATGGTGGCGTTGGCCGGATCCACACCCGCTGCCAGCCAGTCGATGACCATCTCCCATACGCTTTCCTCGATGACTTCCGGGGTGTCGTAATGGGTGGTCAATGCATGCCAGTCCGCCACAAAGAACAGGCATTCGTGTTCATGTTGCAACTTGACCCAGTTCTTGAGCACGCCATGATAATGGCCAAGGTGGAGATTGCCGGTGGGACGCATGCCGGATAAAACGCGTTCAACTGCCATGATGGTTCAGGGTTTCTTGTTTTGATGAAGGGATTATAACCAAGTGTGCGAGGCGCGTATGCCTAGCCGAACAACCAGCTCAGCACACGCAGACTGCCTGCGATGAATGGCTGCATGATCTGCGACAGGATGCCGGTGAACAGCAACACAATCAGGATGATGAAGCCATAGCGCTCCAGCTCGGCGAACTTCACCGCCAGATGATGCGGCAACAGACTGACCGCGATGCGGCCGCCATCCAGCGGTGGCAGCGGCAGCAGGTTGAGCACCATCAACACGATGTTGATCATGATGCCAGCCTGGGCCATGTAGGCCAGCGGCACGGCGAACTGCCCCGCGTTGGCAGAGAAGCTGAGCGCAATCGCCCACAGCACGGCCATCACCAGATTGGAGGCCGGGCCTGCCGCAGCCACCCACAGCATGTCACGCTTGGGATTATGCAGCCGCGAGAAATCGACCGGCACCGGCTTGGCCCAGCCAAACAGGATACCGCCCGCCAGCATGGTCAAGGCTGGCACCAGCAAGGTGCCGATAGGGTCGATGTGCTTGAGCGGGTTCAGCGTGATGCGGCCGGCAGCGGCGGCTGTCATGTCACCAAAATAGCGCGCCGCATAGCCATGCGCCGCTTCATGCACGGTGATGGCGAAGATCACTGGCAAGGCGTAGATGCTGATCTTTTGTATGAGGGTGAATTCCATCATGGGTATCGTTCAGTCAATCAAATCAATTGGACAAGGAAAACGGCGCGATATCCCCGGCGCCCTGACGCAGCAGCTTGGGCGTGTCATCGGTGAGGTCGATCACGGTGGTCGGTTCTGCCACACAGGCACCCGCGTCGATCACCAGATCCACCTGATGTTCCAGCACATCGCGGATCTCCCAGGCTTCGTTGAGTGGCTCGCTGGCATCCGGCAACAGCAAGGTCATGCTGAGCAAGGGTTCATTCAATGCTTCCAGCAGGGCCTGTGTGACCGCATGCGCAGGCACACGCAAGCCCAGCGTACTGCGCTTGGGGTGCTGCAATCTGCGCGGCACTTCACGCGTGGCCTTGAGGATAAAGGTGTACTGGCCCGGCGTATTCGCCTTGAGCAGGCGGAACTGGCTGTTGTTGACCTGGGCGTACGTGGCCAGTTCGGCCAGGTTGCGGCACACCAGCGTGAAGTGATGCGACTCATCCACGCCACGGATGGCACGGATGCGCTCCTGCGCGTCCTTGTGCCCCAGCATGCAGCCCAGCGCATAGGTCGAATCGGTAGGATAGGCGATCACCCCGCCATCACACAGGATCTGCGTGGCCTGATGGATCAGGCGCGCCTGCGGTGTTTGCGGATGAATGACGAAATATTGTGACATGGCAGAATGAACGCGATCAGTGAGTGACTGCTGCGAGCGTAGCAGCAGGCGTGAGAGTGGAAGCATCGTCCGTCATCGCGGCTGCACTCAATGCAGCGACCTCGGGCCAATCCTGCCAAACCGGCCGGCATTTGGCAGGCAGTGCCGGCAGACGGCCCATCTCGATATAGGTATGGCCGGGGCCGTGATAATCCGAGCCCAGCGATGCAGCCAGATCGAACTGATGGGCAAGCTTGGCGAATTCAGCATATTGATCCACGCTGTGGCTGCCCGTCACCACTTCGATGGCGGTGCCACCCAGCGCTCGGAACTCTTCCAGCAGCAACAGCATATTGGTACGGCCCAGGTCGTAGCGTCCGGGATGGGCGATCACGGCCACCCCGCCACTGCCCAGGATCCAGCCCATGGCCTGCTCCAGCGTGGCCCATTGATGTTCGATATAGCCGGGCTTGCCTTTCACCAGAAAATGCTTGAATACGGCGCGGATATCCTTGGCATGACCATGCTCGACCAAAAAGCGTGCAAAGTGACTGCGGCTGATGATGCCTTGTTTGGCATGCTGATAAGCACCTTCCAGGCTGCCATGCACCCCTATCCTGGACAGGCCGTCAGCCATGCCCTGCGCACGGGTGTGGCGTCCGGCGCGGATCGCAGCCAGCCCCTCGCGTAGCGGTGCATGCTCAGGGTCCACCTTCAAACCAAGGATGTGCAGCGTGCGTCTGCGCCAGGTGACCGAGATCTCCACGCCAGCGATGAGTTGCACACCCAGCCGGGCCGCCACTTCGCCTGCCTCGGCAAGGCCGGCCACGTCGTCGTGATCGGTCAAGGCCAGCACGCGCACGCCTTGCGCAGCGGCGTGTTCGACCAGCGCAGCCGGGGACAACAAGCCGTCGGATACCGTGGAATGGCTATGCAGATCGATAGGGAATGGCGTGACTGATGGCATGGACTCGTGATGCAGATGATTATGAGGCGGAATAAACACGCTTCAGGATGTGCAACCTTGTGATGCTGATTGAATCATAGCAAAATACAGCTTTCCCCGACACCGGCACGTTGCCGGCTCTCGCCACCTGCCTGAGGTATCCATGAAGTTTCTGTTCGACCTGTTCCCGGTCATCCTGTTTTTCGTCGTCTATAAGTTCGCGGGTATCTATGCGGCCACGGGCACCGCCATCGTCGCCACGCTGGTGCAGATCGCCTGGGTCAAGCTGCGCCATGGCAAGGTTGATAACTCCCTGATCGCCAGCGGTGTCATCATCGTGGTGTTCGGCGGCGCCACCCTGCTGTTGCAGGACGAGAACTTCATCAAATGGAAACCTACCGTCTTATACTGGCTGTTCACAGCTGGCCTGCTGATCAGCGCGCTGGCGTTCCGCAAGAACCTGATCCGCAGCCTGATGGAAAAGCAGGTACAGATGCCAGACGCCATCTGGCAGAAATTAAATTTCGCCTGGGCTGGATTTTTCGCTGTGCTGGGCGTTATTAACCTGTATGTTGCGTTCAATTTCTCCACCGATCTGTGGGTCGATTTCAAGCTGTTCGGCACCATGGGACTGATGTTGCTGTTCGTCATCGGACAGAGCTTGGTGCTGAGCAAATACATGACCGTCAACGACACCGAATCACGGAGCTGAACCATGTGGTATGCCATCATCGCGGAAGATCATCCGCACAGTCTGGAGCAGCGCATGGCGGCGCGGCCACAACATTTGCAGCGCTTGCAGGCATTGATGGATGAAAGTCGCTTGCTGCTGGCGGGGCCGTTCCCGGCCATTGATGCCACCGACCCTGGCGCAGCCGGCTTCAGCGGCAGCCTGATCGTGGCCGAGTTCGCCGACCTTAAACATGCCCAGGAATGGGCCAACGCGGACCCGTTCGTCGCCGCCGGCGTCTACGCCAAGGTGACCGTCAAGCCGTTTCGCAAGACGCTGCCCGCCATACCGGCGCTGCCAGACAACCAGTTCGACTGAACACTCGACTGAACAAGAGACACATGAACCTGACTGAAGAGATACACGCTCGCTTGCAAAGCCTGCAACCCTCGCATCTGGAAATCCGTGATGACAGCGCGCTGCATGCAGGTCATGCCGGCAATAATGGTGGCGGGCATTTTCAGCTCACCATGGTCAGCCCGGCGTTCACCGGCAAGCCCACACTGGCACGCCACCGTCTGGTGTATCAGCTGCTGGCCGACCTGATGCCGCACCGCATCCATGCCTTGAGCATGCAGGTGTATGCCAGTGATGAAGCGTTCAAGCATTAAGCCCTTGCCATTTGACCTGTTCCAACCGTTAACCCTGATGTCTGCTTTGTCCCCTATCAAATCTGTCACCCCAACCTAAAGGAATAACCATGAAATTGCGCACGCGCAGTCTGTTGGCCATTGTGATGTTGAGCCTGTCCCAGCCTTTGCTGGCTGAAGTCTCCGTCAACGGCAAGGCCATCAATCAGTCCCTGATCGACCATATCAACAAGGAAGCGGTCGAAAACGGCCAAAAAGACCCGAACTTCGGCCGCATGGTGGTGGATCGTCTGGTGGCCAACGAGATCATTTATCAGGAAGCCGTGAAGATCGGCATCAACAGGCAGCCGGACTATGTGGCCCGCGAAGAACTGGCTCGCCGCGAACTGATGATGAATCTGTATGTTCAGGATTTCGTAAGCAAGAACCCGGTGACCGACGCTGAGGTGAAAGCGGCTTACGACAAATTCAAGGCAGAACAAAGCGGCAAGGAATACAGTGCGCGCCACATCCTGCTGGGCACCGAAGCCGAAGCCAAGGACGTGATCGCGCAACTGGGCAAAGGGGCCGACTTCGCCAAGCTGGCCAGCGAAAAATCCAAGGACCCGGGCAGCAAGGTCAAGGGTGGTGATCTGGGCTGGTTCTCCCCTGCCGCCATGGTCAAACCATTCAGCGAGGCTGCCAGCAAGCTGACCAAGGGCAGTTTTACCAAAACGCCGGTGCAAACCCAGTACGGCTGGCATGTGATCAAGCTGGAAAACGTGCGTGACGCGCAGATCCCTACGCTGGACAGCGTCAAGGACCGTTTGACCAAGCAGCTGCAGCAACGCAAGCTGGAAGCCAAGATCACCGAACTGCGTAACAAAGCCAAGATCGTGGACAGCAGCGCCAAGAAATAAGCCTGCCCGTTCCTGATTCGAGCAAAAAGCCTGCCTGTGCGCAGGCTTTTTTATGCTCTGAAGTCATGCTGCTTATTCAGGCTGACATGCAACTTTAATTCCGCGCAGTCGCTCTATAGATGTGCCATAATTAAGAATTGTTATCAATTACCTCCGATACCGCATGTTGAATCTGAGCCAGTTGCAGCCTGGGGAATCCGCCCACATCCACGCCATCCATGCTGAAGAGTCCCTGTTCCACCGACTCAATGCCATGGGTTTCCGTATCGGCAAAAAAATCGAATTGGTACGCCAGGCCAGCTTCGGCGGCCCTGTGCATGTACGCCTGGGCAGCACGGACATCATCCTGCGCCTGACCGAAGCCAGCCGCATCCAGATCGCCCGCGCATGAAACGTATCGCGCTACTGGGCATGCCCAATACGGGCAAATCGACGCTGTTCAACCGCCTGAGCGGTGCTTCGGCACGCGTAGGCAACTGGCCTGGCATCACGGTAGACCTGATGAGCGCCAAGATCCTCATCGGTGGCCACATCGCCGAGCTGGTCGACCTGCCCGGCCTGTACGACCTGCACGGGTTTTCTGACGACGAACAGGTGGTACGTCACTTCCTCGCCAACAACAGCGTGGACCTGGTCATGATCGTGCTGAACAGCTCGCAGATCGACCGCCAGCTGTCGTTGGCACTGCAGATCCGTGCGCTGGGCCTGCCCGCCCTGCTGCTGCTGAACATGCAGGATGAAGCCAAACGCAGCGGCATCAGCATCGACATCGATGAGATGTCACGCCAACTCGGCCTGCCCGTGGCCTCCATCAGCGCCAAGTACGGCGACGGTTGTCCGCAGGCACTGCAACTCGCCGCGCGTCATCTGGAACATCAGCGTGCGCCCATCTCCGCCAGCGAGATCAGCAGCAAGCTGGAGGCCGACACCCAGCTCGAGCAGCAGATGGAACACATCGTCAAACAGTCGGTGCAGATGCCGCTGCAACTCACCGACCGCCTCACCGAACGTATCGACCGCGTATTGCTGCACCCCTGGCTGGGTCTGCCGCTGTTCTTCGGGGCCATGTACCTGCTGTTCCAGTTCATCTTTACCGTGGGTGCACCGCTGCAGGAAGGCGTCGCCTGGCTGCTGGACCTGATCCGCAGCGATATACTGGAACCCTTGACCGCCAGCCTGCCAGCCTGGCTGCACGGCTTGCTGCTGGACGGCATCTACGATGGCGTAGGGACGGTGGCGGCCTTCGTGCCCATCATCGTGCTGTTCTTCCTGGTGATGACCATGGTGGAAGACAGCGGCTATATGTCGCGGGCCGCCTTCCTCATGGACGCATTGATGGCACGCGTGGGCCTGGACGGACGCAGTTTCGTCATGGTGCTGATGGGCTTTGGCTGCAATGTGCCAGCCTTGATGGGCACCCGCGTGATGCGTTCTCGCGGCATGCGCCTGCTCACCATGATGGTGATCCCGCTATCGCTGTGCTCGGCACGGCTGCAGGTGTTCGTGTTCATGAGCGCCATCCTGTTCACCACCGAGCAAGCCCCGCTGGTGGTGTTCAGCATGTACCTGATGAGTTTCGTCACCATCTTCCTGACCGCCCTCATTTTCAAGGGCAAGATGCGCTCCAGCGAACCCTTCATCCTGGAGATGCCACCCTACCGCTTCCCCACCGCCAAACAGATCGTGCTGCGCGGCTGGCTGGAAGTGCGTCACTTCCTCAATCGCGCCAGCAAATTCATCATTTTCGGCGTGGTCATGGTCTGGGCGCTGACCAACTTCCCGTCCGGTGTGCCTGCCGCCAGTGAGGCCACTTACGCGGGTCAGATCGGCCAGTTCTTCCTGCCCATCCTGGAACCGATAGGCATAGATGCCAAACTGGCCATCGCGCTGATCTTCGGTTTTGTGGCGAAAGAGATCGTGGTGGGTGCGCTGGCGGTGATCTATGGCCTGCAGGGCGAAGCGCTGGAACTGCTCATGGCGCAACAACTGGACTGGGTGCAAGGCGTGAGCTTCATGCTGTTCACGCTGATCTACACACCCTGCCTGTCCACCATCGCCACCATGCGCAGCGAGTCCAAAAGCGTGGGCTATACCGTGTTGGCACTAGGCTGGTCGCTGCTGCTGGCCTGGGTGGTTAGCTTTATCTTCTACCAGTCGGCGCGCGCACTCGGCTACTAACCGCGGCTCACAGTAGCTCTGGTCGTCCACCGAGACGGTGCCCTGCACGGCACCGTCTAAGCAGCTTCAATCTCTTTTGCACAATATAAAGACTGCAGTAACATCCAGACTAGAGGCGATTTTGCCACCTAGACGGGGATGAAGCATGCAGCAGCCAATGTTGGACACCATACAGCAGTTGCCGGAATACCAGCAGCTGGTCAAAAACCGCAGCCGACTGGCCTGGACCTTGTCCGCCATCATGTGCAGCGCCTACTTCGGTTTCATCCTGCTGGTCGCCTTCCAGCCTGCGTTCTTCGAGCAGATCGTGTGGGGCGACACCATCACCATCGGCTTCCCGCTCGGTATCGGCCTCATCCTGCTGGCATTCATATTGACCGGCATCTATGTGTACGCCGCCAACCGCCAGTTCGATGCACTCACGCAGCGCATCCGCGAGCAGGTGCAAGCATGATGACGCGCCAGTGGATGAAGACCAGTCTCGCCAAGCTCAGCTCTGTAAAGTTCAGCTCTGTAAAGCTCGGCCTTGCCCTTAACTTTATGAAGCTCCGCATTGAGCAGTCTGGCCTGACAAAGAGTAGTACAGCGCTCACCTTGCTTAGCCTGCTGATTCCTGGCCTGGCTTATGCAGACGGCGGCCAGGCCAGCTCCAGCGCCCATGTGATGTTCATCGTGTTCGTGTTGGCCACGCTGAGCATCACGCGCTGGGCCGCCAAACGTACGCATACCTCCAAGGATTTCTACACGGCAGGCGGTGGCATCAGCGGCTTGCAGAACGGTCTGGCACTGGCGGGTGATTTCATGTCGGCGGCCTCTTTTCTGGGCATCACCGCGCTGGTGTACAGTCGCGGTTATGACGGCCTGATCTATGCCATCGGCTTTCTGGTGGGCTGGCCGGTGATGATGTTCCTGATGTCGGAACGGCTGCGCAATCTGGGCCGCTTCACCTTTGCCGACGTGACCGCCTACCGCTTCAAGCAGACACCCATCCGCGTGTTCTCGGCCATCGCTGGTATCTCGGTGGTGATGCTGTACCTGATCGCGCAGATGGTAGGCGCGGGTGCGCTGATCCAGACCTTGTTCGGCTTGCACTTCGAATGGGCGGTGAGCATCGTGGGCGTGCTGATCATCGCCTATGTGACCTTTGGCGGCATGCTGGCCACCACCTGGGTGCAAATCATCAAGGCCGTGCTGTTGCTGTGTGGCGCGAGCTTCATGGCGCTGGGCGTGCTGTATCTGTCCGATTTCAGTTTCGACAAGTTGTTCAGCACAGCTATCCAGCAGCACCCCAAAGGCGCAGCAGTGATGTACACCGGTGGCATGCTGTCCGACCCGGTCAGCGCCATTTCGCTGGGCATCGCGCTGATGTTCGGTACCGCCGGGCTGCCGCACATCCTGATGCGCTTCTTCACCGTACCGGACGCACGCGAGGCACGAAAATCGGTGTTCTATGCCACGGGCTTCATCGGCTATTTTTATATTCTGACCTTTATCATCGGCATGGGCGCGGTAGCCTTTATCCTCGGCGACCCGGCCTACTTCGGCGCCGATGGCCGCATGATAGGCGGTGACAATATGCCGGCGGTGCATCTGGCGCATGCGCTGGGTGGCGACCTGTTCCTGGGCTTCATCTCGGCGGTGGCCTTTGCCACCATTCTGGCGGTGGTGGCTGGCCTCACGCTGGCGGGTGCCGCCGCGATCTCGCACGATTTGTATGCCAATGTCATCAATACACAGGCCAGTGATCAGCAAGAGATGCTGGTTTCGCGCTGTGCCACGCTCACACTAGGGCTGTTGGCAGTGCTGCTGGGCATCGCGTTCCAGAGTCAGAACATCGCCTTCATGGTGGGCCTGGCGTTCACCATCGCCGCCTCCGCCACCTTCCCGGTGCTGATCATGTCCATGTTCTGGCGCAATATGACCACGCGTGGCGCGGTAGCGGGCGGCTCGCTAGGGCTGGTGGTGGCGGTGGTGATGGTGATACTGGGCCCTGCGGTGTGGGTGCAGGTACTGGGGATGGAAACGCCGCTGGTGCCCTACTCCAACCCGGCGCTGTTCAGCGTGAGCCTGGCGTTTGCCGGTATATGGCTGTTTTCGGTGACCGACCGCTCTGCGCAAGCCAAACTTGAACGCTCACGCTTCGAAGCACAGTTCGTGCGCAGTCAGACCGGTATAGGCGCAGAAGCCGCCAGCCACTAAGCTTGCCAGCATGGGGTCGGCAACACGCTGTTGCGGCAGGCTAAGGTCCCACTACTGGCACCTTGCTGCTTGCTAGCTTCCGCGCTGCTTGCTACAGCTCATGTAATTGGAGCCGGTGGGAGAACTCAACATGATGTTGCCGTTCCTGGTGTAGGCACGGTGTTTTTCAAAGGTGCCGGATTCGAACACGATGTCCTTGCCATTCTGACGGTACTTGCCTTTGTTTCCGTATTTGTCCGCATAACGGCTAGCGCTGAGGATGTTGACATCGACCAGGGAGTAATTGAGCGTGCTGCCGATCAGGAAATAGCATTGATATTTCCCTGTGCTCACTGCTTGAGCGCTCACTGGTTTGGCTGATGCATCCCCGCTGCCTGCTACCGCATCCAGCATGAAGGCAGAATAGGTGTCCTCATAGCTCACGCCGTCCTGCCTGACCTTGCAGCCTGAGCCTTGAACGGCGGTCACTGTTGCAGGTTTGCCGCCCGGTGTGATGACGCGCTGACCGACCTGACAGCTCTCCAGCCTGGCGATGTGCAGTGGCGGCTTGCCCTCAAGAAAGTCTGCCGCTAGCGCTGGCACTGCGCTGATAGAAACAAGAATCACCGGAAAAAGTAAGGCGATACTGGCAAATGAAAACTCAGGGAATACTGACTTGATGACCACGGGTATCAGCTGACGACGCATCTCACACCTCCGGATTTATATGCTTTCACAGCATGTCTGAACAGGAACACCTGTTTATTCCGAACATCTTCAAGCACTTCATCACTGCACAAGCGCGCCGCCTGATGCGGGTAACGAACACGATATCAGGCGATCTGCGAGAACTCCAGCGCATTCCCGTCCGGGTCACGGCAGAACACCGCAGCACGCCCCGACATGCTCATGGTGTAAGCGATGCCAGCTTCATCCAGCGCGGCCTTGATAGGCATGACATCGCGCACAGCGAAGGCCAGATGATGGTCACGCCCGCCATGCGCAGGCAAGGTCACGCCCTTGTAAGGGTCTGGCACCACCATCAGGTGGATCTGGTTGGCACCTATGTCATACCAGACGCCTGCAAAGCCAAAATCCGGCCGCGCCGGATTCGGGGTCAAGCCCAGTAATCCTTCGTAAAAATCACGTGCACGTTGCAGGTCGGCGATGATGAGGCCGGCGTGCAGCATGCGGTCGATGGCGATCTTCATTTCATGCAGTCCTGAAAATAAAATAAACCGCGCCCATCAGGCACAGACCCGCCCACAGAAAATCGAGCTTGATCGGCTGCTGCATATAGAACAGCGCGAACGGCACGAACACCAGCAGGGTGATGACTTCCTGCAGGATCTTGAGTTGTGCCAGTGACAGCACGGTGAAGCCGATACGATTAGCGGGCACCTGGAACAGGTACTCGATGGAAGCGATGCCCCAGCTCGCGAGCGCCGCGATGATCCAGGGTTTGTCGTTGAGATTCTTGAGGTGCGCGTACCAGGCGAACGTCATGAAGACGTTGGCAATGGTCAATAACAGGATGGTCTTGGCCACTGCCGGCATATTACGTCCTCATGGTTGCATGACGCTTAAACGGCTTGCTCGCCGGTTTCGCCGGTGCGGATGCGCACCACTTGCTCGATGGAAGAAACGAAGATCTTGCCGTCGCCGATCTTGCCGGTGCGGGCGGCCTTGATGATGGCTTCCATGGCGCTTTCCACCAGGCTGTCTGCCACCACCAGCTCAACCTTGATCTTGGGCAGGAAATCGACCACATATTCAGCACCACGGTACAACTCGGTGTGACCTTTCTGGCGGCCAAAGCCCTTCACTTCGGTCACGGTCAGGCCGTTGACGCCGATCTCGGACAAAGCCTCACGCACTTCGTCGAGCTTGAACGGCTTGATGACTGCTTCAATCTTTTTCATTTACGGTCCCCCTAGGATTATTGTAAGACGTCAGCCGGTGTTAATCGGCAAAGTGATGCTTGTATGTTATCGGATAACGCCTGTCCTTGCCAAACCCGCGATGCGTGATGCGCACGCCCACCGGGGCCTGACGGCGCTTGTACTCATTGCGGTCTATGAGCCCGGTCACGCGCGCGATGTCTTGCTCGCGGAACCCCTGCGCGCGGATCTCGGCACGGCTGCTATCTTCTTCCACATAGGCTTCCATGATGGCATCCAGCACCTCGTAGGGCGGCAGGCTGTCCTGGTCGGTCTGATCCGGACGCAGCTCGGCCGATGGTGGCCGCGTGATGATGCGCGTAGGGATCACCGGCGCGATCTGGTTGCGGTAATGGGCCAGTTGATAGACCAGCGTCTTGGGCACATCCTTGAGCAGCGAAAAACCACCGGCCATATCGCCGTATAGCGTGGAATAGCCCACTGCCATCTCGCTTTTGTTGCCGGTCGTGAGCACGATGCTGCCGAACTTGTTGGACAACGCCATCAGCAGCATGCCACGGATGCGCGCCTGCAGGTTCTCTTCGGTGGCATCGAACGGACGCCCGGCGAATTCCTCGGCCAGCGTGGCGCGGAACAGCTCGAACAAGGGCTTGATCGCCATCTCACTGTATTGCACGCCCAGGATCTGCGCCATCTCACGCGCATCGCTGATGCTGATATCGGCGGTGAACTCGGACGGCATCATCACCACGCGTACCTTGTCTGCACCCAGCGCATCCACGGCGATGGCCAGGGTGAGCGCTGAGTCTATGCCACCAGACAAGCCCAGCACCACGCCAGGGAAGCCGTTCTTGCTTACATAGTCATGCAGCCCCAGGCACAAGGCGCGGTACACCGAAGCAGGCAAAGGTAACAGCGGACTGATCTCGCCCGGCAATGGGTCAGCCTGTTGCAAACACACCAACGCAACGGCTTCTTCGTATTCCGGCAATTGCTGCATCAGCTCACCGCTACGATCCAGTACGAACGAAGCGCCATCGAACACCAGCTCGTCCTGGCCGCCCACCATATTGGCGTAAACGACGGCAAGGCCGGTCTCCTGCACACGTTGGGCCAGCACTTCATGGCGGGTGACCTGCTTGTCCTGATGGTAGGGCGATGCGTTCAAGGCCAGCAACAATTGCGCACCCGCCTGTTTGGCCAGACGTGCCGGGCCACTTTCCCACACATCAGCACAGATCAGCACCCCACAGCGCACGCCGGCATGCGTGAACACCAGCGGCGCATCGCCTTTGGCGAAGTAACGCTCTTCATCGAACACGCTGTGATTAGGCAACACCTGTTTGTAGTAGGTGGCGACAATCTCGCCCCCCTGCAGGACCGAGGCCGCGTTGTAGCACAGGCCGTTATCACGTGCCGGGTGGCCGACCAGCAGTGTCATCTCCGGCACGGCAGCGGCGAGCCTGGCCAAGGCCGCAGCGCAAGCGGTAAGAAAATCATCTCGGAGTAGCAGGTCTTCCGGGGGGTAGCCACTGATGGCCAGTTCGGGGGTCAGCAGCAGGCTGGCGCCCATGTGTTGCGCGCGACGCGCGCAGGCGATGATCTTGTCAGTATTGCCGCTTAGATCTGCGACGGTGCAATTTATTTGTGCGATGGCAAGCTGCATGGCGAGCGGCTGCGTGGCTTGGGAGAGTGGCGCAGCCTGCTCCATGGCTGCTGTCTGGCTGTTAAGATCGCTAATAGCTACCACCGGCATCCTTGATCATGCGGACCATCTCGGCATCCTTGCCCTTGAGCGCATACACCAGCGCGGTCAGGCCATATTGATCCTTGGTTTTGACATTGGCACCGCTCTGCAGCAGCAGGCGTACCAGCTCGGTGGAGCCCTCAATGACCGCATAATGCAGCATGGGCGTGCCGGCTTCGTCACGGTGGTTGACGTCAGAGCCTCTGGCGATGAGCAAGGTGCTGGCAGACACCTCTTTTTTCTGCAAGGCCCAGGTCAGTGCAGTCCATTTCGAGCTGTCGGCGTCCTTGACGCTGGCGCCGCTATCCATCAGCAAGGCCATGGCATCGGTATTGCCAGCGCGCGCCGCATACATCAGCGCCGTCGCACCCTGGCGGTCACGCAAGGCCGGGTTGGCGCCATTGGCGATCAGGGTCTTGAGCGTGGCCAGGTCGCCGTTCTTGGCAGCGAACATCAAGATGGTCTTGCCGTCATCACTGCGTGCGTTGGCATCCAGACCATGCTTGATCAGCGCATCCACCGCCTCATGAAAACCGGAGGTGGCGGCCATGCCCAGTGCACTCCAGCCATCCGGGTCACGCAGCTTGGCATCTGCCCCCTTTTCCAGCAATAGCTTGATGGTGGCGATGTGATTCTTTTTGGCGGCGAACATCAGTGCGCTCCAGCCGCCACTATCAACGGCATTGATATCAGCGCCTTTGCTGAGTAGAAGCTGCACGGCTTTCACCTGATCCTTGCGGGCGGCGTACATCAGCGCGGTGATGCCGTCGGCATCACGTACATTGATGTTCGCTCCACTATCCAGCATGGCTTTCAAGGTATCCAGATCGCCCTGAGAGGCCACTGTGAGCAGATAGGGGATCTTGTCTTCGGCCAAACTCAGCGGCGACCACACCAGACACAAGGCCACCGCGCTTGCCAGTATGCCGCTGCTGATCGCCCTGCCCAGTTTTCCCAGTTTGCTTAGCTCTGGCTGGTTTGGCTTGTTTTGCTTGCCCATGTTGCCTGCCCTGTTCATGTGTGTACGCTCAATCCCGTTGTCGGCTGTTGATAGCTGCAAGTCAGACTTGCGATTTGGCGCGTATCGCCTGCTCTACTGCCTCACCCAGACCAGCGGGTGAACTGGCGACCACCACACCGGCTTGCTCCAGCGCCTGCATCTTGTCTTCAGCACGGCCACTACTCCCCGAGATGATAGCGCCCGCATGGCCCATGCGCTTGCCCTTGGGCGCGGTCTGCCCGGCGATATAGCCAGCCACCGGCTTGCTGACATGGTGCTTGATATAGTCGGCAGCAGCTTCTTCGTCACTGCCCCCGATCTCGCCTACCATGATGATGGCTTCAGTTTCGGCATCCGCTTCGAACAATGCCAGACAATCGATGAAGTTCATGCCACGGATGGGGTCACCACCGATGCCTACGCACGTGGATTGACCTAGACCGAGCGCCGTCGTTTGGTGCACGGCCTCATACGTCAGCGTACCGGAGCGCGACACGATGCCGACCTTGCCACGCAGATGGATACTGCCCGGCATGATGCCGATCTTGCATTCGTCCGGCGTGATCACACCTGGGCAATTCGGCCCCACCAGACGCGCCCCATTAGCCTTGAGTGCCGCCTTGACGTTGAGCATGTCCAGCACCGGGATGCCTTCGGTGATGCAGATGATGAGCGGAATGCCCGCATCACAGGCTTCCAGGATGGAATCCGCTGCATAAGCTGGCGGCACATAGATCACGGAAGCATTGGCCTGCGTGCTGCGCACCGCTTCACGCATGGTGTTGAACACCGGCAGACCGAGGTGCAGCTGCCCCCCTTTCCCCGGGGTGACACCGCCGACCATCTGCGTGCCATAGGCCAGCGCCTGTTCGGAATGGAAGGTGCCCTGCTTGCCGGTGAAGCCCTGGCACAGGACTTTGGTGTTTTTATCAACGAGTATCGCCATATCAAACCTTTGTTGCAGCAACCGCCTGCTGGGCGGCATCGGTCAGGCCGGCCGCAGAAATAATCGACAAACCGCTATCACGCAGCATCTGGCGGCCTAGCTCCACATTGGTGCCTTCGAGACGCACCACCACCGGGATCTGGATACCCACCTCGCGCACAGCCGCGATGATGCCTTCGGCGATGATGTCGCAACGCATGATGCCGCCGAAGATGTTCACCAGGATAGCCTTGACGTTAGCATCGGCCAGAATGATCTTGAACGCCTTGGTGACGGTCTGCGCGGTAGCACCGCCGCCTACATCCAGGAAATTGGCGGGGGCACCGCCGTGCAGCTTGATCAGGTCCATGGTCGCCATGGCCAGCCCTGCGCCGTTGACCATGCAACCGATATTGCCGTTGAGGGCGATGTAATTGAGACCAGCCGCATGCGCCACCGCTTCCTTGGCATCGTCCTGACTCCAGTCACGCTGTTCGGCCAGCGCCTTGTGACGGTATAGCGCATTGTCGTCCACGCTGATCTTGCAATCCAGCGCGACCAGTGCGCCGGTCGCGGTGATCACCAGCGGGTTGATCTCGAGCAGGCTGAGGTCGTTATCGCAGAACAGCTGATACAGACCTTTCAGCAGCTTGGCAAAGGGCGCGATCTGTTCGTTGGCGAGGCCCAGGCCGAACGCCAGATTGCGTGCCTGATAATCCACCAAGCCGTTGAACGGGTCACACACTTCCTGCAGGATCTGCTCCGGATGATGCTGCGCGATCTCTTCGATGTCCATGCCGCCAGCAGCAGAGGCGATCACCACGATGCGCTCCAGACTGCGGTCCACCAGCATGGAAAGATAAAGTTCGCGCTGGATGTCCAGCGTTTCTTCCACCAGCAGTTGCTGCACGATCTGGCCGTCCGGCGCGTTCTGGTAGGTAACCAGCGTCTTGCCCAGCAACGCGCTGGCGGCAGCTTCCACCTCGGCGATGGACTTGACCAGCTTGACGCCACCGGCCTTGCCACGTCCACCGGCATGGATCTGCGCTTTCACTACCCAAGCGGAGCCCGGGATATTGTTGGCAGCGCCGACCGCGTTGGCGACCGAGGTCGCCAGTTGGCCGTGAGGCACCGGGATCGCATACTGCTGCAGTAGCTGCTTGGACTGGAATTCGTGCAGATTCATAGAGGAAATCGAATGATTCGAGGTGATTTTCTGAATGTTGCATTTTGGCCGAAAATACGCCAATACGCCAGCGAATGCGGTGTCCAGGCAGTTTGCCCGCTGTGTATAATTCCACTTTTGTCTTTGCAAAGTTGTCTTGCATGCGTCTCGTTGTTCAAGGCCCCAGCCTGCCCCAGCATGATCTGACTGAATTAAGTCGATTGTTCGGCGACACCCCATTCACATCGTTGACCACCACGGCCGCCGTGCTGGCAGTGAACATCACCCAGCAGGCCGCCGTGTCGGACTGGTGCACACCACGCCAGCTCGACCATGCCTTCGTGCCGGATGAGCTGAGTCTGTCGCAACTCGGGCTGGCCGTGATGGACATGGATTCCACCCTGATCACCATCGAGTGCATAGACGAGATCGCCGACATGTGTGGCCTCAAACCGCAGATCTCGGCCATCACCGAAAGCGCCATGCGTGGCGAGCTGGATTTCGCCGAGAGCCTGCGGCGGCGTGTCGCCCTGCTGGCCGGCCTGGATGCATCGGCGCTGCAGCGCGTGCTGGACGAACGGCTGCAACTCAGCCCAGGCACGCTGGACTGGATCGCCGCCTGCAAACAGCATGGCATCCGCACCATGGTGGTTTCCGGCGGCTTCGACTTCTTTGCCGACCGCGTCAAACAACTGGCCGGTCTGGACTATGCACACGCCAACCAGCTGGAGATCATCGACGGCAAACTGACCGGTCAGCTACTGGGTGCTATCGTCGATGCACAAGCCAAGGCGGATCTGCTGGAAACCCTGCGCCTGCAATTGGGTCTGACCCAGAAGCAGGTGGTGGCCATAGGCGATGGCGCCAATGACCTCAAGATGATGGCCGCGGCCGGTGCTGGCGTGGCCTATCGCGCCAAGCCACTGGTGCGGCAACAAGCGAGCTTTGCACTCAACCATACCGGACTGGATGGTTTGATCCATCTGTTCAGCCCGGCCTGAGTTCGGGCACGCCCTTGAACTTGCGTGCGCTCTCAACCAATCAGGCTCTCAACCAATCAGGAGTTATAAAATGTCTTTGTATTCCAACCTGGCCGCAGCCGCCCTGCTGTCACTTAGCCTTAACGCATGGGCAGGCCCCATCGCCGAGATCAAGACCAGCGAAGGCTTGATCGTACTGGAACTCAACAGCGATAAAGCACCCAATACGGTGGCCAATTTTGTGCAGTACGCCAAAGATGGCCACTATACCGGCACCATATTCCACCGTGTCATCTCGGGCTTCATGGTGCAGGGTGGCGGCATGGATAGCGACCTGAACGAGAAACCGACCCGGGCACCGATCAAGAACGAAGCCAACAACGGCCTCAACAACACCGTAGGCACCATCGCCATGGCACGTACCGGCGACCCGCATTCTGCCAGTGCACAGTTCTTCATCAATGTGGCTAACAACACCTTCCTTAACTTCACCGAGAAATCCGAGCGTGGCTGGGGTTATACCGTGTTCGGCAAAGTGACCAAGGGCATGGACGTGGTGGACCGCATCGCCAAGACCCGCACTGACGGTGGTGATGTGCCAGTACGCTCCATCGTCATCGAGCAGGTCACTATCAAATAAGCGCCTCAAAGCGGCGACAAGTAAACGCCACAAGGCGCCGCCGCAGGTGCAAACCAGCGCCGAAAGCACACAACACCTAAAGAACAAAACAAGATATAAATCAGTAACATAAAACACAAACGCCGCAACATTGCGGCGTTTGTGTTTTCAATTGGGCGCTTATTCAATCGGGGACGCTCAAGCGACCCTTGATCAACCAGCTTGGGTGTTTAGCTGGCGACAACGACGTCAGTCATCCGTGACCAGCAACTCGATCTGAGCCAGCAACTGCTCTTTGTCGCTGGCATAAAAAGGCGTGGGGATCTCCACCCAGGCACGACGCCCACCAGAAAGCCGGATCGGCATGCGGTCTGCCTGGCCGGCACTGCGTGTAGTGCCCCGGCCATTACCGCCATCGCGACCAAACCCATAACTGGCCGTTTCATCCTGCATGGCCGACTGGGCGGCTAGTTTCTGTGCCGCAACGTAGTCAAAATATTTAACGAAATCGAGATTGTTCTGGAACACCTGCATGCAGGCATCGGCACCCGGTGGCGTAAAGCCACGCTGGATCAGGTCGAATTTGAGTGTAGTGCGGGACGGCAGGCTGTCCGGGTATTTCTCCAGCAGCTCGGCAAAGATCGCCGGTGTCTTCAGCCATTTCAGCAGCAATTGCTGGCGGCCCTGCTCGTTGTGGCTGTTCTTGTATAGCTCCAGCTCGCGGCTCACAGCCAGCATGCCTTCTTCAGGCGACTCGACCAAACCATAATGGCTCATGGCCGTGATCAGTGCGAACGCAGCCGGATTATTGAGTACCGCTTTGAAACCGATGTGTTGTGTGACCGCATTCATGGGCGCTGGATAACAGCGCTCGTTATCGTAGATCATCAACGCGCGGTTGATGGCCTCGTCCAATCCGATCGATGGCGCCGTTGGACTTCTGCGCTTGCTGACAGGCTGATTCATCGCTACCCCACCCCCGTGAAATTATAGCTAGCGCTAATCTAGCATACATTTCCATACAGTTCATAGACTTGTGCAGCATTGCAACGCCATGTTCTGAGATTACCGCCCTAAACTTCGCAGCCGACTAGAAAATGCCATAAAAAAGCCACGCGATGCGTGGCTTTCAAGTTTCAAAGAGGAGAACTTAGATAGGCAACCAGATCAGTTCGCCCGCTTTCATGTCCGGCACCAAGAGATGCTTGCCGTCGGCTGACAGCGCGATGTCGGCCGAGGCATGGAAGCCGTCCTTGATCAGATGCACTTCACCCGCGGTGTCCAGCTTGAACACCTTGCCATTCTTCCAGTCGCTGACATACATATCGCCAGTCGCTGTATGTACCAGGCCATCCCCGCCACCAAAACCTTCCGCGATGTCGACCATGTCGCCGGTGTTGATGTCCAGCCGATACAGCACGCCCGTTGCGAAATCCACCTGCAACATCACCGTACCGGTATCGTCCATGAGCAGACCATTGGGGGCGAGGATGCGCGCATCACGCTCGGCATCGATGATGAGGCTGACCTCACCGGCCGGATTGATCTTGTAGATGGCACCGCCCTTGCTGAGGTCGCCGCTGTCGCTGACATACAGATTACCCTGCGGGTCGGGCTCCAGATCGTTGAGGAACTGTGGCGTACGCGGGAAATCCAGCGTGTCGGCGAACACCGTCCAGCTACCATCCGGCGCCACCTTCAGCACGCGGGTCTTGTCAGCCACATACAGATCATCCGCTATCATGGCGAGCCCTTTGGGGTCGTCCATCCCGGTCGCAAACACACTGAGCTTGCCGTTCGGGCTGATCACACTGATCTGGCCATCACCGTCCTTGTCGAAACCATTGACCTCGGAAACGAATACGCGACCATCCCTGGCAGCCACCACCGATTCAGGCGTTTTGAGCCCGCCTATCCTGCTGGGCCCAGTGCTTTCTGCCGGGCCGCAAGCTACCAGCAGCCATGCTGCGAATACTGGACTGCAACGCCATAGGTTCACCATAAAAGACTCCATTCCATACCGTTCGGCCTGTCAGGCTATCTGCTGTGCAGGCCCGTGTCCAGACTCAGTATTGCAGATCGAGTGCGAAGGGAGCCGCGATCGGCGTGATCAGGGCGATGTTCGCACACGGCGCCTTGGGGGTGTCAGCGGCGATCGGGGTACTCAGCGCGGCCTGCACTTTGCTGTCCGCCTTGATCATCTTGACCAGGCCCTCCATCGCTTCGCTGTAAGCCGTATCGATATTATGCTGCGGTGCGTAGCCCAGGAAACCAGGCTGTTCCGCGCGGCTCACAAAGGTGGCCAGTGGCTGGCCATCGGAGGCATACACGTTCGCGGTCACACGGCTGTAGAACACGCGCATCAGTGGGTTGTAGAACATGCTGGGCTTGAGCCAGACCAGGGTCTTGCCAGTTTCCAGGCCGCGGCACATGCCCACGCTGCCGAATTCCTTGCCGAACTTCTCTTTGGCCAAGGGTTCGACATACGTGGCTTGGCTGTACCAGAAGTCGCGGTTGTAATATTCACTCAGACGGTAGCTGTGCGTGAACTCCTTGGGGCTGATGTAGACCAGCATGTCGTTGCTATCGGCAGCCTGCGCCGACGGCGCCATGGCAAGCCCCAATGTGATGCTCAACAATCCAAGCAAACCGTGTCTGTTCATGTCTCTCTCCATTCCTGCATTAACGTTCTGCACAGCCGTCAAGCTGCGTAAGTGATCCGGTAGATCGCACCGGTTCTGTCATCCGACACATACAAAGCGCCGTCCGGGCCCACCACCACATCCACAGGCCGTCCCCAGACTTCACTGCCGTTCTGCCATCCAGTCACAAAATCTTCGACCGCGACTGGCCGGTTGTTCTCAAAGCGCACGCGCACCAGTTTGTAGCCATAAGGCTGGTAACGGTTCCATGAACCATGCAAGGCCACGACAGCATCTGACTGATATTGCTTGGGAAAATTCGCTTTATCCAGAAAACTGATGCCCAGCGGCGTGGAATGCGCACGGAAGGTGATCGCAGGTGGCGTAGTGGTCGCGCAGAAACCAGCGCTGCCCGGAAAATTGGGGTCGGTGAACTGATCACCCCAGCAATGCGGCCAACCATAATGCTTGCCACCCTCGATGAGGTTGAGATGTTCAGGCGGCAACTCGTCGTTGACCGGACCGTTACGGGTCTCCGAACGGTTATCCGCGCCATTGTTGGTGGCGAACATCTCGCCGCTGACCGGGTGCCAGGCGAAGCCCTGCGAGTTGCGCAGGCCGCGCGCCCAGATCGGCGATTGTGCATGACGACCCAGCGTGGTCAGCGCACCGGCCGGTTTCCCGTCACGGGTATAGCGATGCAGGGTGGCGCGATTCGGGTCCTGCTCCAGGCAGACATTGCAGGTCGAGCCCACATTCAGATAAAGGTAACCATCCGGTCCCAGTCGCAAGGTCTTGGTGGAATGGCCGCCAGCAGGCAAGTTGGGGATCAGCGTGGTCACGCCACTTGCCGGCCAGTCCGCATCTTTTTGCTCCAGTCGCACCACGGCATCTTCATTGGCAACCAGCAGCTTGCCATCCACGAACGCCAGCCCCTGTGGATTGCGCAGATTCTCTGCTACCACCACCACCTCGTCTGCCAAGCCGTCTTTATCGCGGTCGGGCAGCATGAGCACTTTGCCATGGCGGGCGGTAGAGACATACAAGTGACCATCCGGCCCAAAGGTCATGAAGCGTGCGCCGGGCAACTGCTCACCATCCGGCATGCGTGCCGTGCCGAACACCTGGAGCTTGAAACCTTCAGGCAACTTGAGGCTGTCAGGCGCGGCCATGGAGGGCTGGATGCGGAACAACAGCTGCGATACGAACAACAGCACAAAAGCCGTCACTGCAAACAGTCCGAGACGTTGTTTCTTGCTCATTAGCACCTTTCGTTGTCAGTTAACTGAATCCCTACAGATCGCCAAACACTGCAATCACACCCGGCACGCGCCCTTTCAGTTCAACTCAGGTCAACACGTCTGACCAGATGTTCTGCGCCCAGGAGTAAGCGTATTGCCCCTCCTGCTCGCTAGGCTGTGCCGAAACACCCCCACCTTCGGCGGGCAGCATGATCTTCTTATGCTGGTCATAGCGGTACACATGCGCCACATGCATGGCCATACGTGCATTCACAAAGCTGTAACAGGTGTTGGCGAACACCGGCTGCGGGTCAGGCTGCTGACCTGCCAGCGTGGCCAATATGGCGCTGGCGCAGACGCGCGCCTGCGAGGTCGCCATGTGCGCTGATTTAGGCAAGGCCGCTGACACAGAATCTCCCACAATGTACGTATCCGGCACGACTTTGGATGCGTAACTGAGGAAATCTACCTCGCACCAACGTTTGTCCACATTGGCAGCGCCCACCAGCTGCGCCACTTTGCCGGCCCGCTGTGGCGGGATGACGTTGAGTACATCGGCGCTGACCGTCTCGAATTCGGTTTTGACCTCACGCGCAGCGACATCCACCTCGGTCAGCTGGCTATTGGGCCGGTAGTCGATCATGCCGGCATACATCTCTGCCCACACCTTGGTGAACAAGGCTTTTTTGGAGGTGATCTCCGGGTTGGCATCCAGCACGATGATCTTGGCTTTGGGCTTATGCTGGCTGAAGTAGGAGGCCACCTGACAGACCCGCTCATACGGTCCTGGTGGGCAACGGTACGGGGCTTTGGGCACGCTCATGACGAACACACCGCCATCCGGCATGGCGGCCAGTTGTTGCTGCAGCAAGACGGTCTGCGGCCCGGCTTTCCAGGCATGTGGCACCTGCTGACTGGCCTCGGCGCTGTCCAGCATGGGCAGGCTGTCGTAGATGAAATCCACACCGGGCGCGATCACCAGCTTGTCGTAACGGAGTTCGCCACGCGTCAGTTGCAGCTTGCGGGCAAGCGGGTCGACGGCAGTCACCGTGTCCTGCACGCGCTGGATGCCGTGCTGCTGCAAACCGTCATAGCCAAAGGTCAGATCAGCCAGCGTCTTGCTGCCACCCAGCACCAGATTGGAAAGCGGGCAGGAAATGAAACTGGGGTTGGGTTCGATCACGATCACCTCAACCGCGCCTGCACTCCACATGCGGAGATATTTAGCTGCGGTAGCCCCTGCATAACCACCGCCTATCACCACCACGCGTGGCGATGCTTGTGTACGCAGCGCTCGGGCACAGCCGGACAAAGGCAGCAGGGTCAATGCCGCAGCGCTGGCAGAGAATCGCATGAAGTCACGGCGGTTGAGGTTCATGACGGCAGGCTCCTGCAGCTGGCGATTATCGGGGGTGGGCGGGCAAAGAGGCTGGGCGGCGGGGCTGTTGCGAGAAGAACAGCGCAAGACCGTCGATCTCGGCATCCGTCAAGCCCTTGGCGTGGCGCTGCATGACCGTGGATGGTCTGGCGCCGCTTTTGAAATCCTGCATCTGCTTGCGAAAATGGCTGGCATCCAGGCCAGCCAGTACCGGGGTACCACCTGCACTGTTGCCGTTGGTACCGTGGCAGGCCGCGCAGGAGGAGGCCAACGTGGTGATGTGGTCCGGCTCCGCTACGACAAGTAGCGGAGCACAGAGCAAACCAAGCACTATCAGCCTAGACAACATGGTGCTGTCTTCTAGCGTACCGTTAGCGCCTTAGAAACACTTTGTTTTAGAAACACTTTGTTTCCTGGCAGCCATCGTCCTTGGCGCCATATTTGGTCAACAGCTCAGCCGTGGAAGTGTTGCCCAGGTCACGCGCCATGCGCAGGATAGAAAGGTCGCCGCGCATCTTGATCTGGGGATCGGCACCTTTTTTCAGCAGGTACTCGACCAGCTCGTCATTGGCGTTGAATGTGGCATGTGCCAGCGATGTCATGTAATTGACGGGGTGGCGGTAGTTGATGTCAGCACCATGCTCGGCAAGGTATTTCACCATGGCAGTCTGGTTCTTACTGGCAGCGGACAGCACCGGGGTCCATGCGAAGAATTTGTCGTTCACCGCGATCTTGCCGGAATCCAGATACTTCTTCACCATCTTGATATTGCCGCCTGTCACTGCAGTCGTGAATTCGATCTGCTCTTCATCGGTCAGTGCGAAGCTGGACATCGAGAATACCAACGCCAAAACCGCCAGTGCTGCTTTTAACATGTTCATGCTGTTCAATCTCCGTATTGTTATTAGTTAGTATTATCAAGCGATAAAGCGGCGCGCGTTGCGGAACATGCGCATCCAAGGCCCATCTTCCTGCCAGCCGTCTGGCTGCCAGGAGTTTTGTACGCTGCGGAACACACGTTCTGGATGCGGCATCATGATACTGAAGCGCCCATCTGCCGTCGTCAATCCTGTGATGCCCGCTGGCGAGCCATTCGGGTTGTAAGGGTAGATTTCAGTTGCAGAACCTGCATTATCCACATAGCGCATAGTAACCAGCTTGTCAGCCAGCACAGCATGGACAGCGGCCGCATCAGAAAATTCCGCATAACCTTCACCATGTGCAACCGCGATCGGCATACGGCTGCCCGCCATGCCACTCAGGAACAGGGATGGCGAGTCCAGCACTTCCACCATGGCCACGCGCGCTTCGAACTGCTCGGACTTGTTGCGCACGAAATGCGGCCAGTGCCCGGCGCCCGGAATGATGCTGTGCAAGTTACTCATCATCTGGCAGCCGTTGCATACGCCCAGCGCGAAGGAATCACTGCGCTCGAAAAAGGCCGCGAATTCCTCGCGTGCACGTGCATTGAACAGGATGGACTTGGCCCAGCCTTCACCCGCCCCCAGCACGTCGCCGTAAGAGAAACCGCCACAGGCCACCACACCGGCAAAGTCGCGCAGGCTGACCCGGCCGCTGATGATGTCACTCATGTGCACATCATGCGCTGCAAAACCGGCACGGTCGAACGCAGCGGCCATTTCCACCTGACCGTTCACGCCCTGCTCGCGCAGGATGGCCATTCTGGGTGCATGACGCCCACCGATATAGGGTGCGGCGATGTTGTCGGAAGGGTCAAAACTCAGCTTGGCATGCAGGCCAGGATCAGCCAGATCCAGGATACGGTCATATTCCTGCTGCGCACAGACCGGATTGTCGCGACGCTTTTGCATCTGGTAAGTCGTTTCAGACCAGGCACGGTGCAGCTCCACGCGTGAAGCTGCAAATACGGAAACACCAGCACGCGTGATGCGCAGTTCATGGTGCGCAGCTGGCTGGCCGATCAGATGCGCCACGGCAGGGCCGCCGCGTTGCAGCATGCGATTGATGAACTGGCACAAGACATCCGCTTCATGGGCATGCACCTGCACCACCGCACCCAGCTCTTCGTTGAACAGCGTGGTCAGCACATCGTCAGGCAGCGCATCCAGCTGGATATCCAGACCACAACGGGCTGCGAAGGCCATTTCGGCCAGCGTGGCGAACAGGCCACCATCGGAACGGTCATGGTAAGCCAGCAGGTTGCCCTGATGGTTCAAAGTCTGGATCACGCCAAAGAACTGCTTGAGCAGTTCGGCATCGTCCACATCCGGCACCGTATCGCCGGTCTGCCCATAGACCTGTGCCAGCGCAGAACCGCCCATGCGGTTCTTGCCCAAACCCAGATCGATGAGGATCAAGCGTGTATCGCCCAGGTCGGTACGCAGCTGTGGAGTGAGCGTCTTGCGCGCATCGGTCACCGGCGCAAACGCGGTCACCACCAGCGAGATCGGCGCAGTGACGGCTTTCTTCTCGCCGTCCTGCTCCCATACCGTCTTCATGGACATAGAGTCCTTGCCGACCGGGATGCTGATGCCCAGTTGTGGACACAGCTCCATGCCCACCGCCTTGACGGTATCGAACAAGGCCGCGTCTTCACCCACATGACCGGCGGGCGCCATCCAGTTGGCGGACAGCTTGAGATCGCCCAGGTCTGCGATACGGCTGGCTGCGATATTGGTGATGGATTCGCCTATCGCCATGCGTCCGGAGGCCGGCGCGTTGATCAGTGCCAGCGGTGCTTTTTCACCGATGGCGAAAGCTTCACCACGGTAAGTTTCATAGCCCGCCAGCGTGACGGCCACATCGGACACCGGCACTTGCCAGGGGCCGACCATCTGGTCGCGTGCGATCAGGCCGGTCACGCTACGGTCACCGATGGTGATCAGGAAGGTCTTGTCCGCCACGCCAGGCAGGCGCAGCACACGCAGCACCGCCTCTTCCAGCTTGATGCCGCTGGCATCGAAAGCGGGCAGACTGCGCTGCACATGTTGCACATCACGCGTCATCTTGGGCGGCTTACCCAACAGCACGGACAAATCCATGTCCACGGGTTTGTTATCGAAATGGGTATCTGCGACGGTGAGGTGGCGCTCTTCAGTAGCGTGGCCCACCACGGCGAACGGGCAGCGCTCGCGCTCACAGATCTCGGCAAAGCGTGGCAGGTCATCCAGCGCCACCGCCATCACGTAACGTTCCTGCGCTTCATTGCTCCACAACTCGCGCGGGCTCATGCCCGGCTCTTCATTGTGCACATTGCGCAACTGGAACAATGCGCCTACGCCAGCGTCATTGACCAGCTCCGGGAAGGCATTGGAGATGCCGCCTGCGCCCACATCATGGATGCTCAGGATAGGGTTGTTCTCGCCCAGCTGCCAGCAGCGGTCGATGACTTCCTGGGCTCGGCGCTGCAGCTCCGGGTTGCCACGCTGCACCGAATCGAAATCCAGGTTCTCGGTGTTGGCGCCAGTGTCCATGCTGGACGCGGCTCCGCCACCCAGGCCGATCAGCATGGCCGGACCACCCAGCTGTATCAGTGCCGCGCCAGGCGGGATGGGGTTCTTTTTGGAATGCTGTGCCGAGATATTACCCACACCACCGGCCAGCATGATGGGTTTGTGATAACCACGCACCTCGCCTGCGGCTTCCAGCTCCAGGGTACGGAAGTAACCGGTGATGCTGGGACGACCGAATTCGTTGTTATAGGCAGCGCCACCCAGCGGGCCATCGGTCATGATCTGCAGGGCAGACGCAATCCGACCCGGCTTGCCGTGCACCTGTTCCCAAGGCTGTTCAAAACCGGGGATGTTCAGGTTGGAAACCGAGAAACCAGTCAGGCCGGCCTTGGGCTTGGAGCCAGAACCCGTGGCACCTTCATCACGGATCTCGCCACCGGCACCGGTGGCCGCACCCGCGAATGGCGAGATCGCCGTCGGGTGGTTATGCGTTTCCACCTTCATGAGGAAATGCATGTCCTCTTCTACATAGCCGTAACTGCCATCCGCCTGCGGATAGAAGCGGCGCGTGCGTTCGCCCTGCACGATGGAGGCGTTATCGGAATACGCCACCACGGTGTTGCCGGGATTGAGCTTGTGGGTGTTGCGTATCATGCCGAACAGCGAGATGTCCTGCTTCTCGCCATCGATCACCCAGTCCGCGTTGAAGATCTTGTGACGGCAATGTTCGGAATTGGCCTGCGCGAACATCATCAGCTCAACGTCGGTGGGGTTGCGGCCGATGCGGATGAAGTTTTCCAGCAGGTAATCGACTTCATCTGCGGATAAAGCCAGGCCCATGTCGGCATTGGCCGCTTCCAGCGCAGCCTTGCCACCACCCAGCAGATCCACCGTTGCGAGCGGCGCCGGGGTGGCCGTGTGATAGAGGCGATGTGCATCTTGCAGGCTGGTGAACACTGCTTCTGTCATGCGGTCATGCACCAGCGCCTTCAGTACCTGCAACTCGTCTGCCGTCAAGGGCAGGCCATCATGCGTGCTAGCGTAATAAGCGATGCCGCGCTCCAGTCTCAACAACTGCTCAAGACCACAGTGTCTGGCGATGTCCGTCGCACGTGAGGACCAGGGCGAAATGGTGCCTGGACGCGGGATCACCAGCAGCAATTCGCCGGCCGGTTCTTCGTCCTGCAGCTTGGGGCCGTAGGTCAGGATCTGCTGCAGCGTCTGCAGTTGCTGGCTGTCCAGTTCGCCATCACTCCAGGCAAAGTGCCAGAACTCGGCATACAGATGCGCGATACGTGGTACCAGATCACTCAGCGTAGCGGCGATCTTGTCGAGACGGAAGGTGGAAAGCGCAGCGCTACCGCGCAGGCTGATCATGGTGGGGACGGTATGCGGACTGGACATGAACATTCAGAGGCTGGAGTAAAGCTGAATTTTAACAGAAAGTTGCCGCTGCCCCGAACGTGCAATTTGCCTTACCGCCAGCTCAGCGTCGCTGGCAATGTGTGCAGAAGAAGGTGGAACGTTGTCCCTGACGCAGGGTTTGTATCGGACTGGCACAGACACGGCAGGGTTGATCGGTGCGGGCGTAGACGAAATAGCTTTGCTGGAAATAGCCAGGATTGCCATCCGCACCGAAGAAATCACGCAAGCTGCTGCCGCCCGCCTTGAGCGCATCCTGCAGGGTGGCCTTGATCTCCGTTACCAGGCGCTGACAGCTTGCCCGGTTGAGTTTACCGGCCGGCGTCTCGGGATGGATACCGGCACGGAACAGCGATTCGCTGGCGTAGATATTGCCGACCCCCACCACCAGATGGCTGTCCATGATGGCGATCTTGACCGCCACCGAACGCTTGCGCGTGTGGCGATACAGCCAGTCTGCGTCGAAAGCATCCTGCAGTGGCTCCGGGCCCAGGCTACTCAGCAGAGCATGTTGCTGCGGATCGCCCTGCATCCACAGCACGGCGCCAAAACGCCGCGGGTCACGCAGCCTGAGTAATTGCCCGTCTGCAAAATGGATATCCACATGGTCGTGTTTACCCGGCGCTTCATCCTCGGCCAACAGGCAGATGCGCCCCGACATACCTAGGTGCAGCAACAGGGTGCCATGCCGAAAACGGGCGAGGATATATTTGGCGCGGCGCTCCAGCGCCAGCAAGGGGTGACCGGTCAATTGCTGCGCCAGATCGTCCGGCACCGGCCAGCGCAATTTGGGCTGCCTGACCGCCACGCGGCTGACCGTCACGCCCAGCAAGGGCAGCAAGCCTAGCCGGGTGGTCTCAACCTCTGGAAGTTCAGGCATGTCGCCGCAATAACGGGGTCAGCAGAATCAGGGCTTGATGCCGGCAGGAGGGTTCAGCATGGCAAAACCGGCATCCATGGGAAAGTGATACAACATGCCCTCATCCGGACGACCCAGCAGCAACTCGGGGGATTCCTGCAGCTTTTCGAACTGCACCTTGCTGCCGTCCTGCATCTTGAGCTGGAAGGTAGGATGTTCGGCCTGGCGATTGGGGATATAGGGCTCGACGGAGCTTGCCAATGGACGTACCCAATAGGCATCAAACCACTCCTGCACGGCTTGTTGTTCAGGTTTGGCGCCTGCGACCGACACTTGCCACTGATCCGCGACGCGATCCAGCTTCAGCGCCAGTTCCTGCCATTGTTCCAGCCAGGAAAAATCAAAACCGACGACTTTTTCAGTAGGCTTCAGCGGGCTCTTGTCAATGAGTTCGACGATCTGGGTGGTGGCATACTGCTCGTAAGTATTCTCCACCAGGAACACGCTGCCGGCGTGCGCCACGTACTGCTGCTCGTTGACCGGATTGAAGGTGCCGAACAGAAACTCCTGATCATCCAGCTTCAGGCTCAGCCTCGGTTTATCCAGGCCAAAACGGGCCAGATCTTCAGCAGGAAAACGCTCGTTGGTGCGTGCTGCCACGATGGACAGGATACGGTTGATGGCGGCCTGATCGGCACGTGCTTTGTAAGGCTTGTTGATATACCAGTAACCGTCGACCTTCTCGAACACCACAGCAGCACGCGACGGTTCTTCCACGCTGATGCGGCTGAAGTCACCCAGCTTGCGCTCCGACAACTCGAAGCTGGGCGTGCCTTCTTCGGTCGTCTGCGGACGCAGGTACAGAAAACTGGCGATCCCTGCCACCAGCACCAGCAATAACAGATTGATCAGCCAGCGTGCTCTCATGCCTTGCGACGCCTCCACCACAGCCACACGCCCGCCACCAGCAACAGGATAGGCAATGCATAGCGGAAGCCCAGGAAGATCACCGGCGCTGCCAGGCTACCAGGCGGAATGGCCACGTTCACGTCCTTGAGCGGACGTGGCTGGATGGTGATGAAATTGTCATCACCCGCCAGCCAGTTGACCATATTGATACCGAAATCCATGTTGCCCCCGTTGGTGACAAAGGTATTGGACAGGAAATTGGCATTGCCTATGATGACCGCGCGTTGACCTTTCTTGCCATAGACGCGCTCCAGTGCTACGGCGATATTGATGGGCCCAGCTTCGTCGGTCTTGTCATCGAAATTGACCTTGTCCAGGCTGCCTTTTTCCAGCCAGCCATTGCCGGCCACTTCCACCAGCTGACTGACTTCCCAGCCATTTTCAAAGGTGCCGCGTGCCTCGATCTTGCGGGCTTCCGGGAACAGGGTGCGCAGCATGAAATTCTTGGTGATGGCGTGTTCGCCATACAGGCCGTTGAACGCCACTTTCACATCAGCGCCCTGCTGGGCTGCCGACATGTCGACCACGGTGCCCGGATAGACAGTAAGGCCCAGGAAATCAGCGACCGGCTGCAAACCGCGCAGATTGTCATCTTCCAGCAACCACAGCAGATTGCCGCCCGCTTCCAGATAGGTGATGATCTTCTGCACTTCCACTGCGCTGACATCCACTTGCGGTCCGGCGATCACCAGCATGGCACCATCGGTCGGCACGGCAGGCAGCTTGGTCAAGTCCGGATTAGCCAGCTTGAAGCCTTTTTTCTCCAGATTGCGGCCGAACTCGCCCAGATCATGGCTCTTGACGCCTATCATGTTGCGCTCGCCATGGCCTTCCAGATACATCACCGCACGCTGGTTGCTGCGACTCAGGCGCACCAGCAGATTGGTCATGTCCTGCTCCACATAAGGAGGTGCCAGGTTCTCGCTGCGCTTCTGGTATTCGACCACCAGCTCGCCTTCGGACTTGATGCCGGCTTCCTGTGCCAGCTTGGGCTGCTCGGCCGGATTCACATAAGTGACATTGATATCCAGCTTGCTGCGCTGATAGCGCGCCAGGAAGGCGTGGATCTTTCTGCGGTATTCGTCATCATTGGAAGCGAACACGGTGATATTGATCGGCGCCGGCATCTGCTTCAGCACATTCAGGCTGCCCTCGGTCAGCGTGTTGCGATTGCTCTGGGTGATGTCGCGTGCCACGTAGTAATCACGCGACGCATAGCCCAGCAGCGCCACCAGGGCCAGGAACAGCAGCACGAAAAAGCTGTTCTGCATGAACAGCTGAAAGCGCAGTTTAGGATTGATTTTCATGAGGATACTGCCTTTAGCCGCGCAGACGGTCAGCGTCTAGGCGACGTACCGTCAAGGTCAGGAAAGTAACGATAAACAGGAAGAAGTACACCAGGTCACGTGTGTCCAGCAAACCACGCGAGAACGCCTCAAAGTGACGCATCAGCGACAGATAATTGATGGTGCTGCTGGGGTCACCGGCAAAGAAGCGGTCCAGGATCAGCAAAGCGAACAACAGCACAAAGGTGATGATGCCGGCCACCACAGGCTGATGCGTGAGGCTGGAAACGTAGATGCCCAGCGCCGAGAAACTCGCCACCAGCAGCCACAGGCCGAGGATATTGGCCAGGATGTATCCGTAATCGATCTCCGACCACAGACCCAGCGACATCAGCATTGCGCCCATGAACAGCAGCACGATACTCAGGAAACCGACCAGGCCCAGGAACTTGCCCACCACGATATCGGTGAGGGATAAAGGTGCACTGAACAGGAAGGTCAGCGTCTGTTGACGACGCTCGTCACTGATCAGGCGCATGGACAACAGCGGCACCGCGAACAGCATCACGAAGGAAGCGATGCTGAACACATTCTGACCAACGAACTGGGTCACTCCCAGCCGTTCTTCCGGGCGGATCATGCCGGACATGGTCTGGAAATACTGATCCATGCCGATCAGGAAGAAGGTACCGAATACGAACTGCAGCAGCGCCAGCACCACCCAGCCCATGGGCGAGGCGAACAGGCTTTTGAGTTCTTTTCTAGCGATATTGATAATCATGGTTTAACCCGTTTTTTTATAAGCAGCCAGCGAACTCAGGCCGCTTCCTGGAATGTCAGCTGAACGAACACCTCTTCCAGCGTGGTCTGGTCGGGACTGATCTGGTACATGCCCCATTGACCTGCCACCGAGGCTTCCACCAGACGCTGCGCAGGTGACTGGCCAGCCGTGTGGTGGATGCGCAGCAGGCCATTGTCCAGCGACTCGATACGCTCCACACCCGGGATCTGCAGCAACTGCTCTTGAGCCGGTGCCTGGCCCAGACCCAGCAGCAGGCGATTGCCTTTGCGCTGCTGCTTGAGCACATCGATGGAACCGTTGAACACCAGTTGCCCCTTGTGGATGATCTGCACGTGATCGCACACCATCTCCACTTCAGGGAGAATGTGTGTGGAAAGGATCACGCTATGTTCGCCGCCCAACTCCTTGATCAAGGCACGAATGTCGCGAATCTGGATCGGGTCCAGACCCACCGTGGGTTCGTCGAGGATGACGACCATGGGGTTATGGATGATGGCCTGGGCGATGCCCACGCGCTGCTGATACCCCTTGGACAGGTTCTCGATCAGGCGCTTGCCCATCTCGGTCAGGCCACAACGCTCCTTGGCACGCTCGACCGCCGCCTTGATGTGGCCTCTGCTGACGCGATGCAGACGCGCTGCGATGGTGAGGAATTCGTTCACCGTGAGCTCACGGTACAGCGGTGGCTGTTCCGGCAGAAAACCGATCAGCGCCTTGGCTTCCTTGGGGTTTTCCAGCATGTCGATACCGCAGATCTTGACGGTGCCGGTGCTGGGCGCCAGGTTGCCGGTGAGCATCTTCATGGTGGTGGATTTACCCGCACCATTCGGCCCCAGAAAACCCAGCACTTCACCTTTTTTCAGGCTGAAACTGACATGGCTAACAGCCTCGCGCCCACCGTAGATCCGGGTCAGGTCGGTGGCCTCAACGGTAATGATGTCAGTCATGATGTTGTCCGCTATTCATGAAATGTGCTTTCCGCAAACGCATGCAGGCAAGGTTGCCGCACGCACGCAAAAATTAAAGCTGTCTAACTTAAGAAAACCACCTCGGTATGTCAAGGCTGACGTGTGCCAATGGAGCCCGTCCCGCCCAAAAAGTTCGTGTGGCCGCATCAGCGACAAACACATCAAACACCGGTTGACAGCCCGCTCACAGCAGTGCTTGGGCCGAGGTCGGCGCATTATGGATGAACTTGCCTACACTGTCACTGACTAAGCGGATAATGCTATATTCCAGCATCATCACCTGCATTTATTGCCATCGAGATCCATCATGCCCCTATTTCAGCCATTATCGTTAAACAGCGCACGCACCAGCATGCTGCTGCTTGCCCTGCTATACAGCGCAGGCGCGCTCGCCGAGCCGGCTAGCAAGGCCGAGGTGAAAGTAGAGACCAAGCCTGCAGCGATGGCCATGGCCAAACCCGAGCTTAGCGGGGAATTCGTTTATAAGTATCTGGTCGGCGAGATCGCCGGACAACGTGGCGATGCCAGCCTAGCGGGTAGCGTGTTCATGGACCTGGCCAAGAGCAGTCGAGATGCGCGCCTGGCCGAACGCGCAGCCAAGGCCGCGGTACAGGGCCAGAATGCTCCGCTTGCCGTTCAGGCCAGCCAGCTGTGGAGCGACCTGGACCCGGAATCCATCGAGGCCAATCAGGTCAGCACCCAGGTGCTGGTCAGCGTAGGCCGCCTCAGCGCAGCCAAACCCCATCTGCAGAAACTGCTGCTCAAGCCGGATACACGCGCCAATGGCTTTCTGTATCTGAATGGTCTGCTCTCCGGCCAGCCGGACAAACAAGCGGTGCTCAACCTCATGGAAGAGCTGGCCAAACCTTATCAGGATTTGCCAGAAGCGCGCTTCAGCGTGGCCCACGCCGCCTGGTCCAATGGACTCAACACGCGCGCACTGGATGAACTGAAAGCCGCCGAGCAGTTGCGTCCGGGTTGGGAATTATCGGCCATGCTGCAAGGCCAGATCCTGGCCAAACAACAAGCCGGCAGCGCGATGAGCTTCTACGACGCCTTCCTGCAGAAGTATCCGGCCAGCGATGAAGTACGCATGGCCTACGCACGTCTGCTGGTCAGCCAAAAACAGATACAGGCGGCCAAGACGCAGTTCGTGAAACTGCTGGAATCTTCCAAGGGCAGCCCGGAAGCACTGGTGGTCGTCGGCCTGCTGTCGCTGCAACTGGAAGACATGACTGAAGCAGAGCGTTATTTCAAACAAAGCCTGGAAGCGGGCTACCGCGACCCGGATCAGCTGTATATCTATCTGGGCCAGCTCAATGAGCGCCGCCAGGAACTGAAACAAGCCATCGCCTGGTATCAGAAGGTGCAGCCGGGCGAGCGTCTGTTAGCCGCCAAACTCAGCATCGCCAGCATCACGGCACGCTTGGAGGGCACCAATGCCGGTATCGCGCAACTGGACAGCCTGGAAAAACTGAATACCGAACAAGAGGCCGTAGTGCAGCAAGCCAAGGCCAACCTGCTGATGCAGGCCAAGCGCCATGAAGAATCCTATGCCGTGCTTGAGAACGCTGTCAGCACCCTGCCCAACACGCCAGAACTGATCTATGACTACGCCATGGCCGCCGAGCGCCTGCAGAAGATGGACGTGGCCGAGCGCGAACTGCGCAAGCTGATCCTGATCAAGCCGGACTTTGCACAAGCCTACAATGCGCTGGGCTACTCCTGGGCAGACCGCAACATCAAGCTGGAAGAAGCACGCAAGCTGATCGAAAAGGCGCTGGAACTGAGCCCGGACGACCACTACATCATGGACAGCATGGGCTGGGTGATGTATCGCCTGGGCAAGCTGGACACAGCCGCCGATTACCTGCGCCGCGCTTACACGGCACAGGCGGATCCGGAGATCGCGGCCCACCTGGGTGAAGTGCTCTGGCAACAGGGCAAGCGCGATGAAGCGGTGCGCACCTGGGAAGATGCCTTGCGCGCGCATCCGGAGAACGAAGTGCTGAACACCACGCGCCAAAAATTCAAACAAGCACTTTAGATGTTGCAGGCACGTTTCACTCTGGCGCTGACGCTGGGTCTAGCGCTGCTGGCAGGCTGTACCACGCTGCCTGTGGCACCGGTGACCAGTTCCAGCGCACCTGCCAGCGTCAATGCCGATCACCTGGCCAAACAGGCCCAGCTCAGTGATTTCCATTTGCAGGGCCGCATCGCCGTGCAGAATGGCCAGCGCGGCTTCTCTGCACGCAGTGACTGGCAGCATGCTGGCGTGACCGACCAGATCTCCCTGTATTCGCCGCTGGGCAGCCAGGTGGCCGAGATCGCCGCTGACCCCTCGCAAGTCAGCCTGCGCACCCAGGACGGCAAGCTCTACCAGGCCGTCGATGCGGAAAGCCTCACCGAGCAGACCCTGGGCTGGCGCCTGCCTTTGCGCGGCCTGAGTGACTGGGTACTGGGGCGCCCGGCTGATAGCGCGGTGACGCATAGCCGCTGGGATGACATGGGCAGACTGCTGCAACTGCAGCAGGACGGCTGGGACATCGTGTACAGCGAGTATCTGCAAGTGGATGGTTACCAGCTACCGCAACGTATCACCCTGCGCAACGCGCAGCTGACCATCAAGCTGATCAGTTCGCAATGGCAGCTCAACCCGCAAAACACCGGTACCACGCCTTGAGTTCCTCGTTCCAGCACTTCCCGGCCCCGGCCAAGATCAATCTGTTTTTGCATGTCACCGGACGCCGCAATGACGGCTACCATTTGCTGCAGACCGTATTCCGCCTGCTCGATTTTAATGATGAGGTGCTGCTGCGTGTGCGTGACGACGGCCGCATCCTGCGCCTAAACGACACGCCAGGTGTGCCTTTGGAGCAGGACCTGTGCATACGTGCCGCCAGGCTGTTGCAACAACACAGCGGCTGCAAGCTGGGCGTTGACATCGACCTGATCAAACGCATCCCCATAGGCGGGGGCTTGGGCGGTGGCAGCTCGGATGCCGCCACCACCTTGCTGGCACTCAATCAGCTCTGGGACTTGCAGCTACCGCGCAGCACCCTGCAGACCCTGGGCCTGCAACTGGGCGCCGATGTGCCGGTGTTCGTGTATGGCCGCGACGCCTGGGCAGAAGGGGTAGGCGAAGCGCTTCAAGCACTTAGCTTGCCGACTGCACATTATGTCGTGCTGACACCGCGCGTGCATGTGTCCACCGCTCAAGTTTTTGGTAGCAAGGAATTGACAAGGGACACGATTGCCACGACAATGGCGGCCTTTTCCGAGAGCCAGATCAGTAACGGTGTTTCGGATAACAGATTTAAGAACGATCTTGAAACAGTGGTTTGTCAGCAGTATCCAGCTGTGGCAGCCAGTTTGAAATGGTTAAGTCGATTTGCTCCCGCCCGCATGAGCGGTTCAGGGGCCTCGGTCTTCGCTGCATTTTCAAGTCGGGACCAGGCCGCAGCGGTGTTGCAGCAGGCACAGCAGGATGAAGGATTGCAGAACAATATTGCAGTTTCCGGATTCTGTGCCAGCAGTTTGCAGCAGCACCCGTTGTATAATCTGGCCAACTAAGTTTTTGGGGAGTCGCCAAGCTGGTTAAGGCACCGGATTTTGATTCCGGCATGCGAAGGTTCGAATCCTTCCTCCCCAGCCATAAGCTAGCAGTACAGGAAGCGTGTTGATTACACGCTTTTTTGTTTTTCCGGGCGTGCCATTTTCTGCCACACCGACCCGGCGGCAGCGATTGTCAATTCGATCAGACATTTAGCGAACAAGGAACCGGTATCTTGGCCAATGGCGACATGATGGTATTCACGGGCAATGCGAACCCCAAGCTTGCCGAAGAAGTGGTCGCTCATCTCAACATCGGTCTGGGCCGTGCCACGGTCGGTCGCTTCAGTGATGGCGAGATCCTGGTTGAGCTGCTGGAGAACGTGCGCGGCAAAGACGTGTTCGTGCTGCAATCCACCTGCAGCCCCACCAATGACAACCTGATGGAAGTCATGGTCATGGTCGACGCGCTGCGTCGCTCCTCGGCTGGCCGCATCACCGCTGCCATCCCTTACTTCGGTTATTCCCGTCAGGACCGTCGCCCACGCTCGGCTCGCGTTGCCATCACCGCCAAGGTGGTCGCCAACATGCTCACCAGCGTAGGCGTCAACCGTGTGCTCACCATGGACCTGCACTCCGACCAGATGCAAGGGTTCTTCGATATCCCGGTCGACAATATTTACGCCACCCCGCTGCTGCTCAGCGACCTGTGGCAACAGAATTATGAAAATCTGGTGGTGGTATCGCCGGACGTGGGCGGTGTGGTACGTGCACGTGCCTGTGCCAAGCAGCTGAACTCCGACCTGGCCATCATCGACAAACGCCGCCCCAAGCACAATGTGGCCAAGGTGATGAACATCATCGGTGATGTGGCCGACCGCACCTGCGTCATCATGGATGACATGGTGGACACCGCCAACACCCTGTGTGAAGCCGCAGCGGCGCTTAAAGAACAAGGCGCGGTCAAGGTGGTGGCCTACTGTACCCACCCGGTATTGTCAGGTGGCGCAGCAGAGCGCATCAGTGATTCCGCGCTGGACGAGTTGGTGGTCACCAACACCATTCCGCTCAAGGCGGAAGCTGCCGCCTGCAGCAAGATCCGTCAGCTCAGCAGCGCATCGCTACTGGCAGAGACCATACGCCGTATCAGCCGTGAGGATTCCGTCAGTTCACTGTTCATGGATTGATGCACTGAGCATAAAACATTTTAGACGATTCGCCGCAAGGCAGACCGTCGCAAGCCTGCCATCTGGTCGCGGATGGCAGTTTTCAATGTCGGACAACCCGTTGTTGTCCGGCAAATTTTAGGAGTAGTCATGGAAATTTTGATCAAAGCAAGCAAGCGCGATAGCAAAGGTACGGGTGCGAGCCGCCGCCTGCGTCGTGCTGGCACCGTACCTGGTGTCGTATACGGTGGTGAAAAAGAAGCAGTCAGCCTGCAACTGGACCACAAGGAACTGTTCCTGCAGTTCCGTCACGAAGCATTCCACGCGTCCATCCTGACGCTGGAACTGGAAGGCAAGAAAGAATCCGTCCTGCTGCGTGACTACCAACTGCACCCAGTACGCAACACCATCCAGCACATCGACTTCCAGCGCGTTAGCGCAACCGAGAAGATCCACGTGAAGGTGCCACTGCATTTCATCAATGCAGAAGTCGCACCTGGCGTGAAGCTGGGTGGCGGTATCGTGGCGCACATCCTGACCGAAGCGGATGTCAGCTGCCTGGCCAAGGACCTGCCTGAGTTCATCGAAGTCGATCTGTCCGCTCTGGAAGCCGGCCACTCCATCCACCTGTCGCAGATCAAGCTGCCCAAGGGTGTGGAGTTCGTGCAACTGGCGCATGACAACGACGCAGCTGTCGCGTCTATCGCCATTCCACGCGGCGCCAAGGCCGCTGCGGATGACGCAGAAGCCGCTGAGTAATCCTGGCTGACATCATAGGCTGATGTAATACGCACGCGCGTTCCGGGCAACTGGGCGCGCGTGCGCATTTTCAGACATACAAACCATCATGAACGGTATCCAACTGATCGTCGGTCTGGGCAACCCCGGCGCACAATACCAAGCGACACGGCATAACGCCGGCTTTTGGTGGGTGGATCAATTGGCACGCCAGCATGGCGCCAGCCTCAAGCTGGATAGCAAGTTCCATGGGCTGCTAGGTCGCGCACGCATCCAGGGGCAGGATTGCTGGCTGCTGGAACCCAACACTTTCATGAATGCCAGTGGCCGCGCCGTTGCGGCGGTGGCCAACTTTTACCGTATCCCGCCGCAGGCCATCCTGGTCGTCCACGACGAACTCGATCTGCCGCCCGGTGGCATCAAACTGAAAAAAGGCGGTGGCCATGGTGGCCACAATGGCCTGAAGGACATCGCCGCTGCGCTCGGAACACCCGATTTCTGGCGTTTGCGCCTGGGCATCGGCCACCCGGGTGATCGCGATGCGGTGGTCCATTTTGTATTACACACGCCGTCACGCGACGAGATGCGTAGCATCGAGGTCGCCATGGACGAAAGCCTGTACGCCTTACCCCAGTTGATCGATGGCGCTTTTGAAGCGGCCATGCTCAAACTGCACACCAAACCCAAGACTGTCGCCAAGGTAGAAAAATCATGAAATGCGGAATCGTCGGCTTGCCCAATGTAGGCAAATCCACCCTGTTCAATGCCATCACCCGTGCGGGCATCGCGGCCGAGAACTACCCGTTCTGCACCATCGAGCCCAATGTCGGCATCGTGGAAGTGCCGGATCCGCGCCTGAAGCCGCTGATCGACATCGTCAATCCGCAGAAGGTGCAACCCGCCATCGTGGAATTCGTGGACATCGCCGGCCTGGTAGCGGGCGCCTCCAAGGGTGAAGGTCTGGGCAACAAGTTCCTCGCCAACATCCGCGAGACCGACGCCATCGCCCATGTGGTGCGCTGCTTCGATGACGGCAACGTGGTGCACGTGGCTGGCAAGGTCGATCCGCTGTCCGATATCGAGGTGATCAACACCGAGCTGGCACTGGCTGACATGGAAACCGTGGAAAAGACCCTGCAACGCGAAGGCAAGAAAGCCAAATCCGGTGACAAGGACGCCATCGCCCTGTGCAACGTGCTGGAAAAGGTACAGAAGCATCTGGATACTGGCGCACAAGTGCGCACCCTGGGCCTGGATGCCGACCAGCTCGCCATCATCAAGCCGCTGTGCCTGATCACCGTCAAGCCGGTGATGTACCTCGCCAACGTCAATGATGACGGCTTCAGCGACAACGCCCTGCTCGACAAGGTGGTCGCGCTGGGCAAACAGGAACATGCGCCTGTGGTGGCCATCTGCGCCAAGATCGAAGCCGAGATCTCCGATCTGGAAGAAGAAGATAAAGCCCTGTTCCTGGATGAGATGGGCCTGGACGAACCCGGCCTGGACCGCGTCATCCGCGCCGCTTACACCCTGCTGGGTCTGGAGACCTACTTCACCGCAGGGGTGAAGGAAGTGCGTGCCTGGACGGTCAAAAAAGGCTCCACCGCTCCGCAAGCTGCAGGTGTGATCCACACCGACTTCGAACGTGGTTTCATCCGCGCCGAAGTCATCGCCTACGACGAATACGTCAAGCACAAAGGCGAACAAGGCTCCAAGGAAGCGGGCAAGATGCGCCTGGAAGGCAAGGACTACATCGTGCAAGACGGCGACGTGATGCACTTCCGCTTCAACGTCTAAACCCGGCATCGCTGCATCGGGCAGGTTCGCGGCCTGCCCGATGCCTTATTCCCACCCTTCCCGCTTTCGTCATATAAGCGCCATCAGGCTAAGCTAAGCTTTCCCCATAAGCTGACAACAACAGCATCATTGGGGAGAGCGAGATACAGAAGCTGATCAAAGCCTGTCAACTGGCTGGCGCCAAGGCAAGCAAGCGCCATCGCTCACGCAAGCCGGATTTCATGATCATCGGTGCGCAGAAATGTGGCACCACCTCACTACACTATTACCTCAACCAGCACCCCATGTTCTTTGGCAGCCAACCCAAGGAACTGCATTTCTTTGACGAGAAGATGCCGCTTGGGAAATCGCTGGAATGGTATGAACGACATTTCAGTGGCCCTGCCCATGGGCTGTATTACGAATCCACGCCTGCGTATCTGTACCGTCCTGATGTCGCCGAACGGCTGCATGCCTATTCAAGCACGTTGAAACTGGTGGTCATTCTGCGCGACCCGGTAGAACGCGCCTACTCTGCCTACAACCATTACCGTAGCCGCTTTGAGAAGCATGCCGATCAAGGTTTCGAACACCGTACACGTCATCAGATCCCGGGCATCCGTATCCAGGAGATGTTCTACGAAGGACGCACGGTGTTCCCTACATTCAGGGAGACACTGGAGATGGAACTGGCGGGGGCCGAGCAGTTCTACGAACCTGCCATCCTGAGACGTGGCCTGTATGCTGCGCAGCTACAACGCTACTGGCAATTGTTCGGACGGGAGCAGCTGCTGATCCTGGGCTTCAAGGAGCTGATACAGCAACCGCTAACCAGCTTGGGCAAGGTATCGCAGCATCTCGGACTTAACGATATCGATTGGGGATTCGTCGATGTGCAGGCACGCAATGTGAAACCCTATGTGGGCAAGATGACGGCAGAAGACCGGCAATTCCTGCAGGACTACTATGCCGAGCCCAATCAACAGCTGCTGCAACTCACTGGACCACTGCACTGGTAAGCAAGGGTTTTGCTCCTCACCACCAGCCATACACACAAATTCATGGCAAAAATACGTGATTGCTTTTGACTTTAGTGCGCTGAAAAAATAGAATAGCGGACTTTTGTGAATTACAGTTCTTGAACTGTTTTGCAAACACGGTTTACGCGTGGTGATGTAGCTCAGCTGGTTAGAGCACAGGATTCATAATCCTGGGGTCGAGGGTTCAAGTCCCCCCATCACCACCACTCTTTATGCGGCTCCCAGCGATGGGAGCCGTTTTCTTTTGCACTCTGTAACGCCGGGCCCGGCGACAGTGGATTTCTGTGCCATCAATACGTCACACAATTTACTCAGGATGCCAAGTTCAGAGTGCAGCCCAAGCTGCTAAACTTGAGTTGTTGGAACCGTACCGTGTTCCGTGTGCCTAACAGACCACTTCTCCCGTTCAGTTCGATAAGGAAATCAATGAAACGCTTTGCCATCATGCTCACGCTCATGTTCACCTGCCTCAGCCTGTTCAGCACCGCCGCGGACGCCAGACGTCTAGGTGGCGGCAGCAGCTTTGGCAAACAACGCGATCTGGCACAAAAACCTGTGCAGCGCGACGCGCAGCAAGCCACCAATACCGCTCCGGCCAAGACCACCCCACCCGCCAGCAATGGCAGCAAGTGGCTGGGGCCTTTGGCTGGCCTGGCCATCGGTGCCGGCCTGGCCACGCTGTTCTCGCATCTGGGCATGAGTGAAGGCATGGGCATGCTGATGCTGGCCTTGCTGGCAGGGGCACTGGTGCTGTTCCTGATCGCCAGATTCAGCAAAGCGCGCACGCCTGCCATGCAATACGCAGGAGGCAGCCCGGCTTCACCGCCACAGCGTATGCTGGAGCCAACCAGCTTTGGTGCTGGCTCGGCAGGCAGTAACGCAGCGCCCTCGCAGTCTACAGCGAGCATGGCAGATACCAGTATCCCGGCTGACTTCCCCACCGAGGCCTTCCTGCGTAACGGCAAGCGCTCGTTCATCCGCCTGCAGGCCGCCAACGACCGCAAGGACCTGGACGACATCCGCGAGTACACCACCCCCGAGATGTTCGCCGAGATCGCCATGCAACTCAGTGAGCGCGATGCCTCGCCGCAGAAGACCGATGTGGTAGCGCTGGATGCGCAACTGCTGGAAGTGAACGAAGAAGGCGATTACGCCATCGCCAGCGTGCACTTCCGTGCGCAGCTGCGCGAGAACAACGGCCCGGTCGAGCAGGTTAGTGAAGTGTGGCATGTGCAGAAGTATCTGCGTGATGACAATGCCTCCTGGCTGCTGGCCGGTATCCAGCAGATGAACTGATCCAGTTACATATAGCGACAATTCATACGTAGCGACCATAAAAACGGCACCTCAGGGTGCCGTTTTTGTTGCTTGTCCGATCCCGTAGGAAACAGGCTACAGGCTGGTTTAAAGCAGCCTCACAATGTACCGATGCGCTGGATCTCCTGCTGCGTCGCCAGGCGATCCAGCTTGTCCAGCGGCAAGGCGGCGAACAGCTTGATGCGGTTCTCCAGATACAGACTGGCCTGACGGAACGCTGTGCGCTTGTCCTCATCACTACCGCCCACGGCGGCTGGGTCTTCCACCCCCCAGTGCGCCGTCATCGGGTGTCCGGGCCAGACCGGGCAGACTTCGCCAGCAGCGTTGTCACAGACCGTGAAGATGAAATCGATGTGCGGCGCATCCGCGCCAGAGAACTCATCCCAGCGCTTGCTGCGCAAGCCTTCTGTGGAGAGCCCATGCGCCTGCAGCGTCTCGATGGCGTAGGGATTTACCTTGCCGGTCGGGAAACTGCCCGCGCTGTAGGCCATGAATCTTCCGCGCCCCCAGTGCTGCATAAGCTTTTCCGCCATGATGCTGCGAGCGGAATTGCCTGTGCACAGGAACAACACGTGATACACCTTGTTATCTGACATCTGCGCCTTTCATAAGCATGTTCTGGTCCTAAGCATGTTCTGGTTTCAAGCTGGCTGGGCTCTGCGGGCAGCACACGGTGCTGGGCGCACATGCAGCAGGCGCACCTTGACAGCAGTTCTCGGTCAGGTAGGCGATCAAGCCATTCATGGCCGTGTAATTGGCGGTATGCAGGATGGTGGTGCCCTTGCGTTGCGTGGTCACCAAACCGGCGTGCTTGAGTTGCTGCAAGTGGAAGGACAGCGTGGCATTGGGCACTAGCAGCCGCTCGCCTATGGCCCCCGCCGCAAGGCCAGGCTCGCCGGCCTGCACCAGCAAACGGAAGATATCCAGGCGGGTCTCCTGGGCCAGCGCATCCAGCGCGGTGATCACGATTTGTCTTTCCATATTTCTATAATTATGGAAATATAACGCCATGTCAACACCCTTGCCTGCCTGCTCACCACTTAACGAAGAGCCCGATGCCCATGTCCAATGCTGACCAGCCCTGCCCGAGCACACAAGCTGCCAGCAGCAGAATGCCGTTGTTCGAACGCTATTTAACGGTGTGGGTGTTCCTGTGCATAGGCGTAGGCATAGGGGCTGGCTACCTGTTCCCACAGGGCTTCGCAGCGCTGGGCGAGATAAAACTGGCCGAGGTGAATCTGCCTGTAGCGGCACTGATCTGGCTGATGATCATCCCCATGCTGCTCAAGATCGATTTCCGCGCGCTGTCGCAGGTGCGTCAACACTGGAAAGGCATAGGCGTCACCCTGTTCATCAACTGGGCGGTGAAGCCCTTTTCCATGGCCTTGCTGGCCTGGCTGTTCATCCGCGTGCTGTTCAGGGACTGGCTACCCGCCGACCAGATCGACAGCTACATCGCCGGCCTGATCCTGCTGGCTGCCGCGCCTTGCACCGCGATGGTGTTCGTATGGAGCAACCTCACACGCGGCGAACCGCTGTTCACGCTGAGCCAGGTAGCGCTCAATGACCTGATCATGGTGTTCGCCTTTGCGCCTTTGGTGGCTCTGCTGCTGGGCTTGTCCGCCATCATCATCCCCTGGGATACGCTGCTGCTATCAGTGCTGCTGTACATCGTGGTGCCGGTGATCCTCAGCCAGTGGCTGCGTGCCGCCATGCTGCGCCACAGCGACAGCGCCCTGCCGCAGTTACTCAAGCGCTTGCAACCTATCTCCTTGCTGGCGCTACTCGCCACGCTGGTGCTGCTGTTCGGGTTTCAGGGCACGCAGATCCTGCAGCAACCTCTCATCATCGCCTTGCTGGCCGTACCCATCCTGATCCAGGTGTATTTCAATGCCGGGCTGGCCTACGGGCTGAGTCGCAAACTGGGTGTGGCGCATAACGTGGCTTGTCCGGCAGCGCTGATCGGGGCCAGCAACTTCTTTGAACTGGCAGTGGCCACGGCGGTGAGTCTGTTCGGCCTGAACTCCGGGGCGGCGCTGGCCACCGTGGTAGGTGTGCTGATCGAGGTGCCGGTGATGCTCAGCGTGGTCTGGTGCGTGAATCGCAGCCAGGGCTGGTATCAGCGCGGGCTGTAGACAAACCAGCCCAGCAAATCGCAGCCTTGTTCCAGCCGCTGCAGCTAGCCGGTATTACGCAAGCCGGCAGCGATGCCGTTGATGGAAAGCTGGATACCGTTCTTGATCTTGGGCGCGTTCTCGCCCTGACGGTAGCGGCGGATCAGCTCCACCTGCAAATGGTTGAGCGGGTCCAGATACGGCAGGCGGTTGCGGATGGAGTTGGCCAGCATGGGCTGCGCGGCCAGACGCTGCTCACTCTGCAGGATGAGGTTGAGCGCTTGCGTGGTCAGCGTATGCTCGTGCTCTATGGTGGCGAAGATGCTGTCGCGTAGCGCCTCGTCCTCCACCAGCTGCGCATAGCGCCGTGCCACTACGATGTCCACCTTGGCCATCACCATGTCCACATTGGCGATCAGCGTACTGAACAGCGGCCACTCGTTGGCCATGTCGCGCAGGGTCTGCAGGCGTGTGGCTTTCTGCTCTTCATCTTCCACATTCAGATACTGGTGCAGCGCGCTGCCCAGGCCATACCAGCCCGGCAGTAACAAGCGGCATTGCCCCCAGGAAAAGCCCCAGGGAATAGCGCGCAGATCTTCGATGCGGCCGGTGGCTTTACGCGCCGAGGGGCGGCTGCCGATGTTGAGTTCGGCGATCTCCGAGATAGGCGTGGCGTTGAAGAAATATTCAGCGAAGCCCGGCGTCTCGTACACCAGGCTGCGGTAACTGCTCATGGCGGTGGTGGACAGGTCTTCCATCAAGCCTTCGTAGCTACGCCGCCGCTTGGGCTCCAGCGTGTCCTGCGGGAACAGGCTAGCGTCCAGCGTGGCCGCCACCAGCGTCTCCAGATGCTGCTTGCCCACCTTGGGGTCTGCATACTTGTTGGCGATGATCTCGCCTTGTTCGGTCAGGCGGATCTGCCCATCCACGGTGCCATCCGGCTGTGCCATGATGGCCTGATAGGTCGGGCCACCGCCGCGCCCTACCGTGCCACCGCGGCCATGGAACAGGCGCAAGCGGATGCGCGCCTGGTTGAACAGCTCCACCAGCGAGATCTCGGCTTTATACAGCTCCCAGTTGGAGGTCAGGAAACCGCCGTCCTTGTTGCTGTCCGAATAGCCCAGCATGATCTCCTGCTCGTTGCCCTGATTGCGCAACACGTGGCGTATGCCCAGCAGACTCAGCCATTGCCCCATGATGAGCGGCGCGTTGCGCAAATCGGCGATGGTCTCGAACAGCGGCACGATGCTCAGCTCCAGTTGCACCTTCTGCGAACCCCAGATGCCGCGCAGCAGGCCGGCTTCGCGCTGCAGCAGTGCCACTTCCAGCAGGTCGGACAAGGTCTCGGTGTGCGAGATGATGTATTGCCGCACCGCACGCGGGCCGAAGGTGCGCCGCAGCTCGCGTGCCTTGTTCAGCACGCCGATCTCGGTGTGCACCAGTTCGGAATATTGCTGGAACGGCGAGAACAGCAGGCGCGGCTGTTTCAGCTCGTCGAGCAGGGTCTGGATCTTTTCGTCTTCGGTCAGCGTGGCGTAATTGAAATCATAGCCCGCCTTGTGGAACAGCTCGCGGATCACGTTCTCGTGCACATCCGAAGACTGCCGCAGATCCACCGTGGCCAGATGAAAACCAAAGGTCTCGATGGCCTTGGTGAGTTTGCCCAGACGCGGGTAGATCAGCGCATCGCCACACAGGCTGCGCAGCGAGCTGCTGATCACATTGAGGTCGGCCAGCAGCTCGTCGGCATCGGCATAAGGCAAGGCGCCGGGCACCTCACCCGGCTGCTCCAGCAGGCTGGCTGCGGTGCTGCACAAACGGTCGTAGATGCTGTTCAGCGCCAGGCGGTAGCATTCGTCCTGACGATGCGGCGACTGGTCGCGCGAGGCCTTGGCTAGCATCAGCACATCCGGCGTCACTTCCACCAGCCGCGATGAAGGCGACAACTCGCGGCGCAACGCGTCCAGCTCTTTACGGTAGTGGTTCATCACCGTGCCGGATTGCAGACGGATGGCCTCGTTGAGGGTGTCGCCATCCACAAAGGGGTTGCCGTCGCGGTCACCGCCTATCCAGCTGCCCATCTGCAAGAAGGCGGGCAACTGGTAAGGCGCGTCCAGCGTACCGGCATAGTGCTGGTTGATCTCGCCTTCCAGGTCCTGCAGCAGCTCGGGGATCACATCGAGGAAAGTGGATTGGTAATAGCTCAGCGCATTCTCGATCTCGTTATACACGGTGAGTTTGGAGAAGCGCAGGATGCGGGTCTGCCACAAGGCATGCACCGCGCCCTCGATCAGCAGATGGTTACGCGCCAGCTCTTTGCGCGACACCAGTCCGCCACGCTCGGCCAGCAGGTCGGCCAGGATGCGTTCGGTATCGAGGATGGTCTTGCGCTGCACTTCGGTGGGGTGCGCGGTCAGCACCGGGGACACCAATGCGGTGCGGAAAAACGCATCCACCTCGCTGAATGCCAGTTCCCTGTGCACGATCTTCTGCACCGAGTGCGCAAGCATGCCGGGCGCCAGATTATCCTCGTTGAGGCGCGTGAGTTCGTGCGAGTAAAGGTCTTCGGCGATATTGACCAGATGCTTGAAATAGCTGAACGCGCGTACCACGGCGATGGTCTGCTCCGGGCTAAGCTGCATCAGCTTGGCTTCCAGCACGGCGGACGCCTCGGCGTCGTTGTCGCGGTGGAAGCGTACCGCCAGCTTGCGGATATCCTCGATCACATCAAAGGTTGCATCGCCGTCCTTGGCCTTGATGGCGGCGCCGAGCACACGGCCCAGATAACGGATGTTTTCCTTGAGCTTCTTTTCAAGGGCTGCACTGGTATGGCTCATACTGGATCATCTATGCTGGTGAAGGATGGTGATGCTCAAGCAACAACTGCACCACGCAAAAACAGGCAGGCGCATACTAGCGATAAGCCTCCATCGTCGCAAGAAAACCGCATAGAAGAGAACCCCACATGCACGCACTGATCTATCTGCCGGGCTTCAACTCCGGTCCGCAAAGCGAGAAATCGCAGCAACTGCAGCAGGCCTTTCCTGGCTTGCAGGTCGCCAGCTACGATAGCTGGCATCCACAACAGGCTTACCTGCAGCTGGACGCCCTGATCCAGGCTGCAGAGGACCCGGTGCTGATCGGCTCTTCGCTAGGCGGCTTCTGGGCTTATCAGTTCGCCAGCCGTCTGGGGCTACGCTGTGTGCTGCTCAACCCGTGCATGCACCCGGAGCGCTCGCTGCGTTACGCCGTAGGCAAAGTGACGCATTACTACAGCGGCGAGACCGGCGTGATGACAGACGCAGATCTGGACCAGTACCCGAGTTACCGTGTCGCCCCACACCCGCGCTTTGACCCCATGCAGCATTGCACCGTACTACACGAGCAGGGTGACGAGACCATCCCCTGTCAGGAGAGCGTGGATAATTTCAGTGGGCGTGCACGCCTGATGCTGATCGAAGGTGGCCATCACCGTTTTGCACGGCTGGATATCGCCATCAGCGAGATACGTGCATCATGTGCGTCACGATGAACTATATTGTGTTGAATCTTTTTGTGTTTGAAACAATCACAGTGTGACTGATCACGAAAGCCTGCCATGCGTACCCTACCAATGTCCAAACCGATAGCATCTAAACCGATAGCATCTAAACCGATAGCATCTAAATCGACAGCATCCAAACTGATGTTATCCAGCCTGAGCTTGTCCCTGCTGTTGCCGCCCTTGACTGCCCAGGCACAGCCCACACGGGAAGAACTGTTCGCCATGTTCGCCTCTGTGGTACAAGTCACGGTGACCTTCCCGGACGGCAGCACTGGCACTGGCTCCGGCGTGGTGATCGAGGGTGACCATGTGGCCACCAACTGTCATGTGCTGGCCAATGCCAACGGGGCCAACATCACCAAGCTGCAACAAGCCTACACGCCCATCGGTCTGAAAGCGGACTGGAAACACGACCTGTGTCTGCTGAAATTCGACGGCCTGCCCATGAAGCCCATGCCGCTGCGCGATACTGCCAGCCTGCAATACGAGGAACCGGTGTTCGTACTGAGTTACCCCGGTGACAATCCGGTGCCACAACCTTCGTTCGGCAGCGTCAAGGCACTCTACCCCTATGACGGCAGCGTGATTCTGCGCTCGGATGCCTCGTTCGCGCTGGGCTCCAGTGGTGGTGCGCTGTTCGACCAGAACAAGCACTTGATTGGCATCACCACTTTCAAGAGTCCGGGACGTGGCAGTTATTTCTACAACCTGCCGGTGGAATGGATACGCAAGCTGCTGGACGCGCCGGAAACGCGCAAGTTGGCCACCACCGAAATGCCATTCTGGAGCCTGCCCGAGCTAGAACGGCCGTTCTTCATGCAGGTGGTGATCCCGTTCCAGAAGAAAGACTGGGCCACCGTGGAGCAGATCGCCCAGACCTGGCATGCCAAGGAGCCCGCCAATATCGACGCCCTGTATTACCTGGGCAGCGCACAGCGTGGCTTGAAGAAGCTTGATGAAGCACGCACCACCTTCACCAGCGTGATCACCCAGAACCCGCGCCATCTGGACGCCATGTCCGGCTTGGCGGAGATCGCGCTTAGCAATGGCGACAAAGCCGAGGCGCTGCGCATGGCGGCATTGATGCAGCCTCTGGATAGCTACGAAGCAGAAACGCTGGAAAAACGCATCAGCGCACTGCCTTGAACCTGCGCTAAAGCCTGGCTGTAACAGCGAACAAGCGGCCAGACCCGCGTGGCAAGGCGAACCCAGTCCGCCCTGCCACATCACCCCGCATTACCATGCCATCATACAAAAGCATGCCGCCATGCTTTTGTATCGAGGCCCCTAGTTGCCAGGCTCTTCGCTGATGTCTTCCGCCAGGAAGCCGCCACTCTGATGCTTCCACAAGCGCGCATACAGGCCATTCTGTGCCAGCAGTGCCGTATGGTCGCCCTGCTCCACGATGCGCCCACGGTCCAGCAGCACCAGCCTGTCCATGGCCGCAATAGTGGACAAGCGGTGCGCGATGGCGATCACGGTCTTGCCTTCCATCAAGCGGTATAAGCTGGTCTGGATGGCGGCTTCCACTTCCGAATCCAGCGCACTGGTGGCCTCATCCAGCAGCAAGATAGGCGCGTCCTTGAGCATGACGCGGGCGATGGCGATACGCTGGCGCTGCCCACCGGACAGCTTCACCCCACGTTCGCCCACATGCGCGTCGTAGCCGCTGCGCCCCTTGGGATCGGTCAGCGTGAGGATGAATTCGTGCGCCTCGGCATGTTTGGCCGCCGCGATCATGTCTTCCTCGCTGGCATCCGGCCGCCCATACAGGATGTTCTCGCGCACCGAGCGGTGCAGCAGCGAGGTATCCTGCGTAACCATGCCGATCTGCGCGCGCAGGCTGTTCTGCGTGACCCTGGCTACGTCCTGCCCGTCGATGAGGATGCGGCCCTGCTCCAGATCAAAGAAGCGCAGCAACAGATTGACGATGGTGGATTTACCCGCACCGGAACGCCCCACCAGGCCGATCTTCTCGCCGGGGCGTATGGTCAGCGCAAAATCCTCAATCACGCGCCGCGTGCTGCCGTAGGAGAAGTCGATCTGCTCGAAACGCACTTCCCCCTGCGTCACCTGCAAAGGCTGCGCTTCGGCGTGGTCGTTGATGCTATGCGGCCGCGACAAGGTGTTGATACCGTCCTGCACCGTGCCCACCTGCTCGAACAGCGACGTCATCTCCCACATCACCCAATGCGAAATGCCGTTGAGGCGTAGCGCCATGGCTGTGACCGCGGCCACCGCGCCCACGCCCACCTCGCCCTTGCTCCACAACCAGATGGCGATGCCGGTGATGCTCAGGATCAGCACCATGTTGAGCACGTGATTGATCACCTCCACACTGGTCACCAGCCGCATCTGGCCGTGCACGGTGCCCAGAAACTCCTGCATGGCCGAGCGTGCATACCCCGCCTCGCGGCCCGCGTGCGAGAACAGCTTCACAGTGGAGATGTTGGTATACGCGTCGGTGATGCGGCCGGTCATCAGCGAGCGCGCATCCGCCTGCGACTGCGACACCTTGGCCAGGCGCGGCACGTAATAACACATGGAGGCGATGTAACACACCAGCCAGCCCAGGATGGGGAACAACATCCACAGGTCAAAACTGCCAACGATGAACACCAGCGTGACGAAATAGATGGTCACAAACACCAGGATATCCGCCATGATGAACCACACATCGCGCACCGCCAGCGAGGTCTGCATCACCTTGGCCGACACGCGCCCGGCGAACTCGTTCTGGTAAAAATCCATGCTCTGGCGCAACATCAGGCGGTGAAAGTTCCAGCGCATGCGCATGGGGAAATTACCGGCCAGCGCCTGATGCTTGATCAGCGATTGCAAGCCGATTGCCAGCGGGCTGGCCAGCAGAATGCCGCAGATCAGCAACAACATGCTGCCATGCTCACTCCACAATTGGTCGGGCGGCACATCGCTCAACCAGTCAACCACCCGGCCCAGCAGCGCAAACAACATCGCCTCGAACGCGCCGATCAGCGCGGTGAGCAACGTCATCAGCGCGATATGGCCACGCAGCCCCTGGGTACACGCCCACACAAACGGCCAGAAGCGCTTGGGCGGCGGCGGAATGTCATCATCAGGGTAGGGGTACAGCAGCTTTTCAAACCAGGCGAACATGCAGAACTCCGAAAGGGAGAAGTGGCGAGACCGGATTGTAGCCGGTCTAACACGGGAAACAGATAGGACCGTCAGTGAAACGGTATGTTTCCGTGAAGCGGTCGAGAGGAGAATAAGTGGATACGAGCAGCAGTCGCTAGAGGGCTGTCAGAGGACAATATGCCCTGTTTAGAAGCTCCATCACAGGTAGGTAATACTGACTGACCCCATTTGTTTGCTATTGCGGATCCTGCTTGATAGACGAGTTTACCGGGCTATGGATTACTGTGCAGGTGTTGCTTAGCCCAACAAATTTCACTTGCTTAACTCGCGCATCACTAGCATCGACTTCAACTCCATTCTTGATTTTTACTAGTGATACATAACAGTAATTGTCATTCCAACTGTCCTTAATTCTGTACCTGCCATCTTTAGGAAGTTCGAAAGACAACATGACACTACATCCTTTTGATCGGCCCAAAAAGCCGATAGTTACAGCCACTCTTTTTCCTGATGGAACTATTAATGTTTTATCAGTGCTAGCGAAAGGACTAGTTTGAGTATCAAATTTCTTTGTATCAGAGCAGGTTTCACCATTCTCCATATAGGTAATGAATTGAGCTGTCGGCAACTCGACATAGGCTCTATTTTCTACTGGGGGCTTAACGTATGGCGCGTAGCAGCCTTGAAGAATTATTGTGCTAATTAACAAAAAAATTGGTCTCATGGTGGGCAGAGGCGTGTTAAGTGCACTGTTGGGCGTGCAGAAAATAGAGGCAAAAATCATAAAAACTCAACATAATCAAAAACATGGACATGAATATCGTGTCTAACCATAATTTTTTCTATTTGTTAAGGTTTTCTTGCGGTCTGGCGTTTGACATAACTGGCGCCGAGCGCCAGCGGGGGGTACCCGAAATGCCGCAAACATTTGGGGCATCCGGTTGATGGAGCTGTTAGGCGACTGCATCACCTTGCTCTGAAAGTAATTTCTCAATAAACTCGCTTCTCGACTTTGAGTATGGGAAAAACGCAGGTGTTTCATGATCGAAGAAACCAGTAGAGAATTTTTCATCATTTAGCTTAGTAACGTAATAATCCCCGCAACCATTAGTGCCTATGATGAAAAGGTGGGCCGGCCATTGGCCTCCGTAGAAAGCCCCTGTTCGAACTGACTTATTTTCATCAATGATGACATTAGGGCTATCAAGCAAACCAAAGTCTGGAGCTTCCGTTTCTAGTAATTCTGGCGGGTAATTAGTTACCAGCTCCACATAATAGGCGGGAAGTTTCACGCCAAGAGCAGATTCAATATTTTTTATTCCGTTGATATCCATTGATTCAATCGCCTAACAAATGAGGCGCGCGCGCGTCTTTCATCAGAGTGCAGGCTTGCATGCCCAACATGCAATCCCTTATCGTTTTCAAATGCCCCACAAACGAGCATGTCAACATAGCAAATCCACCAGTACAACATCCGCCTTCCAACTAGCCGATCACGTCTTTTTTTCAGCAAAAACACGACCGTGCGCACACCAAGCAAAAATAGCTCCAATGGGTTAAACGATACATCACTTATCCCCCGATGTAACACCCCCGAAAGTTAGGGGTTAAGCATGTAATTCACTGATTCAAGCAGCGCGCATCATCGACACACAAACCCCGCACTTAGCCAAGCTGGGTGACCGCTTTTCCCTGGCATTCGCCAAACGTAGAACTTCCGCGTTGAATACTTGCCTGTAATCCATGTGCGGCCTGCGATTCATGCCACACTGCAGTCAGGCATCACCTCTCTTTCCTAACGTAACGCCCCACCCCGCCCCGCGCGGCCTTGTTATTGCTTGTTTAACTGTTGCCCCAACTGCCTCACCAGAGCAAGCGCGTGCTTGCCCTGCCGATTCGATCCACATCCACCACACAGAAACGAGATCGTCATGATAGGCATGAAATTTTCCATCGGACTGCAATACGAGGTGCTCAACTGCCCGGCAGATTTTATTTTCAATGTGCATGCCGCTGAAACGGCCGGCCAGAGGATAGTGACCGAGCGCCTGAGCATCAGCCAGAATGTGCATCAGGAAATGTATGTGGATCCGTTCTACGGCACCCGCTATCTGCGCCTGAATGCGCAGCCCGGGCCGCTCAGCCTGGAATACGAAGCCACGGTGGAGATCACGCATGCGATCGCCGACCCTAGCCAGTTGCATGAAGTGCCGATCGCGCAGCTGCCGCTGGAGATCATGCGCTATATCTACCCCAGCCGTTATTGCCAGTCCGACCGGCTTGGCAAGTTCGTGCTGCAGGCGTTCGGCCATGTGCCGCCCGGGTTCAGCCGCGTCCAGGCGATGATCGCCTGGATATTAGAGCGTACGACGTTTCAATCCGGCACCACCAACAGCAGCACCTCGGCCACCGACACCTTGCTGGAGCAGCGTGGCGTATGTCGTGATTTTGCGCATCTGCTGATCGCCTTGTGCCGTGCCCTGAATATCCCGGCGCGCTTTGTCACTGGCATCGATTATGGCGCCGACCCGGCACTGGGGCCGTGCGATTTTCATGCCTATGTGGAGGTGTATCTGAGCGGCCGCTGGTATCTGTTCGACCCCAGCGGTGTTTCCATCCCGATGGGGCTGGTGCGCATGGGCACCGGCCGCGATGCCGCCGATGTGGCCTTTGCCACGGTGTTTGGTGCCATCAATTCATGGTCACCCAAGATCACGATTGATCCCATCCACGACCCGGCTAATGGCTATGACATGCCGACGCATACGGCGCAGGCGCTGTGCAGTTGCTAGAAGTGAGGCAACCGGGTTAGAGGAAAAAGCAAGCGGAGCAAGAGCAAGCGCCTATCGAAACTGGCTGGCGATACGCGCATGCCCCACACTACACCCCATCAACATCACGCAAGCTGACTGAACTGTTCTTTTAACTGCATGACCGCATCCGGCGCAGCGCGCACGCGGAACAATGCGCCTTCATCGCTGGCGCTTTCTTCCAGCACCTGACAGTTGGCGTAGATGTCGCGGCGCAGTTGCTGCGCGGACCAGGGCAGGAACAGCTCGGCTTCGATCAGGTCGCGCTGGAAGAAGGCCACGATGATCTGATGCAGCCTGGCGACTTCTTCCGGACGGCGCGCACTCATCACCACACAGTCCGGGTATTTTTCGCGCAGGGCCGCTTCGCATGCGGCTTGAGCCGCTGCGTCACCCACGTGGTCGATCTTGTTGAACACGCGGATACGCGGCACTTCATGCGCTTCGATCTCTTTCAGCACGGTGTCGGTGACTTCCAGCTGGCGCTCGAAGCCCGGGTCACTGGCGTCGATGACATGCAGCAGCAAGGCGGCGTCCAGCGCCTCATCCAGCGTGGATTTGAACGAGGCCACTAGGCCGTGTGGCAGGTTCTTGATGAAGCCGACGGTGTCGCTGACCAGCACACGCGGCATGCTTTCCGGATGCAGGGTGCGCACGGTGGTATCCAGCGTGGCGAACAGTTTGTTGGCAACCAGCACCTCGCTGCCGGTGAGGGCGCGCATCAGCGTGGATTTGCCCGCGTTGGTGTAGCCCACCAGCGCGACATTGGCCTGGCTTTGGCGGTCCTGACGGCGCGCACGCTGGGTCTTGCGCTCCGCGTCCATGGCCACGATCTCCTGTTGCAGCTCGGCGATGCGGTCACGGATCTTGCGGCGGTCCAGCTCGGTATGCGATTCACCACCGCCACGACCACCCGCGCCACTGCGCTGACGGCCTTGCGGGCCGGCCAGCTTGGCCGCTTCGCGCATACGTGGCGCCATATAGCCTAAGCGGGCGATCTCCACCTGCGCGCGCGCCGCACGGGAGCGGGCATTGCGGTGGAAGATCTCCAGGATGACCATGGTGCGGTCCATCACCTCGCAGCCGACTTCTTTTTCCAGATTGCGGGCCTGCGATGGCGAGATCTCGTGGTCCACCAGCAGGGCCTCGATCTCTTGTGCATCCGGGTCGGGGATCACCTCGTCCGCGTCTTCCCCCTCACCCGCCGGGTTCACAAAATCGCGGATCTCCTGCCGTTTGCCCACACCCAGGTAAGCGGTCATGTCGAAGCTGGAGCGCTTTTGCACAAAAGTACGCACCACCTGATAGCCCAGGGTCTTGGCCAGCTCGCGCAGCTCGTTGAGCGAGGCTTCGAACTCGATATCCGTCACATCGGACAGTTGTACGGCCGCGACAACAGCGTAGCGCGGGGCTTGTTTATCTTCGATTTGCATTCAGCGTGGGGGATTCAATTAGCGAAGGCAGATAGTACCTGCAAATGCACACGCTGCCTGCATGACAGCACGTAGCAATCATGGATAGTCGTGCCTGAAGGGGTGATGTGATGCGTGGAGCCAGTGCGGGCAACAGCCTGCTGCGTGCAGCAACAGGCTGCTAGATGACAACAGAACACGGCCCGCCCCTGCTGCAGCGGGCCATGCTGGATTTGTATGCCTAAGGCTTGGTATGCCTAAGGCTTGGTATGCCTAAGGCTTGGTATGCCTAAGGCTTGGCAGGCATGGGGCTTAGTCTTATTTCTAAGGCTGGGTAGACCTGGGGCTTAGTATTTCCAGGTCAGCGTGAACATGGCGCTACGCGGCGGCGCGTAATAGCCCTGCCCATAGTTGGCCCACATCATGCTGGCCAGGTGTTTCTCGTTGGTGACGTTATAGGCGTTGATGGCAGCGCTCCAGTGCTTGTCGATCTCGTAACTGGCCAGCAGGTTCACCAGCGCGTAGCTATCCTGCTTGTAACGCACATTACCCACACCGGCGAGGGCGATATCCGCATGGGTATCAGCCTGCCAGCGCACGCTGGCACCCACGCGCAGCTTGTCTAGCGCTGGCACACGGTACACGCCGGACAGGTGCACCACATCCCGCGGGATATACGGCTTGACGTTGTCACCGCCTGCATCTTCCACGCTCATCAGGCGCGTGTAGCCGCCACTGACCTTGAGGCGGGGCGTCACTTCACCAGAAAAGTCGAACTCGTAACCGCGCGTGTCGGCGTCGATGCCGGTGTAGTAGCTGCGTGGGCCGATCGCCCCGGCGAACTGCGCCACATTCTCCTGCACATTGCGGAACAGCGCGAACGAGGTGTTCAGGCGTCTTTCGAAGAACTCGCTCTTCACGCCCGCCTCGTAGTTATTGCCCTGGATAGGGGCCAGCGGCTTGAAGTTGATGTCTTGCAGGATCTGCGGGTTGTAGATGCTGGTATAGCTGGCATACAGCGCATGCACAGGGTTGAGGTGGTACACCGCGCCCAGATAAGGCGTGATCTTGCTGTTGGCTTCGGCCTCCTGCGGCGCGCCATAGCTTTCCCCTTCCAGCTTGTAGCTCAGCATATTGGCGCCTGCGGTGAGCTTGAGCGCATCGCTGACGTTCCACTTGCTGGCGATGTAGCTGTTGAAGCGCTTGACGCGGATATCGGCAAAGTTGCCCGACGCCACAAAGGTGGGCAGTGGCTGCTCGGCGATGCTGTCAAAGCTGGGGTAGCTGAACACGCCGCCGAATTTCTCCACCTCGGTGCTATCGGAGCGCGACCAACTGGAACCCAGCACCAGCTCATGCTGACGTCCGCCCAGCGTGAACGGGCCACTCAGATAGGCATCAGCGATGAGTTCCTTGGTGGCGTCGCGGTACATGCCAGCCTGCGCAGCGAGGCCGGTGCCGGTGGCTTTGTCCTGATTGCCGAACACATACAGCAGACGCGAATCCGAGTTGATCTCCTTGCGCGTCAGCTGAGTCTTGAGCTTCCAGTCGTTCTCAAAAAAGTGCGTCAGCTCGGCAAAGCTGATGTTGGTGAGCGTGTCCCAGTAGCTCCAGTCCGGCGCGGTGGAATCGGAACGGCTGTAAGGGCGCAGGCTGCCATCGGCATACAGCAGTGGCAGGCTGCCCCACATATTGCCCTTGCCGTTGTGACGCTGATAGGTGTGACCGAAGGCCAGTGTAGTGCTTTCACTCAGGTCGGCCTCGATGATGCCGTACGCCACGTTGCGCTCCACCTCGTAGCGGTCCAGATAAGAATCCCGGTTCAGGTTGGCCAACACCAGCCGGCCACGTACCGTGCCCGATGCATTGAGCGGGCCGGACACATCGGCGTCCAGCCGGCGCTGATCCCAGGAGCCCGCGGCCACGGCCACCTTGGCCTGGAACTCGGCGGTCGGCCGCTTGCGGATCAGGTTGATGGTGGCAGACGGGTTGCCGGTGCCGGTGAGCAGACCATTGGCACCGCGCAACACCTCCACGCGGTCATATACGGCGGTGTCGATGTCACCGAACACCAGGCCCAGCGGGAACGGCGTGCCGATGCCGTCGATCTGGAAATTGGTCACGTCGGAACCGCGCGCGGTGTAGTAGGAACGTTCCGGCTCGACACGCTCCACCTGGATACCGGTGGCAAAGTCCAGCACGTCGTTGATGTTGTTGAGCTTGAAATCCTCGATCTGCTGGCGCGTGATGACCGAGATGGACTGCGGCGTCTCTTTCAGACTGGTATTGAGGCGCGTAGCCGAACTGGTGTTGTTGATGGTGTAAGAGCGGGTCTTCTCGGATGCGGCCTGGTCGGCACGCTGATCGGTGACCTGCACTTCGGGCAGTGTGTCGTCGCGCGCACTGGCAGCATTGGCAGCGACGGCATTGGCAGTCGTCGCCAGTTTTTCAGTGGTCACTTGTTCAGCATTCGCTGGCTCAGTGTTCGCTGGCTCAGCGGCATGCGCAGGCAGGCCTGCGAGTGTCAGGCTGGCAAGCGCCAGACGCACAGCAAGGTGGATAGGGTTGACGCCGGCGCGCGGCGACGGTTTGAGAAGATTCAAGGTAACACTCCATGTGATGGTGGATCACTGGCTGGCTACCTGAGGCTACCCTGATGGCTGGCTAGATCTTGCTTAAGAAAGCAGCCGCCACCCCGTGGCGACTGCGGAAAATACAGACCTGTGCAGGCTAGCTTTGCAGCAAGGCCGCCTGCGGCTGCCTAGTCTGTGCTGCGACCATGCGGCGGCTCTGGCGCTTGCGCAACCAGATCAGCACGCCAGTCAGTGACAGCATCGCCACCATCAGCCCCATGGCCGAGATCAGGATGCGACCGGGCAAGCCGAGGATGCGGCCGGAATGTAGCGGGAACTGGGCCTGCATGAAAATATCGCCCGCCGTGCCGGTGCCCGGTACGTTATCGCCCAGATAGCGCCCGTCCGGCCCGTCAAAATACAGCCAGGGGTTGCCCAGACCGCCGTCGCCGTGGTCGTTGCCAGGCTGGAAGAAGCCCACGCCGTATACGCCCACTTCGGTGGAATAGAACACGGCCCCGGCCGGGTCGGTCCAGCCGCGCTTGCTGGCTTCGGCGCGGGCCAGCTCCACTACCTGCTCACGGCTCACACCGGGCTGATAGGGCAGATCAGGCGCTTGCGGGGCACGCACCAGGAAGGGGCTGGGGGTCAGCTCGGAGAACAGCGAGACGATAGGCCGCATCACCTGAAAATTCAGGTTCATGGACACCGAGGTGACCGCCACGATGAGCAACAGCGCCCACACCCACACGCCACCCGAACGATGCAGATCGAACGTGACCTTGCGGCTGCCCTGCCCCCAGCGGAATGCGAAGGACTTGCGCCAGCTGGCAAAGCTGGGGAACGAGATCCACAGCGCAATGAAGCTGTCGATCACCCACAGGATGCCGACGATACCAAAGATCAGAATGCCCAACTCGATGCCGAAACCATCCGGGATGTGCAGGCTGTAATGCAGCTTGTACAGGAAGGGCAGCAGGTTCTCGCGCGACAGCGACACCTCGCCCCACATGCGGCGGCCCTGCTCCTCGGCAGTCACCGGGTCCAGCGCCACCTGGTTGTAGTCCACCGTGTAGGCTTTGCCGGTAGCCGGGTCTATCCTGGGCTTGACCATCATGCCGGTGGTGTGACCGGGCTCGTGCAGCAAGGGCAGATACGTCACCAGCATGCGCGGGTCGCGCGCTTCCACTTGCTGGGCCAGCGCGAACGCCGGTTGCGGTGGGCTGCTGGCGGCGCTGCGCGCATGGAACAGATCCGGGTTCAGCCACTCGTCCAGCTCATGGTCCCAGGAGATGATGGCACCGGTCAACCCGGCCACGAACAGGAACACTGCCGTGGTCAGGCCCAGCCAGCGATGCAGTATGACGAAGACGTGACGCATGGCGATCACCAACGGTAGGTGGCGCTGATCAGCACGCTGCGACGCGCGCCTACGAAGCAATCACCCCGTCCCAGACAGGTGCTCACGTATTTTTCATCGGTGAGGTTCTGCGCATTGAGGGCATAACGCCAGTTGCTGTTTTCCCATCCCAGCATGGCGTCGCCCAGTAATACAGCATCCACACTGGGTGCCGTGGTGTCGCGGAAGCTGCTGAAATAACGTGCGCCCAGGCCGGCCGAGAAGCCATCGATATCCGCGATGCTGAAACGGTACTTGCTCCAGATGGCGGCCTGATGTTCGGGGATGCCGTCCAGCGCCTTGTCGTTCTCGATGTAGTTATAGTGCGCCGCCACATCCATGCGCGGCGTGATGCGACCCAGCCAGGACAGCTCCAGGCCACTGGTCTGGGTCTTGCCCGCCTGGATCTGGTTGAGCGGGTTGTTCGGGTCGTTGATCAGGCGGTTGTTCTCGCGCAGGTCATACACCGCCGCGGTCAGGCTGTAATGGCCGTTCACGGGCTGATACTTCACGCCGACCTCGTGCTGCTTGCCTTCCATGGGCGTGAAGCGCTGGCCGATGAAGTTGGTGCCCGTCACCGGCGTGAACGATTCACTGTAGCTGATGTAAGGCGACAGGCCATTGTCTGCCGCGTACATGAGTGCCAGACGCCCGGTAGTGGCCGCGTCCTGCTCGGTGCCGCCGCCGTCGATGGCGTTGTAGGCACGGTCACGGCGCAGGCCAGCCACCACGATCCAGTTGGGGCCGAATTTCATCTGATCCTGCACATAGAAACCGACCTGGCGCTGCATGGCGTCAGGCGCGGCATTGGTGGCGCGGATCTTGTAGCCGGTGTAGACCGGGTTATACACGTCGATATCCGGCACGCCACCGCCCTGTCCCACCGGAGCATCAAAGCCGGTCTTCAGGCTTTGATCGAAATGGACGTAATCCAGGCCCAGCAATAATTTGTGGCGAACGAAGCCGGTCGCGAAATCCCCCTGCAGATGCTGGTCTGCGGTGAGGTTGCGCGCCTTGGTCAGTGCGGCATAGGCATAGCGCCCGATGATGCGCTGATTGGGGTCCAGGTAGGAGTTGCCGGGATTGCTGAAGGAATCCGCATACAGGCTGCGGTAATCCACCTCGTTATCGGAATAGCGGAAGTTCTGGCGCACGGTCCAGGCATCGCTGAAGCGATGCTCGAACTGCCAGCCGATGGCTTTGTAGGTGGAATCGTAACGGTCATTGCCGGGCTCGCCTATGAACCGGTCAGTGGGGATGCGGCCATTCGGGTTGCGCGTCACATAACCGCTCCAGGGCAGGAACTGCAAGGTCGAGCCGGACTTATCCTTCTGGTAATCCGCACGCAGGGTGAAGCTGGTGTCGTCATTGGGACGGTAGGTGATGGAAGGCGCGATCAGCACGCGGTCATCGTTAACGTGGTCCACCTGGCTATCGGCATCACGGCCGACCGCCACCAGACGGTACAGCAAGGTGCCCTCTTCATTGAGCGGGCCGGTGAAATCGCCACGGATCTGCTTGCGGTTGAAACTGCCGAGCTGCACGCCGATCTCGTTCTGGGCTTCTGCCTGCGGCATCTTGCTGACGGCATTGACGATACCCGCCGTGCTGCCCTGCCCGTACAGCACCGAGGCAGGGCCACGCAGCACTTCGATGCGTTCCAGCGCATACGGGTCGATACGGATGGTGCTGGTATAGAAGCCGAACAGGCGACGCAAACCGTCGCGGTACTCGGTGGGGTAAGCGCCACGCACCAGATAGCCATCGCTGCGCGAATCCACACCGAAGGCATCGGAACGCACGCCTGCCGCGTAGTTCAGCGCATCCTGCATGTTCTGTGCGCCCAGGTCTTCCATGAACTCACGGGTCACCACGCTCACCGACTGTGGCGTTTCATTGAGAGGCGTGTCGGTCTTGGTGGCAGTCGCGCTCTGTTTGGCGGCATAGCCCTGCACCGGGCCGTTGGCCTTTTCTTTCGCGCTGACCGCTTTCACGGTGACTTCGGGCAGCGTCTCGGCGGCCGCAGGCACGTCAGCAGGTGGCGCTACCGGGGCAGCTTGGGCTGGCGCACTCAATAACATGAGTACGGCCAAATGGAGAGTGTTGGGCTTGAACATAGCCGGTGTTCCTTTAATTGAATTAAAGAATCACTGGCTGGCTAAACTAGACTGGCTGGCTGGTGATGGGATACTGCTGCTGATGGAATGCTGTTAGTCGAGATGGCCACGATCAACGCCGTGGCCATCAGATTCAATCCTTGTAGTGCGTTGCGGCCTGCTCGCCGTCGCGCGGGGCTGCCTTTACGCCATCACTCCGGCGTGCTGACAAAGCCCAGCTTGGTGATGCCCACGGTCTGCGCATCGGCCATGATGCCGGCCAGCAACTGATAACGCGTGTTCTTGTCCGCACGCAGGTGCAGCTCCGGCTGCGGCTCGATCTGCGCTGCCTGCTGCAGCTTGACCTTGAGCTCGCCCTCCACCAGCGGCACATCGTTCCAGTACATCTTGCCAGCCTCATCGATGGCGATGGAGATGACCTCGGGCTTGTCCGGCAACGGCTGACTGCTGGCCTGCGGCAGGTCGATCTTGACGGCGTGGGTGAGCAGCGGTGCAGTGATGATGAAGATCACCAGCAGCACCAGCATCACATCGACCAGCGGCGTGGTGTTGATCTCGGCCATGGGTTGGCCGTGACCATCGCCATTGGGGTTGAGAAAACTCATGCAGTGACCTCTTTCAAGTTGGCGCGCTGTGCCGCCTCGGCCGCTTTGGCAGCGCGGTTGATCATGGGTGCGCCCGTGGTCAGCAGCGTATGCAGCTCATGTGCGAACTGTTCCATCTCGGCCATCAGCACGCGGTTACCACGCAGCAGGGCGTTGTAGGCCAGCACCGCCGGGATGGCCACCGCCAGGCCGATGGCGGTCATGATCAGCGCTTCGCCGACCGGGCCTGCCACCTTGTCCAGCGTGGCCTGACCGCTCATGCTGATGCTGGCCAGCGCGTGATAGATACCCCATACGGTGCCGAACAGGCCCACGAATGGCGATACGCTACCCACAGAAGCCAGCACACTGAGGCCTTGTTCCATCCTGGCACTTTCTTGCGAGATCGCGCGGCGCATCACACGTACGATGAACTCGTCCTGGCTGACGCCCTCTGCATGGCGCTTGGCCGCTTGCTGGTGATGCTCGGAAGCATCCACAGCCTGTATGGCCACACGTGCCAGTGGCGTCTCCACCGGCTGCAGTGCAGCCTGCAGCGTAGGCGCTTGCCAGAACTGTTGTGCATAGTCACGGCTGGCACGACGCAGCTGCAGGAACTGCCAGGTCTTGGTGACGATGAGGTACCAGCTGGCGACCGACATCGCCAGCAACATCAGGGCAACGGCGATCGAGACCGGACCACCTTCGGTGATGAAGGTGAGGCTGTTGAATTCATAGGCGTTCTGCATGCAGATAAACTCCGATTAACTTTTTTGGAATGAGGGACTGAAAGCGCCAGCCTGCACAACAAGCAGCTAGGGCTGCTGTGCCGCTGGGCTATATGTGCTTAGCTTTGCAGTGAGAAATTGACTGGCACCAGCACATAAGCACTGATGGGTTGGTTATCGCGCTTGGCTGGAATGAAACGCCAGCCCTTCACTGCCGCGATGGCGGCATGATCAAGCCGCGTGTAACCGCTGCCCTGTTCCAGCTGTACCGATTCCGCCCCACCTTCCACCGACACCAGCACACGCAGCAACACGCGGCCCTCCTCGCCGGAACGGCGCGACAGGTTGGGGTATTGCGGAGGCGGGTTGGAGAGGTAGGAAGCACCGAACTTGGGCGGCTCGATCACCGGTTCGCGCTTGGGTTCGGCCACCACCACGGGCTGAGGCTCGGGGGCAGGTGCTTGCACTACCACCGGCGCAGTCGGCGCTTCCACCACGGGTTGAGCCACCGGCTGGGCGACCGTTTCGGTCACAGGCTTGGGTGTGGGCTGCTCCACCACAGGCTTGGGTTTGGGGATGACTTTTTTGACCACAGGCTCAGGCTTGGGCACCACTGGCACCACTTCCGGTTCCGGCTTGGGTGCAGGGTTGGCCACCAGGCTGACCGTCATGGGCTCCATCTGCGGAACCTCGGCAGGCTTGATCGCGGCATGGGTGAGCAGCACGCCGAACACTACAGCATGCGCCGCCAGCACCAGCGCCAGCTTGCCATAGGCAGGCGGTAGCTCGGTGGTGAACGCGCGGCCACCACCCAGTGGCGACAGTGCACGCACGCTGCGCGCTGGCGGCGTATCGTAATGGGGGACCAGACGTAGATTAGTGGACATTGCCTAGGTTTCTCAAAAACTGGTTGACCTCACGGGAGGCACTCAGCGCCTGTAACTTGCTGACCGCTTCCTGCATCACTTTGTGCAGGGTTTCAAATGCCTCAACTTCCAGGCGCAGGCTGAGCGCTCCGACTTCCAGCTCCGCCACACCGCACTCTTCGCAATACACCACCCGGCAATGCTCTTCGCCAGACAGCAGGATGCGCTTGCATTGTTTGGTATTCATAACCGCCTCTCTTCGCTCACCTACTTGGTGAGGATCAGCTTGCCCTGGCTGGTCAGCCGCAAACGGTATTCAGCCCCGGCGTGCTGAATGATCAGCTCACGAGCCCCTGCGAACAGCTGCTCACTGGTGTAGCGCGGTATCGACAACCCCGGTGTTTTCACAGGGCCTGGTGCCGCAGTGTTATTTATAACGTTAATGATAATGATTCCTATTAAATAGGTCAAGTGATTGAAAAAAAAGGTCGCCCGAAAGCGACCGAGTGAGGAGACCTGTATTCGATAGTGCTAGATGCGGTTGGCGTAGTACTCGACCACCTGCTGCACATCCACCGGGAACGGCACATCTTCGGCGGCAGGCAGATGGGCGATGGTGGCGGTGTGTTGCTGCTCGTCCCAGCTCAGCCATTCCGGACGCGTCAGCGGCAGATCCTTGAGCGTTTCCACCACCAATGGCAGTTGCAGACTGCTGGCTTTCAGCGTGATGCTGTCTCCAGCGCGCAAGCGCATGGAGGGAATATTCACACTGCGACCATTCAGCAGCAGGTGGCGATGCGACACCAGTTGGCGCGCAGCGGCGATGGTGGGCGCAAACCCGGCACGGAACGCCACGTTGTCGAGGCGACGCTCCAGCAACTGCAGCAGGGTTTCGCCGGTAGGCGCTTTACCGCGACGCGCGTCGATCATCAGTCGGCGCAGCTGACGTTCGGTAAGGCCATAGTTGAAGCGCAACTTCTGCTTCTCCTGCAGCTTCACACCAAAGTCGGATTTGCGGCGGCGCGTGGCCTTGGCACCGTGCTGGCCTGGCGGCGTCGGGCGGGATTCCATGCTTTTGCGTGACAGGCCAGGCAAATCCAGCCCCAGTGCGCGCATGATCTTGAGTCGTGGTCCGGTGAATCGTGACATCGTTGTTTCCTGAATCGCTAACTAAAAATTGATCTGCAAAAAATGGATCCGCGAAAATTGGATCCAACAGTGCAAGTGCATGGCATCAATGCACCACGCCGCTACCCGGCTGGATGGAGCACATCAGCGCATCCTGCGCCTCGGGTGTCGCGGCTTCCGACTGGCTGTGCAGAATGTCCTGCCACTGCGCCACCAGCCGCCCCGCCACCTCGGACACCAGCCTGGATTCCGCGTAATGCGGCGCCTGCAGCTTGCGTGCGAGATTAAGGGCGACCTTGGCGAGATCAGCCGAGGGCTGATTCACATAACGCGTGGCGATCCAGCTCAAAGACGCCAGCAGGTCGCTGGCTTTTGGCAGGTCCACATCGTAGTCATTAGTGCTGGAAGCGGTTTGCATCGCCTGTTCCTGATTAAGTTTTGATAATGATAATGATTCGCATTTAATGAGTCAAGTAGAATTGATGATGAGCACCACAAACTTGAGTTTGCTGACGTGCAGGATTAACTGACGGCTTGATATGGTGGACTACTGAGTGAGTTCGCCCTGCGACTGGCTGCTTGGCTGCTTGGCTGCTTGGCTGCTTGGCTGCTTGGCTGCTTGGCTGCTTGGCTGCTTGGCTGCTTGGCTGCTTGGCTGCTTGGCTGCTTGGCTGCTTGGCTGCTTACAGATGATGGACAGAACTTGGTCGTCGTTCCCGCGTAGGCCGGAACAATGACATGTCGTGGCCTGGTTTTCTGGCTTGCTCGGGAATGACGACACTAGGTGGTGTTGACTTACCTCCCCTGCTGCCAAGCCGAGCAACGCAGACCCATCTGGGGTCTTCGCGAGCACTGTCTGAAGTCCGCAGGCGCTCACGTTTTATGTGAGCGCCTAGGCTGAGTTGCGCAGCCGCCAGACGGGACGAGTCGCGCAGGGTAGCCGCAGGCCTTGGCAGGGGGTGCCCTTCGGCTACTTTCTCTTGGGCAAACAAGAGAAAGTAGCTCGCCTGCCGGGCGAGACCGGCTCACACGGTTAGTTTCGGCGGACTGCTGAAGCGAGTCCGCCCTACCTACTGCGCCGTCGTTCCCGCGCAGGCGGGAACCTAGGCAAGGTCAATCACCCGTGATATGCAATTCCCTGCAGGATGTAAATACCGCCATTCAAACGGGAGCATAGCTAGCCTCGTAATCGACATCCCGGTTCAACTTAATTGCCTGGGTTCCCGCCTGCGTAGGAACGACGGCATCGCACCAGACTCAATCCTCATGGACTTCGGCGTATCGCTCGGCCAGGTAATCCAGCAAGACGCGCACGGAGGGCAACAACCCTCGACGGCTGGGGAACACAGCATGCACGATCTCTTTAGGCGGCACCCATTCCGGCAACAGATGACGCAGCCTGCCATCGGCAAGCTCTGCCTCCAGCAACATCAATGGCAGTTGCACCACCCCCACCCCGGCCAGTGCGGCATGACGTAGCGCCACCATGTCCGTGGTGATGAAGCGCGGCTGATGATGCAGCTTAACCTCAGCGCCATTCGGGCCATGCAGTTGCCATTGATGCACCTGCTGCGCTGCCCCCAAGGCTAGACTGGGCCAGTGCTGTAAATCAGACGGGGTTTCCGGCAGACCAAGCTGTGCGATCAAGGCTGGACTGGCCACCAGACACTGTTTGCGGTCTGCCAGCACGCGCATCACCAGATCGCTGCTCTGCAGGGGCGGTGGACGCACGCGGATGGCGATGTCCATAGCCTCGGCGATCACATCCACACGCCGGTTGGTGGCTTCCAGCTGCACCTGCACCTGCGGGTAACGCACCATGAAATCAGCCAGCATGGCCCCGAAGTGCGCATGCAGCAGCGCGATCGGGCAAGAGATGCGCACGCTGCCACGTGGCTCGGCACGCGTGACTTCGATGGCCTCCTGCGCGGCCTCGGCTTCCACCAGCATGGCTTTGCAATGCTCGAAATAACGGCGCCCCACCTCGGTCACGGTAAAGGTGCGTGTAGAGCGCTGGATCAAGCGCACACCCAGCCGCTCTTCCAGCAGCGCGATACGACGACTGAGCCGGGATTTGGGCATGCCGATGGCACGCCCGGCAGCGGCAAAGCCGCCATGCTCCACGGCCTGCACAAAGTAATAGAGATCGTTGAGGTCTTGCATACCCACTCCTTGCAGACTCTATCGTCCTATAAATGAGACGATGTGTTGTAATTTAGCAGACTACTCAACAATTAATGACAAAAATATACTGCATTCCATCGATAACGCATCACCGCCACAAGGAGGCAGATCATGAAAAGAGTACTCGGCGTTTACAGCGCGCCACGCAGTCACTGGGTGGGCAACGGTTTTCCAGTGCGCTCGCTGTTCACTTACAACAGCCACGGCAAACCACTCAGCCCGTTTCTGATGCTGGACTACGCAGGCCCTGCCGACTTTGGCCCGGCAGAACAGGCGCGCGGCGTAGCACAACACCCGCACCGTGGCTTTGAAACGGTCACCATCGTCTATCAGGGCGAAGTGGCACACCGTGATTCCACGGGTCAGGGCGGCACCATCGGCCCCGGTGATGTGCAATGGATGACCGCTGGCAGTGGCATCCTGCATGAGGAATACCACTCGCCGGCCTTCACGGCCAAGGGTGGCACGCTGGAGATGGTGCAGCTGTGGGTCAACCTGCCCGCCAGGGACAAGATGACCGCACCCGGCTATCAGGCCATCCTCAATCAGGACATCCCGGTGGCTGATCTGCCAGACGGCGCAGGCACGCTGCGCGTGATCGCGGGTGACTATGCACAACGCCGTGGCCCGGCGCACACCTTCTCACCCATGCAGGTGTGGGACATGCGCCTCAAGCAAGGCAGCCTCACCACGCTGCAACTGCCGCAAGGCTGGAACACCTCGCTGGTGGTATTGCGCGGCACGGTAATGGTCAACGACACGGCGGTCACGCGTGAAGCGCAGATGGTGGTGCTGGACCGGGATGGCGAGAACGTCAGCATCGAAGCCAATACCGATGCCGTGGTCCTGCTGCTGAGCGGCGAGCCCATCGCAGAACCTATCGTCGGTTATGGCCCGTTCGTGATGAACACGCAGGAAGAGATCGACCAGGCCATCACGGATTTCAACGCAGGCCGGTTTGGTGCCGACATCGCAGCACATTGAGCAAGCCGTCCGGTGATGACAAATCACCGCCATCACCGGACGTCATTTTTACGTTGAGATTTATTGCTGGATAGTCACTTTTGAAAAGGAACCTCATCATGAACAAGCCTTACACCCGTCTGGACAAAGACAACGCCGTGGTCCTGCTGGTGGACCACCAGGCCGGCCTGCTGTCGCTGGTACGCGACATAGACCCGGACCAGTTCCGCAACAACGTGCTGGCACTGGCCGACCTGGCCAAATACTTCAAGCTGCCCACCATCCTCACCACCAGCTTCGAGCAAGGCCCCAACGGCCCGCTGATGCCCGAACTGAAAGCCCTGTTCCCGGATGCGCCGTATATCGCCCGGCCCGGCCAGATCAATGCCTGGGACAATGCAGACTTCGTCAAAGCGATCAAAGCCACTGGCAAAAAACAGCTCATCATCGCCGGCGTGGTCACCGAAGTCTGCGTCGCCTTCCCCGCCCTAGCCGCTATCGAAGAAGGCTTTGAAGTATTCGTCATCACTGACGCCTCGGGCACCTTCAACGCATTGACACGGGACTCCGCCTGGGATCGCATGTCCGGCGCAGGCGCACAACTGATGACCTGGTTCGGCGCGGCCTGCGAACTGCACCGCGACTGGCGCAATGACGTGGAAGGCCTGGCGACTTTGCTATCCAACCATATCCCGGACTACCGCAACCTGATCAACAGCTACAACACGTTCACACAGCGCTAGAGGTCGGAACAAACAAAAAGCCCACGGCATGCCGTGGGCTTTTTACTTTCAAACGCTAGCACTTACGCGAGCGCTTAAGCCAGCAGTTTGTTCATGCGTTTGACGAAGCTGGCCGGGTCTTCCAGCTGACCACCTTCTGCCAGCAGGGCCTGATCGAACAGCAGCGAGGCCAAATCGCTGAACAGGTCTTCGTCGCTTTCCGATTGCAGACGGTTCACCAGTTTGTGGCCGGTGTTGATCTCCAGCGTGGGCTTGGTGTCCGGGGTCTTCTGGCCAGCCGCTTTGAGCAGGCGTTCCAGATTGCCGGACATGTCGTTGTCACCCGTGACCAGGCAAGCCGGGGAATCGGTCAGGCGGTGCGTGACGCGCACTTCCTTGACCTTGTCGCCCAGTGCGGCCTGGATACGCTCGATGAGCGGCTTGGCTTCGTCTTCGATCTTCTTCTGCTGTTCCTTCTCGGCTTCGTCTTCCAGCTTGCCCAGGTCCAGGTCGCCCTTGGCCACGGATTGTAGAGCCTTGCCTTCGAATTCGGTCAGGCTGCCCAGCATCCATTCGTCCACGCGGTCGGACAGCAGCAGCACTTCGATGCCCTTCTTGCGGAAGATCTCCAGGTGCGGACTATGCTTGGCGGCAGCGAAGCTGTCAGCGGTGATGTAGTAGATCTTCTCCTGGCCTTCTTTCATGCGCTCTACGTATTGCTTCAGCGACACGACTTGTTCTTCGCTGTCCACATGCGTGGAAGCAAAGCGCAGCAGGCTGGCGATCTTGTCTTTGTTGGCAAAGTCTTCGGTCGGGCCTTCTTTCAGCACACGGCCGAATTCGTTCCAGAATTTGGCGTACTGCTCAGGCTGGTTCTCGGCCAGATCTTCCAGCAGACCCAGCACCTTCTTCACAGAGCCCGCCTTGATGTTGTCGATGTCGCGGCTGGATTGCAGGATCTCGCGTGATACGTTGAGTGGCAGGTCTGCCGAGTCGATCACGCCGCGCACGAAGCGCAGGTATTGCGGCATGAGCTTTTCGGCATCTTCCATGATGAACACGCGCTTCACGTACAGCTTGATGCCATGACGGCGCTCGCGGTCGTAAAGGTCGAACGGCGCCTTGGCTGGCACATACAGCAGCGAGATGTATTCCTGCTTGCCTTCCACACGGTTGTGGCTCCAGCTCAGCGGGTCTTCGAAATCGTGCGAAACGTGCTTGTAGAATTCCTTGTACTCGTCTTCGCTGATGTCACTCTTGCTGCGCGCCCACAGTGCGGAGGCCTTGTTGACGGTCTCGTCTTCGTCGGTGGGGACTTGCTCGCCGTCTTTCCACTCGGAAGCCTTCATGACGATGGGCAGCGTGATGTGGTCGGAATACTTGCGGATGATGGTCTTCAGCTTCCAGTCATTGAGGAACTCGTCCTCGCCCTCACGCAGGTGCAGGATGATGTCGGTGCCACGCGTGGCCTTGTCGGCCGCTTCCAGGGTGAAATCGCCCTCGCCTGCCGATTCCCACTTCACCGCTTCGCTATCGCCCGCACGCCGCGTCAGCAGCGTGACTTTGTCGGCGATGATGAAGGCAGAATAGAAGCCCACGCCGAACTGGCCGATCAGGTTGGCGTCCTTGGCCTGGTCGCCAGACAAGGACTGGAAGAATTCCTTGGTGCCGGATTTGGCGATGGTGCCGATGTTGTCGATGACTTCCTGACGGCTCATGCCGATGCCGTTGTCGGAAATGGTGACGGTGCGTGCTGCCTTGTCGAAAGCGATGCGAATACTGAGGTTGCTGTCGTTGCCGTACAGGCTGTTGTCGGCCAGCGCTTCGAAACGCAGCTTGTCAGCGGCGTCGGAGGCATTGGAGATCAGCTCGCGCAGTACGATCTCCTTGTTGCTGTAGAGCGAATGGATCATCAGCTGCAGTAGCTGTTTCACCTCGGCCTGGAAGGCCATCTTCTGGGCGCCGCCCGCCTGTGGTTTAACGTCGGATGTGGTTTCGGTGGTCATGGATCAAACTCCCTCTTGCTGATTTGGAACGGTCTTTGTAAAAACCTTGTTGCGAATATGGGAGCAGTGCGACAGATTTCAAGCAGTGCACCTGAAGGAAATATAGCGCGCCTCAGCCAGCTTGTGCGCTAGTGCGGGCATGGCTTGATTATTCGGTGCAGGCAGCGCATTCTCATATTTCTGGCGCAGTAATAAAAAACCCAATAAAAACTAAACGTACTCATCAAAATAACAGCCTGCCAGCGCTTACCGGGGAGACACACCATGTTGCAGAACCTGTTGTGGTATAGACACGCCAGGGGTCACGGCCTCTGTCATGAGGCATCGTGCATACCGCCCATCACCCGCCGTCGCGGTGCCAGCGTGATACGGGCCTTATTGGGCATGAGTATATTGAGCATGGTCATCACCTGCCTCAGCCTCTCGTTCATGAGCAGCGCTTATGCGCAGGACTGCCCGCCAGCGGGCGGCAAGTTCATCATCAAAGGTTTTACCGGCGAAACCGGCGTGACCGCCACGGGCGCCGCCAAGGACCCGCGTTATGGTTGCAAATGGCAGACCGACGATGGCCGCGAACTGTGGTGGGACATGGGCGAGGACGTGGTTGCCAACCAGGCCAGCAAACCGGCAGCCGGCAAAGCGCCGCTGGGTAGCACCGTGGCTGGGCCACTCAGCACCGGCAGCGTCTACGAATGCACACTGCCCGGCATCGGCATGTTCACCGGCGCTTACTTCGGCATCATCAACAGCAACACCTACCGGGACTTCGATGGCAGGCGCGGCAATTACAGTTACAACGCCAGCACCGGCATACTGCGGCTGACCAGCGGCTCGTCCAAAGGCCTGGTATATAAACGCACCTCCGCCAAGACGTTCCGTGTGCTGGATGACAAAGGCAACATCACGGGTGGCAATTGCGTGCACAACAGTGCCAAGAAGATAGACGGACGCTGGTAACATCAACACCGGAGTGCGCCACGAGCCATTATGATGTCACGGTCCAACACATAGCCTGGGAGCAAGGATGAGCGTCATCACCATAGACCGGTTGAGCGATACCCGCTTTGAAGTCACCGTGCACAGCCAGAGCACCACCACACACCTCGTCAATGTGCAGCCGGACTACGCGGAAAAGCTCACCTGCGGCAAGATCAGCACCGAGGATCTGGTGCAGCGCTCGTTCGAGTTCCTGCTGGCACGCGAATCCAATACCAGCATTCTGCGCAGTTTTGACCTGGGCGTGATCGGGCGCTATTTCCCGGAATACGAACAACACATAGGCCGCTAGCATGCGCAGCCACATGATGATGCTGACAGGCGCACGCTGATGAAGAGCAGAACCGTCTATATGGGGCTGCTGGTGCTGGTACTGGCCACCGCTGCGGCGGCTTACCTGTCAGTTACCATGTCCAGAGCAGCAAGCCCAGCCGATATGATTAAGGCTTTTTACAGAGCCTATTTCCAGCACATCTCCTCGACCTCAGACCGCGTGCATGCACCCGCACTGCCTTTTTCCAAGGCGTTTCAGGCCGCCATCACCGATAACCACCAGCAATGTGTCGATTATGACGGGGTATGCGGCTTTGGTGCCAGTGGCGATGTCTATCTGAACGCACAGGACCATGACCCGGGCCTGAGCTATGAAGCGGCGGAAACTCAGGTGCAGCAGGTCGCACCCGACCTGGTACAAGCCAGCTTCGAGCTGTTCCCCAGCTTGAAGCAGGTCCATCAGCTACGCAGAACGGTGGCTTTTCGCATGCTGCAGGAGAACGGCCACTGGGTGGTGGATGACATCGTCTACGATGGCCAATATTCGGCACGCCAGCAGATACAGGAAGAGAACGCCAGCCTGCAGGCGGAACGTCAGCAGCAAGCGCAGTAACTGTCTAGCACCACTGCGCTATCAGTACTCCGCCATCACCACCCGACCCTCACCGTTTAACCTCAGTGGCAGCCCGATTTGATGGCGCTTAGCCACTAATCGTCACGATCATGGTGCAGAACCTGTGCGGAACGATGCGTTCTAAGCAGGTAGGCGCTCGTAAAGTGTGCGCTGGCTGGCGCAATGCACCATGTTCTGGTTATCATGCGTCTAGTCGTCAGACCCTTGGATAACAAGAGCGAAACATCATGAAGCCGCCACTCCAGAACACCCGACAACCCTCCCAGATGGAGTTGCAGCCGCTGCTGCAGCTGTTGAATCAGGGACGCCTGCCGCAGGCCGAGCAAAGCTCCAGGGCCATGCTGCAGCGCTATCCGTCCACCTTCATCATCTACAACGTGCTGGGCGTGGCGCTGGAGGGCCAGCAGAAATTCGCTGAAGCCGAGACCGTCTACCGCAAAGCCATCCAGCTGGATGGCAAGATCGCCGAGATCCATTTCAATCTGGGGGTGGTGCAAAGCCAGCTAGGCAAGCTGGACGAAGCGATCCACTGTTATCGTAAGTGCATCGCACTGAAACCTAACCTGGCCGTCGCGCATTTCAATCTGGGCATCGCCCTGCAAGCGCTGCAACGTCTGGAAGAAGCCACTGCCGCCTATCGGCGTGCCACAACGCTGGAGCCCGGCTTTTTCGAGGCACACGGCAATCTGGGGGCCGTACTGCAGGCGCAGGGCAAACTGGACGATGCGATCGCCTGTTACCGCAAAGCCATCGCCATCCAGCCGGATGCGCGTGGTTATTTCAACTTGGGTACTGCGCTGCGCAACCAGGGTGTGCTGGAAGAAGCCATCGCCTGTTATCAGAAGGCCATCGCACTGGCACCAGGCTATGTGGATGCGCACAGCAATCTGGGTGATATCTACTTCCATCAGGGCAAGGCCAATGAAGCCGTGCACTGTTACCGGCAGGCACTGGCCATTGCGCCGGAGCATGCACTGACGAATTACAACCTGGGTATCTTCTATTACGACAGCGGCGAGCTGGAACTCGCCATCCCCTGCTTTGAGCGTGCGCAGATCAACGACTGGCAGGAACGCACACTTTATTGCCTGTACAAGACTGGCCAGTTCGATGCATTCCGCAGCAGGCTGGAGCCCTTGCTTGCCCTGAAGCACACCTCCCCGTTCCTGGCCACCTTGTCTGCCCACTATGCCGCCAACTTCGGCCAGCAAGATCCGTACGATTTCTGCAAGGACCCGATGGATTTCGTGTTCCATGCGCGCATCCCGGAGCTGTCAGAACCGGACAGTCCCTTGCTGGCCGAGCTGATCCACGACATCGAACAGGCCGATATCGCGGAACGCAAACAGGGCCGTCTGGTGAACGGCACCCAGTCCGCCGGCAACCTGTTCAAGCGCCCGGAAGCCTCGTTCCGCAAACTGGCCGCACTGGTCAAGCAACAGGTGGAGGCTTACAAAGCCAGGTTCGCGGGCGCTGACAACGGCTTGATGCAGTATTTCCCCAAGGAGATCGAGTTCAGCAGCTCTTGGTTCGTGAAGATGCGCCAGGGCGGCCACCTCAGCTCGCATATCCATGAAGAAGGCTGGCTCAGCGGTTCGCTGTATCTGGCCATGCCACGTCGCGCCGCCGGCAGCGATGCGGGCAGCATCGAGTTCAGCACCCATGGTGACAACTACCCGCTACAGCATGATGATTTCCCGCGGCGTGCCATTCCACCCGAGGTGGGCGATATCGTGATCTTCCCTTCCTCGCTGTTCCACCGCACCATCCCGTTCGATGCCAGCGAGGCACGCATCTGCGTGGCGTTCGATGTGAAACCGCAGGAGACGCCGGGCTTCCTCAAGCGCGGCAGCATGATGTCACTGGGCGCTTTCTGTCCCTGGCTAGTGGAAACGCTGGAGCTGCTGGAAGTGTTCGGCCATTACGGCCTGCGCCTGCTGGCCTGAGCGCCCCAAGTTGACCGCCCCGACCAGAACGGCTGCCGTGTTCGGCCTAGCTGTCTGCCCACATGCGTAGCAGGTTGTGATAGACGCCGGTCAGGCCTATCACTTCTGGGTCTTTGCCGCCACGACTCAGGCTCAGTTTCTGGATGTTGGCGTCCAGCTGGAACAACAGGCTGCGCTGCCCATCGTCCCGCACCATGCTTTGCATCCAGAAAAAAGAGCTGACGCGTTCGCCACGTGTCACCGGTGTCACATGATGCAGGCTGCTGGATGGGTATAACACCATATGCCCGGCCGCTAGCTTGATACGCTGCACGCCGTAGGTGTCTTCGATGCTGAGTTCGCCACCGTCATAATCTTCCGGTTCACTCAGAAACAGAGTGGCCGACAGATCGCTGCGGATACGGAAGCTGGTACCGCGCAGATAGCGTATGGCATTGTCCACATGGGTACCGAACTGCTGCCCCACCCCATAGCGGTTGAACAAGGGGGGGAACACTTTGAGCGGCAGGGCCGCGGAAATGAACAGGGCATTGGCGGACAAGGCATCCTGGATCAAGTCGCCGATCTCGCGTGCCACCTGAGAATGTTCGGGGAGCTGCAGATTCTTTTTGGCTAGCGCGGATTGATGTCCGGAAGTGACATTGCCATCCACCCACTCCGCCGCATCAATGCGCTCACGAAACTGTGCCACCTGTGCCTTGCTGAGTACTTCTGGGATCTCCAGCAGCATATTGCGTCTCCGTAAAACCACCATAGTAAATACAAAATCCCTGCAAAGTCACCTTTGCAGGGATCACTGTCCAGCCATCATGCCATGGGCATGAGGGTCCAGATCGCCTTAGTAGTTGAAGTTCAGGCTCAGGAAGGCCAGACGTCCGGCAGCTACCAATGCACCGTGGTTGGTATAGGTGGCATTGAAATAGCGCTCATCGGTCAGGTTCTGCACGTTGAGCTGCAAGCTCAGGTTCTTGTCCAGCTTGTAGCTGGCCATGGCGTCCCACCGTACATAGGAAGGCAGATACGCGGTGTTACCTGGGTTGGCGAACACACGGTCCATGTAGAACGCACCGCCACCGACGCGGAACTTGGGGTTCAGGTCATAGGTGGTCCACAGGCTGGCACTGTTGCGCGCAATGGTCGGGATCTCGTTGCCTTCGTTGCTGGTACCAAAGGTACCGGCATTACCGACCTGATCACCACCGTCCTTAAGCTCGCTATCCATGAAGATGTAGCCGCCGAACACTTGCCATTGCTTGGTGATCTTGCCTGCCAGACCCAGCTCGATGCCCTTGACGGCGATCTTGCCCGCGTTGACGAACTCGTTGGCCACCGCAGTGGCGACACGTGCATCGGTCTTCTGGGTGTAGAACAGTGCGCCGGTCAGCAGCAGGTCTTCCATGACTTCAACCTTGGCACCCAGCTCATACGACTTGCTGCGTTCTGGATCCAGGTCCTGGGTACCAATGCCTACATTGTTGCCATTTTCCTGATTGCCGGTACCCGCAGCGGAACCCACCGGCGAGCTGGCCGTGCCGTAAGACGCGTACAGGCTGGAGCTCGGCGTCATCTTGTAGACGATACCCGTCTGATAATTGAAGAAGCCTTTGCTGTTGCTGAAACGCGGCGAACCAGCAGCCGAGGATTGCGCGTTGGAGTCGTAGTTATCGTAGCGCAGGCCTAGATTCAGGATCCATTGCTTGCTGAGCTCGATGCTGTCGAACACATAGGCCGAGCGGGACAGTACACGTGACTTGGTGCTGGTCAGCGCTGGCAAGGAATCCGGACTTGGGTCATTCGCATTCGGGTTGTTGAGGTCTGCGCTCGGTCCGTTCACGGTCTGATAGGACCTGGAATCCGTTTCCTCGTCACTGAACTCTACGCCGGTGTTCACGGTGTGCTTCAGTGCCGCTGTGTCAAAACGCACGGTCAGGTCTGTCAGGTTGGCGATGCCTTGCGTCGTGGTGTCGCGACCACGCGTGCTGCGGGTGACCAGCCCAGCGGCCAGGTCAGCCACCGACACCGTAGGCCGCGTCATCACATAATCGTTGTTGACCGAACTCACACGTGTGGTGTTGCGCAGCACCACGCCATTATCGAACTCGTGTTTGATCGCTGCGGTGCCGATATCAACTCGGGTCTTGCGGAAATCACGGTCCTTGATGCCGTAGAAGTTGTCTTTATCCACCGACAGTGGCTTGCCTACGATGGAGGTGCCGTTGTTGAAGTACGGGATACCCCAATCTGGCAGTTCATCGGTTTCCAGATGGTAAAGACTGATGGTGGCCGAGGTCGCAGAATTCAGACCCAGCGTGATGGATGGCGCAAAACCATAGCGCTTGCCGGTGACATGGTCACGTCCCGGCGTATCGGCATCGTGTGCCATACCGACCAGACGTACAGCCACATCGTCACCCAGCTTCTGGTTGACGTCTATGGTGCCGCGCATGTAGTCGTCCGTGCCCAGGCCTACGGAACCACGTACGAAATTCTCTGCCTTGGGCTGCTTGGTGACGATATTGATGCTACCACCCGCAGAACCGCGACCATCGAATGCCCCGCTAGGGCCCTTGAGCACTTCGATACGCTCGATCGCAAAGATCTCGCGCGACTGCGAACCCAGGTCACGCACGCCGTCCACATAGGTGGAACCTTGCACATCAAAACCGCGAATGAAGGGGCGGTCACCGAACGCGCCGCCGCCTTCAGCTGCACCAAATGTGATGCCGGGCGTGGTACGCAGGGCTTCTTGGAAGGTGGTCGCACCACTGTCCTGGATCACGTCAGACGTGATCACCGTCACGGTTTTAGGCGTGTCGAGTAGCGGTGCCGTGAATTTCTGGTTGGCAGAACGCTCGGCCTTGTAACCGGACGTCTCTTCGACTTTGGAGGCTTTCACATCGACAACCGGCAAGGTCGCCGCCTCTTCTGCATACACCGTACTGCCAAACACCAAAGCCAGCGCAGAGACTGCCGGCTTCAGCTTGAATTGCCTGCTTGATTTTGTTTTATTGGACATATTCCACCCTTTCACATGAATGATGCTTACAAACTTTTACGAATAATAACACAATTGATAATTATTCTTATTTAGATTTACGAATATAATGCAACAGCGTCGTATTCACGCAACAATCACACGCTTCAGTAGTGATCTGCTGTGGATTAAAAGCAGGATTGTCCGCGCCGACAGGCAAATGGATTTAGGCTATAATCTATAATGATTCTCATTTATATTGATGCAGCGACTGAACCGCAGCGCGTAGCGGGCCTAGCCTCTGTGCGGCGCGCATCCAGCTGTAAGCAAATGCCCATGACCGAGGCTGTACCCAATTCGGTATATAGATAAGCAAACCAACCACCCTCAGCCTTTGATGCCATGTCCGTCGACTCAAGCCCTTTAACCTCAACGCCTACACCCAGGCCCAGTTCCGCACCCGCACGCCGCAGTTTCTGGCTGAGGCAGTTGTATCAATGGCACTGGATCAGTTCCGCACTGTGTCTGGTGGGCATGCTGCTGTTTGCGGTGACGGGCATCACGCTCAACAACGCCGCGCATATCGAATCGGAAGCGGCCATCGTGGAGCGTTCTGCCACCTTGCCGGCAGCGCTCATCAAGCTGGTGGAAACGCAGCCAGCCCAGAGCAAGACCCTGCCGCTGCCGGTGAGCGAGTGGATTAAAGCAAACCTGCAGATACAAACGCGTGGACGCGCAGCAGAGTGGTCGGAACAGGAGATCTACGTGTCCATGCCGGAAGCCGGTGCCGATGCCTGGCTGTCCATAGACCGCCGCACAGGCGAGCTCATCTATGAACACTCGGACCGCGGCCTGATCGCCTTCCTGAACGACCTGCATAAAGGCCGTCATACCGGCACGGTGTGGAGCTGGTTCATCGATATCTTCAGCGTGGCCGCCATCCTGTTTTCGCTGACCGGCATGCTGCTGCTATGCATGCGTGCCAGCGATCGTCCATCCACCTGGCCACTGGTGGGGCTGGGCTTTGTGATGCCCTTGTTGTTACTTGTTATTTTCGTTCATTGATCACTATTCAATCGCTTTGGCCAATCGATTTGGCCAATCGATTTGGATCTACCGGAGCACGTCATGTTGAGAAAAGTATTACTGGGGGTGAGCACTGCCCTGTTCAGCGCGAACCTGATGGCTGCAGAGATGCAGATACGCATCGACATCCCTGCCATGTCTGTCGCGGAATATCACCGCCCCTATGTCGCGGTGTGGATAGAAAAGCCGGATGAGAGCATCGCCAGGCATGTGGCGGTCTGGTATGACCAGGCCGCTGCCGAGAACAAAGGCACCAAATGGCTGAAAGACCTGCGCCTGTGGTGGCGCAAGGGCGGACGCGAACTGCAGATGCCCATGGACGGCATGAGTAGCGCCACCCGGCAAGTCGGACAGCATCAACTGCGTGTCGATGACGCCACGCTGCGCAGTCTGGCCAGTGGTGAATACCGGCTGGTGGTAGAAGCGGCCCGTGAAAAAGGCGGCCGCGAGTTCGTGAAGATCCCGTTCCGCCTGCCGGTCAGTGTAGCGGCACAACTGCAGGAAAAAGGCAGTGAAGAGCTGGGCATGATACAGCTCTCGCTCAAGCCTTGAGCCTGCGTGTATGCGGTTACCCTGCGTGTATCCGATGACAGAGCATACGCACCTACGACACCCCTGTTTTAAACCATCAAGGAGCCTTATATGAAACCCTGGTTAATGCTGTCCCCGCTGCTGATCGCCTTGCTGTCCACCAGCGCGCACGCGCATGGCATCTGGTTGCTGCCATCCAGCACGGTGCTGTCCGCACCACAGTTCGTCACCTTTGACGCCGCGGTGTCGAATGACATCTTCCATTTCAACCATCGCCCACTGCCTGTGGATCAACTCAAGATCGTGGCCCCGGACAAATCGCTGGTCACGCCTGAGAACGTAGCCAAAGGCGAACTGCGCACCACCTTCGATGCCAATCTGAAGCAGACCGGCACCTACAAGCTGCAGATCGTGCGCAGCGGTCTGCGCGCGCGCTGGAAAGAAGGCAGCGAAGCCAAGCGCTTCATGGGCGATGCCGAAAAACTGCGTCAGCAACTGCCAGCCAATGCCACCGATGTGGAAGTGAATGAATCTGCCAGCCGCATCGAGACTTACGTCACGGTAGGCACACCGAGCGAACCACCGCTGGATCAAAAAGGGCTGGAGATGCGCTCGGAAACCCATCCTAACGACCTGGTGGCAGGCGAGCAGATCACCCTGCAATTCCTGGTCGATGGCAAACCTGCCGCAGGCGTGCAGATCGAAGTGGTACGCGGTGAATCCCGCTACCGCAACGACCCGGAGCCACTCAAGCTCACCAGCGGTGCGGATGGCCGCGTGCGTCTTGCGCTGGAAAGAGCCGGTATGTACTGGCTGGACGCCGACATCACCGACAACAAGGTCAGCGACAAACTGGCCAAGGAACGCAGCCTGGCCTACACGGTGACGCTGGAAGTACTGCCTAAATAGTCCCGGCAGACACCAAGTATTCGATCGATGCTGACTGATCTACCTGTATTGACCGCTGAAAGGCTGAGCCTGGGCCTGACAGCGGTTTTTGTCTATGTGTGCATGTGCGTCTGGATCTATGCCAGGCATCGCCACAATACCGCCCCAGTTCGGGCAGCCCCGGACACTGACTGGCTGATCGTGTACGCCAGCCAGACCGGCTACGCGCAACAGCTGGCCAGCAGCACGGCGGACACGTTACGCGCCACCGGGCTGGGCTGTACGCTGATGCCTCTGATGCACATAACGGCAAGCACGCTGCAACAGCACGCACGCATGCTGTTCATTGCAAGCACCACGGGTGAAGGGGATGCACCAGACAATGCAGCCGCCTTTGTGGAGCAGGTGATGCCGTTGGCGCTCAGCTTGCCGGCGCTGTATTACGGCATACTGGCGCTGGGCGACCAGCGTTACAAGCACTATTGCGGCTTCGCCATCCAGCTGGAAGCTTGGTTGCAGCAGACTGGCGCAACAGCGCTGTTCGACACGATCAAGGTGAACCAGCGTGACCCGGCGGCACTGGCAGCCTGGCAGCAGGCCCTGCAGCACAGCGTGCCACAACTGCGCTCTCTGCAGTCCGCCGCCCAGCAGCCAGCGTCTCCACAACCGGCATCACCAGACTGGCAGGCTAGCAGCACCGAGGATTGGGTACTAGAGAGCCGCACCTGTCTCAACACCGGCAGCAGCGGCCTACCGGTCTACCATCTGGTGCTGAAACCAGCCCGTGCGCTGGCATCCCGCAACTGGCGTGCCGGCGACATCGCCGAGATCGTGCCGCGCAACCCGCCACATCTGATCGCGGCGGTGCTGGACCAGCTGACGGCAGCACAAGGCCATGCCAGCCAGCCGACTAAAGCCGGTAACCAGCCTGGCTGGCCAGGCACGGACCTGCTGGCTGACCGGCAGATCCATAGCGACTGGCATCAGGGCCTTGCAGACCCGCTGGATCTCGCCACACTGGCTGAACGATTGCCACGCTTGGGGATCAGGTCCTACTCCATCGCCTCTGTGCCTGCGGACGGGCAGATCGAATTGCTGGTGCGTGAATCCAGAACCGGCAACGGCGCACCCGGTGTAGGTGCAGGCTGGCTTTGCCATTGGGCACAGCCAGGGCAGAAAATCGAGCTGCAGATACGCAGCAACCCCTCCTTCCACATCCCGGAAGATGACCGCCCGATGATTCTGATCGGCAATGGCACCGGCATCGCTGGTTTGCGCAGCCTGATCAAACAGCGCATCGCGCAAGGGCATACCCGCAACTGGCTGTTGTTTGGCGAGCGCTCGGCTGCCGTGGATTTTCACTTTGCGGACGACTGCGCGGCATGGCTGCATGAGGGCAGCCTGCAACAACTGGACACCGCCTTCTCGCGCGACGGCGACACGGTACGCTATGTGCAGGACCTGCTGCCGGCGCGGCAAACCAGCTTGCGCCAGTGGGTGGATCAGGGCGCCAGCATCTATGTATGCGGCAGCGCGGCGGGCATGGCGCCCGAGGTGCATGGCATGCTGGTCAAGCTATTGGGCGCACCCACCATGTCAACGCTGATCGCTAGCGGTCGATACCGGCGCGACATCTACTGATGACCACAGCGCTGATGACTACAGCGCTGATGTCCGCCGGGCCTGGCAGGCGGTGAACCCGCCTGAGGCCGCTACAGCGCATCCAGGCCATTCAACAGCGTTTCAGCGTGCGCGGCGATGCGCATGCGCTCATCAGCGCCCAGTCTTTCGAAGTTCTTGGCCATCAGCGCGGTGCGCGGGTTGGCGGCAAAGGTGTCGTGGTGTTTAGCCAGAAAATGCCAGTACAAGGTGGTGAACGGGCAGGCCTCGGGCTCACTGCGCAGCTCCGGCTTGTAGCGGCAACCCGTGCAGTAATTGCTCATGCGCTTGATGTAAGCACCGCTCGCCACATAGGGCTTGCTGGTGAAGCGTCCGCCGTTGGCATACAGCGCCATGCCCGCCGTGTTGGGTAGCTCCACCCACTCCACCGCATCCACATACACGGCCAGATACCAGGCTTCCACCTGACGCGGATCGATCTCGGCCAGCAAGCCGAACAGGCCGGTCACCATCAGGCGCTGGATATGGTGGGCATACCCATATTGCAGTGTCTGGCCTATGGTCTGACGCAGGCAGTTCATGTGCGTGTCGCCGGTCCAGTACCACACCGGCAGCGCACGTTGGTGCTGATAATGATTGGCGCTGGCCATGCCCGGCATGTCCAGCCAGTACACGCCGCGGATGAATTCGCGCCAGCCCAGCACCTGGCGTATGAAGCCTTCCACGCTGGCCAGCGGCAGGCGCTGCTGACGGTAGGCGTGTTCGGCGGCCGCGATCACTTCACGCGGGTCCAGCAGCTTGAGGTTGAGGGAGGACGACAATAAGGAATGCCACAGGAACGGCGTGGCTTGCCCGGGCTGACTTTGCCACATGGCATCCTGATGCGGGCCGAACTGCCCCAGTTTGTGCTGGATGAAATCGTCCAGGAAGGCCAGTGCCTGCGCACGCGTCACCGGCCAGACAAAATGTGCCAGGCTGCCCGGATGGTCGGGGAAATGGAACGCCACATCGGCCAGCACGTCGTGGGTGATGGCATCCACGGCCACCACAGGCGCGGCCGGTAGCTGCTGCGGACCACGCTTGCCAAACGACTGCCGGTTATCGGCATCGAAATTCCAGGCACCGCCTGCCGGTTCGCCCGCCTCCATGAGCACGTCATGCCGCTTGCGCATCCAGCGGTAGAAGAACTCCATGCGCAGGCTTTTGTTGCTGCCTGCCCAGCGTTTGAAATCCGCCCGGCTGCACATGAAATGCGTGTCATCACGCACCGCCAGGGCACAGTGCAACTCCGCAGCCAGCTGCTCCAGCGCCTGCAACAGGCGGTATTCGCCCGGTTCGCAGACGATGAGCTTTTGTGGCTGCAACTGCAGCATCTGCGCGCGCCAGGCCGCGGGCAGGCTGGGGTAGGCATGCGCACCCAGCTTCAAATAAGTGAGCGGCAAGCCCGCCGCTTCAAGCTGCACGGCAAAATGCCGCATGGCAGACAGGAACAAGGCGATGCGCGCCTTGTGGCTCCACACCAGCGTGGCTTCGGCAGGCGCTTCCACCATGAGGATGTGGTCTTGCGCGGCATCGAAGCCGTCCAGCGCAGGATTGTCATGGTTGAGCTGATCACCGAGGATCAGGATCAGGTGGCGGCAAGGCATCAGGCAGCTCCGGGTTTGGCACGTTTACGGCAGGCTTCGGAACAGTATTTCACCTGTTCCCAGTGGTTGGCCCAGGCTTTGCGCCAGCTCATGTCACGGCCACAGACCGCACAGGGTTTGCTGGGCAGATAGGATTTGTTACCTTTGAAAGACGGAGATTGCGGCTTGGCTGGACTCATCCAGCCACAGACTGGCCAGACTGCAACAGGTTCAATAGCTGGGCGGCAGCAGCCATGCCGAACGGCGCCGTCACGCACACCGAGGAGCCGTAGCCGGCACAGTTGAGGCCGGTGATACCGGCATGTTGATCGGTGGTGGCCTCCACCTCGCAACTCGCATCCGGCGGCTGCACCGGCTCGTCCGAATACACGCAGGGGATACCGAACACAGATGCCAGCTGCTTGCCATGCGGCGCTTTCGGGAAGCCATGCTCACGGCGCAGCTGGTTGCGCACCTTGGCGATCAGCCTGTCGCCATGCACGCGCGCCAAGTCGGCGATGCGGATACGCGTCGGGTCCAGGCGCCCACCTGCCCCACCCGTCGTGACCAGCGCGAGGTGCTGGCGTTTGCAGTAAGCTGCGATCGCCACCTTGGCGCGCGCATCATCGATGGCGTCCAGCACCGCATCGAAGCCCTGACCCAGCATCGCGGCCACATTATCCACAGTGATGAAATCTTCCACCTCGTGCACCTGACACAGCGGGTTGATGCTGAGGATACGCGCCGCCATGGCGCTGACCTTGGCTTTGCCGAACGCGCCTTCCACGGCATGCAGCTGGCGGTTGACGTTGGATTCGGCGATGTTGTCCAGATCGATCAGCGTGATACGCCCCACCGCATTGCGCGCCAGCGCCTCGGCCGCCCAGGAACCGACGCCGCCTATGCCGATCACGCACACATGCGCGGCCTGCAGACGTGCCAGACCGGCCTCGCCATACAGGCGCCGCACGCCCGCAAAGCGTCGCGCCAAGTCAGGGGCAAGCTCAGGGGCGAGGTCAGGCGAGAGATCAGCCTGCGAAGCTGGCACTATTTCCTGCACTCGACCTCCCCCACGCTCTGGATGTATTCGCTCAGATCACCGACCGGGCATTGCTGCTGGCGCACATGCTGCGCGATGCCCTGCAAATCCTGGATGAAGGCCATGGATTGGCTGCACGCCAGTTTGCCGCTATCCACCGCTTTTTGTATGGTCACTTCCAGCTTCTTGAGTTTGTCCATCTGCTGCTGACAAGCGCTGCTGATAGTGGCCGCGCTGCTTGCAGGCAGCGCAGCGGCTTTTGCGCAGAACATGTCACTCAAGCGCCCCAGCGTCTCTGTCCTGCTGGTGGGGACCGGTGCCTGTGCGCGGCCGAACACCTGCACCGGCTTGCCCTGCCTGATCTGGCTCAGGCTGAGGATACGGAAGGTGTCGCTGGCGCAGTCGAACGACAAGGTGCTCAAGCTGGTTTCCTGTTCAGCCGGTTTGATGACGCGGGTGTTGATACGGAACGCCTGCTGGTCGGTGGAACGCAGCAGGGATGCCGGATCGAAATACACCTCGCCCTGCTTGCTGGTCGCCAGCAGCTCCCATTGCGGTTCAGCGCTATTGCTGGCCGGGCTTGCATCCGCCTGGGCGCTTGCAGCGGCGGCCTCACAGTAAGCCTGCCTGAGCTGGTCAGGCAGGGAATCGGCCGCGATGGCTTGCACCGACTGTGGCTGGTCGAAACGATCGAACTCGCGCTTGTTGAAGGTGCGGCCGCCGCGCAGATAACGGTATTGCTTGTTGGCACAATCCACCTGCATCTGGGTGTTCCACACGCCACCATCCGCCTGCACCACACGTGTCATGATGGTGAAGCTGCGCTGCTCGGGCTGCATCTGCACGGTGTCCGGGTCGATGAAATACTCCCCGGCCACACTCTTGCCTACCGCCTGCCAGTCCGCCCATGCAGCAGGGCTGGCCAGCAGCACCGCATGCAGCAACATGGCTGCCAGCGCACGCCTCACGCGCGCTCCAGCACCACGAAAGCCACCACCATGCTGTGTTCGTCACTGATGGTGAGATGCGTATGTGCAATGCCTTGCTGGTTCACCCAGTGTTGCAGATCAGCCGACAGGATCAGCCCCGGCTTGCCAAGTTCGTCATGCTGCACCCCGATGTTCGGCATCAGCGCTGGCGCGCGCAGGCCGGTACCCAGCGCTTTGGCGAAAGCTTCCTTGACGGCGAAACGCTTGGCCAGAAAACGTGCCTGCTGCGGCGACTGTTGCCACACCGGAAATTCCTGCGCGGTCAGCACGCGCCTGGCAAAGGTCTCGCCGAAACGCTCCAATGAAGCCTCGATGCGCGCCACCGCCACGATGTCGGTTCCTATGCCGTAGATCATAAAATCCGAGAAGGGAGAAGGGAGAAGGGGGAAGGGGGAAATGGAGAAAGGGCAAATTCCACCCGAAGCAAACGGCTGCACATACGGCTCAGGCCTGACCTGCGGCGGCACGCATCAGCTGCTTCATCTCACGGATGGCGTATTCCCAGCCCACGAACAGCGCATGCGCGACGATGGCGTGGCCGATGTTGAGTTCTTCGATATCCGGGATGGCGGCGATGTCGTGTACGTTATGGATATTGAGGCCATGACCAGCGTTGACGATCAGGCCCTGCTGTTGGGCATGCAGACTGGCGGCGACGATGCGCGCCAATTCATGACGCTGCACACTGCCCGTGGTGTCGGCGAATTTGCCGGTATGCAGTTCGATCACCGGCGCACCAGCACGGATGGCGGCGTCGATCTGCGCGATATCCGGCGCGATGAACAGCGATACGCGTATGCCCGCCTCACCCAGACGGTCGCAGGCTTCGGCCACGCGCTCGAAATTACCCAGCACATCCAGGCCACCTTCAGTGGTGCGTTCCTCGCGGCGCTCCGGCACCAGACACACATCCTGCGGCTGCACCTTGAGCGCGATGCCTATCATCTCCTCGGTGACCGCCATCTCCAGGTTCATCTTGGTCTGCAGCAAGGGGCGCAGCGCGTAGACATCCTCATCACGGATATGGCGGCGATCTTCACGCAAATGGATGGTGATGCTGTCTGCCCCCGCCTCTTCTGCGCGCAGTGCGGCCTGCACCACACTGGGGTACTGGGTGCCACGCGCATTACGCAGCGTGGCGACGTGGTCGATGTTGACGCCGAGTTTGATCATGATTCGATGACGGTTCCTATAAATCCTGTAGCGTTATAAACCCTGCAGATCGATCAACAACTGCCGTGTATGCAAGGGCTGATCGCCCAGATAAAACGCCAGCAGCATGCGCATCAGCTGCTTGCTCTGTTGCTGCGTGAGCGGGTCGCTGTAATCGTCTGCGCTCATGTCCAGCAAGGTCTTGCCTTGCAATCTTACGCCGCTTTGCGCCTGCGTTGCACGGCAGGCACCCCGCTCCGCCTGGTAGTCATAAGCACGTTCCGCCTGGATGGGCTGCCCGGTCTCGTCCTGTAGCAGCGGCACCGCATACCCCAGTTGCTGCAACAGCTGCAGCTCGAAGCGGCGCAGTGTGGTGGCGGTTTCACCCCCGCTGGCCAGCACACGCAAGGTCAGGCCGTAAAAGTCGAACAGGCCGTCATGGGCATCTTCGCGCGGCAGCAAGCGCAACAACAATTCGTTGAGATAAAAGCCACACATCAGCGCCTCGCCCTGCAACAGCAGCAAACCACTGCCCCACTCCAGGCTATGCAGGTTCTTCAGCTCGGCCTTGCCGGACCAGGTGCCCAGCAAGGGCTGGAACGACTGCAGCATGCCCCGCATGGCGGAGCGTGGCCTGCGCGCACCCTTGGCAACCGCAGCGACGCGGCCCAGCTCGCGGCTGAATAGCTCGACCACCAGACTGGTTTCCTTGAACGGATAGGTATGCAGCACATAGACCGGCTGATGGTCATGACGAACGGAAGCGCTTACTGCCACGGTCAGCTACTCCAGCACTTCAAGCCGCTTGGGATTGGTTTGCTGGCAGGTCATTAAGTACGGTCTCCTGCCTGCTGGCGTGTGCCAAATCGGGCGTGAACAAGGCGGCCGAGCGCAGACAGTAGATGGAACTACGGCAAGCGAGGCCAACGCTGTGCACGTTCGATTTCGCATGCGCCTTAGTAGCCGAGGCTCTTCAGGGCACGCTCATCATCCGCCCACCCCGACTTGACCTTGACCCACACTTCCAGCCAGATCTTGCCGCCGAACAGTTTCTCCATGTCCTGGCGCGCTTCGGTGGAGATCTGCTTGAGCTTTTCGCCATTCTTGCCGATCAGCATGGGCTTCTGGCTGTCCTTGTCGACGATGATGGCGGCGTGGATGCGGCGCAGCTTGCCTTCCTGCTGGAATTGCTCGATCTCCACCGTGACCGCATACGGGATCTCTTCGCCCAACAAGCGGAACACTTTTTCGCGCAGCAGTTCGGCCGCCAGGAAGCGCTCGTTCTTGTCGGTGAACTCGTCCTCGGCGTAGATGGCAGGCTGCTCGGGCAGATGCTGACGCACCGTGGACAGCAGTTCGTCCAGATACAGGCTCTTTTTGGCGCTGACCGGCACGATGGCGGCAAACGGGAATTCCAGATCGAAATCCTGGATCAGCGGCAACAGGTTGTTCTTGTCACCCATGAGGTCAGCCTTGTTGACCACCAGCAGCACCGGCTTGTCCTTGGGCAGCATGTTCAGCACCAAACGGTCGGCTTCACCCAGGTGCATGGGCTCGATCACGAACAGCACCACGTCCACCTCGGTGAGCACCTGCGTCACGGTCTTGTTGAGGGTGCGGTTCAGCGCGTTGATGTGCTTCTGCTGGAAGCCCGGTGTGTCCACGAACAGGAACTGCGTGTCGGCCGTGGTATGGATGCCCAGCAGGCGGTGACGCGTGGTCTGTGCCTTGCGCGAGGTGATGCTGAGCTTGAGGCCGAGGATATGGTTCAGCAGCGTGGATTTTCCCACGTTGGGGCGGCCGACGATGGCCACGGTGCCGCAGCGGAAGACGGGATTGGTTTCAGTCATGAGGGTACTTTCCTGACGGCAGGCAATTGGCTGAAGGCCAGTTGCGCGGCCTGTTGTTCGGCGATGCGTCGGCTGCTGCCTTCGCCATAGGTATGGATGTTCATACCAGCGATGAAGCATTCGACACGGAAGGTCTGGCAATGGGCTTCGCCTTCGGTGCTGACCACCGTGTATTCGGGCACGTCCATCTTCTGGCCCTGCAGGTATTCCTGCAGCAGTGATTTGGAATCCTTGCCTATGGTCTTGGGGTCCAGCCCGTGCAGCAACGGCTGATACAGACGCACCACCAGCGTTTCGGCAGCGCTATAACCGGCATCCATGAACACGGCGCCGATGATGGCTTCCACCGCATCGGCCAGCACGGAAGGACGGCGCCAGCCACCGCTTTTCAGTTCACCTTCACCGAGCAGCAGCGCTTCGCCCAGGTTGAGGCTGCGCGCGATCTCGCTCAGCGTCTGTTCCTTGACCAGGTAAGCACGCAGACGGCTCAAGTCACCTTCAGGCAGTTTGGGATATTGCTGGTACAGCAGGTGCGCGACCACGCAATTGAGCACGCCATCACCGAGGAATTCCAGACGCTCGTTGTTGGCCGCCGTCAGGCTGCGGTGCGTGAGTGCCTGGGTCAGCAGCGCCGGGTTGGCGAAGTCGTGCCCCAGCTGCCGCAGCAAGCCGATCGCCACCATCAGCGTGCGGCTCCGCGCAGGCCAGTAGCAGAGGCGCGCTTATTCAATGCGGGTACCGATACGGCCGAAGTCATCGAAATTCCACCAGATCAGGAAGGCACGGCCAACCAGATTGTCTTCCGGCACAAAGCCCCACACGCGGCTGTCACGGCTGTTGTCACGGTTGTCGCCCATGGCGAAATAATGCCCTTCCGGCACCACGGCTTCGCCGTCGATAGACAGGCTGTCGTCATGGATCAAGGTATCGTAATGCTTGTCGCCCATCTGTTCCTGTATGCGCCGCGCACTGATCATGCTGAGGCCGGAGCCTACATAATCGTAGTTGCCATCGGCCGTGGTGGGCACCGGCTGGTCGTTCACGAACAGCTGCTTGTCACGGTAGCTGATCCTGTCGCCGGGCAGGCCGACCACACGCTTGATGTAATCGATGGACGGGTCTGGCGGGTAATGGAACACGAACACATCGCCACGCTTGGGCTCACCCACGGTGATGAAAGTGTTGTTCAGGATGGGCACGCGCAGGCCGTAGGTGAATTTGTTGACCAGGATGAAATCGCCCGCCAGCAAGGTCGGCATCATGGAGCCGGACGGGATCTTGAACGGCTCAACGATGAAAGAGCGGATCACGAACACCAGCAGGATCACCGGGAAGAAACTCTTGGAATACTCCACCAGTACCGGCTCGGCCTTGCCTGGCGCACGGCGCTTCTTGAGGAACAGGCTATCCAGCAACCAGATTAAGCCGGTCACCGCCAGGATCACCAGCATGAACAATGCAAACATCATAGGTACAACCTCCACTGACTGCCGCCATGTCGGCCTGCATGCGCAGCGCCACTGGCCAATTGGGTATGCTGAGCAGGCCAGCTGACAGCTTGCAGCGCAAGACCGTCAGCGCCCATCATTTGTCTTCGACCTGCAGAATGGCAAGGAAGGCTTCCTGCGGGATCTCCACATTGCCCACCTGCTTCATGCGCTTCTTGCCTTCTTTTTGTTTCTCCAGCAGCTTCTTCTTACGCGTGATGTCACCACCATAACACTTGGCCAGCACGTTCTTGCGCATGGCTTTCACGGTCTCGCGCGAGATGATGTTGGCGCCGATGGCGGCCTGCACCGCCACATCGAACATCTGGCGCGGGATCAGTTCGCGCATCTTGGCGCACAGCTGACGACCACGGTACACGCTGTTGGCGCGGTGCACGATCAGCGACAAGGCATCGACACGTTCACCGTTGACCATGATGTCCAGCTTGACCAGATCAGCGGCACGGAATTCCAGAAACTCGTAATCCATGGAGGCATAGCCACGCGATACCGATTTCAGCTTGTCGAAGAAATCCAGCACCACTTCATTGAGCGGCATCTCATAGGTGAGCATGACCTGACGGCCCATGTATTGCATATTGCGCTGCACGCCACGCTTGCCATTGCACAGCGTCATCACCGGGCCTACATAATCCTGCGGCATCAGCAGATTGACGGTGATCATGGGCTCGCGGATCTCGTCGATGCGTGAAGGCTCGGGCAGGCGCGAAGGGTTCTCGATCTGCTGGACTTCACCACTTTTGAGCAACAACTCATAGACCACGGTCGGGGCCGTGGTGATGAGGTCCATATCGTATTCGCGCTCCAGCCGCTCCTGCACGATCTCCATGTGCAGCAGACCCAGGAAACCACAGCGAAAGCCAAAGCCCAGCGCCGTGGAATTCTCCGGCTCGTATTGCAGGGAGGCATCGTTGAGTTGCAGCTTTTCGAGCGCGGTACGCAAGGCTTCGAACTGGTTGGATTCCACCGGATACAGACCGGCGAACACCTGTGGCTGCACTTCCTTGAAGCCGGGCAAGGCCTCGGCAGCCGGGCGCGTATCCAGCGTGACGGTATCGCCCACCTTGGCAGCGGTCAGCTCCTTGATGCCGGCGATGATGAAGCCCACTTCACCGGCCGACAGCGATTCCTTGACCAGCGATTTCGGCGTGAACACACCCACCTGCTCGCACAGATGCACGGCACGCGTGGCCATCATCTTGATCTTGTCTTTGGGTTTGAGCGTGCCGTCGATGACACGCACCAGCATCACCACGCCGACGTAGTTATCGAACCAGGAATCGATGATCAGCGCCTTCAAGGGCGCGGTCGGGTCGCCGACTGGCGGCGGGATCCTGGCGATGACGGCTTCCAGCACATCACGCACGCCCTCGCCGGTTTTGGCGGAACAGCGTACCGCGTCGGTGGCTTCCACGCCGATGACATCCTCGATCTCCTGGATCACCCGGTCCGGGTCAGCCGATGGCAGGTCGATCTTGTTGAGCACGGCAGTGACGGTCACGCCCAGGTCGATGGCGGTATAACAGTTGGCCACACTCTGCGCTTCCACGCCTTGCGAAGCGTCCACCACCAGCAGCGCGCCTTCGCAAGCAGACAGCGAGCGGCTGACCTCATAGGAAAAGTCGACGTGGCCCGGGGTATCGATCAGGTTGAGCTGATAACGCTGACCGTCCAGCGCCACATAGTCCAGCGCCGCTGTCTGCGCCTTGATGGTGATGCCGCGCTCGCGCTCCAGATCCATGGAGTCAAGCACCTGGGCTTCCATTTCACGGTCAGACAAACCACCACACAGGTGGATGATACGGTCGGCCAGCGTGGATTTACCGTGGTCGATGTGGGCGATGATGGAGAAATTACGGATATTTTTCATGATTGGATACTTGCAACAACAAGGGCGCCTGAGCGCCCCCGTTGCAACGATTTTTCGGCCTGTACTTTTATCGGCTTGATAATGCGGCCAATTTTACAGCAAACGCCGTCTGGCCGCACCTCTGCAGCATGCTTACTTGCCGGTGGTGACCTTGATCGGTACGTACAAGGTATTTTCGCCGCGCTTGATCAGCAAGGCCACGGACTTTCCTGCAGCAACGGCGGCAAGCTGCTTGTTGAACTGATCCAGGCTGACCACCTCGGTATTGTTCAAGCCCAGCACCACATCGCCACGGCGGATACCCGCCTGGGCAGCGACACCCTGTGCATCGATCACCAGCAAGCCGTTCTGGCCGTTGAGCTGCTTCTTCTGCTGCGGAGTCAATTCACGCAGGATCAGGCCGATACGGTTGACCTCGGGCTTGCCCGATTCGCGTGGCGCACTGGCCGCTTCTTCCGGGTCCGGCATGTTGCCTACGGTGATGTTCAAGGTCTTGGCAGCCCCCTTGCGCAACACTTCCGCCTGCGTGGTCTTGCCGGGTTTCACGGCCGCGACGGCACGTGGCAGGTCGGACGAAGTGGTGATGGCTTTGCCGTCGAACTTGAGGATCACGTCACCGGGTTCCAGGCCGCCCTTCTCGGCCGGGCTGCCTTTTTCGATACCCGCCACCAGCGCACCACCGGCGCTCTTCATGCCAAACGATTCAGCCAGCTCTGCATTCATCTCCTGAATGGCGATACCTAGCCAGCCTCGCGTGATCTTGCCACTGGCTTTGAGCTGATTGGAGATATCGATGGCCACATCGATGGGGATGGCGAAAGACAGGCCCACGGAACCACCGCTGCGGCTGTAGATCTGTGAGTTGATGCCAACCACTTCGCCACGCAGATTGAACAGCGGGCCGCCGGAGTTACCGGGGTTGATGGCAACATCGGTCTGGATGAACGGCACGAAGTTCTCTTGAGGCAAGGCACGGCCCTTGGCACTGACGATGCCCGCCGTCATGGTGTTCTCAAGACCGAACGGCGAGCCGATCGCCGCCACCCATTCGCCCACCTTGAGCTGGGTAGGGTCGCCCGTTGTCACCTTGGGCAAACCGGTCGCTTCGATCTTGAGCAGGGCCACGTCGGTACGCTTGTCGCTGCCGATGATCTTGGCCTTGAATTCACGCTTGTCATGCAGCTTGACGATGACTTCGTCCGCCTGGCTGACCACGTGTGCATTGGTCAGCACATACCCGTCACTGCTGATGATGAAACCGGAACCCAGCGAGCTGGATTTATATTCTTGTTGCGGAGCACCCGGCGCACCCGGCGCGCCACCCGGGGCAGGGATACCGAAGCGGCGGAACAGCTCGCTCAGCCCCTCATCGTTAGGGAAGCCAGGGAACGGCGATGCTGCTGCGCTCTGCATGGTTTGGGTGATGCTGATGTTGACCACTGCAGGGCCCTGCTTCTCGGCCAGCTCAGTGAAATCCGGAAGATCCTTGGCAACGGCCTGACCGACCAGCGTCAGGCTCAATGCCAACACCGTAACTAAATTTCTGATCATTTATTACCCTCGTTCATGATTGAGTTGCATTAGCTGATATGGCATTACTTGAAATGGATGGCGTGCACGGCTTCGGCTGGAAGCAAGCTGACGATCTGCGGACGCGCAGCGAACTGCACGCTCGCGCCCATGCTGTGCAGCCTGACCCACAACATGCCCAAGGCCAAGCCAGCCACAGCACCGAGCACCGCATACAGATCGGCGCCAGCACCCAGCACGCTGCCTGCCGCACTGCCCAGCAACAAACTTAGCAGGGGCACTGCGTATACCTTGAGCGCCCCCACCAGCAACGCTTGCGGGGCAATGGCCACCATCACATGATCGCCCGGCTGTGCACCGATGGTGTTACTGGCACTGAACACGCGGCTATGATGACGGAACAAACGCCCGAACAACGCGACCCCGCAGCCGCGGCTTTGACCGCACAGACTGCAGGCCGTGCGCCTCACCACTTCCAGCTCGGCTGCGTCATCATAGACAGTGAGGACGACGGCTTGTTCTTCAATCATGGGATGGATGGAACGGTTTATTTTTTGTAACTGAGTGGACTGCTTTTGAAACTGATGCTGTTGGAGATCTGCATCAGTGTGTTGGCCGGCACTTCGCCGACCACCACGGTTTGGTAACCGTTGCTGACATTCACGAACATATTGGTTGGACCGACACCCCGGTGGCCCAGCCTGATCGGTGAGGCTGGGTTACTGACCGCTTCAATGAACATGGAAACATTGGCCAGACCGTCTGAAAAAATCAACTGACTCACTGGGGAAGCCTTGTTGGGCAACTTGCGCACCACGTGATCGATCTTGTGAAAACCCGCAGGCAATGCGCCCAGCTGCCAAGCCTCCGCCTGCGCCAGCCCGGCCTGATCGGTCACTTCTTCCATGACGTAGGGCTTGCGGGCATCCACCTTGGGCTGGAACCAGTCCATGTTCTGCGTATCCAGCAGATTGAGCTGGCTGAAGGCGATCTGCTCGACCGGCTCGTGGCGTTCATTAAGCAACATGGATTTGAGCAGCAGGCCGTACTCGCGGTCCACCCACAGCTTGTAGCTGTAACGGTAGGCATCTTTGGCTTCCAGGTAGACCAGTTGCGCATCGCGGCCACCGATACGTTCCGTGGCGCCCAGTTTGCTCTGGTAGCTTTGCTTCAGCGCGGTCATGTCAACCGGGAGCAAAGCCGGGAACATGTTCTTGTCCTTGCGCTTCTCGATGACGACTTTCTCTTCGCGGGCGTTGAACACCACCACATCGTTACCCTGACGCAAGATCTCGCGCGGGGCCCCGTCCAGCACCACGATACGGGCATATTCGCCCTGACCGTAGTTCATGTGGGTGATCTGTACCGACTTGCTGTTGGTGTTGACGCCCTGATAAACGAAGATGCCACGGTAACTGAGGTCACGGGCCGCCTGAGCGGTCTTTTGCAGCCAGGACCAGCCGTCTTCAGGCTGGTTTTCTGCGTGACCCGCCGTGGTCCATACCAGACAGAGGGCCAGCACTGATGCTGGCACTGCTGATCTCATCAACGTCCGCCTTCGGCATACGCCACAGGCTGGATGTAATAAGCGGCATTCGGCGCCATGGATTGATGCGCCATCAGGTATTCAGCGGGCAATTCAGACACCAGCACTGGGGTTTGCTCGACTTGCTGGGAAGCTTGCTCCATGGCCACGACTTGCACGGGACTACTTTGTGTGAGATTGCTCTGGGCCAGATTGGTCTGTGCAGACTCGCTGCTCGCGCTGAGCGCAGCCAGCTCGATGGAAGCGGTCGGGCCACCGGTCTGTTGCAAGGCCATCCAGCCCACGAACATGACCGCTGCGAAAGAAGCCGCGATAGACCAGCCTCCGGAAACAGACCAGGCGCCAGTCACTGCACGCAGCCTGGAAGGCTTGGGCGCCAGTACAACGGGTTCTTCACGCAGCTTTTGCATCAGGCGCTGCTCGAAACCTGGCGACAGGATCGCATTACCACGCATGGCATCACCGATCAGATGATAGGTGTCCCAACTGCGGCGCATCTCGCCGTCGTGGCTCAGCGAGCTGAACAGATGGTCCGCTTCCTCGATCGGGATCGCCCCATCCATCAATGCCGAAACTTGCTCTTTCATATACTTCTCCTGAATGCTGGCAGTGGCTACACTTACCAGTAACTACACTTACCAGCGTCTATCTTTAGGCGTGTCCAGCAAAGGCCGCAGCTGCTGCGAGATGGTCTCGCGAGCGCGGAAGATGCGGGAACGCACAGTGCCTATCGGGCAATTCATCAATGTCGCGATCTCTTCGTAGCTCAGGCCTTCGATCTCGCGTAAGGTGATCGCAGTACGCAACTCTTCGGGCAGTGAAGCCACCGTGTCATTGACTGTCTTGGCGATCTGCTTGCTCATCAACTCCGTTTCCGGCGTGTCCATGGTGCGCAGTTCGTTGCCGTCTTCGAAGTTCTCGGCGTCTTCGATCTCGATGTCGTTGCTGACCTGCGGTCTGCGTCCCATGGAGACCAGGTAGTTCTTGGCCGTGTTGATGCCGATGCGGTACAGCCAGGTGTAAAACGCACTATCACCGCGGAAGTTCGGCAAGGCGCGATACGCCTTGATGAACGATTCCTGTACCACATCCTCCACCTCAGCCTGGTCACGTATCATGCGCGACAACAGACGACCCAGCTTGCGCTGGTACTTTTCCACCAGCAAACCGAAGGCACGCTGGTCGCCGTGCTGCGCACGTTCAACCAGCGCCTGGTCCAGCTCACGATTACCTGCAGCCGCATTGGTGTTGGCAGTTGCAGGTTTGGCATCTCCTGCCGGAAATTTGATCATGGCCGGAGTATAACCTTGTAGCTTGGTGTCGACGAATCCCAGACTGGAAAACTCTTGGAAATTTTTGCTGTTTATCATTGCCCTACTCCCTGTAGAGATTGCGCTATTTCAGCCTAACTAGCTTACAAATGAAGACAGCGCTACACTCGCAAAAGTTCATCCAGATATCGTAACCAAGGTCTTGTCCATCACCTTCAGATTGTCTATGCCCAATGCAACAATGTGACGTCCTCATCCTGGGCAGCGGTCTCGCTGGCCTGACCCTCGCGCTCAAGGTGGCGGCCAACCGGCAGGTGTGCCTGGTCAGCAAACGCAGCGTGGACGACAGCTCCAGCAACTGGGCTCAGGGCGGTATCGCCGCCGTGCTCAACGACGACGACTCCATCGAGGCGCACATCCAGGACACGCTGGTGGCAGGTGCCGGCCTGTGCGATGCCGCGGTGACGCGACTGGTGGCCGAACATGGCCGCGAGACCGTGGAATGGCTGATCGAGGAAGGCGTGCCATTCACGCGCGAGGCCGACGACAGCGGCTACCATCTGACCCGGGAAGGTGGCCACAGCCATCGCCGCATCATCCATGCAGCTGACGCTACCGGGCATGCGGTGCAGCAGACACTGGCAGACAAGGTACGCAAGCACCCCAATATCCGCGTACTGGAAGATCACATCGCGGTGGACCTGATCACCTCGACCAAGGCCGGCGTGCGGGGCACCGATTGCCTGGGCGCCTACCTGCTGGATAACACCACTGGCAAGGTCATCACCATCGCGGCACAGCAAACCGTGCTGGCCACTGGCGGTGCAGGCAAGGTCTATCTGTACACCACCAATCCCGATGTCGCGACTGGCGACGGCATCGCCATGGCCTGGCGGGCGGGCTGCCGTGTCGCGAACATGGAATTCATCCAGTTCCACCCCACCTGCCTGTATCACCCGCAAGCCAAGTCCTTCCTGATCTCCGAAGCGGTACGTGGCGAAGGCGGTCTGCTACGCCTGCCGGACGGCACGCGCTTCATGCCAGCCCACGATGAGCGCGCCGAACTGGCACCGCGTGATGTGGTGGCACGCGCCATCGACTTCGAGATGAAAAAACGCGGCATCGACTGCGTCTACATCGACATCACCCATCAACCCGCCGATTTCATCCTGTCGCACTTCCCCACCATCTACCGGCGCTGCATGGAGCTAGGCATCGACATCACCAAACAACCCATCCCGGTGGTGCCAGCAGCGCACTACAGCTGCGGCGGCATCATGACCGACCACATCGGCCGCACCGACCTGCCCGGCCTGTATGCCATAGGCGAGACCGCCTGTACCGGCCTGCACGGCGCCAACCGGCTGGCCAGCAACTCATTGCTGGAATGTCTGGTGTTCGGACAAGAAGTCGCGCGTGACATCCTGCAACAGCCGGTCAAAGCGTGCAGCAAGCTGCCTTACTGGGACGAGAGTCGCGTCACCGACGCGGACGAAGAGATCATCATCGCGCATACCTGGAACGAATTGCGCCGCTTCATGTGGAACTACGTGGGCATCGTGCGCACCACCAAGCGTTTGCAGCGTGCGCTGAACCGCATCGACATGCTGCGCAGCGAGGTGCATGAGTTCTACAGCAACTTCCGCATCAGCAATAACCTGATCGAATTGCGTAACCTGCTGCAAGTGGCGGAATTGATCGTGAGAAGCGCCATGGAGCGGCATGAGAGCCGCGGGCTGCATTACAGCCGCGACTATCCGGACATGCTGGGCGAAGCGATCCCCACCGTGCTGGAGCCCTCCAACTACTACAGCCTGCTGGACCGCCATCACGGCCTGACGGCCAGAAAGAAAGTCGGCTAGCTACGTTGCTCAGGCTGCGCGGCTGATACCGAGCAACGCACCCTGCTGACGCAAGTCCTCCAGGATCTGGGTGCCGAAGCTCAGCACCATCTCCGCATCGGCCTGACCCAGCTCACTGGCGATCTGCAACAGCGCCTGACGGCCATTCAGCGTACCGGTTTGCAACAGCGCCAGCAGGCGCGCTGTCACTGGGTTCAACTCCACAAAGCGCACCACATCCTGCGGGTCACGGAACACCAGCAACTGCACTGGCTCGACCGCTTTGGGTTTGAACTGCCTGGAGATGCGTTGCACCGGATAGTCATAACTGAGCAAGGCCAGCGCGGGCGCGAACACCGGCAGGCCCTCCAGCAGATCACCAGCAGCCTGCACACTGTCTGGCGCAACAGACACATCGGCCACCGCCAGCGCCATCTCCACCCACTCATAGTGGGCCAGATGCGGCAGGTAGGCTGGCAAGCGCAACGCCGGATCATGCTGCTGGATCTCGCTCAGGTATTGCAGAAACTCTTCGGGGATCTTGCGGAATAGCGGGCTGCTGCAACGGTGATGGATGAAGAAGCTGCGCACCAGTCGGCGCCATAAACGCACACCCAACGCCAGTTGCGCCACCGGAAAGCAGGCAGATACCGAGCTGTAGAAATTATTGAACACGATCTCCGTGTATACCTGCATGCGCTCCGCGCGTACTTGCGCGGGCTTGCGTGCATGCCTAGGGTCACGCACATGCGCACAGAACTGCTGCTGATACTGCATGAAGCCCGGCAGGGCTAGAATGGTACTGGTGGTCATGGAATGGCGGTGATCAGGCGGCCACTTTGGGCAGATACGGCGTGCCTGCAGCCAGCGCGTGAGCCCTGTATGGCTGGGCCAGGCTTTGCATGGCGGCGATACGGTCCACCTCCTGCATCACGGTCTGTAGCGGCGGGATATTGATATCGCGCTCCAGCAAGGTGGGGAAAGCACCATACAGACGATAGGCTTCTTCCAGCAAGGCCCACACCGGGGCGATGACGTCCTGTCCATGCGTGTCAATGATCAAATCTTCGGCTTCGCGGTCATGGCCAGCGATATGCGCATAGACGATGCGCTCGCCGGGCAGGCCACGCAGGAAAGTGACGGGGTCGAAACCGAAATTGACACTGTTGACGTAGACATTGTTGATGTCGAGGTGCAGATCGCAATCCGCCTCGCTCAACACGGCGTTGATGAACGTCAGCTCGTCCATCTCGGCGATAGGTGCCTCTACATAGAAGGAGGCATTCTCTACCGCGATGCGGCGCTCAAGGATATCCTGGGTGCGACGTATGCGGGCCGACACATGCCTGACCGCTTCTTCGGTGAACGGAATCGGCAGCAGATCGTACATATAGCCGCCATCGCTGCAATAACTGAGGTGTTCGGTGTAACGGGTGATGCCATGCTGATCGAGAAAATCACGCACTTGATACAAAAACGGTTCATTGAGCGCATCCGGCCCGCCCAGTGACAGCGACAAACCATGTGCCGCAATGGGAAAGCGCTCGGTGAACCATGCCAGCTGCTTGCCGACACGGCCACCGACGCCTATCCAGTTCTCTGGCGCGATCTCCACAAAATCCAGCGACTGCAACAACGCAGTCCCGTAAGCAGCCTGCACCTGGGGGATCAGCTCACGCTTAAGCCCCAGGCCGGCACCTTGGATGAGATGGACTGGATTCAACGCCAGACTCCGCTCGTCAGCTTACTTCTTTTCAGCGCCACACTTGCCGGTACCGCACTTGCCTTCTTTAGCCTTGTCACCACTGCAGGAACCTTCTTTGGCCTTGTCAGCAGAGCACTTGCCTTCCATGGCCTTGTCACCGCCGCAGGAACCTTCCTTACCCTTTTCAGCAGCACATTTGCCGGTACCGCACTTGCCATCGGCACCCTTGTCAGCGACTACCATATAGCCGGAGGACAAGGTCTTCAGTGCGAATGGGTTCTCAGCAGCGCTGGCCGAAGTGGCTGCCAGGCTGGCGACGAAAGCAGTGCCCAGAAGAGCAGCGAGGGTTTTGTTGGATGCATTCATTTTGTATCTCCTAAATTGGATAAGTACTCGATTAAGTTCAGCTTGTTGTTGCGAACTGCATGGTCATATACGTGCATCAATACGATCCGGATTCAGGCTTGGGGCTATGTTCCAGCCGAGCCGCGATGCGTTGCCGCGCCGCCGCCGTCAACTGCACATCGGCATCCTGCTCTGCATGGCAGCGTAATTTGTGCACCATGTCACGCAACAGCAGCAGCTGCTGACGGAACCGTTCGCATACATCACAGATCAGCAGATGCAAACGCAGTGCAAGACGCTCACGCAGGCTCAGACGACGATCGAGCGATTGCGAAATCAACTGACTGGCTTGTTTGCAACTTAACATCACGGTTCCTGTAATAAAGGTTCACATCAACTGCCTAGCCAATTCAGCTCCAGGCATTTCCTCAGATTCATCCGGGCACGATATAACATGACCCATGCGTTCGTCGTGCTGATATCCAGTTCCTTACAGATTTCTTCATTATCGGTTTCGTGCACTTCGCGCAGCATGAACAGTTGTGCCAGTTTGGTCGGCAAACGGTTCATGCACTCTTGCAACACCTGCAGGAACTGCTTCTGTTCCAGCTCGTCCTGCGGAGCGCCCCAGGCTTGCGGCTTGTCGGCCCAGTGACGCTGATCATCCGCGAAGAAGTCGTCCATGCCAGCTTCATCTGGTAGATCTTCACCCAGGTCTTCCACCACCTGCTCGCGTGACTGCTTGCGGATGATGTCGATGATCTTGTGTTTGAGTATGCCAGTGAGCCAGGTGCGCGGTGCCGATTTCCCCGCGAATCCCTGATTTTGCATGGCCGCCAGCAGCGTATCCTGCACCGCGTCTTCGGCCAGGTGCGGGTCGCGCAGCCGCGCGAGCGCAAATCGATAAAGAAAATCACCGTGCTCGGTCAACCAGTCGTGCTGCGCTGCCATGTACTGCTCCCTGAGTCTGTCTCCCTGTCTGGGAGTACGATAAAGCTGATTGGTTTTATGCCTGTCTTACCGAGCGAGTGATACCACATCCTTGCGTCAGGTGCATTAATCCAATGCGGTTTCACGCCTGTGGGCCGCGCATGCGCTCATTCGCCTTTGCTGTCAGATGCCTCTAATCTGCATGCAGCCCTGCGCGCCTGCGCATGCTGGCAATATACGCCAGCGCGTCCAGCGGCTGTTGATTGCGCTGCGCCTGCCAAACCACTTCAGCCAAACAATCCATCAGGGCATGTTGCGCTTCCTGCGCATCGCCCTCCTGCTCCAGCAAAGCGGCATAGGCTGCCGCGATACCAGGCGGCTGATCGATGCTGATCTGCTCCAGTACGGAAAGATGCAGACTCATGTGCAAAAAGGGATTGGTCTCGCCCATCTCTGGGAAGTAGGCCTGCTGCAAATAGCGCTCCGGCTGGTCCAGCACACGATGATACTCGGGATGCGCCTGCATGATGCTGACCGCCAGCGCCTCGATGTTACTGAGTGCCTGCTGGGCACGGAACTTGGTCCAGGCATCGAAGAAGAACTGCCGCACCTGATCGCGGCTGGGGTTGAACAGGCTCATGCCGGTACGCTCGCAAAGCCCTCGGGGGCAACGGTTTTTGGTTTGAAGCGGCACAGGTCGATCACCACACACTGGTGACAATGCGGCTTGCGCGCCATGCAGGTGTAGCGCCCATGCAGGATCATCAAGTGGTGCGCGTCCTGCAGATACTCTTTGGGGACCGCCTTCATAAGCTTCAGCTCCACGGCCAGCGGCGTCTTGCCGGGGGCCAGACCGGTACGGTTGCCGAGACGGAAGATGTGCGTATCCACCGCGATGGTAGGCTGTCCGAATGCGGTGTTGAGCACCACATTGGCGGTCTTGCGCCCCACACCCGGCAAGGCTTCCAGCGCCTCACGCGTGGCTGGCACCTCGCCGCCGTGCTGTTCCACCAGTATCTGGCAGGTGGCCAACACATGCTTGGCCTTACTGTGATAAAGGCCTATGGTCTTGATATGCGCTTCCAACCCATCCAGCCCGAGCGCCAGCATGGCCTGCGGCGTATTGGCGACCGGGAACAGTCTGGCGGTAGCCAGATTGACGCTTTTGTCCGTGGCCTGCGCGGACAGCATCACGGCGATCAGCAACTCGAAGGTGCTGCTGTAGTCCAGCTCGGTGACCGGCTCGGGGATGGCCTGCTTGAGCCTGCGGAAGAATTCCAGGCGTTGTGTTGCATTCATCAAACGATTACCTAGTGAGATTGGGCGACCGGCAACGCGGCATGCATGCTTGCTTTGGCCAGGCGGCGCTGCTCCAGCCAGTTATGGGTGGCGATCAACAGGCCCAGGCCGATGAACGCGCCTGGCGGCAGGATGGCCAGCAGAAAGCCAGGATAATCCGGGATGAGCTGCAGCACCCAGGCTTTGGCCTCTGCACCGAACACCAGGTCGATGCCAGACAACGCCGTGCCTTTGCCCACGAATTCCCGCACCGCGCCCAGCAGCGTCAGCACCAGGGTCAGGCCCAGCCCCATCATGAGACCGTCCAGCGCGGAGGGGGTGACCGGGTTCTTGGCCGCAAACGCTTCGACCCGTGCCAGTACGATGCAATTGGTCACGATCAGGGGGATGAAGATGCCCAGCACCACATACAAGGGGTGCACAAAGGCGTTCATGGACAGATCGATGATGGTGACCAAGGCGGCGATCACCAGAATGAATACCGGGATGCGGATCTCGTCCGGCACATAACGACGCACCGGTGCCACCGCGGCGTTGCTGGCGGCCATCACCAGCGCGGTGGCCAGCCCCAGAGACAATCCATTCACCGCCGTGCTGGTCACGGCCAGCGTGGGGCATAAGCCCAGCAATTGCATGGTGCCCGGGTTCTGCTTCCACAGCCCATTCTCCACGATGTCACGGTATTGCCCCATCACGGTTCTCCTGTTGCAGTTTCTGACAGCGGCCTCGGCGACGGAGTTGCCATGCTGGCTGGCATCAAAGCGGCTAGCGCGCTGGTTTGAGGGAACAACAGCGCGTGCTGCGCCGCGGCATACTGCAGCGCGCGCCGGGTCGCCCTGATCACGGCGCGTGGCGTGATGGTGGCCCCCGCCATGTAGTCAAACGCGCCGCCATCCTTGCGCACCGCCCAGGCCGCTGGCGGCGGCTCTGCCAGCGAGCGGCCATCGAATTGACGGATCCAGTCACTGCGCAGCACTTCGATGTAATCCCCCAGGCCCGGGGTCTCTTTGTGGGTCAGCACCCGCACCCCGCTCAACCGGCCCGACACGGTGATGCCGACCAGCAGTTTGATATCGCCGCTGTAGCCATCCGGTGCCACCACTTCCAGGATCACGGCACTGGGCTGTCCAGCCAGGCTGGCGAGGTAGGCTGTGGAGGCTTGACGCTGCCCCAGCAAGGGGGCGGCAGGCAGCATGATGCGGTGCTGAAGCAGGTCGTTATCGTGCAGACTGGATGGCAGCACCTGCGTCAGCAAGGCCAGCTTGGCGGCCCGTTCGCTGGCCGCGATCGGCGCACGGGTGTGCTGGTAAGTGCCAGTGAGCAGCAACGTACCCACAGCCGCGAACACCACCAGGATGGCGGCCGTCACCACGGCATGCTTGAGCACAGGATTGTTGAGCAGGGCCTTCATGCTGCCGCCTTATTTTTCATGTCCGAACACGCGCGGCTGGGTGTAGGCATCCAGCAAAGGCACGCAGATGTTCATGAGGATGACGGCAAACGCGATGCCATCCGGATAGCCACCGAACACCCGGATTACATAGGTCAACACGCCAATACCCGCTGCGAACACTAATTTGGCCAGCGGCGTGGTGGGGCCACTCACCGGGTCGGTGGCGATAAAGAACGCGCACAGCATGGCACCTCCGCTGAACAGGTGGAACTGCGGGCTGGCATGCAGCTCGGGAGCAAGCAGGTGAAAAGCCGCAGACAACAGGGTCAGCGTGGCCAGGAAAGCCAGCGGGATATGCCAGCTGATGATGCGCTGGTGTAACAGATAGAGGCCGCCCAGCAGGGTGGCCAGTGCCACCAGTTCACTGCCACGGCCGCCCAGCCAACCGAAGATCGGCGTATTGCGGATGTCAGATACCGACTGTTGCAATACCAGCTGGGTCTTGAGGTAATCCAGCGGCGTGGCCGAGCTGATGGCATCCACAGGCACATTCAGCGGCAGGCTGCGCGTGAAGATGTAATGCCATTGATCGGCGAAGCTCAAGCTCACCTTGGCCAGCGCCAGCGGGCTGGGCCACTGTGTCATCAATACCGGGAACGAGATCAGCAGTGCGGCATAGCCTATCATGGCGGGATTGAACGGGTTGTAGCCCAGGCCGCCATACAGCTGTTTGGCGACCACGATCGCGAACAGCGTACCTACCACCACCAGCCACCAGGGTGCCAGCGGGGGCAGCGCCAACGCCAGCAGCCAGGCGGTGACGATGGCACTGCCATCCATGAGAAAAGGCAGCACAGGCCGCTGCCGCAAGCGCAGCACGGCGGCTTCAGCCAACAAGGCCGTCAGGCTGGCCAATGCCAGACTGATGAGTATGCCGCCGCCATACACCCACACATACGCCGCGATACCCGGCAGCAGCGCCAGCAGGACTTTCAGCATGATCACCGAGACACTGGGTGCGCTGCTCAGATAAGGTGAGCGACTCATGAGGGTTCCTTGCTGTTGGGCGCTACAGACGAGACGGTCTGCGCTGATGCGGGGCTTGTGGTGCTGTCCTGATCAGCGACATGCGTCGCTGCAGCGGCCTCTGCTACATCATCCTTGTTGATGTTTGCGGCACGGGCGGCCGCCTCGGCACGCCGTGCATCGATGGCAGCCATCTCGGCGGCCACTGCTGGGGTCACAGCGGCGGTGTTCTGCGCTGCCTGAGCCGCTTTTTGTGCCTTGGCACGCGCTATCGCAGCGGCGATGGCGGCCTTCTTGGCAGCTTCGGCCTGTGCACTGGCCGGGCTTGCGGCGACATTGACGGCTGGGTCTGCTGCATGCTGAACACCGGACTCTGCTTTGCTAGGCTCTGCTTTGCCAGGCTCAATTTTACTGGCTTCGGCTTTGGCACCTGCCGCTTTCTGGGCGTGTTTGAGCGCGCGCTCCTGTTTCTCGCGCTCGATGCGCATGAGACGGAAATCGTTACGTTCACGCGCCAGGTTGGCGGCTTCCTTGGCACGGTCCTGCGCGATGATCTCGCTCTTGGCATAGCGGTAATACTGCACCAGCGGAATGTTGCTAGGACACACATAGCTGCAGCAACCGCACTCGATACAGTCGAACAGCTTGTAATCACGCGCCTTGTCGAAATTGTCGGATTTGGCGAACCAGTACAGCTCTTGCGGTTGCAGACTGACCGGGCAGGCATCGGCGCAGCGTGCGCAGCGTATGCAGGGCATGGCCGGGGCTGCAGGCGGGAACAGGCTGGGGGTGGAGGCGATGATGCAATTGGTGGCCTTGGTGACGGGCACTTCGGGCGATGGCAGACTGAAGCCCATCATAGGCCCGCCCATGATGAACTCGCTGGTGTCCTCCAGCACCCCGCCAGCCGCTTCCAGCAAGGCGCTGACCGGCATGCCCAGTGGTACCTCGAAATTGCCTGGCCTGGCCACATTGCCGGTGACCGTGACGATGCGCGACAGGGCCGGTTCACCAAAGCTCATGTAACGGTAGATGGCCAGCACCGTGGCCACGTTGAAACATTGCACGCCCACATCCACAGAACGCTGATGACTGGGGATCTCCAGCCCGGTCAGCACGTGGATCAGGCGGCGCGCATCCCCACTCGGGTAAATGGTTGGCACCACGATCACCTGCGCGCTGCTGTCAGCTGCATGGCAGGCTGCACGCAGCGCGGCGGCGGCTTCGGGTTTGTTGTCTTCGATGCCAATCAGGCAACGTTCGGCCCCCAGCAGGTGTTGGGTGATGGCGATGCCTCGCAGGATATCGGCCGCCCGCTCACGCATGACCATGTCATCACAGGTGATGTAAGGCTCGCATTCGGCGGCATTGATCACCAGGGTATGGATACCCGAACGGCCATCGCTGCGCAGTTTGATGTGGGTAGGGAACGCAGCGCCGCCCAGGCCGACGATACCGGACTGTCGCAGGCTGGCCACCACAGCACGCTTCTCCATGTGCTGCCAGTCTATGGGCGTCAATGCCGTCCATTCATCCAGCCCATCCGGCTGCAAGGTCACGCAGCGGTCCGGCAAACCGGACGGATGCGGGATCAGCGCATCCTGGATGGCGGTGATGGTGCCGGAGGTGGGCGCATGGATGGCCGCCGAGATCCCGCCTTCGGCTTCTGCCAGCAACTGGCCTTTCAGCACATGCTCACCGACCTGCACACGCAGGTGCGGGATGTTGCCCACATGCTGACGCAGCGGCAGCACCAGCGGCAGGTTCGCCTGCAGCACACGGATAGGCTGTGTGGTGGATGCCTGTTTGTGCTGGGGTGGGTGCACGCCACCATTGAACTTGAACAGTTTGGCCAGATTCACCAGTGCGTTCATGCCGCTTTCTCCAGCGTAGCCTGCACGGGCTTGATAGGAAACACCGGGTAGCGCCACTTCCAGTTATCCGGCGTCTCGGCCAGCGGCTGCATGCTGATGCAGTCCACCGGACATGGCGCCAGGCATAATTCGCAACCGGTACATTCGGCGGCGATGATGGTGTGCATGTGCTTGGCTGCGCCCAGGATCGCATCCACCGGGCAAGCCTGGATACACAACGTACAGCCTATGCAGGTCTGCTCATCGATGACTGCCACCGATTTGGGCTTGGGCACACCATGCTCGGCATTGAGCGGCTTGTACTCCACGCCCAGCAGGTCAGCCAACGCATGCACGCCTGCATCACCACCCGGCGGGCATTGATTGATATCGGCTTCGCCGTTGGCGATGGCCGTAGCATAGGGTTTGCACCCAGGATACCCGCACTGGCCGCACTGGGTCTGCGGCAGGATGGCGTCGATACGTGCCACCAGCGGGTCGCCCTCCACCTTGAATTTGAGCGCAGAGTAGCCCAGCACCAGGCCCAGCAACAGGGCCAGCCCCACCATCACCAGCAAGGCGGTCAGCATCAGCGCACCAACCCGGCAAAGCCCATGAAGGCCAGGCTCATCAGGCCTGCGGTGACCATGGCGATGGCGGAACCACGGAACACCGTCGGCACATCCGCCGCCTCCATGCGTTCCCGCAGGGAAGAGAACAGAATCAGCACCAGCGAGAACCCCAGCGCGCCACCCAGACCGAACAGCAAGGATTCAAGGAAATTATGCTGCGCCTGCACGTTGAGCAGCGGGATACCCAGCACCGCGCAATTGGTGGTGATCAGCGGCAGATAGATGCCCAGCACCTGATATAGCAGCGGAGAGTTCTTCTCCATCCACATCTCGGTGAACTGCACCACACCCGCGATCACCACGATGAACGACAAGGTGCGCAGGTAGAACAGCTCGGTACCCAGCAGGTATTCGCTGATCAGATAACTGGTGCCGGACGCCACCGTCAGCACAAAAGCCGTGGCCAAGCCCATGGCGATGGAGGCTTCCAGCTTCTTGGACACGCCCATGAACGGGCAGAGACCCAGGATTTTCACCAGCACGATGTTGTTGACCAGCACCGTACCCAGCAAGATGATCAGTGTGCTCTCAAGCATCAGAATGGCAGGCGAATTAAAACGCTAATTATACAGGCTTTATACGGGCTGCAACGGCGTGGGCAGGTGGCGTAGCGCGGGGCGGGCACCAATAGGCGGACGAGTCGCCACCGCTGCTCTGGCCTAGCGCACACCAACATCCACAGCGGCCAGCCGCGAGGATTGCAACCGTGGTCAGGCAGACCCGTTATGCCAGGCCTATAGCGCGCCGCGCGTAGCGACTTGGCTTTGCACATTGTAAAATCCGGTGCAAGCGCCCAGCGCTTTCGGTTAGAATATTTGGATTCAACCATTTACCCGGATTTATCATGCTGCAAGGCAGTCTCGTCGCCATCGTCACACCGATGCACGAAAACGGCGACCTGGATCTGGCGAGTTTGCGCGCCCTGATCGACTTTCATATCAACGAAGGCAGTGATGGCATCGTCATCGTGGGCACCACAGGCGAGTCGCCCACCGTGGATGTGGAAGAACATTGCCTGCTGATCGAAACCGCAGTCCAGCATGTCGCCAAGCGTGTTCCCGTGATCGCGGGCACCGGCGCCAACTCCACACGCGAAGCCATCAACCTGACGCGTCACGCGGCAGCCATAGGCGCAGATGCCTGCCTGCTGGTCGCGCCCTATTACAACCGACCCACGCAGGAAGGCCTGTATCAGCACTTCCGTAGCGTGGCCGAAACCGTGGCTATCCCGCAGATACTCTACAACGTGCCTGGCCGTACCGGTTGCGACATCAGCAACGACACGGCGCTGCGTCTGGCCGCGATACCCAATATCATCGGTATCAAGGACGCCACCGGCAATATCGAACGTGGCACCGACCTGATCCAGCGCGCACCCGCAGACTTTGCCATCTACAGTGGCGACGATGCCAGCAGCCTGGCCTTGATGCTGATGGGGGGGCACGGCGTCATTTCGGTGACAGCCAATGTTGCACCTCGCCTGATGCATGCCATGTGCGAAGCAGCCTTCTGCGGCGATCTGAAACAAGCACGTGCTATCAATCAGCAGCTGTTCATGCTGCACCAAAAATTGTTTGTTGAAGCGAACCCGATCCCGGTCAAATGGGTCTTGAATCAGATGCATCTTATTCAATCGGGTCTACGTCTGCCACTGACACCGCTGGCCAGCCAGCATCACGACACCTTGCGTGTCGCCATGCAGCAAGCTTCCATCCTGTGATGAGGAACCTCATGAATCAACCCCGCTTCAAACGCGCCACCGGCGTCAAACTACTGATCGGTGCCACTGTATTGGCCACCCTGAGCGGATGCGAGTCCATTCCGTTCCTGAGTAAAACCTCCGAATACAAGACCGCTGGTCGTGCCAAACCCCTGGAAGTGCCGCCGGACCTCACCTCGGTTTCTGCTGGTGACACCTACAGCGTGCCTGGTGGTGCCACCACCTTCTCCGATTTCAGCCAAACCGCACAAGGCCCTGCCGCCGAGACCGAGCAGCTGCTGGCCAACCCGGACAATGTGCGCATGGAGCGCGCAGGCGCCCAGCGTTGGCTGGTGGTCGAAGCACCTCCAGAGAAGATCTGGCCTGTGGTGCGCGAGTTCTGGGCCGACCTGGGTTTTGCCGTGCGCGTGGAGAATCTGGAAACTGGCGTCATGGAAACTGAGTGGGCCGATGCCACCAAGCTGAAGAAAGATGAAAAACTGGGCTATCTGGACCGCTTCGACAAGTTTCTGGACGGACTGTCCGGCCTTGCCAATCGCCAGAAATTCCGTACCCGGCTGGAGCGTGGTGCAAGCCCGGGCTATACCGAGATCTACCTGACCCACCGCACCGTCACCACCGCACCGGATGACGGCAAAGTGCGTCAACGCACACCGTTCGGTGAAGTGGAGACCGGCTTCCGTCTAGATGCCAAAACCGTCAAACAGAATGAACAGGACGCCGATCTGGACGCTGAATTGCTGCGTCGCCTGATGGTCAGACTGGGCGTTGCAGAGAACCGCGCCCGTGACATCGTAGCGAATCCGCAGACCGAGCGCCGTGCCTCCATACGTCAGGATAACAATACCATCAGCCTGCTCATGAACGATCCATTCGATCGTAGCTGGCGTCAGATCGGACTGGCGCTGGACCGGGTGGGCTTTGTGGTGGAAGACCGCGACCGTTCCAAGGGCCTGTACTATGTGCGCTATTCCGAATTCGGCATCGATGATGCGCCGGAAGAAAAGAAGGGCCTGCTGGACAAGCTGAAATTCTGGGGCGACGAAAAACCTGAACCCGAGAAGCCGGCATCAGAAAGGCCTGTGGCAGACCCAGCTAGAGAAAACACTGGCGTAGTCGACAAGCTCAAGTTCTGGAAGAGCAAGGAAGAACAGCGTGCAGATGCGGAGCGTCAATACCTGATCAAGGTCGCTACCGAGGGTACGGGCACGCTGGTCGATGTGACCGACAAGGATGGCAACCACTCCAACACCAGCAACCGCATCATCAACCTGCTGTATGAACAGTTGCGTTAACAGAGCCGCTGCCTCGCCGCTGACCCGCTGATGCGCTTTGCTTCACTGGGGAGTGGCAGTAACGGCAATGGTCTGGTGGTCGAATCGGGCAATACCCGCGTATTGCTGGATTGTGGTTTTGGATTACGCGACAGCGAACAGCGTCTGGCACGGCTAGGAATAAGCCCGGAGCAACTCTCGGGCATCCTGGTCACTCACGAGCACGATGACCATGCAGGCGGCGTATTCAGGCTGGCCGCGCGGCACGGTGTGCCAGTATGGCTGACTCATGGCACCCTGCGCATGGTGGAACGCCTGCTCAACAAGCCTGACAAGCTTAGCCTCAACGTCATCGACAGCCATCAGGCGTTCGCACTGGGCGATCTGGAGATACAACCTTATCCGGTACCGCACGATGCGCGCGAGCCCGTGCAGTATGTGTTTGGCGACGGCAGCCAACGTCTGGGGGTGCTGACCGACACTGGCGCAAGCACCCCGCACATCACCACCATGCTGAGCGGCTGCGATGCGCTGGTGCTGGAGTGTAATCACGATCTTGATATGCTGATGAATGGCCCGTATGCACGCACGCTCAAACAGCGCGTGAGCAGTCGGCTCGGTCATCTGGACAATGCCAGCTCCGCCCACTTGCTGGCCGGACTGGATAACAGCAAGCTGCAGCACATCGTCGCTGCACACCTCAGCGCACAGAACAACACCCCGGCGCTGGCCACGCAAGCCCTGAGTCAGGTCCTGGGTTGCACGCAGGACTGGATCGCGGTGGCGACACAACTGGATGGACTGGACTGGCGCGAAATCAGCGCACGCTGACCGGCGTTCTCAGGCTGACTGCTTTTCTACTGAGCGCTATTTTCACCACGCTCTTTTCATCGCGACAGCAGACAACAAAAAAGCCGATCAATGATCGGCTTTCTCGATTGACACCGCTTAAGCGGTGATCAATTAGTTTGCTGGTGCAGCTTCAGCAGGAGCAGCTTCTTCAGCAGCAGGAGCAGCTTCTTCAGCTGGCATTGCTTCAGCTGGAGCAGCTTCAGCAGGCATTGCTTCTTCAGCAGCAGGAGCTTCAGCAGGAGCTTCTTCTTGGCCACACGCAACCAAGAACAGAGCGAACAGAGCGGCAAGCAGAGCGGAACGAGTCATTTTTAATCCCTTAACGATGTCAATAAAATTAATCTGCGGCTACCCATTTGTATGTCAGCCGAGTACGAAAATTCTACCACCTATTTCCAAAAAAACCACTGTTTTTCCAGCACTGGCGGGGCTTTTGACAAAAACACCACATTCGCTGCCGAATTTAGCTGCGATCACTCAAGTGGCTGTATATAACCAAGCTGGTACCAGTCCGACAATTGCGTGATCCCGGCCGCCGGCAGCAAGCCGACACTTTGCGCATCCAGCATGCGCTGATCCGCCAAGGCCAACAGCCAGGCATCCTGAGGGGCACGCGGCATAGATTCACCATTGAGATAGATGTGATGCTGGTCGTAGAGCATCAGCGTCTTCAGGTCGAGGCCTACGCCAGTTTGCAGGGCTTTACGCAAAAAACCTTTGGTCGCAGCAGGCTTGCGCTGGGTGAACTGCACATGCGGCTTTGGTTCGCTGAGATAACGGCCCAGAAACCGCGCGACATCCATGGCATCCCAGCGGATCTGGCTCAAAACGTCAGCGACTTGCGTCTGCATCGCGGGAGCGATCAGCGCTGGGCTGCTTTGCAGTTGCAGATCCGGATCCGCATACAAGCCTGGCAGGTACAGATGCTCCTGCAGGTAGCTCAGGAACTCATGGCCCAGCTCCTGTGCAGATGGCGCACGGAAGCCGATGGAATAGGTCATGCATTCGCCGACGGCAATACCCCAGTGCGCAAGCCTGGGGGGCAGATACAGCATGTCACCCGGCTGTAGCAACCACTCCTGTTCGGTATCAAAACGCTGCAGGATGCGCAGTGGCGCGTCTTCCACGATAGACAAGTCTTGCTGCTCGCTGACCCGCCATAGCCGCTGTCCCTGACCTTGCAGCAAGAACACGTCGTAGGAATCGAAATGCGGGCCTACACCGCCGCCATCGGGAGCGTAGCTGACCATCAGATCATCCAGCCTCGCATAAGGGATAAAGTTGAATTGCTGCAGCAACTCGGCGGCTTCAGGCAGGTGGTGATTCACACCCTGCACCAGCAACGTCCAGTCACGCTCTGGCAGCTCAGCAAAATCGGTCTCGTCGAACGGGCCTTGTTCCACCTGCCATTGTGGGTCGGCGTGGCGCACCAAGCGTGACTGCACCTCGTCCTCGCAGGCCAGTCCGGCCAACTCGTCAGGACTCAGCACCCCGCTGAAACCAGGCAGTGCACCACGGATCAGCAGCGGTTTCTTCTGCCAGTAATCACGCAGGAATTCGTGCGCCGAGATGCCACCCAATAGCGGCAGACCGGCCATGTCAGGCTCAGGTTTTTTCATGGCGTCATGATAATGCATAGCAATCGCCTCGCGGAAATGGGTTAGAATCGTTGCGACCTAATCCTCCATCCCGTTTATGCTGCAGCCCGGTACCAACTCGCCCGACTTTTCCTTGCCCGACGCCGATATGGAGCTGGTCAAACTCTCCAGCTTGCGCGGCAAGCATGTCGTGCTGTACTTCTACCCCAAAGACGACACCCCTGGCTGCACGGTGGAAGCCATCGAGTTCAGCGACCTGCTGGAACAATTCGACGCCCTCAATTGCGTGATCATCGGCATCAGCCGTGATGACTGCATCAGCCATGCCGATTTCCGCGACAAGCACGGCCTCAGCGTCACGCTACTGGCGGACGTTGATGGTGAAGCGTGCCAGAAATTCGGCGTATGGCAGGAAAAGGAAAAAGACGGTGTCCGCAAGATGGGCATCGTGCGCTCCACCTTCGTCATCAATAGCACTGGCCAATTGTGTTACTGCAACTACAAGGTTGCAGCCAAGGGCCATGCAGCAGAAGTGCTGCATTTCGTACAAACCCTGCAATCCTCAAACTGAAGGAACTCATCATGCAAATCGCCATGAATACCGTTGTTACCATGTCCTACGAGCTGCGCAACAGCGAAGGCGACGTTCTTGAATCCAGCCAGGAGCCGGTGGCTTACCTGCACGGCGGCTATGACAATATCTTCCCGCGCGTGGAAGAAGAGCTGCATGGCAAATCCGTAGGCGACACCGTCGAGATCACGCTGGAACCCGCCGATGCCTTCGGTGACTACGATGAAGAGCTGGTTCAGATCGAACCTGCGGCGGCATTCCCGACCAAAGATCTGAAAGTGGGCATGCAATTCGAAGGTGAAGACGATAAAGGCGATGTGGTCCTTTACACCATCACCAACATCGAAGATGGCAAGGTGGTCGTGGATGGCAACCACCCCTGGGCCGGTGAGCGCCTGCTGTTCAAGGCCACGGTCACGGCCGTGCGCTCTGCCAGCAAGGAAGAAGTCGAGCACGAGCATGTGCACGGCGCCGGTGGTCATCACCACTAAGCCGCCTCAACACATGGATCAGGTCTGCGCTTGACCTAACAACTTGCGCAGGCTGTAGACCAGCTCCAGCGCCTGCTTGGGCGTCAGGTCGTCAGGATCGATACGATCCAGTTCCATGACGACCGGGTGCTCTGCAGGCGTTGCTGTTTCCGGCGCCACCGCAGCGAACATGTCCGTCTGCGGCGTATGTCCCTGTTGCGCCACGCTTTGTTGTTCCAGCATCGCCAGCTTGCGTTTGGCTGCCGCCACTACCGTGCGCGGGACCCCCGCCAGCTGAGCCACCTGCAGACCATAACTCTGGCTGGCCGGCCCCTCCTCCACGGCATGCAGGAACACGATGCCACTGCCATGCTCCACTGCATCCAGATGCACGTTGGCCGCCTGTTTGAACTCCTCTACCAGCCGCGTCAGCTCGAAATAATGCGTGGCGAACAAGGTATAACTGCGGTTCTTCTCCAATAACTGCTTGGCCACTGCCCAGGCCAGCGCCAGCCCATCGAAGGTGGACGTACCGCGTCCAATCTCGTCCAGCAACACCAGGCTGTGTGGTGTGGCGTTATGCAGGATGTTAGCGGTTTCGGTCATCTCCACCATGAAGGTGGAGCGGCCACCGGCCAGGTCGTCCGATGCCCCGATACGTGTGAAGATGCGGTCAATGTTACCGATCACGGCTTGCTGCGCTGGCACAAAACAACCGCAGTAAGCCAGCAGCACGATCAGCGCGGTCTGGCGCATGAAGGTCGACTTACCGCCCATATTGGGCCCGGTGATCAGCAGCAGCTGCCGGTAAGGGCTAAGCTGTACATCGTTGGCAATGAAGGGCTGCGCCAACTGCTCCACCACCGGGTGTCGCCCAGCTAGGATACGCACGCCGGGCTCAGCCGTGAATTCGGGCGCCACATAAGCCAGCGCACGGGCACGTTCCGCATAACAACACAGCACATCCAGTTCGGCGATGGCCTGCGCATTGGTCTGCAAAGGGCTGATGAACGGTGCCAGCGCATCCAGCACCTGCTCGTACAACAGCTTCTCGCGCGCCAGCGCCCGGTCATTGGCCGACAGCACCTTGTCCTCGAAGGTCTTGAGTTCGGGGGTGATGTAACGCTCCACGTTCTTGAGCGTCTGGCGGCGACGGTATTCCGCTGGCGCCAGCTCGGCCTGGGCGCGGCTCAGCTCGATGTAAAAGCCATGCACACTGTTGTATTCGACCTTGAGGTTGGCAAGCCCGGTGCGCTCACGCTCCTGCGCTTCGAACGCCAGCAGAAAATCGCCGCAATCGGTCTGGATGGAGCGCAACTCATCGAGCTCGGTATCGAACCCGGCAGCGATCACGCCGCCCTCGCGCAACACGGCAGCGGGTTCTGGCTGGATCGCGGCCTGCAGCAATTGCAGCACGTTTTGCGGAGACTGCAGGCGCTGGCTTAGCTGCTGCAGCAAGGGTGCATCCACTGCTGCGACCGTCTGCTGCAACCCCGGCAAAGCCTGCAGACTGTCGCGCAAGGCAGACAAGTCGCGTGGGCGCGCCGAACGCAGCGCGATACGCGCAGTGATGCGCTCCATGTCGGAAACAAGCCGCAACTGTTGACGCAGGGCATCGCCGCTATCGTCATGCAGCAAGGCGGAGACCGCCGTGTGCCGCGCCGCAACGGCCGTCTGTGAACGCAAGGGATGGTGCAGCCAGTGTCGCAACAAGCGTGCGCCCATGGCGGTCTGCGTGGTATTGAGCAAGGCATACAGCGTAGGCGCTGGCTCGCCGCGCAGGGTCTGATCGATCTCCAGATTGCGGCGTGTGGCGGCATCCAGCTGGATGTATAGACCGCCCTGCTGCACACTCAGGCCGGTGATATGCGGCAAAGCGGTGCGCTGGGTATGCTTGACGTAATCGAGCAATGCACCGGCAGCGGCAATCGCCGCGTGCAAGCCGTCGCAGCCAAAGCCATCCAGATCGTGGGTATTGAACTGCCGGGTCAGGCTTTGCCTGGCGGTATCCAGATCGAATTGCCAGCCGGCAAGCCGACGTTTTGGACATTTGCAGCCAGCCAGCGCCGCATGCTCAAAACCATCCGCGCACAACAACTCGGCTGGCGCGATACGCTCCAGCTCCTGCGCCAGCAGACCGGGCGCGACTTCACTCAGCACGAACTGTCCGGCGGACAGATTCAAGCTGGCCAGGCCGATCACGCCCTGCTCCTGCCAGACGGCCAGCAGCAGATTGTCACGCGTTTCGTCCAGCAGGGCACTGTCGGTGAGCGTGCCCGGCGTGAGGATGCGCGTGACCTGCCGCTCTACCGGCCCCTTGGCTTTGGCCGGGTCGCCCACCTGCTCGCAGATCGCCACCGCTTCGCCCAGCTTGCTGAGCTTGACCAGATACTGCTCGGCCGCATGGTAAGGAACGCCCGCCATACGGATGGGTTCACCATTCGACGCGCCGCGCTTGGTCAGCGTGATGCCGAGTAGGCGTGCCGCTTTTTCTGCATCGTCATGGAACAACTCGTAAAAGTCACCCATGCGATAGAACAGCAACATGTCCGGGTATTGAGCCTTGATGCTGAGGTACTGACGTATCATCGGTGTGTGGCTGACAGTCTGGTCGAGCAGGTCACTCATCAGACAAACCTGCGCAGGAAAATAAAGGGGATTTCATGCGCCTGATTATAGCATCGGCACCTTGGGGCTCCGGTACCGCAGCAGTGCCAGACAACACAGCGCCATACGAACAGCGCCACCGGAGCGAAACCTGCCAAATCTCAGTTGCGCCGGAACGGTGCGCGCTCGTCCAACTCGTCCACATACTCGCTGATGTGGGCTGCTTCCAGCTGCAGATAACGCTGGATGGCAGCGGCGAACTCGTCCTTGGCAATGTGATGGTAGGAGCAGGTCGGCCTGGCCTTGAAGCCACGCGCCAGCTTGTGCTCACCCTGCGCGCCGCCTTCAAAATAACGCACGCCCTGCTCTATGCAGAACTCCTGTCCCTGGTAATAACACAACTCGAAATGCAGTCCGGGCACCATGCGTGTAGCACCCCAGTAGCGCCCATACAGCGCCTCGCTACCGTAAACGTTCAAGGCGGCAGCGACCGGCTCACCCTCCTGCTCGGCCATGATCATCAGCAGGTGCTGTGGCAGAGTCTCGGCGATGCGCTTGAAGAAATCGGCATTCAGGTACGGTGTGGAGCGATGCTGCTGGTAGGTGTTGCAATAGCACTGATAGAAAAAATCCCAGTCCGCTGCGCTGATCTGCTCACCGGTCAGACGACGCACGCTGACACCAGCCTTGATGAGCTTGCTGCGTTCCTGACGGATCTTCTTGCGCTTGTCCGCCGACAAGCTAGTGAGGAAAGCCTCGAAGCTGGCATAGCCGGTATTCTCCCAGCGGAACTGCACACCATCACGGCGCAACCAGCCTGCCGCCTGCAGCAGGTGTTGACTCTGGCCTTCCGGAAACAGGATGTGAGCAGAAGAAAGCTGGTGTTGCTGCAGCAGCTGTTTCAGGCCGTCCAGCAACAGGGCTTGCGCCGCGATATCATCAGGCTCAGCCAGCAAGCGCGGCCCGCTCACCGGCGTGAACGGGATGGCACTCAACAGCTTGGGGTAATAGTGGCTGCCATAGCGGGCGTAAGCATCGGCCCAGGCCCAGTCGAACACATATTCACCGTAGGAATGGCTTTTCAGATAAAGCGGCATGGCCGCACGCAAACGCTGGCCGGATCGCAGCACAAGATGGAAAGGTTGCCAGCCGGTTTCGCTGCTGACGCAGCCGCTGGCTTCGAGTGCGCTCAACCAGGCATGACTGAGCAGAGGCAGGCCGGGATGCAGGGCATCCCACTCCTCCGCAGCGATTTCGCTGATGGCACCAGCGACAAACAGTTGATCAACTTCCATCAAGACCGATTAAACCACGAGACGGGTCGAACGGATCAACAGAAGCACCATTCCAGGCGGGGAATTTAGAGGGAGTTCTTCCGGCGATTGACGGAGGAGGCTTGTTTGTTCTTGGCTTTTTCGGCCTCGGCTTTTTCAGCCCGTTCCATTTCCGCAGCAAGCAAAGCCTCTTGCTGCATCTTGATCAGGTGAGCACGTTGCCGTTCCAGCGCACGCGCCTGCGCCTGTTCCAGTTCGTTGAGGGTGATCACGCCATCGCCGTTGAGATCGACCACACTGAACTGGCGCGCGATCTGTGGCATGGTTTCAGTGGCTTCCTCGCGGCTGATACTGCCGTCGTTGTCCTTGTCAGAGCCCAGAAAACGCTCCTGGATACGTTGGCGCATCACACGGCGACGTTCTTCGATCTGCACATGGGCAGGGTCGATACTTCTGGAGTAGTCGTCGAGGTCCTTACGCAAGCGCATCAGCTCTTCCATGCTGACACGCTGTTCCAGCGTGGCCTTGATGACAGCATTGGCAGGCGCTTCGGTGATCACCTGTACATCAATATCGTTAACAGCCTCGCTATTGAAGCTGGCGTCGGCAAGTTTGCTATTGGGGATGTTTTTCGGGCCAGCATGGGCTGGCATGACAAAACCACACAACAGACACACCAGCACGATGGCTGATCTGCTGTCACTCCCCCGGTATTCAGTTGCGTGCATTGTTGTTATTCACCATAAGTCAGAGTCCCAGAAACTGCCAACTACGTCAGTCTTCGAACGACGCCCTGCTGATGCTGCTTAATTATTGTTTGCGCGCGCTGCTGCACATGCGCCTATAGAGCCTGATCCACCGGAAAAGTTTGTATTTTATTTATCGCATCGCCCTCTGGGCGACACTTTCCGCGTTGAATCAGCCGCCATCATGACGCATCCATGTAAATCGAATGTTTCATGTCCTGCGCACATTGTAAAAATTTGTAACGGGATTGCAGCGATTTTTCTGCATCGAAATCAGCACATTTAGCTTAGAATTAGCGTTATCGATTTCAGGCTTGCAAGCACATTAAAGAATACGGCCTATGCAAACTCCAGGCAAACGAATCCTGATGGTGGACGATGACCTGCGCATGCGCGAGCTGCTGCAGCGCTACCTCAGTGAGCAAGGCTTCTCGGTCAGGACCGTCTCCGACAGCAAGGAGATGGATGTCGCGATGGCGCACGAGCACGTCGACATCCTGGTGCTGGACCTGATGCTGCCGGGCGAAGACGGTCTGGCCATCTGCCGCCGTCTGCGCGCCGCTGGCAGCCACATGCCCATCATCATGCTGACCGCACGTGGCGACGAGGTGGACCGCATCATCGGCCTGGAGATGGGCGCAGATGATTATCTGCCCAAGCCCTTCAATCCCAGGGAATTACTGGCACGCATCAATGCCGTGATGCGCCGCCAGAGCCGCAGCATCCCCGGTGCACCTGACAGCGATGGCGAGCAGATCAGCTTCGGCGAATTCCTGTTCGACCCTGCCACACGCAGCCTGAGCCGCAACAACATGGTGATCTCGATGACCAGCGGCGAGTTCGCGCTGCTCAAGGTATTCGTCGACCATCCGCGTCAACCGCTGTCACGCGACCGCTTGATGCAACTGGCGCGTGGCCGCGAACTGGATGTGTTCGATCGCAGCATCGATGTACAGGTGTCACGCCTGCGTCGCATCATCGAACCGGACCCGGCTCATCCACGTTATCTGCAAACCATGTGGGGCTTCGGCTATGTGTTCATCCCTGACGGCGAGCTGCAAAAAAGCTGACCCCGGGCAGCGCCAACGCCCATGAACCTGTTACCACGCACCCTGCTGGCCAGACTGATGTTGCTGATCGCGCTACTGCTGGCGGTCGGCCAGTTCGCCGCACTCAAGCTGTTCGATTACTTCGAACGCGAACCACGCGCCATCGCCGCCGCCTTGCAAGCCATCACCGTGGTCAATTTCACCCGGGCCGCGCTGCTGGCCTCGCACGAGAACCGGCGGCTGGCCTTGTTATCCGAACTCTCCGGCCGTGAAGGCGTGCGTGTCTATGCCGCCGACTTGCTGGAGCAGGTGGAACCCTTACCCAAAGACCCGCTGACCCAGATGATCGCAGCCAAGATCCGCGAGCGGCTGGGGCCGAACACGCTGGTCGCCGTCAACCACTACGGCCTGGACGGGCTGTGGGTGACCTTCAACATCGATCAGGACGACTACTGGGTGGCCATCCCGCGCATCCAGGTGGAACGCCCCTTCCCCTGGCAGTGGCTGGGCTGGGGTGCGCTGATGTTCATGTTGTCGCTGATCGGTGCCTATGTCATCGCCGCGCGCCTCAATCAGCCGCTCAAACTGCTGGCCAAGGCGGCAGACCGCATCAGTAACGGCGAACAGCCACTGCAACTGCCCGAAGAAGGCGCCAACGAACTGCGCGAGGTATGCCGCACCTTCAACGAGATGACCGAGGCACTGGTGCGCCTCGACACGGAACGCACCCTGCTGCTGGCAGGGGTGTCACATGACCTGCGCACCCCGCTGGCCAGATTGCGCCTGGCCGTGGAGATGCTGCCGGAGAGCCAGGCAGAAGGCCTCAAGGTCGGCATGATCCAGGACATCAACGACATGGATAACATCATCCATCAGTTCCTGGATTTCGTGCGTGGCGTGGAAGGCGAACCAGCGCAGATGTCGGATGTGAACATGCTGCTGCGCTCCATCGCGGAACGCCATGAACGTGCCGGGCGGGCACTGCGCCTCAACCTGTCGCCTACCCACTTGATCCCGCTACGCGAGCTGGGCATGCAACGCCTGCTGGGCAACCTGATCGACAACGCGTTTAAATACGGACGTGGCGAGGTGATCGTCACTTCGCGCATCAATGCTGGCTCTTATGTGATCAGCGTGCTGGACAACGGGCCGGGGATCCCGGCTTCGCAGATGGCGCGTCTGCTGCGCCCGTTCGAACGCATGGACAAGGCGCGTGGCAACGAAGGCGGCACCGGGCTGGGCTTGGCGATCGCAGACCGCATCGCCAAGCTGCACAAAGGCAAGCTGGAACTGCTGAACCGCCCACAAGGCGGCCTAGAAGCGCGACTGACCCTGCCTATCCAGCCTTAAGAGATCAGGCAGCACCAGGATACAGCCGCTGCATCGCATGCGTCAGGGCGCAGGCTCGAACCAGGCCAGCTTGTCGCGCAGTCGCACCACGTCTCCAATGATGGTCAGGCATGGCGGCTTCATGTCTGCCGCCGCCACACGCGCTGCCAGCGTACTCAAGTCGCCGACCACCACTTTTTGTCTGACCGTGGTGCCCTGCTGCACCACCGCAGCAGGCGTGGTTGCGAACAAGCCATGGGCGATGAGTTTTTCACAGATCTGCGCCAGCCCCACCAGCCCCATGTAGATCACCACCGTCTGATTGGGCCTTACCAGCGCAGGCCAATCGAGCTCTATACTGTGGTCCTTGAGGTGGCCCGTGGTGAACAGGCAGGACTGCGCATAATCACGGTGCGTGAGTGGAATGCCCGCGTAGGCAGACACGCCATTGGCGGCGCTGATGCCTGGCACCACCTGGAACGGCACGCCATGCGCCATGAGGGTTTCGATCTCTTCGCCGCCACGCCCGAAGATGAACGGATCACCGCCTTTCAGGCGCAATACCCGCTTGCCCTCCTGAGCCAGACGCACCAGCAAGGCATTGATCTCTTCTTGTGGCAAGGTGTGCTGATCGCGTGCCTTGCCTACATAGATCAGCTCTGCATCACGGCGCACCAGCTCCATCACTTCCTTGCTGACCAGTTTGTCGTAGACGCAAACGTCGGCCTGCTGCATGAGGCGCAAGGCGCGGAAGGTAAGCAGGTCCGGGTCGCCAGGACCACCACCGACCAGATAGACTTCCCCATGATGCACATCGGCCGAGCCTTGCAGCGCCTCGTTCAAGGCCACACGGGCAGCCGCCTCCTGACCGGACAGCACACGCTCGGCGATCGGCCCCTGCATCACCTGTTCCCAGAAGATGCGGCGCTGCTGGGTGGTGGCGAACTTCTGTTTGACCGCAGCACGGAACTCGGCCGCCAGTGCCGCCAGACGGCCATAACTGGCAGGCACTAGCGTCTCGATGCGTGCACGCAGCTGTCGCGCCAGCACCGGCGCCGCACCACCGCTGGAAATGGCGATCAGCAATGGTGAACGGTCCACGATGGAGGGCATGGTAAAGGTACACAGATGCGGCACATCGACCACATTGACCGGGATGTTGGCTGCAACAGCGGCCGCATGCACCGCGCGGTTGACGGCTTCATCGTCAGTAGCCGCGATCACCAGGCAAGCACCCTGCAGGTGGCCGGGCTCGAACAGCGCCTGCACATGCTGCAAGGCGCCCGCATCGGCCAGCTCGCGCAGTTCCGGGTGCAGCTCCGGGGATACCAGCTGCACCGCTCCACCAGCCCGCAGCAGCAGGCTGACCTTGCGCGCGGCCACTTCACCACCACCGATCACCACGCAGTGACGGCCCGTTATGTTCATAAAAATCGGTAATGCATCCATGCGCGCATTTTACTCTGCAATTGGCATTCACCAGCGGCTCCGCTACAATCCCGACTTAGTTTTCTGTTTTATTGAGACATTTTGCAACCGCACCCTGCTCGCCCAGACATCACCATTTCTGGCGCCACCACCGCCGCATCCAGCGCAGCTTGTTCAGGCGCCATACGATGAGCGTGCCCAAAAACAACCCGCCCAAGGTGTACATCAAGACCTTCGGCTGCCAGATGAACGAGTACGACTCCTCGCGCATGGCAGACCTGCTGCATGCCACGGACGGCATGGAAGCCACTGACAACCCCGAAGACGCCGATGTCATTCTGCTCAACACCTGCTCGGTGCGTGAGAAAGCACAGGAAAAGGTGTTCAGCCACCTGGGCCGTTTCATTCCCATGAAGCAGAAGAACCCGAACCTGGTCATCGGCGTGGGCGGTTGCGTGGCCAGTCAGGAAGGCGAGAACATCGTCGCACGGGCGCCCTATGTGGATGTGGTGTTCGGTCCGCAAACGCTGCACCGCCTGCCGGAGATGATCAGCGCCAGGCGCCATAGCGGTGTCTCGCAGGTGGATATCCGCTTCCCCGAGATCGAGAAATTCGACCAACTGCCACCACCACGCGTCGAAGGTGGCGCGGCTTTCCTGTCCATCATGGAAGGCTGCAGCAAATACTGCACCTTCTGCGTGGTGCCTTACACGCGCGGCGACGAAGTATCGCGCCCCTTCGCGGACATCCTGCTGGAAGCCGCCCAACTGGCCGAGCAAGGCGTCAAAGAGATCACCCTGCTGGGCCAGAACGTGAATGCTTATCGCAGCGAGACGGATGATGGTGACGCGGCTGACCTGGCGCTCTTGATCGACTACATCGCCGAGATCCCGCAGATCGAGCGCATCCGCTACACCACCTCGCACCCCAACGAGATGAGCCCGGCCTTGATCGACTGCTTCGCGCGCATCCCCAAACTGGTGTCGCACCTGCATCTGCCGGTACAGGCCGGCGCAGACCGTGTGCTCATGGCGATGAAGCGCAACTACACCGCGCTGCAATACAAATCGGTGATCCGCAAGCTACGCCAGGCGCGTCCGGACATCTGCATCACCTCGGATTTCATCGTCGGCTTCCCAGGCGAGACAGAGGCGGATTTCGAAGCCACGCTCAAGCTCATGCGTGAGATCGAATTCGATTTCAGTTTCAGCTTCATCTACAGTAGCCGTCCCGGCACGCCTGCCGCCTACCTCAGCGACGACACGCCGGAAAGCGTCAAACTGGAGCGTCTGGCACGCTTGCAGGCCCTCAACGAAGCGCAGGGCAAGGCCATCAGCGAGCGCATGGTGGGCAGCATACAGCGCGTGCTGGTGGAGGGGCTGTCCAAAAAGAACGCACTTGAACTGGCAGGCCGCACCGACAATAACCGCATCGTCAATTTCCCGGGCGCTGCGACACTGATCCATCAGTTCGTGGACGTGCGCATCACCGATGCGCAGCCGCATACGCTACGCGGTGAACTGGTCTGAGCATGCGGTACTCATGTGGGTACTGAAGCATGCAATTGAAAATATGAAGTCGAGAATATAGTGGAAATCACCCTGAGCCCGGAAGACAACCATCGCCTCGCCAATCTGTGTGGCGCGCTGGACGAGAACCTTAAACAGATCGAGGACGCGCTGGATGTCAGCATCGCCCGCCGTGGCGCGCACATCCGCCTGTCGGGTGAAAAAGAAAACATGCAGCTTGCCGCGCAGTTGCTGGAGAGCTTCTATGAGCGCGCCAAAAAGCCCATCGGCCTGGAAGAGATCCAGCTGGGTCTGGTGGAACTGGACAAGCTGAACCCGGACGCCATCGCCAGCACCGCCATGCCGGTGCTGATGACGCGCCGTCAGAACCTGCATGGCCGTACGCCGCGTCAGGTGGAATATCTGCAGCAGATCCAGGAATTCGACATCACCTTCGGTATAGGCCCGGCCGGTACCGGCAAGACCTACCTGGCTGTGGCCAGTGCCGTGGATGCGCTGACCCGTGACCGCGTCAAACGCATCGTGCTGGTACGTCCCGCCGTGGAAGCAGGCGAACGTCTGGGCTTCCTGCCCGGCGACCTGTCGCAGAAGGTGGACCCTTATCTGCGCCCGTTGTATGACGCGCTGTATGACCTGGCCGGTTATGACACCGTCAACAAGATGTTCGAACGTGGCGCCATTGAAGTTGCACCGCTGGCTTATATGCGCGGCCGCACGCTGAATCAGAGTTTCATCATCCTCGACGAGGCGCAGAACACCACGCCAGAGCAGATGAAGATGTTCCTGACCCGTATCGGCTTCGGCACCAAGGCCGTGATCACCGGCGATGTCACCCAGATCGACCTGGCACGCGGCCAGAAAAGCGGCCTGATCGAAGCACAGAAGATCCTCAAGGAGGTGCGCGGCATCGCCATGACCCACTTCCTGTCGCAGGACGTGGTACGCCACCCTTTGGTGCAGAAGATCATCAATGCCTATGAAGAATATGACGCCGCCCATGGCGTGCCGGAGCGCTGATGCCTGAGTTGTCCCTGGCCGTGCAATACGCCACCACCGCCACGCAAACCCCGTCAGCCCGTCAGTTCCGGCGCTGGGCGCGCCTCACACAACGCGTGGATTGTGCCGCCACAGTGCGCATCGTCGATGCCGAAGAAGGCCGCATGCTCAACCGCGATTATCGTGGCAAGGATTATGCTACCAATGTATTGACCTTCGCCTTGAGCGAAACGCCCTTGCTGATGGGGGATATCGTGTTGTGTGCCCCGGTGGTGGAAGCGGAAGCGGCCGCGCAGAACATCCCTCTGCTGGCCCACTATGCCCACCTCACCGTGCACGGCATGCTGCACCTGCATGGCTACGACCACGAGACCGAGCCACAAGCCGAGCTCATGGAGACCCTAGAATCGCAGATTGTCATACAACTGGGCTACGCTGACCCTTATGCAAGCGAAAAGGATGTGAATACCCCCTTATGAGTGAATCCGAGAGTTGGCTGGAACGCCTGAGCCACCTGCTGTTGCGGGAGCCTGAAGACCGCGAACAACTGGTCGAGCTATTACATTCAGCCTACGAGAAACAATTACTGGATGCCGATGCGCTGGCCATGATAGAAGGCGTCATGCAGGTGTCCGAGATGCAGGTGCGCGACATCATGATCCCGCGCTCGCAGATGGATGTGATCGATATCTCCGATTCGCCGGAGAGATTCATCCCCTTCGTGATCGAGGCCGCGCACTCGCGCTTCCCGGTCATCGAAGACAACAAGGATGACATCATCGGCATCCTGCTGGCCAAAGACCTGCTGCGCTACTATGCCGGTGAGGATTTCGATGTACGCGACATGCTGCGCCCCGCCGTCTTCATCCCGGAGTCCAAGCGCCTCAACGTGCTGCTGAAAGAGTTCCGCAGCAACCGCAACCACATCGCCATCGTGGTGGATGAATACGGCGGCGTGGCCGGCATGGTCACCATCGAGGACGTGCTGGAACAGATCGTGGGCGACATCGAGGACGAATACGATTTCGACGAAACCGAAGACAACATCATCCGTGACAGCCAGGGGCGTTACCGCGTCAAGGCACTCACCGAGATCGCCGACTTCAACGCCATCCTGGGCACCAGCTTCAGCGATGAAGAGTTCTCTACCATAGGCGGGCTGGTGGTCAGCAAATTCGCCCACCTGCCCAAGCGCGGAGAACAGATCGTGTTCGACCAGCTGAAATGCACGGTATTGCGTGCCGATAGCCGCCGCCTGCACACCATATTGGTTGAGATAGTTGCAAGCGAGCCGGTGATGCCGGATAGTTGAGTCAGCACGTCGCTCAGCCACCGCTGCCAGGTCGCAAACCTGATCCGAATGCAGTAGAAAGCGCCAGCAGCAAGGCGTACAGTCGGGCAATGCAGCAAGCAGGCATGGACCTGGCGCGGGAACTTTAGCGCGCAAACATCTCTCCATGCAGATATTGGAATCAACCAGTCAACGTTAGGGAGTGTAGACCATGAAAGCCATCAGTTTTGTAGTGCTCTTTGCCTGGGCTGGTATCGCCCTGGCTGAACCAGCGCCGGTTGAATCCGCACCTGCGCAAGCTTCTCTGGCCGAGCAGATCCCGACCACGGAAAAAGAATTCGTCAGTGTCATCAATCAATACAGCTCGGCACAGCTGATCTCCCAGTTTGGCGAGCCCAGCAAGCGTGACGACCTGAAAGACCGCAAGACCGGCGAAGTGGTCGCCTCCATCTGGCAATACCAGTATCTCAACACCGATGCCGAAGGCGAGTACTATCAGACCACCGAGCTGGACATCGTCAACGACAAAGTGGTGATGGTGGTGTTCATGAACAACGATGGCAAGGGCAGCCCGGAAGAAGTGAAAAAGATCGAGATCAAGCCAGAAATGTGAATCAGCTTGTATCATAGCGAAGACTATAGCGAAGATGAGTGTTAGCAGCAGCGAACGCGCATCACCAGCATAAAGTAATCACCATAAAAAAGGGCGGCTATCCGCTCTTTTTTATTTTTCTTTTCCCGAATATGGCGATGAGCCAAATACAGTACTCACGAAAACGGCAATGTCAGCACAGCTCACTTCTTGAGATTGTCGCGGATCTCGCGTAACAGCAGGATCTCTTCCGGCGTTGGCGCTGGTTCAGCGGGCACTGCGGGTTCTTCCTTGCGCAAACGGTTGATGTTGCGGATCAGGATGAATACCGCGAATGCCACGATGACAAAACTGACCACCGCGTTCACCAGCATGCCGTAATTGAGCGTCACCGCACCAGCCGCCTTGGCCAGCGCCAGCGTGGCGTATGGCGCAGCGGTGGAACCTTCTTTCAGCACAAAGAACAGGTTGCTGAAATCGACATTACCCAGCAGCAAGCCGATAGGCGGCATGATCACATCATCCACCAGCGATTTCACGATAGCGCCAAATGCAGCGCCTATGATGATACCCACGGCCATATCCACGACATTGCCACGCACTGCAAACTCACGAAACTCTTTCAACATGCTGCCAGCCTCCTATGCGATTGCCTTATTTAAGATTGTCTTGTTACGGTGGTTTTTTGCTACAAGCCAGTCGCTATAATGCGGAGCAAGCCCTCATCGAGTCAACCATGAATCCATCATCCCCCAGCCTTCTCTTTCCATACCTGCTGGCATTGCTGCTGGGGGCAAGTGCCATGTTTGGCTATGCGCCGTTCTATCTGTTCCCGCTGCCGGTGCTGGCGCTGGCCGGCTTGTTCTGGCTGTGGCAGCGCGCCGGCACGGCAGGCCAGTCCGCCAGACTGGGCTTCAGCTTCGGGCTGGGGTTGTTCGGCGCGGGCATCTACTGGATCTACATCAGCCTGCATACCTATGGCGGCATGCCGCCCGCAGGCGCCACCTTCGCCACCTTCTGTCTGGCCGCTTTTCTGGCGCTGTTCCCCGCGCTGGCGGGCTGGCTCAGCAAACGCGGTCCGGCCCTGCTGATCACCGCACCGGTGTGGTGGGCACTGGCCGACTGGACACGTGGCTGGATCTTCACCGGCTTCCCGTGGATGACGGTGGGTTATTCGCAAGTGCCGGGCAGCCCACTGGCTGGCTATACCCCGCTGCTGGGCATCTATGGCATCTCGCTGCTGACGGCCGCATCCGCCGCGCTGCTGGTGCTGCTATTGCAACCCGCAAAACGCAAACCCGCCATGCTGGCATTGGTGGGGCTGTGGCTGGCGGGCAGCCTGCTCAAACTGGTGCCGTGGACCACGCCGGATGGCGAACCGGTCAGCGTAGCGCTGTTACAGGGCAACATCAGTCAGGACCTCAAATGGCAACCTGAAGAAGCACAGCGCACGCTGGATCGTTACCTGCAGCTGGTGCAGCACGCCCAGGCCAAACTGATCGTGCTACCGGAGACCGCGCTGCCCATGCTGCTGCAACAGGCACCGGAAGATTACCTGCAGGCGCTGGCCGAGCACGGCAAGCAGCAGCAAGGCGATGTGCTGGTCGGCATCGTGGAATACGAGAACGCACACTATTACAACACCATGCTCAGCCTGGGCAGCGCCGAGAGTCAGCGCTACCGCAAGAGCCATCTGGTACCGTTCGGCGAATTCATCCCGCTGAAAGCCATCTTCGGCTGGGTGTATCAGGACTGGCTCAACATCCCGCTCACCGACTTCGCGCGCGGCGGTTTCACCCAACGCCCGCTGCAGATCGCCGGTCAGCGCGTCGCCGTAAACATCTGCTATGAAGATGTGTTCGGCGAAGAGATCATCCATCAACTGCCCGAGGCCACGTTGCTGGTCAACACCAGCAACGACGCCTGGTATGGCCGCTCCACCGCCGCCTATCAGCACCTGCAGATCTCGCAGGCACGCGCACTGGAAACCGGCCGGGTGATGCTGCGCGCCACCAACACCGGCGCCACTGCCGTCATCGACCGTGATGGCCGCGTGCTGTCGCAGCTGCCGCATTTCGAGACTGCGACATTGAGCGCTGAGGTACAAGGCTATCGCGGCAGCACGCCGTTCATCGTGTATGGCAATTATGGTTTTCTGCTGCTGGCTTTGCTGATCCTGCTACTGGCCAGATTGCGGGCGCGCGCCTGGTGGTCCAGGTCGCGCAGTTAAGTCGCGCAGTTAGCTGGAAAGCGCTAGTACTCATCATTGTGCAGGCGGCCTTGCCCAGCTTTGATGCACCCGACTGTCATGCCTGCTTCTAAGCATTAGCGAAAAGAAGTAAAATCAAGCCCTTTCGCCTGACCCGTCGGACACCATGGCCCTCACTTTTCAACAAATCATCCTGACCCTGCAGCAATACTGGGACAAACAAGGCTGCGCGCTGCTGCAGCCCTATGACATGGAAGTGGGCGCAGGCACCTCGCACACCGCCACTTTCCTGCGCTCGCTGGGCCCGGAACCCTGGAAAGCCGCCTACGTGCAGCCCAGCCGCCGCCCCAAGGACGGCCGCTATGGTGAGAACCCCAACCGGCTACAGCATTACTACCAGTTCCAGGTGGTGTTGAAACCCGCACCGGCCGACATTCTGGAGCTTTACCTGGGCTCGCTGGAAGCACTGGGCTTCGACCTCAAGCAGAACGACATCCGCTTTGTGGAAGACGACTGGGAGAACCCCACGCTGGGCGCCTGGGGCTTGGGCTGGGAAGTATGGCTGAACGGTATGGAAGTCACCCAGTTCACCTATTTCCAGCAAGTGGGCGGCATCGACTGCAAGCCCATCACCGGGGAGATCACCTACGGCCTGGAACGCCTGGCCATGTACCTGCAGGGTGTGGAGAACGTCTACGACCTGACCTGGACCGTCGATGCCTCAGGCAGGCGCCTGAGCTATGGCGATGTCTACCTGCAGAACGAAAAAGAACAATCCGCCTACAACTTCGAACACAGCGATGCCGAGTTCCTGTTCACCGCCTTTGGCGCACACGAAAAACAGGCCCTGCACCTGATGGAGAACCAGCTGGCCCTGCCCGCCTACGAGCAAGTGCTCAAGGCCGCGCACACCTTCAACCTGCTGGATGCACGCGGTGCCATTTCGGTCACCGAACGCGCTGCTTACATCGGCCGCATCCGCAACCTGGCACGCAGCGTGGCCGCCAGCTACCTGGACAGCCGCGCGCGCCTGGGCTTCCCGATGGCCCCCAAAGACTGGGCGGATGAAGTGCTGGCCAAACTGGATAAAGAAAAGAAAGTGGCTTGAGCCCGGCCGTCTATGTGACCAAGGCACGCAATTGGAGACCAGATGACAGCCAGATGCGTCATTCCCGCGTAGGCGGGAATCCAGGTAACTTGATATGCAGCCATGTGTATACATGCTGGCAAGCAAACGAAATGGCACGCTGTATATCGGCGTGACCTCAGACCTGATCGCCCGGGTCTGGCAACACAAGCAGGACCTGGCTGATGGCTTCACCAAGCAATATCAGGTGCATCTACTGGTGTGGTACGAGCTGCATGCAACGATGATCTCCGCGATTGCGCGCGAGAAGGCATTGAAACAATGGAACAGGATCTGGAAACTGCGATTGATTGAGCAAATCAATCCTGAATGGCAAGATTTATATCATCAACTCACCTGAACTGGATTCCCGCCTGCGCGGGAATGACGAAAATCTATAATGTCTGTTAACAATCTGTTGGTCGAAAACCTGCTGGTCGAATTATTCGTTGAAGAACTGCCACCCAAAGCATTGAAAAAGCTGGGTGACAGTTTTGCCGAAACCCTGTCTGCCAACTTGCAGGCGCAAGGCCTGGCAACAGACGCCGCCAAGGTCACCGCTTACGCCTCGCCTCGCCGTCTGGCGGTGCACATCAGCGAGGTTGCCGCACGCGCTGCCGACAAGATGGTCTCGGTGAAGTTAATGCCCGTGACCGTCGGTCTGGATGCGGACGGCAAGGCCACACCTGCCCTGCAAAAACGTCTGGCTGCACTGGGTGCGGATGCCAGCGCCGTTGCCAGCCTCAAGCGTGCCATGGATGGCAAGGCAGAAGCCCTGTTCCATGACAGCCTGGTCAAGGGCGCCAGCCTGCAGGAAGGCCTGCAGGCCGCGCTGAGCGAAGCCATTGCCAAGCTGCCCATCCCCAAGGTGATGACCTACCAGCTCGCCAACGGCTGGGACAGTGTCCATTTCGTGCGCCCCGCGCATGGCCTGGTCGCCCTGCATGGCAGTGAAATCGTGCCGGTTTCCATACTGGGCCTGACTGCACGCAACACCACACAAGGCCACCGTTTCGAAGCCAGCGTGGACCCTATCGTTGTGAAGGATGCCGACAGTTACGCCGACCAACTCAAGAACGACGGTGCCGTCATCGCCAGCTTCATCGAGCGTCGCGCCGAGATCGCGCGTCAACTGGACGCCGCCGCAGGCAAACTGAACCTGCAGGCGGTGCAGGACGATGCCCTGCTGGACGAAGTGACTGCCTTGGTGGAGCGCCCCAATGTACTGGTCGGCACCTTTGAGCAGGCGTTCCTGGAAGTGCCGCAGGAGTGCCTGATCCTGACCATGAAATCCAACCAGAAGTATTTCCCGCTGCTAGACAGTCAGGGCAAGCTCACCAATCAATTCCTCATCGTCAGCAACATCAACCCGGCGGACGCCAGCGCCGTCATCGGTGGCAACGAGCGCGTGGTACGTCCACGCCTGGCCGATGCCAAGTTCTTCTTCGATCAAGACCGCAAAAAGACCCTGGAATCCCGCCTGCCCAACCTGGACAAGGTGGTGTATCACAACAAGCTGGGCAGCCAGGGCGAGCGCACGCAGCGCGTAGCCGCCATCGCCGCCAGCATCGCACAGCAACTGGGTGGCGACACGCTGGCCGCAGAGGCCAGACAGGCCGCGCTGCTGGCCAAGGCCGACCTGCTCACCGACATGGTGGGCGAATTCCCGGAACTGCAAGGCATCATGGGCGGCTATTACGCACGCCATAATGGTCTGGGCGACAGCATCGCCAACGCCATTGAAGATCACTACAAACCACGCTTCGCCGGTGACAGCCTGCCGCGTAATCAGGTCGGCCTGTGTGTCGCACTGGCCGACAAGCTGGAAACGCTGGTCGGCATGTTCGGCATCGGTAATGTGCCCACCGGTGACAAGGACCCGTTCGCGCTACGTCGTCATGCGCTGGGTGTGGTGCGCATGCTGTCCGAAGGCAATGTAGCACTGTCGCTTGCCACGCTGATCACACTGACGGCAACCAGCTTCAACACTCTGGAAGCTGGCACCGACACCAAGCTCATCGATTTTATTTATGACCGCTTGTCAGGTGCACTGCGTGAAGCCGGTTACAGCCCACAAGAGATCGATGCCGTGCTGGCTTTGCGCCCGCAATTGCTGGGTGATATCAGCAGCCGCCTCGCTGCAGTACGCTATTTTTCCGCACTTGCTGAAGCACCTGCCCTGGCCGCCGCCAACAAGCGTGTGGGCAACATCCTGAAAAAGGTGGAAGGCGACGTGAACGCTGTGGTGGACACTGCACTCTTGCAAGAAGCAGCCGAGCAAGCCTTGCATCAGGCACTGGCAGAAACCAAGCCCAAAGCCGACCAGCTGTTCGAAGCGGGTGATTACACCGCCTCGCTGCAGGCGCTGGCGGTGCTGAAAGCGCCGGTGGATGCCTTCTTTGACCACGTCATGGTCAATGCCGACGACGCGGCGCTAAAAGCCAACCGCCTGGCCTTGCTGTCGCAATTGCACAAAGCCATGAATCGCGTGGCTGACTTATCCAAGTTGGCAGCTTGAGGTTGGCAGCGTAAGCTAGAGGAATGAAACTCGTCATCCTAGACCGCGACGGCGTCATCAACCACGACAGCGCCCAGTTCATCAAAAGCCCGGACGAATGGAAGCCCATTCCGGGCAGCCTGGAAGCCATCGCGCTGCTGAACCAAAGTGGCTATCGCATCGCCGTGGCCACCAACCAGTCCGGCATCAGCCGTGGCCTGTTCGACATGGCCACGCTGAACGCCATCCACGACAAGATGTACCGCAGCCTGAGCCAGTTCGGCGGCCGCATCGATGCGCTGTTCTACTGTCCGCATGCTGCAGAAACCAAATGCAACTGCCGCAAACCCAAGTCCGGCATGATAGACGAGATCGGCCGCCGTTTCGGCATCGACCTGGAAGGCGTGCCCAGCGTGGGCGATTCGCTGCGTGACCTGCAAGCGGGCACGGCGCGTGGCGCACAGCCCATTCTGGTACTGACCGGCAAGGGTAAACTCACGCAGGAGCAGGGCGAGCTGCCGGAGAACACCTGGATCTGCGCCGACCTGGCCGAAGCCGCCACCCGGATCATCGCTGACGGCCTATGATCTATCTGCGTTCCACCATCTTCATGCTAGGCCAATGGCTGTTCACGCCAATCTTCACCACGCTGGCGCTGTTTACCTTCCCATTCCCGCCCGTCACGCGCTACCGCTTCATCTCGCTGTGGGCCAAATCCATGCTGTGGTGGCTGCGCGTCACCTGCAAAGTGCGTTATGAAGTGATCGGCCGCGAGCATATCCAGCGCTCGCCGTGCATCATCCTGTCCAAGCACCAGTCGGCCTGGGAGACGCTGGCGTTCCAGGAGATCTTTCCGCCGCAAGTATGGGTACTGAAGCGCGAACTGCTGTGGGTACCGTTCTTCGGCTGGGGCCTGGCGATGACCTCGCCCATCGCCATCAACCGCGCCGCTGGCCGCGAAGCGCTCAAACAACTGGTCTCGCAAGGCAAGGACAGGCTGGCCAAGGGTTTCTGCGTCGTCATTTTCCCGGAAGGCACGCGCATCCCGCCTGGTGAACGTGGCAAATACCACATCGGCGGTGCCTGGCTGGCCAGCCACACCGGCACGCCGGTGACGCCGGTGGCCCACAATGCCGGCGAGTTCTGGGCCAAGAACTCCTTCCTGAGAAAACCCGGCACCATCACCGTGCGTATCGGCCCGCCCATCGTCACCACCGGGCTCAAGATCGACGCGCTCAATCTGCAGGTGGAAGACTGGATAGAGCAGGAGATGACCCGCCTGCCGCGTCCATGAGTCCGCAACAGCTGCAACTGCCGGACGGCAGCCGCATCCCCTACATCTTGCAGCGCCGGGCGCGCCGTACCGTGGGTTTGCGCATCAGTGCCGAAGGCCTGGTGGTGAATGCCCCGGTACGCCTGTCGATCAAAACACTGGAAACCATGCTGCTCAGCAAAGCAGGCTGGATCCAGTCCAAACTGCAGGCACGTCAAGACGATCCCGCTCCGGTCATGCACTGGCAGTCGGGTGCATCCGTATTGCTGCTGGGTGAAACGCTGACTCTGGACATCCACAACCGCCCCCGGCAACGCCAGGTACAGATAGACGCAGGCCGGCTGTCGGTAGGCGTGCCGGATGTGGAGAACACCAGCGCGGTGGCGCGCAAGGTACTGCTCTGGTACAAGCAGCAGGCCGGGCAAGACTTTCAGCGCAGGCTGGAACTCTATGCCGCCCGGCTCGGCGTACCCACTCCGCCACTCTACCTCTCCAATGCGCGCAGCCGCTGGGGTAGCTGCAACAGCCGTGGCGAAGTCAGGCTCAACTGGCGCCTAATCCAGGCCCCTGCCCACATCATCAACTACGTGGTCTGTCACGAACTCGCCCACCTCAAACAGATGAACCACTCGCCCAAATTCTGGGCGGTGGTGGGCAGCCTGTACCCGGATTACAGATCAGCCGAACACGCGCTCAAGCAGATGTCTGCGCAATTGCATGTGATGTCACTCGGCTGAGTGCGCTCAACCCTGACCGCTGCGCAGCATTGCTCACACCATTATTAGCAACTTGCGCCTCAACCGCGCTGCAACCTTATACTGAACACATGGCCGCATGCCTCTATGCGGGAAGCGGTCGCGCATGCATGCCATTTCAAGACATTGATGACCGCCGGAGCCTCTGATGGACACTGCACTGACGTCCCCCGTAACCACACGCCTGCAACAGCAGGGCATCGCCTACGACATAGTGGAGATCCCGCTCAGCGAGGACAAAAAACCGGTACGCAGCCTGGAAGAGCTGCTCACCGCAACAGGGCTGGACCCGCGATGCGTAGTCCGCAGCGTGGTGTTCCGTTGCGAATCCGGGCAATTCGTGCTGCTGGCCGTCGCGGGTGGCGGCCGTGCCGACTGGGCCTTGCTGCGCAAGCACCTGGACGAACGTAAACTGCGCATGGCCGAATACGACGAAGTACCGCAAGCCACTGGCTATGTGGTGGGCGCTGTGCCACCCATCGCCCTGCCCGCGTCCATACGCGTATTGGTCGACCAAAGCGTGCTCGGCTTTGAAACCGTGGTGATCGGCAGCGGCGTGCTGGGCTACGCGCTGGCGTTGAAAGGCAGTGAGCTGCTTACGCTGCTTGCCAGCGCAGAGCAGGGCAGCTTCGTCAAAGAGTAAGGGTGCAGTAGTTTGATATCGTCTCGCCGTCGTTCCCGTGTAGGCGGGAACGATGACATGTCGTGGCCTGGTTTGCCGGCTTGCGCCGGAATGATAAAACCGTGGTGGTGTTGACTTACCTCCTGCTGCCAAACTATGCACCAGCGGTAGGGCGTACCCGCTTGCGGTACGCCGCAGTTCATTCGACACAAGGCTAAAGCGAGCCTGCCCCACAACGCTAGATATGCACCCTAGACCCCAGCTCGATCACGCTGTTGAGCGGGATATTGAAATACTCCACCACACTGCTGGCGTTACGTGACATCAGCGCAAACAGGTTCTCACGCCACTTGGCCATCTGACCATCGGCGATCGGCACCACCACTTCGCGGCTGATGAAGTAGGAGGTTGCGAACAGGTCGATCTCCACGCCAGACAGTTGCAGCGCTCCCAGCGCCTGCGGGATATCCGGCCTGTCCATAAAACCGTAACGCAGCGTGATCTGCCAGAAGCCCTGCGCCAGCGCGGTGACCTGCGCGCGTTCGTGTGCAGGCACTTGCGGTACATCGTCAAACAGCACCGTCACCAGCAGGTTGGTTTGATGCAGCACCTGGTTGTGTTTGAGGTTGTGCATCAGCGCTTGTGGCGCGCTGCTGGGGTCGGATACCAGGAACACGGCGGTACGCTCCACGCGCCGCACGCCGCTACGCCCCAGATGCGCGATGAAATCTTCCAGTTTGGGGTCATCCTGCTTGATGCGCTGCAGCAGCATCTGACGGCCCTGTTTCCAGGTCCACATGATGAGCAGCAGCACCAGGCTGAGCGCTACCGGGAACCAGCCGCCCTGCAGGAATTTCACCGACGTGGAGGCCAGCAGCATGCCGTCCAGCAACATGAAGAAGCCGGTCGCGCTTGCCGCCAGCCACAGCGGATAGCGCCAGCCATGACGGATCACAAAAAAGGTCAGTAGCGTGGTGATGAGCATGGTGCCGGTGACCGCGATGCCGTAGGCCGTGGCCAGCGCCGAGGAGCTACCGAAATTGACGGTCACGATGATCACACCCAGCAACAGCAGCCAGTTGATGGCGGGCATGTAGATCTGGCCGGACTCGGCGGCCGAGGTCTGCACGATGCGCATGCGCGGCAGAAAACCCAGCTGCATGGCCTGACGTGTCACCGAATACGCGCCGGAGATCACTGCTTGTGACGCGATGATGGTGGCCAGCGTGGCCAGGATCACCGCCGGGACCAGCAAAGGCTCCGGGAAGGAAAGATAGAACGGATTGCTGACCGCCTCCGGGTTACGCAGTAACAGCGCGCCCTGCCCCAGATAATTCAGCGCCAGGCCCGGCAACACCAAACCAGTCCAGGCGATGCGGATGGCAGGGCGACCGAAGTGGCCCATGTCGGCATACAGCGCCTCGGCACCGGTGATGGCCAGCACGATGGCGCCCACTGCCAGGAACACGCCGGGGCCACGATCCATCAGGAATTGGAACGCATACATGGGGTTGAGCGCCGCCAAGATGCCGGGGGTCTGACTTATATGCCAAATGCCTATCGCACCCAGCACGGTGAACCAGACGATGATGATAGGCCCGAACGCGCCACCTACCACGCTGGTGCCGTAGCGCTGCAAGGCAAACAAAGCGATCAGGATAGTCACCGAGATCGGCAATACATAGTCGGCCAGGGCAGGCGCAGCGATCTGCAGGCCTTCAACCGCCGACAATACCGAGATGGCCGGTGTGAGGATACTGTCCCCATAGAACAGCGCCGCACCGAACACGCCGATCAGCATCAGCCATTTACGTGTGGGTGACGCGGCTTTGACCGAGGACAAGGCCAGCGCCAGCAAGGCCATGATGCCGCCTTCGCCTTTATTGTCGGCGCGCAGCACCAGCAGCACATATTTGAGCGTGACCACCAACATCAGCGCCCAGAACACGGATGAAATGGCGCCCAGGATATTGGCCTGATTCAGCGCCACGCCGGTGTGTGTGGCGAAGATCTCTTTGATGGTATACAGCGGGCTGGTGCCGATGTCGCCGTAAACGACACCGATGGCGCCCAAGGTGAGCGCTGCGGTGGTGCTGCGTTTGATGGCAGCGTCTGAGGTGTGTTGCATGATGGCCTCCGGGTTTCAGGAGTGCCTATTGACGCATGGCCGGTATATCAACCGCATAAACGCGCGCTGTTTGCAGGCTGAATTTCAGGCGCTATTTTTAAGGCTGTGCTCTGTAGCACGCCGTACTAAAAAAGCCGTACTGAAAAAGCCGTTCTGAAAAGCACAGCAATCCCGGCCTAGCTAGCCGCCAGCCGGTAGCCTATGCCCAGCTCGGTGATCAGATAACGCGGCGCAGCCGGGTCACGCTCGATCTTGGCGCGCAAGCGTCCCATGTGGATACGCAGGTAATGGGTGTCATCCACATATTCCGCGCCCCACACCGCCTGCAGCAATTGCCGGTGTGTCATCACGCGACCGGCATGCTGCGCCAGCTGCATGAGCAGTTTGTATTCCAGCGGACTCAGGTGCAGCGCCTCGCCGTGCAGGCGCACCAGACCATCGGCCAGATCGATCTGCAGCGCCTCGACCTGATAACGCTGGTCGCGCAGCTGCATGCGCTCCATGCGCCGCAAGGCCACGCGGATGCGCGCCAGCAGCTCATCGACCCCGAAGGGCTTGGCTAGATAATCGTCCGCGCCCTGGTTCAGGCACTGCACTTTATCCTGCTCGGACTGGCGCGCACTGAGCACCAGGATGGGCCGGTCGGAGCGTGCACGCAGCGTCTTGATCAAGCTCAGGCCATCGCCATCCGGCAGGCCCAAGTCCAGGATCAGCATGGCAGGCTGCTTGTCCTGCCACAGCTGCAGCGCCTCAGCGAGCGTGCGTGCCAGCAGCGGCACATAGCCTGCAGCACGCAAGGACAACTGCAGAAAATCGCGGATCTGCGCATCATCTTCCACCACCAGCAGAGTGTGTACGGAGGCAGCAGAGGCATTCATCATGCTGGCACCGTTTGTGGTGGAAACACCAGGCTGACCAGGCTTCCGCCACCGTCACGGGCTTCGATGCAAAGCTCGGCCTGATGCAGCCCGGCAATGGTCTGCACGATGGCCAGCCCCAGGCCAAACCCGCGCCCTTGCCGCACACGTCCGGGCAGCAAAGGCTGCGCGAATCGCTCGATGCTGCTCACGCTGAACCCCGCCGGGAAACCCGGACCACGGTCCGCCACCGCCAGTTGCACGCGGCCATCCAGCCTATGCGCTTGTATCAGCACAGGCTCGCTGCCCTGATGTTGCACCAGCGCGTTGTCAATCAGGTTGGCCAATGCCTGCGTCAGCAGGCGCGCATCGGCACGGATCAGCAGTTCGCTGTCCACTTCGGCCTGCAATTCCACAGGCGTGACACGCTGACGGTATCGTGCCAGCACATCGGCCACGATCTCCTCTGCCGATTGCCAGTCCAGCGTGATCGACCTATCGGCCTGACCCAGCCGCACCAGCCCGAGGATGTTGTCGGTGGCGTCATCCAGATACAGCGCTTCGCTACGGATAGCCTGCAGCAGACGCTGCTGTGCGGCTGCATCCAGCGCCTCGGCCTGATGCAGCAAGGTGCTGCTGGCGCCCAGGATGGCCGTGAGTGGCGTGCGCATGTCATGCGAAAGGGAGGATAGCAAGGTGTTATGCAGCGCCTCGCGCTCGGCTTTGCGCTCCAGGGCACGCGCCTCGGCTTGAGTATCAAGGCGCTGGTAAGCTAGGCCGATCTGGCCCAGCAGGCTGCGTAACTGCGGCAGCCAGTCTGTGGCTGCAGTGGATAGCGGCACCCATAACACGGGCGCCTCACTGGGCAATTGCAGCAAGGGCAGCAAACTGCTTTCCGCTTCCGGCCAGTTGGCCGTGCCCGGCCCCAAGGCTTTGCCGTTCTGCATCACCCAGCGCACTGCCGCCGGACTTACCGTGATGGGCTCGCGTGCTGGTTCCAAGGAGTTCAGCGTGCCGTCCAGCTGCAAACGCAGCAGCTGCATGGGCAGACCGGTGTGCGAGCGTAGCAGCGCCGTGCTGCTGCGCAACATGGCCTGGGCGTCATCGCACAAGGCCAGGTGATCAGCCAGTTGCCGTGCCAGTTCGGCTTGTGCGCGTGCCGCTTCGGCCTGCTGGGTCTGCTGACGCAAGCGCCGCACCAGCGAGGTGACCACCAGCGCCAGCAATAAAAACCCCGCCAGTGCCGCCCAGGAGGCCAGATCGGCGACCGCAAAGGTATAGCGCGGGTCTACCAGAAAGTAATTGATGGTGATGCTGGCGATGACCGCCATGCCCAGCGCAGGCCACAACGGCAAACGGCAGGCGGCCAGCAGCATCACCGCAAGGTACAGCATCAGGCTGGTGGCCATGCCCAGCACGGCAAACTGCGCATGGGCGAGCCAGGTCACCAGGGCCAGCAACACCAGGATGAACAGCGCGTCTAGCCAGGCAGCTCTCATGCGGAATCAGAAGGAATCAAGATAGCGCCATCATACACGCGGCGCAGGGCCGTGTTCGGCTTGCAGCGCTCAACCAGGACGCATGGAACGGTACATCTGGCTGCGCTCGCGCTTGCTCAGCACCAGCTGCCACAACTGCCCCTGGCGTGAGCGGAAGTAAGCCGCGCAGCACATCAGGTAATACGTCCACATGCGGTAGAACACCATGTCGTAGCGGTGTTGCAGGCTGGGCCAGGCGCGGTCGAAGTTCTCCCACCAGGCCATCAGGGTCTTGTCGTAATCCTGGCCGAAGTTGTGCCAGTCCTCGATGATGAAGCGGTCCTCCAGCACATGGGCCAGCTGGCGCGCCGAAGGCACCTTACCGTTAGGGAAGATGTACTGCTCTATCCACGGATCGGTACGGTAGGAAGTGCGGTAATTGCCTATGGTGTGCAGCAGGAACAGGCCATCCGTCTTGAGCAGGCGCGAGGCAGTGTCGAAATATACCGGGTAGTTCTTCTGGCCCACATGCTCGAACATGCCTACCGACACGATCTTGTCGAACTTGCCGGCCAGCTGCCGGTAATCCATCAGCTCGATGCGCACCGGCAGCCCGGCACAGCGCTGCTGCGCCAATTTCTGCTGTTCCACTGACACGGTCACGCCCAGCACCTCGGCGCCGTAATGCCGGGCGGCATGGGCCGCCAGACCGCCCCAGCCGCAGCCGATCTCCAGCAGCCGTTCACCCGGCTGCAACTGCAGCTTGCGGCAGATCATGTCCAGCTTGTGGGTCTGGGCCTCCGCAAGGTGTCGAGCATGCTGCCAGTAACCGCAGGAGTAACTCATGGTGGGATCCAGCATGGCTTCGAACACATCATTGCCGATGTCGTAGTGCGCCTGTGCCACCTGGAATGCGCGCTGCTGCGACTGCAGATTGAACGCGCGGTGACGGATCACCGCCCACAGCAGGCGTAACCTGGCCCAGCCACCCAGCTTGTTGTCCACGCCCGCTTGCAACAGGCGCAGCATAGTCTGGTCCAGCGCGGCTGACTGCCATTGCCCCTGCATATAGGCCTGCCCGAAGCCCAGCGAGCCACGCGACAGGATCTGTCGATACACCTTGTCATCACTGACCTGGATATCCCAGGGGGCATCCCCGTTGAGGGTGATGCCCGCCTCGGCGAACAATGCGACCAGCACTTCCGGCGGTCGCTGCTTGGATGCTAGACCATTTGCCATGTTGTGTAAGGGAGTCGTTGTCTGACGCCATCAACATAGCATTGCCTGACACCCATTGACTAGCCACCTGCCCGCAAACTACGTCGAATTACGAAGTGGTGTTGCAGAATGCAAAGCAACTGTGGGCAAGCAGCTGCACTTGGAGAGGTGAGCGCTGAAGACGCCCGCCTTCAAGCGCACCTCCTGCAGATCAAGCGCTCTGCTGGTCTAGGAACACACGCACATTGCGTGGCTGTATGAACACATGCGCACCTTCGGCAATGTCCAGCTCGCGGAAACGTTCCCGCGTCAGTTCGGCCTCGATCAGCTCGGTGTTGTCCGCGCGTTGCAGTTCCAGGCGCACCAGCGGGCCGATGGCGTGCACATAGGTCACCGTGGCCTCGAACGCAGGCTGGCTACCGCGCTCTTTCTGGATGTCGATGTCATGCGGACGCACATACGCAAATGCGGCGCTGTCCTGGGTGTCATGGTGGCTGTCGATCTGCAGCTCGATGTCGGCGATGCTGGCACGACCGGCATTCACACGGCTGTGGAACAGGTTCACATTGCCCAGGAACTGGTACACGAACGGGGACGCTGGCTTGTCGTACACCTCCTGCGGCGTGCCGATCTGCTCCACCTTGCCGTGGTTCATCACCACGATGCGGTCCGCCACTTCCAGCGCTTCTTCCTGATCGTGCGTCACGAACACACTGGTGATGTGCAGTTCGTCGTGCAGACGGCGCAGCCAGCGGCGCAGGTCCTTGCGCACCTTGGCATCCAGCGCACCGAACGGCTCGTCCAGCAGCAGCACTTTAGGCTCGACCGCGAGCGCCCTGGCCAGCGCGATACGCTGACGCTGACCACCAGACAGTTGCGGTGGGTAGCGGTCGGCCAGCCAGTCCAGCTGCACCAGCTCCAGCAACTCATGCACACGACGGTGGATCTCGGCATCGGTCGGGCGCGTGCTGCGCGGCCGCACCCGCAGGCCGAAGGCCACGTTCTCGAACACGGTCATGTGCCGGAACAGCGCATAGTGCTGGAACACGAAACCGACCTGGCGCTCGCGCACATCACGGTCTGTGGTATCCGTGCCGTTGAACAGGATATTGCCGGTGTCCGGGGTTTCCAGACCCGCGATGATGCGCAGCAGCGTGGTCTTGCCGCAACCGGATGGCCCCAACAAGGCGACCAGTTCGCCGCTAGGCACCTCCACGCTGACATCGTTCAGCGCGCTGAAGCTGCCAAAATTCTTGACCACATTCTTGATCGCAATACTCATGATTATTCCTCAGTCCGTTTTTCGTTATCGCTGGCCTGACGCGCGGTCTGCCATTCGATGAAGCTCTTCAATGCCAATGTCACCAGTGCCAGCAGCGCCAGCAGGGAAGCCACGGCAAACGCTGCCGCGTAGTTGTATTCGTTGTAGAGGATCTCCACATGCAGCGGCATGGTGTTGGTCAGGCCACGGATATGGCCGGACACCACCGACACCGCGCCGAACTCGCCCATGGCGCGGGCATTGGTGAGGATGATGCCGTACAGCAGACCCCACTTGATGTTGGGCAGCGTCACCTTCCAGAACACCTGCCAGCCGCTGGCACCCAGCACCAGACCAGCCTCTTCTTCGTCCTTGCCCTGTGCCTGCATCAGCGGGATCAGCTCACGGGCGATGAACGGGAAGGTCACGAAGATGGTCGCCAGCACGATACCGGGGATAGCAAAGATCACCTTGAAATCATGCTCGGACATCCACTCGCCGAACCAGCCCTGCAGACCGAAGATCAGCACATAGATCAAGCCAGCGATCACCGGCGACACTGCGAACGGCAGGTCGATCAGCGTGATCAGCACGCTCTTGCCCCTGAACTCGAACTTGGCGATGGCCCAGGCCGCCGACACCCCGAACACCAGGTTGAGCGGCAGCGCGATGCCCGCCGCGATCAAGGTGAGCTTGATAGCCGACAGCGCATCCGGCTCGATCAATGCGTTGAGGTACACCTCGTAGCCCTTGCGGAACGCCTCGGTGAACACGGCGGCCAGCGGCACGAACAGGAACAGGGTAAGAAAAGCCAGCGACACGCCGATCAGGGCCCAGCGTATCCACGCCGGTTCCGAGGTGGCCCGGCTACGTGCCACTTTGGCGTTGTAGCGGCTGTATTGCGAAATATTCGTTGCTCCAGACATGGCGGCTTACCTTGAGGCTTGATGACGGTGACTGCTCCACCATTGCAGGCCATTGATGGCGAGCAACAGCAGGAAGGAAATGACCAGCATGACCACGGCTACCGCAGTCGCGCCGGTGTAGTCATATTGTTCGAGCTTGGTGATGATGATGAGCGGCGTGATCTCGGACACCATGGGCATGTTGCCGGCGATGAAGATCACCGAGCCGTATTCACCCACCGCGCGTGCAAACGCTAGTGCAAACCCGGTCAACAGGGCCGGCCAGACCGCAGGCAGGATGATCTTGCGGAAGGTCTGCCAGCGGTTGGCACCCAAGCTGGCAGCGGCTTCTTCGGTCTCGGCTTCCAGGTCTTGCAGCACCGGCTGCACGGTACGCACCACGAACGGCAGGCCGATGAAGGTCAGCGCCACCACCACACCCAGCGGGGTAAAGGCCACCTTGATGCCGTTGGGCTCCAGCAGGCTGCCTATCCAGCCATTGCCTGCGTAAACAGCGGTCAGCGCGATACCGGCCACCGCTGTGGGCAAGGCGAACGGCAAATCCACCAGCGCATCGACGATCTTCTTGCCCGGAAAGGTGTAGCGCACCAGCACCCAGGCGGTGAGCAGCCCGAACACCGCATTGATCAGCGCGCCCAGCAGAGAGGCGCCAAAGGTCAGTTTATAAGAAGCCACCACCCGTGGCGCGGTCACCACCGCCCAGAATTCGGCAAAACTCAGCTCCGCCGTCTTGAGGAAGGTGGCCGCCAGCGGGATCAGTACGATCAGGCTTAAATAGAGGATGGTGTAGCCCAGCGAAAGCCGGAAACCGGGCAGAACATTCCTGTGTTTGCGTATGGTTGTTGCCATTGGACTGCCTTTTATGGGTGCGTCAAAACGGCTCGTAATGTAGCAGAGCGTCTTAATTTTCAAAAAGACTGATTCTTTATATTTTTATACGAATAAGTTATTAAGAAGGCAGCACTTACCGCATTGAAGGCTGAATTACGGCAAATTCAGCGTGGCATTGGCAGCAAGGCCTGCGTTATAGTCGAGGCTGATGCGTAAAAAACACGCCATTGGAGATGTAGATAGATGCAGCATGCACTAAGGAATTGGCTACAAATAACCGCTATTGCCATCATGATGATCAGCGCCAGTACGGCGGGCCACACCGCCGACAGTGCCCAGCAAACACCCGTCGACACCAGCAAGCCCGTCACTGAGAAGCCCGCCAGTGAAAAACCAGCCGACACGGCCAACCCCTTGCCCATCTACGCACCGGATTTCAACCCCAGCCATCAGGCGGTGGAAGAACCCGTGGTGGAGCCACCCAAGATCGCCTCGGTGTATGGTTCGCAAAACTTAAAGGAATACCGCATCCCGTTCGATGACCAATACCCCAGCGGCCCGTTCGAGCGTCTGGATAAGAACGTGTTCCTGTTCATCAGTAAATGTGGCGAGGTGTACTTCACCCGCCTCAACGGCGAGCTCACCCTGATCAAACCCGGCGCCGCGCTCACCAAGTTCATTCCGGGCAACGAAGGCTCGCCCGACGAAAGCAGCAGCAAAAAGGTGGTGTACTGCAAAGACCTGTCTGGCGTGAAGGACAGTCTGCTGGTAGGCAAATCGCTCTACGTGGCTTACACCACCTGGGACGATAACCAGAACGGCGTGCGCCTGGCCGTGACCGAATATGAAGTGGACCTGATCAACAGCGATGTGGTGTTCCAGCGCGAGATCTACCTGAGCCGCCCCGCCATCAAGGAACCCATCCTCGGCCACCAGGTAGGCGGCAAACTGGTGCTGGGCGAAAACGACAACACGCTCTACCTCAGCATCGGCGACTTCTCCAAGCCGGAACGTGTGCAGGACAAGACCACCTCGGTGGGCAAAGTCATCCGCATCAATCTGCAGCAACTCAACGCCGAAGTCTACGCTGTGGGCTTCCGCTCACCCTCGGGCGGCCTGTATTACGACCGGGAGAGCAACGAGCTGTGGCTAGCCGAACACGGCCCGCGTGGTGGCGACGAGATCAACCTGATCAAACGCGGCAAGAACTACGGCTGGCCCATCGTCAGCTACGGCACCATCTACGAGCGTGACGGCATGGGCGGCTACTATGGCAACAAATTCAACAGCCACGAAGGCTACGAAAAACCCGCCATGACCTTTCTGCCCTCCATAGGCGTAGGCCCGGTCGCCAAATACCCCTCCACCGGCCGCAATGACTACTGGGATAACGACCTGTTCGTGGCTGGCATGGCCAACACCACCCTGCTGCGCATCAAGAAAGAAGGCAGCACGCTGGTCTACGCCGAACCCGTGCTGCAAGGCTATCGCATCCGCGAGATCCAGATCGACCAGAGCGGCACCTTCTACTTAAAAACAGACCACAACCAGCTGCTGATCTCGGATTAGCTGCTGGCTAGCACCTTTGGGGGAATTGCCAGCGCAAGCGCCAGCACTTAAGTTGTGGCTTAGCCTTGATCCAGATGGTCACCGGTCCTTGTTGTAGTTGTTGTAGTGCGCAATAGCGCAGCGTATTGCGAACTACAGCGCTTGCCGCACTGCATGTTCATCTTTAACCAAATAATTAGAAAGAAAAACTGTCATGTTCAAGAAAATTCTGAGTTGCATCGCCGTCGTGGCCTCACTGTACCTTTCCGGTTGTGCCAGTGTGCCGATGGCTTCGGGGGATCTGGATAAAACAAGGAAAGAATTCTCAGCGCCAACCGAAGGAAAAGCCGGTTTATATATCTACAGAAACTCGTCGTTCGGCGCTGCGCTGAAAAAAACCATCACCATTAATGGCACGGTGATCGGCGAATCGGCACCTAATACCTACTTTTACAAGGAACTGGATCCGGGCACGCACGAGATTGCCACCGAGTCTGAGTTCAGCGACAACAAAGTTGCCATTGAAGCGCAGCAGGGCATGCATTATTTTGTGCAGCAATACATCAAGCTTGGCGCTTTCGTAGGTGGTGCAGGGCTCAAGCAAGTGAGCGAAGAGGAAGGCAAGAAAGGCGTGCTGGAATGTAAACTTGCTCAAGAGACCCCTATCTTGGGCACTCCCGCGAAGTGAGCTTGGCAGGGCGTAATACGGCGCAATGCCCATTGATTATTGCGCCCTGCAGCGGCTTTAAAGTCAACATCATCAGGAATAGGGTCGGACTCAATGTCTAGGACCTGGTTATCGTTCTCGTACCCTATCCCACATCTGCAGTTATACCCTATCCCTGCCACCCGTACCGTCAGTCTCTCCGATTACAAAAATTAACCCTGAACGCCACGATTGAATAGACGGCAACAGCGTCAATGTGCAGAATGACCAGCGCAATACCTTGCCCTCAGCGCGGGAGACACTTCATCCAACCCGTGTTAGGTAAGCTTATAAAAAACAATAATCGGGGGAGCAATGAAAATATTTTTTGGTTCGATCATCATCTTGATCGGGTACGTTTATTCCCAGGAGATGCATAACATCTTGTTTTTTATCGTCGCTCTTGGTGTCGGTGGCTGGTTGATTTGGCAGCCATTTGCCAATTTGCTGAAGCAATCCAAGAAGAAAGAGGAGTGGTCTGGACTGGTGGGCGACTGTAAATATCAGCACTACCATCAAAGCACGGGCATCGCAGTCAACCTTTCCACGCGGCAGATCTATTTGCTGGATGGCGATGATTTCAAGAAATATGACTTCAGCGACGTGCGCGAGTGGACCTACAACTTATTGACCGGAGGCACCTCCATCAGTAATAGGACCTTGGCCGAGGGTGCACACAACCATCGTCAAAACAAAGCAAATGAAGCGGGGTCTGGCTTCTTTGTCAAAGTGAAAGACATTGACCGCCCTGAGTGGAGAGTCGCTTTTCCTTACAGCCCTAATAACAACAAGAAGACCGAGTTGGAGCTGAAAAGATGGATGGAGATATTCCAGCAGAATATCAATGAAAAATAGTTGTGACTAAGGCACTCAACACGACTTATGTCTTAAAGCCTATATTGGTCGTGTTGAGTTACTGTTCTAGCAACGCCTTTCGCTAGTGCTCACTGAATGCATACAGCACGTCACGCTCTTCTACATCCAAAAAATAGCTGACCACGCACTGCGCGGCCAGCTTAAGGAGGAGAGTTGAATTGCATAGAGCTAAAGAGATAGCGCTAAAGAGCAGGTAAAGCCAAACAACGGTATTGCAGTAAAGCAGGGACTACGGACTTAAGCCGCCACGCGTATGGTGGGCCTGAAAACCTGGAGGGTTTGCAGCTCGCGGGCAATCGACGGCTTGCCCAGTAGATAGCCTTGCAGCAGCGTGGCGCCGGATTGGATGGCGATCTCCAGCTGCGTTTGGGTTTCAATGCCGGTGATCACGGGCTGCGCGCCCAGGTCACGCACCAGACTCACCAGATTGACCAGCCCTTTGCGCAGGCCCGCATGCTGCTCTGCCTCCTGGATCAGGCTATGGTCGAGTTTGACGAATTCAGGTGAAAGTTTCCACAAGCGGTCCAGATTGGAGCGCTTGGCACCAAAGCCGTCGATGGCGATGTGGTAGCCGCGTTCGCGGTAATTCTGCACCGCTTCCTGCAACTGCTTGTCCTGCTCGATCACACGTTCACGGATCTCGATCACCACGCGCTTGGTGGGCACCGAATTGGTATGCAGGATGCGCTCGAACACGCGGCCATGCGCATTCACGCTTAGTAGCAGGCTGGGGTGCACGTTGAGGAACAGCAAGCCGTTCTCGGCATGGATCTGGCGGAAATTCAGCACGTGCAGGGTGCGGGCGATGCGATCGAACTTGACCAATCGACCCGCCTGCTCGGCATAGCTGAAGGCGAATTCCGGGCTGATGGTCTGCTCGCGGCCCAGTGAAGGACGCAGCAGCGCCTCGTGGCCGAACAGCTCGCCTGCAGCGCTATCGTAGATGGCCTGGAACGCGCTGTTCAGCTCGATGCCCAGAAAGCGGCTGGTGAACAGCCCGCCCTCCGGTTCTTCCAGGCCGTAGTCGTCCAGGTCCAGGAACAGGGCCTCACGCAGCTGGGCGCGCAGTGCTTCCAGGTGGCTCAAGGTCTGAGTCATGTTTATCATCCTTTTTTGCTTCAACAGTTACTTGAGATAGATCTGGTCAAACTGGCCGCCATCGGCGAAATGGGTCTTCTGGGCTTTGGTCCAGCCACCGAAGACCTCGTCGATGGTGAACAGGTCCAGCGCACGGAAATCCGCCTGATGCTTGGCCGCAATCGCTTCTACACGTGGACGCAGTGCATGCTTGACGGCCAGTTCCTGCCCGGCTTCGCTGTAGTGATAGTCCAGATACGCCTGTGCCAGTGCGCGCGTCTTGCGCTTGTCGACCACGTTATCCACCAGCGCGACCGGGTTCTCGGCCAGCACACTCACCGATGGGTAGACCACGTCGAACTGGTCGGCGCCGAACTCTTTCTTGATCAGCGCCACTTCGTTCTCGAACGTCAGCAGCACATCGCCGATGCCGCGCTGCACGAAAGTGGTGGTCGCGCCACGACCACCGGCGTCCAGCACGGGCACGTTCTTGAACAGCCTGGCGACAAAGTCTTTGGCCTTGGCTTCATCGCCGCCCTTCCTCACCACATAGCCCCATGCCGCCAGATAGCTGTAACGGCCATTGCCCGAGGTCTTGGGGTTGGGGATCACGATGGCAACACCGGGCTTGATCAGGTCGTCCCAGTCGCGGATACGCCTGGGGTTATCCTTGCGCACCAGGAACACGGTGGTCGATGCCGTGGGTGCGCTGCCATACGGCAGACGCTTCTGCCAGTCCTTGGGGATCAGCTTGGCGCGTTCATAGAGAATGTCGATGTCGGTCGCCTGGTTCATGCTGATGATGTCGGCCTCCAGACCGTCCACCACGGCACGTGCCTGCTTGCTGGAACCGCCATGTGACTGATTGATGGTGACCTTGTTGCCGGTCTTCTGCTGCCAGTCTTTGATGAAGGCCTGATTGAAATCCTTGTAGAACTCGCGCGTCACGTCATAGGAAACATTCAGCAGGGATTGGTCGGCGTGGGCGCTGCCTGCAAATAGCAACGCGGCAATGGCTAACTTCTTGAACATGGTGCTCTCATCGGTTTATCTATGGGATGAGCGCACTTTAATCAGGCGTTAAAACAATGTAAAAGAATATAAAAAAATATGTATATAACTTAAATTGATTTTATGGGGGTATGAGTTAAACATAGCGGCGGTGGCCTGCCATAGCAGCGTGGTCAAAAAATAGCGGCATTGCTCCCAGCCTTTTCAGGCTGGCCTGCCTCAGCTCACAAAATACCGGCTAGGTTCCACGCCCAGCGTTCGTCTGAACATGGCCGTAAAAGCACTGGCACTGGCATAACCGAGCGCGTCGGCCACCTGCGCCACAGGCTGTTGCGACGCCAGGCGTGCCAGCGCTTCGATCAGGCGCGCCTGCTGACGCCATTGCCGGAAACTCAGGCCGGTCTCCTTTTCGAAGCGGCGCGCCAGGGTGCGTGCGCTCATGGCCAGCTGGTCAGCCAGCGTTTCGATGGTCACCGCCGCTTCCGGCTGCTGGATCATCTGCTGACAGACGCGCATGAGTTTTTCGCTGGCCGGTAGCGGCAGGTGCAAGGCCGGGGTGCCCAGAAAGCGGATCTCCTGCAGCGCCAGCTGGGCGATGAGTCCGCCACGGCCGGCTTCGTCGTAGTTGGTGGGCAACTCGCACAAGGACAGGATCAACTGACGCAGCAGCGGGCCGACTTCGACCAGGCTGCATTGCGCACCGAAGCGCGCCGCGATGTCGGCACGGATATACAGCGTGCGCATCTCCACTTTGCCCAGCGCGTCCACGCAGTGCGTGATGCCGGGCGGCACCCACACCGCGCGTAGCGGCGGGATCACCCAGCAGCCCACATCGGTTTCGATGCGCATGACGCCACTGCCCGCATAAATAAGCTGCGCACGCGGATGGCAATGACGCGGTGCATGCAGGCCGACAAAATCGGAAGCCTTGGCAGTCACGGCATGCGGCAGGGTCTGGTAATCATCCAGCGGCATGCCGTAATCACGCGTGTGGTCTATGAGCTGGTTTGTCATTTTCTCGATATTTTTTGTCAAGACCATATTGATTGAGACAAATTATACTGCTGGGCTCGATTTGTATACTGCTTAAAACCACAGGTTCTGTTTATGGCGACCATCACTGCCGGGGCGACCCGCCCATCCAAAACGCATTACCCCGTGATCGCGGCGATCAGTGTTTCGCACTTTTTGAACGACATGATGCAGTCGGTGCTGCTCGCGATCTACCCTATCCTCAAGCTGCACTTAAGCCTGAGTTTCACGCAGATCGGCCTGATCACGCTGGCGTTCCAACTGACCGGTTCCGTGCTGCAACCGCTGATCGGCATGTATGCCGACCGTAAATCACGGCCTTACACGCTGCCCATGAGCATGCTGCTGACTTTATCAGGCCTGCTGGTGCTGGCCACGGCCACGCATTTCCATGCGGTACTGGTGGCTGCCATGCTGATCGGCATGGGTTCTTCGGTGTTTCATCCGGAATCGTCACGCGTGGCGCGCCTAGCGGCCGGGCAGCAACCCGGCCTAGCACAGTCCATCTTCCAGGTGGGCGGCAATATGGGCAGCGCGGTCGGCCCCTTGCTGGCGGCGTTGTTGATCCTGCCACGCGGCTTGGCCAGCGTGGCCTGGCTGTCGCTGGCGGCGTTGATCGGTGCCGTGCTGCTGACCCTGGCGGGCCGCTGGGCGCATGCGCACATGGCCAGCCTGCCAGCGCGGGCACGCCAGATGGTGGACCATGGTTTGTCACGGCGTACCGTGCTGGTGTCGCTGGGGGTGCTGTTCGTGCTGATCTTTTCCAAGTTCGTGTACATGGCCAGCCTAAGCAACTACTACACCTTCTACCTGATCGAAAAATTCCAGCTCAGCACGCACAGCGCACAGCTGTACCTGTTCGTATTCCTGTTCGCGGTGGCCGCTGGCACCCTGCTGGGCGGCCCGGTCGGCGACCGCATCGGTCGCAAGCGCGTGATCTGGTGGTCTATCCTGGGCGTGGCGCCGTTCACGCTGCTGCTGCCGTATGCCAACCTGTTCTGGACCGGCGTGCTGTCCGTGATCATCGGGCTGGTGCTGTCCTCGGCGTTCTCGGCCATTCTGGTGTATGCGCAGGAGCTGGTGCCGGGCAAGGTGGCCACCATCTCCGGGCTGTTCTTCGGGCTGGCGTTCGGCACTGCCGGCATTTCGGCGGCCCTGCTGGGCATGCTAGTGGACAGTCACGGCTTGCAGCTGGTGTATCAGATTTGCGCGTTCATGCCGCTGATCGGGGTGGTGACCATATTCCTGCCGGATATCAAGGAGACCCATGCCAGTGGCCACTGAGGCTGTGGGAACGATGATAATTTTTTGCTAATGACTATCGTGAACCGCACAATCTAGGCTATATTCACTTTTACGGCGCTGCCAAGGCAGGCCCACATATGCAATACGTTTAGCGCGAGCTGACCGGACAACCGGAAGCCAGTGTGTCGAGAGACCACTGGCTTTTTTGTTTTTTATCACCTGAGAACATGACGCAAACCCTACCGACATTGACCACCCAGTTGCAAATCGCCGACATTGTCACGGCATTGCGTGAGGCACGCCTCAGCGCGCTGGACAGCCGCCAGCGTCGTGACAAACCGCCCAAACTGCCATCGCGCAAGGCGCTGACCGAGGTGGTGGAAGGCCTGGGTGCAGCCCTGTTCCCAAACCGTCTTGGCCTGCCTGACCTGAACCCGGAAGGCATCGATTATTTTGTCGGTCATAGTCTGGATGTGGCGCTGCGCAGCCTGCTCGCACAGATCAAGCTGGAACTGTGTTTTGTGGCCGATCTGCAAGGCAGCGACTCAGTGTTACAGGAGGAGGCGCAGCATATCCTGCGTGAATTCGCGCATCAGTTACCACAGATACGCAAGCTGCTCGACACCGATATCCAGGCTGCTTTCGATGGTGACCCGGCGGCGCGCAGCATAGACGAAGTGCTGGTGTGCTACCCGGGCATCCACGCCATCATCCATCATCGCCTGGCCCATGCGCTGCACAAGCAAGGTGTGCCGCTGATCGCCCGCATGATCGCCGAGATCGCGCATTCTGCCACCGGCATCGACATCCATCCGGGCGCCACCATAGGCGAGCAGTTCTTCATCGACCATGGCACAGGCGTCGTGATAGGCGAGACCAGCATCATTGGTCGCCATGTACGCATCTACCAGGCGGTGACGCTGGGCGCCAAACGCTTCCCCACTGATGACCATGGCAAGCTGACCAAGGGTCACGCACGTCATCCTGTCGTCGAAGATGACGTGGTGATCTACGCCGGCGCCACCATCCTGGGCCGCATCACCATAGGCCGCGGTTCTGTCGTCGGCGGTAATGTCTGGCTCACTTATAGCGTACCGCCAGGCAGCAATATCAATCAGGCCAGAATGGCAGGCGCACCGGCAGAATCCGCCGGTCTTGCGTCGCGTCAGGATGGCACCCTACCCAACTTGCAACTCAACTAACCCTCACAGGAGAATGCCATGGCCAAACAGGAACATCAGGAACAACAACAGACCGCGCTGGGCGATGTCGCCGCCCGTACCCTTGCCAATGCGACCAAAACCGTTCCCATGCTTAGCACCATCAGCCCACGCTGGCTGGTGCATTTACTTAACTGGGTGCCGGTCGAAGCGGGTATCTACCGCGTCAATCAGGCCAAAGATCCGAATGCGATCACGGTGGATTGCTCCAACAAAGACGAGCGCGAATTGCCCGCCACCTTTGTGGATTACGAAGAATGGGGCCGCGAATATGTGCTGAATGCGGTCAATACCGTGGTTGACGTGCATACGCGCGTCTCCGACCTGTACAGCAGCCCGCATAACCAGATCAAGGAACAACTGCGCTTGACCATAGAAACGGTCAAGGAACGTCAGGAAAGCGAACTGATCAACAACAAGGAATACGGCCTGATTAACAACGTGGCCGCCAGCCAGCGCATCCAGTCGCGCACCGGCCAGCCTACGCCGGACGATCTGGACGAGCTGCTGACCAAGGTATGGAAAGAGCCTGCCTTCTTCCTGGCCCACCCACGCACCATCGCTGCCTTTGGCCGCGAGTGCACGCGTCGCGGCGTACCTCCGCCTACCGTATCCCTGTTCGGTTCACAGTTCCTGACCTGGCGTGGCCTGCCGCTGATCCCCAGCGACAAGGTGCAGATCGTGGATGGCAAGAGCAGCATCCTGCTGCTGCGCGTGGGTGAAAGCCGTCAAGGCGTGGTGGGCCTGTATCAGCCCAACCTGCCGGGCCAGCAGACCATGGGCTTGTCGGTGCGCTTCATGGGCATCAACCACAAGGCCATCGCTTCCTATCTGGTTTCGTTGTATTGCTCATTGGCCATCCTGACCGATGACGCAATCGCTGTACTGGAGAATGTGAACGTAGGTCACTACTATGACTACAAGTAATCTGGAACTTGGTCAGGTTTCTGGCCAACTACCGGGTGGTGCATCCAGCCAGTTCGCCGACTTGTCTGCGTTCACGCCCGAGGCTTTGCTGGGCGCGCTGCCTGGCGAACATCCGCGTATGGCGACCGGTCTGGGAGTCGGTCGTGCTGCCAGTGAATCCGGGCAACTCGATATCGGCACGCTGTCCGGCTTGCTGAACGAGCTGTATGCGGAAGGCTTTCCGGTCGGTTCGCCACTGGCGAAAACTGGTGGCATCCCGTCCACGGCTTCGCATAGCGATGCTACCGACCCAAGCCAGCTCACCCATCCACATGCGATCACACCGCTAGCTACTGCACCGATAAGCACCTCGCAGCAGACGCCAACCTTATCGTCGGTACCGCTGGCCGTGCATGATGCGCCCGGCTTAAGTGCCAAGGCACCGCCGTCAGCAGGCTCGAACTCGCCGCCTCTGCCAGCACAACCGGATTGGCTGCAACCTAGCGGTCTGGTACTAGACATCGGCAATATCGACGCTTTGCTGAGCTTTGGCAGCGTACCGCAGCAAGGCGAACTGCAATCCTTGTTGTCAGGGGCTACTCCTGTACCTGCAACACCGGCATCTGCAAGGCCTGCCGCCGTGCCTAGCAATAGTGGCTACTACTTTCTGAACCCGACGTCCACGCCGGATCTGGACACTTCCGCCCACCCAGCATTCGACGTGCATCAGGTGCGCCGTGACTTCCCTATCCTGCAGGAGCAGATCAACGGCAAGCAATTGATCTGGTTCGACAACGCGGCCACCACGCACAAGCCGCAAGTAGTGATCGACCGTATCGCCTACTTCTACGCGCATGAGAACTCCAACATCCACCGCGCTGCGCACACACTGGCTGCGCGAGCCACGGATGCTTACGAGGATGCACGTGAAACGGTACGTCGTTTTCTGAATGCACCGTCGGTCGACAACATCGTGTTCGTACGCGGCACCACGGAAGCCATCAATCTGGTGGCCAAAACCTGGGGCAAAAAGCATCTGGGCCAGGGTGACGAGATCGTCATCAGCCACCTGGAACACCACGCCAACATCGTGCCCTGGCAGCAGCTGTGCCAGGAAACCGGTGCCAGGCTCAAAGTGATCCCGGTGGATGACAGCGGTCAGATACTGCTGGATGAATACCAAAAGCTGCTCACCAGCAAGGTCAAACTGGTGTCGTTCACGCAGGTTTCCAATGCGCTGGGCACTGTGACGCCTGCTGCCGAGATGATCAAGATGGCGCATCGTGCTGGCGCACGTGTGCTGCTGGACGGCGCGCAGTCGGTGTCGCACATGCAAGTGGATCTGCAGGCGCTGGACGCGGATTTCTTCGTGTTCTCCGGCCACAAGATCTTTGGCCCGACCGGCATAGGTGCGCTGTACGGCAAGAAAGAAGTACTGGACGATATGCCGGCCTGGCAAGGCGGTGGCAACATGATCCAGGACGTCACCTTCGACAAGACGGTCTATCATCAAGCACCCGCCAAGTTCGAAGCCGGTACTGGCAACATCGCCGATGCAGTGGGTTTGGGTGCAGCGCTGAAGTACGTTGAGCGGGTGGGCATCCACAACATTGCACGTTACGAGCACGAACTGCTGGTATACGCGACGCATCTGCTGACCCAGGTGCCCGGCCTCGCGCTGTACGGCACCGCCAAGGAAAAGGCCAGCGTGCTGTCCTTCAATCTGGTGGGCTACAAGAGCGAAGAAGTCGGTGCCGCACTCAACAACGAAGGCATCGCGGTGCGCTCTGGCCACCACTGCGCGCAGCCCATACTGCGCCGCTTTGGTCAGGAAACCACGGTACGTCCGTCACTGGCGTTCTACAACACCTACGCCGAGATCGATGTGCTATATCAGGCGCTACGCAGGCTCGCAGCGGCAAGACCTTAATCGTTTAAACAAAGGCTGGCCGTCATTAAAACGCCGTCTGTCTCGATGAGATGGACGGCGTTTTTGTATTCAGGCCTATCAGGGCATGAGAACGCATTACCCGCGTATAGATAATGTCATTGCGGTACAGCGCAGTGAACCGTGGAACCCTATCCCGGCATCACGGGCAGCTCAGTTGCCTGGATTCCGGCCTGCGCCGGAATGACGACCCTGCTAATCTCCGGTGATTCAAGCACCGGAGATTCAGACGGTGCAGCCTCTCAGCCGACCGGCAGGGGTTTCTTGCTGAAGTACCAATCCACGGTTTCATAGCCTTCGCTGCTGCGTGCTTCCGCCGCTGCCTGGGTAGCCGGTGCCGGGACAATGACCTTGTCACCGGGCTGCCAGCCTTCAGGCGTGGCCACCTTGTGCTGGTCGGTGGTCTGCAGGGCAATCACCAGGCGCAGGATCTCTTCTATGGAACGGCCTGTGGTCAGCGGGTAATAGACAAACGCACGGATCAAGCCCTTATCGTCGATGACGAACACGGCACGCACGGTGGCAGTCTGCGATTCACCGGGGTGGATCAGACCGAACCTGGCGGCCACATGACCGGCGCGGTCGTCGATGACCGGGAACGGGATGTGCACGCCAAAGTTCTGCTTGATGTTGGCTATCCAGGCCAGGTGACTGGAATTGCTGTCTTCGGAAACGCCGATCAGCTGCACGTTACGCGCACTGAACGCATCTGCATGCCTGGCGAAACCGATGAATTCGGTGGTGCACACGGGCGTAAAATCAGCCGGGTGCGCGAACAGGACCACCCATTTGCCGCGGTAGTCGGACAACTTGAGCGGGCCGTGTGTGGAGTTTGCTTCGAAATCCGGCGCCACTTCATTGATACGTGGGATGGGATAAGGGCTTGCCTGATCGGTCATGCTGGGATTCTCCGGTTGAAGGCCTTGTGGTTGGCAAGGCTACGATGCGTCATTGGCTGTGTCTGTACGGCTGTATCTGAGCAGAGCAGCACACAGCGAATCAAGCCTCAATGTAGCAAAGCGACCGCCTCGAACAAAAGAATATGAATCTATATCTTTATAACTTCTGGTTTATTCCGGTCGCGCCTGTAACACAGCAGGGTAGCCAGCACGTTCCAGTCGTTGCTGCACCTCCTCCACACTGAGGCTGGCCTCGACATGGATCAGTTTGCCCGCTAGGTCTGCCTCTACCCTGGCCGTGGCATCTGCCTGCTGCAGTACGCGCGTGATGGCGTTCACACAGCCCATGCAGCTGATCTTGTCGACTTTATAGGTAGTCATGTTGATTCCTTTCAAAACATACTTGATTCTTGAAGTGACAGCCTGGAGCTTACCATCATGGCAAGGTCAAGCATGGCACACTGCAAATCAACGCTTGACCTTGCCATAATGGGAAAGTTGAGCATAGGAAACTTGAGCAACTTCAGCATGACGACCTCAGGAACACACCATGAAACCTAACCAAACCAGCCTGGAACTCGCCATCAGCGGCATGAGCTGCGCGAGTTGCGTGGCACGCGTAGAACAAGCCTTGCAACAGGCGCCCGGCGTAGTCAGTGCCAGTGTGAACCTCGCCACCGAACGCGCACATGTGACGCTGCAAGCAGGCACGCATAACGCCACAAGCGTGCTGCAGGCGGTGGCCGATGCAGGTTATGACGCCACCCTGCTCAAGGAAGACACGCCACTCCCCGCCACATCCGGCAGCCAGCCCGGCAGCAAGGTGCTGTTGGCCGGGCTGCTCACCCTGCCCTTGCTGGTGCCCATGTTGCTGAATGCGGTCGGCATGCACTGGATGCTGGCCGGGCACTGGCAGTGGCTGCTGGCAACGCCCGTGCAATTCTGGCTGGGCGCACGTTTCTACCGCGCGGGCTGGAATGCCGTGCGTCATGGCGCCGGCAATATGGACCTGCTGGTCGCCATCGGCACCAGCGCGGCCTATGCGCTTTCTTTGTACCTGTGGTGGCAAGGCAGCGAACATCTCTATTTCGAGGCCTCCAGTGCCGTGATCAGCCTGGTGTTGCTGGGTAAATGGCTGGAAAGCCGCGCCAAACGCCAGACCACAGAGGCCATCCGCGCCCTGCAGGCACTGCGGCCCGATACGGTACGACTGTGGCGTGATGGCCTGGAAGCCGAGCTAGCGCTCAACGCCGTGCAACTGCAGGACATCGTCATCGTCAAGCCGGGCGAGCGCATCCCGGTGGATGGCGAGATCATCGAAGGCCACAGCCATGTGGACGAAGCGCTGATCACGGGCGAGAGCACGCCCGTCAACAAGCAAGCCGGGCAACGCGTGACGGGTGGTGCGATCAACCTCGATGGGCGGCTGCTGGTGCGCACGCTGGCAGTCGGCAGCGACACCACGCTGTCGCGCATCATCCGGCTGGTAGAGCAGGCCCAGATCGCCAAACCCGAGATCCAGCGCCTGGTGGACCAGGTGAGTGCGGTGTTCGTACCAGCCGTGCTGGTCATCGCGCTGCTCACGCTGCTAGGCTGGTTGGTGCTGACCGGTGACTGGGAGCAGGCCATTTTGAGCGCCGTGGCGGTGCTGGTGATCGCCTGCCCGTGTGCACTGGGGCTGGCCACCCCCACCGCCATCATGGTGGGGACCGGCCTGGCAGCGCGTCACGGCATCCTCATCAAGGACGCCAATGCGCTGGAACTGGCGCACCGCATACAGCGCGTGGTGTTCGACAAGACCGGCACACTCACCATCGGCAAACCAAGCCTGCTGCACATCATCGCCGTGGATGGCGATCAGCGCCAACTGCTGCAACAGGCGCTGGCTGTGGAGCATGGCAGTCTGCATCCTCTGGCACGCGCCGTACGCGAGCATGCGGCCGCGCAGCAAGTGCAGGCGGCGAGTGCAGAGGACATGCACGACTTGGCCGGGCTGGGCAGCGTAGGCACGGTGGATGGCTTGCGCATCCATGTAGGCAACGCTCGCTGGATGCGCGCGCTGAACATCCCGATGGCGGCATTACAAACGGCAGCAGATGCCCAGGCGGGCCACTCGCTGGCCTGGGTAGGCACCACCACCCCGCCGCGCCTGCTCGGCCTGCTGGTGTTCGGTGATGCACTGAAGCCAGGCGTGCAGCAGGCGATCGCGCACCTGCACAGCCTGGGCATACACAGCGTATTGCTCACTGGCGACAACGCCAGCAGTGCCGCTCAGGTAGTAAACCAGACGGGCATCAGCCAGGTGCTGGCAGAACAGTCGCCGGAGACCAAGGCTGAGGCGATCACGGCACTCAAGCAGGATGGCAGCATCGTAGCCATGGTGGGTGACGGCATCAACGACGCACCGGCACTGGCGCTGGCAGACGTGAGCTTTGCCATGTCCAGCGGCACCGATGTGGCCATGCACACCGCCGACATCACGCTGATGCGCGCTGACCCGGCACTGGTGGCAGACGCCATCGACCTGTCACGGCGCACCTACCGCAAGATCAAGCAGAACCTGTTCTGGGCCTTCATCTACAACCTGGCGGGGATCCCGCTAGCGGCGTTCGGGCTGTTGAGCCCCATGGTGGCGGGCACGGCGATGGCGCTTAGCTCGGTGAGCGTGGTACTCAACACGCTGACGCTGCGGCGCTGGAAAGCCGCCAGCACGACACGGGAGGTCCCATGAGTGCTGATGCGACGGATGCCAGATCGATAGATGCCAGATCGATGTATACCAGACTGATGAATATAGGCGAGGCGGCGCAAGCCAGCGGCATCTCGGCCAAGATGATCCGCCATTACGAGCAGATCGGCCTGATGCCCAAGGTGGCCCGCACTTTTTCCGGCTACCGTTTGTACAATCAGAACGACTTGCACCTGCTGTGCTTTATCCGCCATGCGCGTGACCTGGGCTTTTCCACCGTGCAGATCGGCAAGCTGCTGGAGCTATGGCATAACCAGCAACGCCCGAGTAGTGAAGTGAAAGCGATGGTCAGTGAACATGTGAGGACGCTGAAACAGAAGATCGCCGAGCTGGAGGCGATGCAGGCGGAATTGCAACGGCTGGTGGATGGTTGCCATGGCGATCAGCGGCCAGATTGCCCCATTCTGGACAGGCTGGCCAACTGAGCATGGTCTAAGCCGTGGCAGGCTGGGCTGCTACGGTCCTTGTTAAGCTATCTGTCAGCCTATCTTGGCGATCGAGACTTCAGTGGATTTCACCAGGGCCAGCACTTCGGTGCCCACCTGCAGCCCCAGTTCGTTGATGGAGCGCGTGGTGATCACGGAAGTTACCGTGCCCAGCGCGGTCTCCACGTCCACTTCGGAGACGACCGGGCCGATGACGATCTCCTTGATACGGCCACGGAACTGATTACGTACATTGATTGCATGGATTGCCATGAGAGAACTCCTGTCCAGATTAAATTGAAGCAAAGATGCTGCGCATACGGATTAGGCAGCGACAGGCCACCTCCATGGCCGCAGCACCTGAGGCCTTCAACTGGGTACGCAGGCGAGCACTGCCGTTGCGCGTATACACGACACGCAGCTTGCGCTTGCTGACATCCTGCTTGATCTTGTGCATGAAGTTATGACTGAGCCAGTCGGTGACCATCACCACCAGTTCGGTGTCATGCGGGATGACGCGCTTGGCGTCGCCCACTTTGCGGCCGGTCCAGTGATGCACCTGCTGGATGCCCTGCTGTTGCAACACCTGGCGTATGCTGCCGATCTGATCGCCGCCGATCACAAGTGCGCTGCTCATCCTGCTCTCCTCGGTTGATTGAGTGGATGCACAGGCGGGGACCACCCCCGCCTATGCCATCACACCTTGTTACTCGGCAAACCCTTACTTACCGTAGATCTGATCGAACACGCCACCGTCGTTGAAGTGGGTCTTCTGGGCTTTTTGCCAGCCGCCGAACACCTCATCGATGGTGATCAGGTTGAGCTTGGGGAACTGCTTCTCGTACTTGGCAGCAGCACTTGCCAACGTAGGACGGTAGTAGTGCTTACCTGCGATGTCCTGACCTTCTTCAGAATACAGATAGTCCAGATAGGCTTGCGCCACGACACGGGTCTTGCGCTTGTCCACCACCTTGTCGACGATGGTCACCGGCGGTTCAGCCAGGATGGACAAGGAAGGCACCACGATCTCGAACTTCTCGGGGCCCAGTTCCTTCAACGCCAGGAAGGCTTCGTTCTCCCAGGAAATGGCCACATCACCGATACCACGTTCCACGAAGGTGGTGGTGGAACCACGCGCACCAGAGTCCAGCACCGGCACGTTCTTGTAGATCTTGGCGACGAACTCCTTGGCCTTGTCTTCGCTGCCGTACTTCTTCAGGGCATAGGCCCAGGCGGCCAGGTAATTCCAGCGTGCACCGCCCGAGGTTTTGGGATTAGGCGTGATCACGGAAACGCCAGGTCTGGCCAGATCGTCCCAGTCCTTGATGCCTTTGGGATTGCCCTTGCGCACCAGCAGCACGATGGTGGAGGTGTAGGGCGAGCTGTTGTTGCCCAGACGCTTCTGCCAATCTTTGGGGATCAGACGTGCTTTTTCATGGATGGCGTCGATGTCATAAGCCAGCGCCAGCGTCACCACGTCGGCTTCCAGGCCGTCGATGACGGCACGGGCCTGCTTGCCCGCACCCCCGTGCGACTGCTTGATGGTGACCTTGTCGCCCGTCTTGGTCTGCCAGTATTTGGAGAAGGCCGCGTTGTAATCCTGATACAGCTCGCGGGTCGGGTCATACGACACGTTAAGCAGGGTGACTTCTGCCGCGTGCACGCTGGCCGACAGCAGCAGCGCTGCCAGCAGACCGGTGAATGTCAAAATCGGTGATTTCATGATGTTCCTTTTTCTTTCTCTTTAATGTCCAGAATCAAGCAAAACTAGAATGCGACCTGCAGGCGTGTGAACAGGACCTTTTCGTCTTCCAGGTCTTGCACACCGGCAACGCCACTGTCAAAGCTGGTCTGCTCGTAGGTGGTTTGCACCTTGAGGTTCTTGTTGAGGTACCAGTTCACCCCCAAGCCCCAGGAAGAGGCTTTTTCCGTGGTGGAGGTGGCGCTGGCATAGCGCGTCGCGGCCGGGCCTTCGAACACCTTGTCATCCACATTCAGCTGGTGGTAACGCACTGCCAGCTCCCATGCACCCCAAGTGCCTGCGTTCAGGTCGAAATCGCGCTTGGGCGTGATGCCACGGAAACTGTTGTTTTCACCGGTGAGCACCCACGATGCGGCGATCTGCCAGGCATCGTTGCTGATCTTGTCGCTGTTGGCGCCGCGCACCACATCGGTGTCGCTCTTGATGTATTCGGTGATCAGGCCGAACGGACCGTTGTAGTAGTAGGCTTGCGGCGAGAAGCGCGTCTTGTCGCCGTCAGTCAGCGTAGCGCCGTTATAAGCAAAGATGGTGCGCTGACCCGGTGTACGGTAGCTATCACCCACCGCCTGGTCGCTGCCATTGGCACGGGTGGCCGCCAGACCGAAGCCCAGTCCTTCCAGCACGCTGTCTTCTCCCTTGAACGGCGTGGCGAACACGCGCACCGCGATCTCTTTACCGTCGGCATTGGCGACGTTGTCGCGGTTAGTGCCGTTGCTCTGGCCGTCGAACTGACCGTCGAACACGCCGACGGCATAGTTGAGCTTGTCGTTCAGCACATTGCCGTGGATCTGCAGACCCACATCGCGGTTAGGGGCGATGGAGTCGGACACATAGGAGCGCTCGACAAAGCGCAGGTCGCCGCCGCTCTGGATGCGCTCCAGGCTGACCGGCACCTTGAATTTACCGGCTTGCACCTGGAACCAGGGCTGGATACGTGCGTTGATGAACGCATCCTGCACCACCGCCGCAGAGGGTGCGAAATCGGTGTTGATATCAAAATCAAAGATGTTGAAGAAAGTGCCCTGGATACGCGGACGCACACGGCGCAAGGTGTATTCGTTGTTGATATCAGGATTGTCGTCGCTGAAATAGTTGCGCGAATCCGCTTGAAGCAGGCCGCGCAGCTTGATGGAGTTCTTCTTGTCTGCGGATTCGACACTGAAGCCGCTACTGCCAGCCTTGATCACCGGTGCGGCTTTGCGGTCTGCTTCGGCCTTTTCTTCGGAGAGTTCAGCCTTGCGGTCCAGCACACGGATCTTCTGATCCAGCTCTTGCACCAGCGCGCGCAGCTTTTCCAGCTCGTCCGAATCATTGGCCAATGCCGCGCCGGAAGAAAGCAGCGCAGCGCCGCCAACCAGGCTGGCTAGCACCACGCGATGTAGATAGTTCTTTTTAAAATTCATCATTAACCCCTGAGTAGTGAAGCTTCCGGCCGTCCGGTCAATGCATCGATATCGATCTTTAATTGAGTCGCCACTGCGCTGATGTCAGCTTGTAGGCAGCGGGCTTTGGGAAAGCGCTGTCGTCTTTTTGAATTGCTGGTCTTGTGAAAAGCGCACTTTCTCGCGCCGTTCGATCTGCGTCACACGGCCATCATGGACAGTGATCTCCACCGAGCCATAACCTGAGTGCAGACGTAGCTGCTCGACCGCGCGCAAGATCTCTTGTGCGACTTCGGCGCCTAATGCGCTTGCGGATGCTGCTGCGGGGTTTGCCATGGTGTGACCTTTCTTCAACAATTCATAAAGCGAACGCTGCGCACTTTAGCAACCCGGTTAAACAATTAAAAATAATTTGTATTGATATAAAAATAATCAAAATGAATATAAAAGCAGCAGGCAAACAAAAAGCGCCTTGCGGCGCCTGCTTGAGAAATCACTACAATGGAACGCGTCTAACGCCAGCTGGTCGCTGGCGATCAGGCTAGCCTGTCATTGCAAACGCGCATGGCAAGTAAACTGGCGTGCGCCTCACCCCTGATTCTTCCATAGCACATCCCCCTGACCAGCATCGCGGTTCAACGCACGCGCCAGCACGAACAACAGATCGGAAAGTCGATTCAGATACTGCAAGGACACCGTCGTCACCTCGGATTCGCGGCTGAGACGGATCAACTGGCGCTCGGCACGACGGCACACCGTGCGGGCCAGATGGCAAACGGCCGCGCCACGACTACCGCCGGGCAGGATGAATTCCTTGAGCGGTTCCAGTGGCTCGTTCAGGGCATCGAGGAACTGCTCCAGCTGCGTGACACGTTCCGCCTTGACCATGGCATGGCCGGGTATGCAGATCTCCCCGCCCAGATCGAACAAGTCGTGCTGCACCCGTGTGAGCGCAGCCATCACATCATCGCGCAAGGTTTCGGTGAGCAGCATGCCGATGACGGCGTTCAACTCGTCCACATCGCCCATGGCTTCAACACGCAGGCTATCTTTATCGATGCGGCTGCCATCGCCCAGACCGGTAGTGCCATCGTCACCGGTGCGTGTGTAGATCTTGCTGAGTCGGTTGCCCATGCTGCTTCCCTGTAGTGTCAGTGCCTGATAGCTCAGGCACGATGAAATGCGATAAAAAGTCTGTAAATTTATCTATTGTGGCATCAGCGACGGCCTTGCCTGGGCAAGCCATCCAGTCGAGTGCGGATTGTAACGCAAGCACTGCTCTGACCATGACGCTCTCGGACCATGACAAGCTGGATGCAGTTCGCTACACTCGGCGCAACAGGAGAACTGCCCACCGTGACCGACACCGCCCGTTCCACCGCCCCCATCGGAGTATTCGATTCCGGCCTGGGGGGGCTCAGCGTATTGCAACACATCCGCAGCCTGCTGCCGCACGAAGATCTGATCTTTGTGGCAGATTGCGACCAGGCGCCTTATGGCAACAAATCCGCTGACGCCATCCAGCAACGCGCGTTCGCGCTGAGCCGCTTTCTGCTGGAACAAGGCGCCAAGGCACTGGTGGTGGCCTGCAACACCGCAACGGCAGCGGCCATCAGCAACATGCGCGCGCATTTCGAGTTACCCATCATCGGCATGGAGCCTGCTGTGAAACCGGCTGTCGCCGCCTCGCGCAGCGGAGTGGTCGGTGTGCTGGCCACCACGGGCACCTTGCAAAGCGCCCAATTCGCAGCGCTGCTGGAAAGCTATGGCCAGGAAGTGGAAGTGGTGACGCAGGCTTGCAATGGTCTGGTGGAATGCATAGAACGCGGCGAGCTGGATACGGCAGAAACACGCGCCTTGCTGGAAATCTACATGCGCCCGCTGCTGAATGCAGGAGCGGATACGCTGGTACTCGGTTGCACCCATTATCCCTTCGTGCGTCCGCTGATCGAGTCTCTAAGCAGCCCGGACATCGCCATCATCGATACCGGCGCAGCGGTGGCACGTCAGCTGCAACGCAAGCTTGCCGAGCATGAACTGCTCAACCCGTCCAGCCTGGCGGGTAACAATCACTTCTGGTTGAACCGTGGCACGGTGGCCAGCTTCGCCGAAACCTCGGCACTCATCGCACGCCTATGGTCAGCGCCTGCCATCGTGCTGACATTGCCGGACGCGTATACGCACATCCACCAACATCGTAGCTAGAACACCACATTGGGCTGATGACATCACACAATGTGATGTCAACTTCAACACATGGCAGGCAACGCTATCCACTTCAGCGCATTCGCAAGGCGATGGCTTGGCAAAGTCCGCCCTGTTTGCTTAGCCGTCTGTTATAGAGACGTATAAAAAGTTAACCAGTATAAAAACTAGTGGTGACCGATGACTTCGCCAGCCTTGAGCTTGTAACGCGTGCCGCAATAGGGGCAAGCGGCATGTCCGGTGGCAGCCAGATCTAGGAACACGCGTGGATGCGAGGCCCACAGAGCGACCTCTTTGGTAGGGCAGTGCAGTGGCAGGTCTTTTGCCGACACTTCGAACTCTTTAACGTCAGACATCGCTAACTTCTCCAGATTTCTCACTTAGTCATGCCCGCCATGGCAGGCATGACCGCCCAGACTTATACCAGCGTGAGCCAGTGCTCGTGTGCCGGTGAACGGCCCTTGACCACATCAAAGTACAGTGACTGCAGTTTTTCCGTGACCGGGCCGCGCTTGCCTGCGCCGATGGCACGGTTATCCAGCTCGCGGATAGGCGTGACTTCAGCGGCCGTACCGGTGAAGAAGGCTTCGTCGGCAGAGTAGACTTCGTCACGCGTGATGCGCTTCTCGATCACGGTCAGGCCAAGTTCGCCCGCCAGTTGCACGATAGTGTCGCGCGTGATGCCTTCCAGCGCAGAGGTCAGGTCCGGCGTGTACAGCTTGCCATTGCGCACGATGAACACGTTCTCGCCCGAGCCTTCCGCGACAAAGCCATCCACGTCCAGCAGCAAGGCTTCATCGTAACCGTCCTGCGCCGCTTCCTGATGCGCGAGGATGGAGTTCATGTAGTTGCCGTTGGCCTTGGCTTTGCACATGGTGATGTTGACGTGGTGACGCGAGAACGAGGAGGTCTTGACACGGATGCCGCGCTCCAGCGCTTCGTCACCCATGTAGGCGCCCCAGCTCCAGGCCGCAACGATGACATGCGTGGACAGGGTCTTGGCGGCGATGCCCATGGCTTCCGCACCGTAGAACGCCATCGGGCGCAGGTAGGCAGATTCCAGATTGTTGTCACGCACCGCCGCGCGCTGCGCTTCGGCTATAGCGGCCTTGTCGTAGGGCAGTTTCATGCCGAGGATGTGCGCGGAACGGAACAGGCGGTCGGTATGCTCCTTGAGACGGAAGATCGCCGTGCCCTTGTCGGTCTTGTAGGCACGCACGCCTTCGAACACGCCCATACCATAGTGCAGGGTATGCGTGAGCACATGCGTGGTGGCATCACGCCAGGGCACCATCTTGCCGTCGTACCAGATTACGCCATCACGGTCTGCCATTGATTTGGCCACAGCCATCTTCTTGTTTCCTTTTGCCTGAATGCGGGCCTGTCGGCCCTGTTATATATGAGCTTGTCAGCGCTGTCGTTAGTGGCTTGCCGGTTCTGTGCTGTAGATACTTAGCGATTACAGGGCCCCAGCGGCCCGATCAGACACTGGCTTGTCAGCTCAACGCCGAAAAGCTTTAATTGTAAACGAGCGCCTACTGGCTTGAACAGAAAAAGGAATCGATGATGGCGAATATTTTGCTGGTTGGCACTGCCACGCTGGATCTGGTGTTCACGCTGGACCATGCGCCCGGCCCCGACGAAGAGATGCGCGCCCAGCAATTACGCACCGTGCGCGGCGGCAATGCCGCCAATAGCGCTGTGGTGTTGAGCCAACTGGGGCACCAATGTCAGTTCGTCGGCACACTGGCTGATGCACCGGAAAGCGTGGTGATCACTGAAGATTTCATACGCTATGGCATCGATTTCCAGCACAGCCCGCGACTGCCGGGCAAGCCGCCCACTTCCAGCATCTATCTTAGCCACGAGGCGCGCAGCATCGTGCATTACCGCGAACTGCCCGAACTGGCCGCCGATGCACTGGACCGTGTCGCGCTGGACGAGTTGGACTGGGCACATTTTGAAGGCCGCAATGTGCAGGCACTCAGCGCGATGATGCACACACTCAGGCACCGCCGGCCCGCTTTGCCCATTTCACTGGAACTGGAAAAACCACGCCCGGGCATCGAGCAACTTTACACACTGCCGGACTGGCTGCTGTGCTCGCGCGGCTTTGCCGAGCAACACAGCCCGGGGCCACTGGCCAACTTTTTATGCCAGATGCGCAAGCTGGCTCCGCAGGCGGGTGTCATCGTCGCAGCGGGAAGCGAGGGGGCTTATGCGATGCAAGGCGAACAACTGCATCATGCCTCTGCGCAAGCCCCCGGCCAGGTCGTCGACACACTGGGTGCGGGCGACACGTTCAATGCGGCCATCATCGCGGCGCTACTGTCTGAACAACCGCTGCCGACCACGCTGCACTCTGCTTGTGCATTAGCGGGGCGAAAATGTGGCATGCGCGGCTTCAACCTGCATTTTTGATAGAACGATAGCAACGCAAGCAGGGTCATATCTCGCGTTATCAATCAATTTTGTTTCGCATGCTACAAAGCCTGACAAACACTCAATTGCATAGTACCGAACTGCATAAAATTTGATGCTTGGGGCGTGATAACATTTGCATCCATGTTTTAAGTACGGAGCCAGACACCATGAATAGAACCGTGAACGCCTTGCTTGTCCTGGTGCTGAGCACTTTGTTATCGGCCTGCGACGCTGGCAAGCCTTCGCCTGCCGAGCTAAATGGTACTGACATCACCGGCGCCGAGTTCGCCAATACGCTGGCGCTGACCGACCATACCGGCAAGCCACGCACCCTGGAAGACTTCAAGGGCAAGGCCGTTGCGCTGTTCTTCGGTTTCACGCATTGCCCGGAGATCTGCCCCACCACCATGGCCGACCTGGCGGCCGCACTGAAATTGATGGGCAAGGATGGCGAGCAGGTGCAGGTGCTGTTCGTCACCGTGGACCCGGAGCGCGACACGCCGGAAGTTTTGGCACAGTTCGTGCCTTCGTTTAACCCCAATTTCATCGGCTTGACCGGCACGCCGGAAGAAATCGCCGCCACGGCGGCCAATTTCAAGATCTTTTATGCGAAGCAGGCAGAACCGGGCAGCGAGCACTACAACATCGACCACAGCGCTGGCATCTATGCGTTTGATAAATCAGGGAAAGTCCGCGTTTACCTGAAATATGGCCAAAAACCCGAGCTGATCGCGCATGATTTACAACAGCTTTTATTGATGTAGCGCAATTTATATAAGATTTTTTTGCTTGTTCTGCCTAGTGGTAAGCACTTATAATTTTTGGTTTTTCGCATACGCAATTTAGATTTAGGGGACGTAGTAATGGCCACCGCCGCGACCAGCGCACCAATCAACGAACAGTACAATTACGACATTGTGCGGAAATTCACCATCATGACCTTGGTCTGGGGTGCGATCGGCATGTTTGTCGGCGTTTACATCGCCTCCGAACTGGCGTTTCCGTTCCTGAACTTTGACAATCCTTACATCACCTTTGGCCGTCTGCGTCCGGTACACACCGGTGCGGTGATCTTTGGTTTTGGCGGCAGCGCGCTGTTCGCCACCTCTTACTATGTCGTACAACGCACCTGTCAGGCACGCCTGCTCAGCGACGGCATGGCCAGTTTCACCTTCTGGGGCTGGCAAACGGTCATCGTCTGTGCCGCACTCGGCAACATGATGGGCTACAGCCAGGGCCGTGAATATGCGGAAATGGAATGGCCGATCGACCTGCTGATCCTGGTGGTATGGGTCACCTACCTCATCATCTTCGTTGGCACCCTGATGAAGCGCAAACAGCCGCACATCTACGTAGCCAACTGGTTCTACCTCGCTTTCATCCTCGCCACCGCACTGTTGCACGTGTTCAACAACCTGTCCGTGCCAGTCGAACTGTTCTCCATGAAATCCTACAGCCTGTTCTCCGGCGCACAGGATGCCATGACGCAGTGGTGGTACGGTCACAACGCCGTCGGCTTCTTCCTGACTGCCGCCTTCCTGGGCATGATGTACTACTTCGTTCCCAAGCAGGCAGGTCGTCCGGTTTACTCCTACCGCCTGTCCATCATCCACTTCTGGGCCATCATCTTCCTGTACATGTGGGCGGGTTCTCACCACCTGCACTGGACCGCGATCCCGGACTGGACTTCCACGCTGGCCGCCACCTTCTCCATCATGCTGCTGCTGCCTTCCTGGGGCGGCATGATCAACGGCATCCTGACGCTGTCCGGTGCCTGGGACAAGCTGCGCACCGACCCCATCATGCGCTTCCTGATCGTGGCATTGTCGTTCTACGGCATGTCCACCTTTGAAGGCCCGATGATGTCGCTCAAGGATGTGAACGCGCTGTCGCACTACACCGACTGGACCATAGGTCACGTGCATTCCGGTGCACTGGGCTGGGTCGCCATGATCACCTTCGGCTCGCTGTACCACTTGGTGCCACGTTTGTGGAACACCCAGATGTTCAGCCTGCGCCTGATCAATGTGCACTTCTGGCTGGCCACCATAGGCGTGCTGCTGTACATCACCGCCATGTGGATCTCCGGCATCATGCAGGGTCTGATGTGGCGTGCCTTCGACGACTACGGCAACCTGCAATACGCCTTCGTAGAATCAGTGGCAGCGGCGCATCCGTTCTACATCATGCGTGCTGTTGGCGGTGCGTTCTTCCTCGCTGGCATGATACTGATGTGCTACAACGTTTACAGAACCATCCGTCAGGGTAGTACCGAAACGCAAGCCGAACTGGCACCTGCCGCGGCTTGAGTCAAGACACTGCCTGAGTAACAGACGAAACAGAAACACGGAGCACGTATGAAGCACGACAAGATTGAACGTAACCTTGGCATACTCGCCATCCTGACCATGCTTGCCATCAGTGCCGGCGGCATGGTGGAGATCGTCCCGCTGTTCTTCATCAAGGAGACGGTGGAGAAAGTGGAGGGCGTGCGCCCTTATACGCCGCTGGAACTGCGTGGCCGCGACATCTACATACGCGAAGGCTGCTACCTGTGCCACTCGCAGATGATCCGTCCGTTCCGTGATGAAGCCTTGCGTTATGGTCACTATTCGCTGGCAGCGGAATCCAAGTATGATCATCCGTTCCAGTGGGGCTCCAAGCGCACCGGCCCGGACCTCGCACGCGTAGGCAACAAATACTCCAACGAGTGGCAGACCCAGCACCTGATCGCACCGCGTTCGCTGGTGCCGCAATCGGTGATGCCCAACTACCCCTGGCTGATCAAGAACGCGCTGGACTATTCCGATATCCAGAAGCGCATGCTGGCCCTGCGCACCACGGGCGTGCCCTACTCCAACAGCCAGGCTGAATACGAGCGCAATGTGACCGAGTTCGGCGCAGACGTGGCAAAACAGCTGCACATCCCGGATGCCGAAAAGAACCTGATCGGCCAGGAGCAGTTGAACAACTACGACGGCAAGGCCGACCAGGTCACCGAGATGGATGCACTGGTGTCTTACTTGCAGGTGCTGGGCACCATGGTCGACTTCAAGAAGTACGCTGACGACGAATTCGTCAAGTATCGCTAAGGATCAATTCGATGGAATGGTTGCTGTGGTTCACCCAGTTCGAGAACACCAAGCCTCTGGCACTGGTGATCTTTTTCACGGTGTTTTGCGGCATCCTGTTTTATGTATACGGCAGCAAGCAACGCGGTAGCAAGCTGGAAAGCTACAAGCAGATTCCGTTGCTGGATGATGAGCACGTCAAGGAAAAGCAGTCATGAGTCAGGATAACAACACCAACACCACCAAAACCACCGGTCACGTCTGGGACAACGACCTGCAGGAGCTGGACAACCCTTTGCCACGCTGGTGGATCTGGGGCTTTTACATCACCTTCCTGTTCACCATCGTGTACTGGCTGTTCTACCCGGCCTGGCCCATCGGCAACAACTACACCAAGGGCGTGCCTGGCCTGAACAGCATCACCTATACCGCCACCCAGCCCAATGGTGAGCAGGTTGAAAAAACCACCCACTGGAACATGCGTTCCAAGTTCATGGTGGAAATGAACGAGCTGCAGGAAGCGCAAAAGAAGTGGTTCGACAAGGTCGCCGCCATGCCGTTTGAAGACGTGCAGAAGGATGCCGAACTGATGCAGTTCGTTAACTCGGTAGGCAAGACCATGTTCACCGACAACTGTGCCCCCTGTCACCAGCAGGGCGCGCAAGGCAAGATCGGCTTCTCGCCCAACCTGGCCGATGACCACTGGCAATATGGCGGTACCTATCAGAACATCGAAGAGACCATCGTGGCGGGACGTAACGGCTACATGCCTCCGTTCAAGGAAGTGCTGCAGGACGAGCAGATCACCCAGCTCGCCAACTACGTGCTGGAGATGTCCGGCGAACCGCATGATGCCGAAGCCAGCAAGGCAGGCGCCGCACTGTTCCGTAGTGAAACCGCCGCCTGTTTCTACTGCCATGGCGAGAACGCACAAGGCAAGATCCAGATGGGCTCGGCCAACCTGACCGACAAGATCTGGCTGTGGGCCGACATTCCGGGCAGCAAGACCGACGCAGCCAAGCTGGCAGAAGTGAAGCGCGTCATCACCGGCGGCTTGAATCGTGGCGTGATGCCGGCCTGGAGTGGCCGCCTGAGCCCGGCTCAGATTAAGCTGCTCACTGTCTACGTGCACGACAGCCTGGGCGGCGGCAAGTAAGCAGTGACCTGCGCCCCCTACTCCAGCACAGTGCGTCGCCTGACGCATTGTGCTGACCTGATGTGCTGTTGCTGATAACGCATCATGCCGCAAACAGGCGCCGCCAAACCCTCCTCGCTGCTGCACAAGCAGATCCCGATCGTCACCCGCTCGGTCAAGGGCAAGTTCCGTAATTTCAAGACCGCCGTCATGGTGGTCGCCTATTCCATCTACTTCCTGCTGCCCTGGATGCCCTGGCAACGCAACAGTGCCGCCGACCAGGCGGTGATGTTCGATCTGGAATCGCGCCGCTTCTTCATCTTTGACCTGATCGTCTACCCGCAGGATATCTTCTGGCTGGCCATGCTGCTGTTCATCGCCGCCGCATTGCTGTTCTTCACCACCGGCCTGATCGGCCGCGCCTGGTGTGGCTATTTCTGTTTCCAGACCCTGTGGTCCGACCTGTTCATCCTCATCGAACGCATGATCCAGGGTGAGCGCCCGGCACGGTTACGCCTGATGAAACAGCCGCTGGGGGCAGAAAAGATCCTCAAGATCGGCGGCTCGCATGCCTTGATGATCCTGGTGTCGCTGTGGACCGCCATCACCTTCGCCGCCTACTTCAGCTACGCGCCGGATTTCGTCATCGCCCTGTTCACCGGCCACGCCGTCGAAGCCGCTTACATCACCGTAGGCGTACTCACGCTCACCACCTACTTTGCCGCGGGCGTGATCCGCGAACATGTATGCACGCTGGCCTGTCCGTATGCGCGCTTCCAGGGCGTGATGTACGAAGCGGACACGCTGGCGGTGAGCTATGACAGCAAGCGTGGCGAAGGCCTCAAAGGCCGCACCCTGCCCATCATCGGCCTGAAGACGCGCGACGAACGTCAGGAAAAGGGCCATGGCGACTGCATAGACTGCGGCTTCTGCGTGCAAGTGTGCCCGACCGGCATCGACATCCGCGACGGCCTGCAATATCAGTGCATCTCCTGCGGCCTGTGCATAGACGCTTGCAACAACATCATGGATTCGGTGGGTTATCCGCGCGGCCTGATCCGTTACGATTCAGAGAAGAACCTGTCCAGCGACCAGCCCAAGCCAGCCAGACTGGAATGGAAGCGTGTGAAGGTGATCGGTTATGCCACGGCGCTGCTGATCGCGGCTGGCATCCTGCTGTATAACATCGGCACCCGCAACGACACCGATGTCAGTGTGCAGCAGGTGCGTCAGCCCTTGTTCATCATGCTGTCGGACGGCAGTTACCGTAACCGCTATCAGGTGCACATCGTCAACAAGACCGAGCTGGATGCGCGTTATCACCTGAGTGTGCGCGGCATCCCGGCCAGCTCGCTGGACCTGGGCAGCCTCAAAGAAGTACGCGTACGCGCTGGCAAGAGCCTGATCATGAATGCCAAGGTCGATCTGGAGCGCACCATTGCGCAACAGACCGAAAAATTCGAGTTCGTGGTGACTTCCAGCAACCCTGACACCGCGCCCGTTGTTGTCCCTGCCAACTTCAATAGCCAACGCTGAGCCCATGCTGATGTTATCCATGACTGAAACCCTGTTCGGCGGCCTGCTGCTGGCTGCCCTGCTGTTCTTCAGCAGCCGCCGTCTGGGCTTGTCCGGCTTCTGGGCAGCGGTACTGAGCGGCTTGCTACCTTTCGGACTTTACCTGGCCTACAGCAGCCAGCACTGGCCCGGCGGCGATGTGCTGGCCATCCATTTCGCGGTCTATCTCGCCAATGCGGGCCTGCTGTTCGTGTTTGGCGGCATGCAGCGCCACAAACAGAAGATGCACTGGGCACCGCGCCTGATCATCGCCTTCTTCATGGGGCTGGTGGTACTGAATGCCGTGCTGTTGTCCATCGCCAGCCACGGCCTGCCCGGCATCATCGCCGACCTGCTGTTGCCACCGCGCGATACGCAAACGGTCTATACCGCCTTCCCCGGCGTGGTGCCGCATGACAAGAACAAGAGTTACGAGCCGCACCTGCAACAGGTGATCCAGCAGCAGGAACTGGGCTGGCAGGCCGAGTTGCAAGGCCTGCAACAACTCAAGAGCGGGCAAACCAGCCCGGTCACGCTGCAACTCAGCGACCGCGATGGCAAGCCGATCAGCCAGGCCGAAGCGCGCATCGAACTGTGGCGCATGGCCAATAGCCGCGATGACCAGACGCTGGCACTCGATGAAGTCAGCCCTGGGGTATACCAGACCCGCTTGCAGTTACCGGATGCCGGACGCTGGGTGCTGATTCTGCAGATCAACCATGCGGACGGCAGTTACCGTAGCAGCCAACAGCTGTTCCTTGAAGAATAGCGGCAGCCGCGATGGCCGAGCTGAACCCCGACGGCTGCTACCACTGCGGCCTGCCCCTCCCTACTAGCGGCATCCGTTACACCCAGGTGCTCGACCAGGCACGCGCCATGTGCTGTCCGGGCTGCGCAGCAGTCGCTGCGGCCATCGTCGATAACGGCCTCGAAGACTACTACCGCTACCGCACAGAACTCCCCAGAACGGCGGAAACGCTGTTGCCGGAAGCACTGGCAAAACTTGCGCTATACGATCACCCGCAAGTACAGCGCAGCTTCGTGCGTCAGGAAGCAGGCGAACTGCGGCAAGCTTCGTTGATCCTGGAAGGCATCACCTGCGCCGCCTGCATCTGGCTGAACGAACGTCATCTGCAGCAACTGGATGGCGTGGTCGATGTAGCCATCAACTACGGCTCGCAGCGCGCACGTGTGCGCTGGGACGAAGGTGTGATCAAACTCAGCCAGATCCTGGCCGAGATCGAGAAGCTCGGTTATCACGCCCACCCGTTCAGCGCCGAACAACAGGATGCGCTGCGCCAGCAGCAACGCAAGGCCGATTTCCGCCGCCTCGCCGTGGCCGGCCTGTGCGCCGGCCAAGTGATGATGATCGCCGTGGCGCTGTATGCAGGCCCGACACAGGGTCTGGACCACGCCACCGCGCAAATACTGCGCTGGTTCAGTCTGGTGCTTAGCATACCGGCCATGAGTTACGCGGCGCTACCGTTCTATCGCGCCGCCTGGCGTGGGCTGCGTAATCACAGCATAGGCATGGACGTGCCCATCTCGCTGGGCCTGATCACCGGCTTTATCGGCAGCATCTGGGCCACGCTGGCTGGCAGCGGTGAGGTCTATTACGACACACTGACCATGCTGATCTTCTTCCTGCTGTGTACACGCTATCTGGAACGCAATGCGCGTGAAAAATCCGTGGAAGCGGCCGAGAACCTGCTGCGCCTGGTACCCGCTGTGGTGACGCGTATCGCCCCTGAAGGCAATCAGCTGACAGCGGTGGCAGACCTCGCTTGCGGCGATGTGTTGCTGATCAAACCGGGCGAGACTGTCGCCACCGATGGTGTGGTGATACAGGGTGAGAGCAGCGCGGACGAGTCCCTGCTCACAGGCGAAAGTCAGCCAGTACGGAAAACCATAGGCAGCAGTGTGCTGGCTGGCAGCATCAACTACGAAAGCCCGTTGCAGGTACAAGTGACCGCGACGGGCGAAGACACGGTACTGGCAGGCATCAGCCGCCTGCTGGACAGAGCGCAAGCCGAAAAGCCACGTCTGGCGCAGTTGGCTGATCAGGTCGCGGCTTACTTCACTTATGTGTTGCTGGTGTTGGTCGCACTCATCGGGGCGGCCTGGTATGTGATCGAACCAGCACGCTGCCTGGAGATCGTGCTGACCGTGCTGGTGGTGAGTTGCCCGTGCGCACTGTCGCTGGCGGCCCCGGCGGCGTTTGCTGCTGCTGGGTCACACCTTATCCAGCGCGGCGTGCTGCTGACGCGCGGCCATGCGCTGGAAACACTGGCGCGCATCACGCACGTGGTGTTCGACAAGACCGGCACCCTGACGCAGGGGCGCCCGGTGCTGTTGCAGACTGAAGCACTCGGCGCGCTGGATGCGGCCACCTGTCTGCAACTGGCGGCCAGCCTGGAGCACAACTCGGAACATCCACTCGCGCGCAGCTTCCTCGCGGCCAACACCCAAGCCCTGTTGCCGGTGGAAGACGCCAGCAATATCCCGGGCCAAGGTGTGACTGGCACCATCCATGGAAGACGCTATCGGTTGGGCAATGCCAAACTACACAACACCAAGCTGCATGTAGCAAGCCCCAACCCGGTCGGCACGCTGGTGTGGCTCAGTGACGAACAACAGACTCTCGCCATGTTCGTGTTAGCCGATCAGGTACGTCCACACGCCCAGGCACTGGTCACCAGCCTGCAGCAGCGTGGCTTGCAACTCAGCATCCTCAGCGGCGACAACTCCGAAACCGTGCGTGACTTCGCAGCCACACTGGGCATCAGCGACTGGCAGGCCGGCCTTTCCCCGGCAGAGAAACTGGCAGCGCTAAACCAGTTGCAACAACACGGTGCCGTGGTGGCCATGGTCGGCGACGGCATCAACGATGCGCCCGTGCTGGCCGGCGCGCAGGTCTCCATCGCCATGGGCAGCGGCACACAACTGGCGCGCGCCAGTGGCGACGTGGTGCTGCTGACTGAAGACCTGCGCGAGATCGCCCAGGCCCTTGCCACCAGCCGCTTCGGTATCCAGGTCATCCGCCAGAACTTCGCCTGGGCGCTGGCTTACAATGCAGTGGCGCTACCGTTTGCCGCTGTCGGCCTGCTGTCGCCCTGGATGGCCGCCATCGGCATGTCCATCAGCTCGCTGATCGTGGTGTTGAACGCGTTGAGGCTGCGCTGATCCCGTTCATCAGTACGTGCAAGATATGCATATCGAGGACAGCTCACCGGAAAAACCATGACAGCTGACCACAGTTCGAATACATTCGGTCTGTCATCAGCTCCAGGATCGGCTTTGATAGCTAACATGTCAGAAAGCGGTTTGCGCTATAATTCAATGACTAGAAACCGGCCTTCAGAACCGACCCTTGATGATCAAAAAACTGCTGCAACGCGTTTTCCGCAAGCCCGCACCGACCAGCCGCAAAGCGAGTAATGACAGCGCCGTACTGCGCATCCCGTTCAAACAGCACCAGATCCAGCGTCAGCTGCTCAGTCCCGCCGCCCTAAAAACCATCGAAGGCCTGCAAAAGGCTGGCTTTGAAGCCTATGTGGTCGGCGGTGCCGTGCGCGACCTGCTGCTCAAACAACGCCCCAAGGATTTCGATGTGGCCACCAATGCCACGCCAGAGCAGGTGCATCGCGTGTTCCGCCGTTCGCGCATCATTGGCCGTCGTTTCCGCCTGGTGCATGTGATGTTCGGTGATGAGACCGTGGAAGTGTCCACCTTCCGCGGCAGCCACTTGGGAGACGATGGCGATGCCAAGATCGCCGATAGTGGTCGCATCCTGCGTGACAACGTGTTCGGCAGTCATGAAGAAGATGCGGTACGCCGCGATTTCACGGCCAATGCGCTGTATTACAACCCGGCCAATGAAGAGATCATCGATTTCCATCATGGCGTCGCGGACATCCGCGCCGGGGTGCTGCGCATGATAGGTGACCCGGTCACGCGCTACCGCGAAGATCCGGTGCGCATGCTGCGTGCCGTGCGCCTCTCAGCCAAGCTGGGCCTCAAGCTGGACACCGCCACCGAAGCGCCCATCCCCAAGCTGGCCGATGCCTTGAAAGATGTGCCGGAATCGCGCCTGTTCGACGAGATGCTCAAGCTGTTCCTGTCCGGTCATGCGCTGGAAAGTGCGCATGCGCTACGCCAGCACGGCCTGCACCATGGCTTGCTGCCGCTGCTGGACGTGGTACTGGAACAACCGATGGGTGCGCGTTTCGTGACGCTGGCGCTGCAGAACACCGACGAACGCGTGCTGGCAGACAAGCCGGTGTCACCGGCGTTCCTGTTCGCCACCCTGCTCTGGCACGAGGTGCTGGCTGCCTGGCAGAAGTACGAGAACCTGGGTGAACGCAGCATCCCGGCACTGCATCTGGCCATGACCGATGTTTGCGACCAGCAGGCAGAAAAGCTGGCTATCCACAAACGTTTCAGCAGCACCATGAAAGAGATCTGGGGCTTGCAGCCACGCTTCGAACAGCGTGCGGGCAAGCGTCCGTTCAGCCTCATCGAGCATCCGCGCTATCGTGCCGGTTACGACTTTCTGCTGCTGCGGTGCGCCTCGGGCGAGTTGCCAGAAGAGCTGGGGGAATGGTGGACGGACTTCGCGGAAGCCAATGGCGAGGCGCGTCAGGCCATGTTGCAGCCAGACACCGAACCACGTAAACGCCCACGGCGCAGGCGCAGAAAACCAGCCGCCAGCGCAGGCGCATGAGCCAGGCCTTCGTTGCACTGGGCAGCAACCTGCAGCAACCGCATGATCAGGTGCAGCGTGCCCTGGATGAACTGGCAGCCCTGCCGCAAACACGTCTGGTAAAAGCGTCCTCCCTGTACCGCACCGCTGCGCTGGGTGTTGCCAATCAGCCGCATCCGGAATTCCCGGATTTCATCAACGCGGTGGCTGAGCTGGATACCGGGCTTGCAGCGCAGGATCTGCTGGCAGCGCTGCTGGCGATAGAAGCGCAGCATGGCCGTGAACGTCCGTTCGCCAATGCACCGCGTGTGCTGGATCTGGACTTGCTGCTGTATGACGAGCTGGTGCTGGATACACCAATACTGACGTTGCCGCATCCACGCATGCATGAACGCGGTTTTGTGATGCTGCCTCTGGCCGAGATCGCTCCACAGCGCCGTGTAGGCCACCATGGCAAGGCCAGCGCACTGGCAGCGGCCTGTGCTGATCAAGGCGTGCAACGCCTGCAGGCGGAAAGTTGAATTTATGCAATTGATGGAAAGATTCCCGTATATCGTCGTGGAAGGCCCGATCGGCAGCGGCAAGACCACGCTCGCCCGCAAACTGGCCGACCGTTATAACGCGCAGCTATTGGTGGAACAGGCCGAGGCCAACCCCTTCCTGACCCGCTTCTATCAGGAGCCAGGCCGCTATGCGTTGCAGACCCAGCTGTTCTTTCTGTTCCAGCGCGCCAACCAGCTGCGTGAACTAGCCCAGCGCGACCTGTTCGGAGCCGCCACGGTCGCCGACTTCTTCCTGGAAAAAGACCCGCTGTTCGCGCGCATCACGCTGGATAATCAAGAATTCCAGTTGTATCGGCAGATCTTCCAGCACCTGCAAGTGCAAGCACCGGCGCCGGATCTGGTGATCTACCTGCAAACCCCGCTGGATGCACTGCAAGAGCGCGTGCAACAGCGCAATATCAGCTACGAACAGAACATCTCGCGTGATTATCTGCACAAGCTATCGGACGTCTACAGCGAGTTCTTCCATCAATACGACGCCGCGCCGCTGCTCATCGTCAACAATGACAAACTCAACATCGCCACCGAAGAAGCTTCGCTGACGCTGCTGATTGAACGTATCATGCAGATGCGCGGCCGCCGCGAATTTTTCAATCCCAACCTGCAATGACCACATTACATTCCCTGCAACAGATGGTGAGCCGTGGCGAGAAGATCGCCACCTTGACCTGCTATGACGCCAGTTTCGCGCGCCTGTGCGCTCAGGCTGGCGTGGACGTGCTGCTGGTCGGTGACTCACTGGGCATGGTGCTGCAAGGCGCAAACAGCACGCTCGCCGTCACGCTGCATGACATGCTGTATCACACGCGCTGCGTGGCACCTGCCGCCGCAGGGTGCTGGATCATCGCCGACATGCCGTTCGGCAGCTATCAGCAAAGCCCGGAACAAGCCATGCGCAATGCCGCACGCCTGATGGCGGCTGGCGCGCACATGGTCAAGCTCGAAGGCGGTAGCGCCATGGTCGAAACGGTGCGCTTCCTGGTTGAACGCGGCATCCCGGTTTGTGGCCATCTTGGCCTCACGCCGCAATCCGTGCATCAGCTGGGCGGCTATCGCGTGCAAGGCAAACAGACGGAACAGGCGCAGCAACTGCTGGACGATGCACAAGGCCTCAGCGACGCCGGTGCCAGCATGCTGGTGCTGGAAATGGTGCCGTCCGCACTGGCTGCCACACTCACACAACAGACCGGGCTTGCCACCATAGGCATAGGCGCCGGGCCGGATTGCAGCGGCCAGGTACTGGTGCTGCACGACATGCTAGGCGCGTACAGCAATGGCAAACCAGACTACAAAGCCCCGCGTTTCGTACGCAACTTCATGCACGGCAGTGACAGCATACAAATGGCACTGAGCCGCTATGTGGCGGCCGTCAAGGAGGGCAGCTTCCCGGCTGCCGAGCACTGCTTCTAATCCCGCCCCTGCAGGGAATCACCATGCATATCGTCCACACCATCGCCGAGCTTTGGCAAGTACTCGAAACCGCAGAATCCATCGCGCTGGTACCCACCATGGGCAACCTGCATGACGGGCATCTGAAGCTGGTGGAAACCGCGCGTGAATACGCAGACTGCGTGGTGGTGAGCATCTACGTCAACCCGCTGCAATTCGGTATCAATGAAGACCTGGCACGCTACCCGCGTACCTTGGAGCATGATTGCCAAAAGCTGCGTGAAGCTGGTGCCAGCGTGGTGTTCGCACCGCTGGATAGCGAGATGTATCCAAGCCCGCAAACCATGACCATACAGCCCGGCCCGGTCGCCGGTATCCTGTGTGGCGCAAGTCGGCCCGGCCACTTCAGCGGCGTGGCGACTGTGGTGCTCAAGCTGTTCAATCTGGTGCAGCCGGATGTGGCCGTGTTCGGAAAAAAGGATTATCAACAACTGCTGGTCATCCACCAACTGGTGCAACAGTTCAACCTGCCTATCCAGATCGTCGGCGTGGATACCGTGCGCACGGCGACCGGCCTGGCCATGAGCTCGCGCAACGGCTACCTGAGTGCGTCCGAGCTGGAGGCCGCCCAGCAACTGTATGCGGCGTTGCAGCAACTGGTACGGTCTATGCATGCTGGTGAGCAGGATGTGACACTGGCACAGCAGGCGGCGCTGCAGTCACTGTCCGCACAAGGCTGGCAGATGGACTATCTGGAAGTGCGCAGACAGCAGGATCTGGGGCCAGTCAGCGCTGCAGATCACGCGCTGGTGGTGCTGGCGGCAGGCAAACTGGGCAGCACGCGGCTCATCGACAATATCGAATTCGAGCTGGCCTGAGCCGCTCATTGATAAGCGCTGATTTATTCAGACGCCGGTTTACTTTATAATCACGACCTTACTGTTAAAACGACACGACGCTCATGCAGAGAACAATGCTCAAATCCAAGTTGCACCGCGTGCGCACCACGCATTCGGAGTTGGACTATGAAGGCTCCTGCGCCATCGACGAAGCCTTGCTGGAAGCCGCGGACATCCGCGAATACCAGCAGATCGACATCTACAACATCAACAATGGTGAGCGTTTTACCACCTACGCCATTCGTGCACAGCGCAATACCGGCATCATTTCGGTCAATGGCGCTGCCGCACGCAAGGTGAGCCCCGGCGATCTGCTGATTATTGCCAGCTTTGCCACCTACTCCGAACTGGAACTTGAAAAATTCAACCCTCAACTGATTTACGTGGACAACCTCAACCGCATCAAGGATCAACGCCAAGCCATTCCGGTGCAGGCAGCCTGATGCTGGACCTCGAACAACTCAAGCTGGCCGTCATCGACGCGCTGGAAGATATCAAGGCATTCGACATCACCACCATGGACGTGCGCAAGCTGACCTCCATGACCAGCTACATGATCGTCGCCAGCGCCAACTCCACACGCCAGGCAAAAGCCATCGCCGACAATGTGCGTGAAAAGATGCGTGACAACGGTATCCCGCTGCGTGGCACCGAAGGTGAAAAAGACGGCGAATGGGTGCTGGTCGACCTGGGCGATATCGTCGTGCATGTCATGATCCCCAGTGCGCGCGCCTATTACAATCTGGAACAACTGTGGGGCGCGACCGAAAGCCGCCGCAACCCGCCACCTCAGGCCATCGCCTAACTCCGCACCATGAAACTCAGGATCATCTCGGTCGGCCATAAAATGCCCGACTGGGTTGAAACTGCCTGCCAGGAATACCTCAAACGCATGCCACGCGAAGCCAGTGTGGAGATCGTCGAGATCAAGCCGGATAAACGTGCCGCGGGCAAGAATAGCGAAGTGGTACAGGAAGCCGAGGCCAAACGTATCCTGGAAGCCGTAGGCCGCGACCTGCTGGTGGTACTGGATGAGCGCGGCCAGGAAGTCACAACGCTGCAACTGGCCGAGCGTTTCAGCGGCTGGCTGAGTGGCGGCCGCGATGTCGCGCTGGTGGTGGGCGGCGCAGATGGTCTGCATGCCAGCCTCAAACAGCAAGCCAGCTGGTTATGGAGCCTGTCCAGGCTGACCTTGCCGCACGGCATGGTACGCGTGTTGCTGACCGAGCAACTTTATCGTGCCTGGTCAGTCATCAACCATCATCCCTACCACCGCGAATAAACCGCTACACGCCGCAGCGACGCCCATCATGCACAACACCTCGATGACGTATCAACGATCCCTGGTCTGGTTCCGCCGCGATTTGCGCGATTTCGACCATGCTGCGCTGTACCACGCCCTCAAGCACTCGCAGCAGGTATACGCTGTATTCGTGTTCGACCGTGCCATCCTGGACTTGCTGCCTGACCCGGCAGACCGGCGTGTGGAATTCATCTGGGAAAGCGTGAATGCACTGAAATCGGCGCTGCAAGCCAGCGGCAGCGACCTCATCGTGCTGCACGACACGGCGGCTAGCGCCATCCCCCGGCTGGCAGAACGTTTGCAGGTGGAGGCCGTATACTGCAATCACGATTATGAGCCCAGCGCCATCGCGCGTGACCGTGTGGTGCAAAGTGCACTGCAGGCGAACGGCATCGCCATGCACAGCTTCAAGGACCAGGTGATCTTTGAACGTGATGAAGTACTCACGCAACTGGGCAAGCCTTACACCGTGTTCACGCCCTACAAGAACGCCTGCCTCAAAAAGCTCAACGACTTTTACCTCAAGCCTTACCCGGTGGAACGCTACCGCGCGCATCTGGCTGCCTGCGAAGCCAGCGCGATGCCCAGCCTAGAAAGTCTGGGCTTTGTGCGCACCAACCTCGCGCAGCTCAAACTGCCTACCGGCATGGCAGGTGGGCAGCAGCTGTTCGAGGATTTCCTGGAACGTATCGCCCATTACAAAGAGGCACGCGACTTCCCTGCGGTGAAGGGGCCGTCTTATCTGTCTGTGCATCTACGCTTCGGCACGGTCTCCATCCGCCACCTGGCGCGCAGCGCCTGGCAACTGGGCGGTAAAGGCGCGGAGGGCTGGCTCAACGAGCTGATCTGGCGCGATTTTTACTTTCAGATCCTGCATCACCGCCCCGCCGTCGCGGCCGGCCGTGCCTTCAAGCCGGAGTTCGATGCACTGGCCTTCCCCAACGATGCCGGGCTGTTCCGCGCCTGGTGCGAGGGGCGCACCGGCTATCCACTGGTCGATGCGGCCATGCGTCAGCTGAACCAGACCGGCTGGATGCACAACCGCCTCCGTATGGTGGCCGCCAGCTTCCTGGTGAAAGACCTGCTCATCGACTGGCGCTGGGGCGAGCAATACTTTGCCGACAAACTCATCGATTTCGACTTCAGCGCGAATAATGGCGGCTGGCAGTGGGCGGCCTCCACGGGTTGTGATGCACAACCCTGGTTCCGCATCTTCAACCCGATCACCCAATCAGAAAAATTCGATGCCCAGGGCAAGTTCATCCGCAAGTATGTGCCGGAACTCGCCGCCTGCAACGACAAGGAGATCCACGCCCCCTGGCTGATCCCGCCCTTGCGTTTGCAGGCCCTCAATCTGCGTCTAGATCAGGATTATCCGGCCCCGGTGGTCGACCATGCCACACAGCGTGCGCAAGCACTGAGCTTGTACAAAGCCTCGACCAGTGCGGCACAGGCCGGCACGCAAGCTGAACTCATGGGCGAAGACGAGCCCGGCTGATCTGCCGGACGACAGCCGCACCAGCAGAGCTGCGGCATTCAGTTTGTGCACGAACTTTATTCGTGCCGCCACTCTCCTACTCCCATCATGGTTCACTGCTGTGATCGCTGTTGCACAGCGCTTGCTGCGCACTCAATGCCAGCTGAATCACATATAAATCAAGCAACAGCTTGGTCGATAATGACTTGGGGGAGACACACATGTTAAGAACATACGCGCTGGCATGGGCTGGTTTTCTAGGCAGCCTGAGCTTGCTGGCGCCTTGGCTAGCCCATGCCGGGCTTTCCAACGAGGAGCTGACCCACCTGAGCAGCTCGGTGGTCAAGGTGCGCACCGAGACGCGGCATGGCGACCAAGGCATAGGCTCGGGCGCTGTGGTCAGCCCCAATCACGTCGCCACCAGCTGCCATGTGATCGCCGGTGCGCGCGGTGTCTCCATCTCCAAATTCGGCAAGAGCTTCGCCCCTGTCGCCGTCAAGGCCGACTGGAAACGCGACTTGTGCATACTCAAATTCGACGACCTGCCGCTGGCCGCCATTCCGCTTGGCGATAGCGAGGAACTGCGTTACGAGCAGGAGGTGATCGCGGTGGGCTTCCCTAACAACGCGCGCAAACCACAGCCCTCGTTCGGCAGCATCAAGGCGCTTTATCCCATGGATGATAGCTTGATCATCCGCACTTCGGCCGGTTTCAGGATAGGCTCCAGCGGTGGCGCGTTGCTGAATGACGAGGGCAAGCTGATCGGACTGACCACGTTCAAAAGTCCGGGGCGCAGCAGCTATTTCTACAGCTTGCCAGTGGCCTGGGTGAAACAGCTGCTCAACGCGCCGGATAGCACGCTGACAGCAGCCGACCAGCCGCCGTTCTGGGCCAAGCCCGAGGCAGAGTGGCCTATGTTCATGCGCGTGGTGACGCCGTTGATGACGGAACAATGGGCGGCGCTGGAGCAACTGGCCCAGCAATGGCAGCAACAGGAACCGGCCAATGCCGAGGCGCACTACTACCTGGGCCTGGCACAACAACAGCAGCAAAAGCTGGACAGTGCGGAAACACATCTCAAACAGTGCATCGCGCTGAACAGCCTGCATGCAGGGGCTTACTATCAGCTGGGCTTGATCGCACTGGCACGCGGCAACCAGCATGAAGTGACACGTATCGCAGGCATACTGGACACGCTGGATAGCGAAGCCGCAGCAGCGCTGGGCAAAGCACAGGAAAAGCCGATTTGAGCGCTTGGCTTCTAGGTAAAGCGCATGGGCACAAAAGCGTGAACAGGGTAAGCACGGATTGCACGCCTGCCAGGCTACGTGATGTTGCCAGCGCAGGCTATGGTTTGAATCTGGCTAGTAGTCCGCGCTACGGCCAGTGGCATAGCCCGGCGTCACATCCGCCTGCCACTCTCCACACTCATCGCACATATGATCGTGCATGGTCGGGCTCAGGGTCAGTCGGGTGCTTTGACAGAAACGACAGCGCAATGCCGCTGACGCATCCTCCGCTTTCAGCTGTGCATCATGATGCTCGTGGGCCACTTTACTGCTACCCAAGCCATATTTGTTATCCATCGCATGTCTCGCAAATAAGTACGCCGATAAAGCCGGCCAGGCCAGTTAGACTTGCCGCGGATGAGCATGTCGCTTAGCCTATCCAGCGGCAATGAGGCCTGAAAACCGTTTGTATACTTTAATCCAGCCACGCGCTAATGACTATGGTTATAGTGCTTATGCTGCACGTGGCTAAACCAACCAGGAATCATCATGCCCTCTTCTTCACTGCCCTTACGCCGCCATACTCTACGCAGCTATGGCATGGCGCTTGTTTTTGTCATGCTGGCCTCAATCAATGTCTACAACGCGCAGGCCGCAACGCTGAGTGAAGCCAAAGAGGCGGCGGCCAGCGGCCGCATAGCAGAGGCACTGGCCATCTATCAAACGCTGGCTGCCCAAGGCGACGCCAAGGCACAGTTCAACCTTGGCACCATGTACATGAACGGCGAAGGGGTCATGGCTGACAAGCAACAGGCACTGGACTGGTACCGCAAGTCCGCTGAAGCTGGCTATGTGGAAGCCCAATACACGCTGGGCGTGCTGTATTTTCGTCCAGAAATGGTGGGCACACCGGATTACACCGGCGCCATCGCCTGGTATAAAAAGGCCGCAGAACAGGGCCATGAGAAATCCCAGCTCAATCTGGGCATCATCTATTTCCGTGGTGATGTGATCGAGCCGGACTACCCGCAATCAGCCCGCTGGTACGTGATGGCCGCCGAGCAGGGCAATGCCGAAGCCCAGTACAACCTAGGCGTGATGTATGCCAATGCGGAAGGCATCCCGGCCGACCTGCCGCGTGGCTACATGTGGCTGAAGATGGCCAGCGAGAATCAAGATGCCTCAGCACGGCGCATGCAGAAACGCCTGCACATGCTGGCATTCGTGGGCGCCAAAATGAGCGCAGAACAAAAAGCAGAAGGCGAAGCGCTGGCGCTTAAATGCAAACAGCAACAGGGCCGTGCTTGCTGACTAGCAATAGTGAGAACCTGAAAGCAGGATGATGTACAGAAAAACGAGAAGGGAAATTGGTCGGGGTGAGAGGATTTGAACCTCCGACCACTTGCACCCCATGCAAGTACGCTACCAGGCTGCGCTACACCCCGAACCGCTGCCTAGATTACGGCAGGAGCGTGATTATAGCCGAAAAGCCATGCTGGAGAAAACCCGGATGTGCTGTAAAGCCATGAATCGCAGGCCCTGCAGCCAGGCTTAGTTGGGGGTGAGTAGTTGAAGGATATCGCTGATCTCGCGGCGCAGATCGGCGACATCGATACCATTGCCCGCAGAGGGTGCTGCAGCTTCGGCGGCGGTGGCTTTCTCGGCCGCAGGCTCATCCAGGCGATTGCGTGCGCCACTGATGGTAAAGCCCTGTTCATACAGCAACTCGCGGATACGACGGATCAACAGCACCTCATGGTGCTGGTAATAGCGACGGTTACCGCGACGTTTGACTGGCTTGAGCTGGGTGAACTCCTGCTCCCAGTAACGCAGCACATGAGGCTTGACCCCGCAAAGCTCGCCGACCTCACCGATGGTGAAGTAGCGCTTTGCCGGGATGGGGGGCAGCGGGGTCTTAGGCGTCTGCTCCAGCATACGCTTCCTCAACCTTGCTCTTCAACTTTTGGCTAGTATGGAATGTGACGACACGACGTGCCGTGATGGGGATCTCTTCACCCGTTTTAGGGTTACGACCGGGGCGTTCGGATTTTTGGCGCAGCTCGAAATTACCGAAACCGGAGAGCTTGACGCTATCGCCCGCTTCAAGCGCCACTCGAATTTCCTCGAAAAAAGCTTCCACCATGTCTTTGGCTTCACGCTTGTTCAGGCCAACGCGCTCGAACAGCAAATCGGCCAGATCCGCTTTTGTTAATGTCATGATTTCTCTTAACCAGGTGTTTGTTTACTTGGTAGTCTTAATTTTTTGAACTTATGTATCTCTGGTACATGGATTGGGTGTCCATGGGTTTCCCTGTCCGGTGCAATCTATCGGAGCACTGCACCGTGCTGGCTTGCAAGCAATTCTAGCAGTTTTGCCATTGCAGCATCTGCCTCGGCATCCACCAGCGTCTTTTGAGTATCTTGCATAAACACCGATAAGGCAAGGCTTTTTTTGCCCTCAGGAATGCCTTTACCTCGATACAAATCAAACAATTGCAGGTCGACAACGTGCGAAATTTGTGCCTGCTTCAGCGTGTCCATCAAGGCCTGCAAAGGCACCACTTCGTCCACCAGCACAGCCAGGTCACGGCGTACCGGCGGGAACTTGGCTACCTCACGATAAACAGCCAGTGTGCGTTTTTGCAAGGCAGCCAGTTCCAACTCGAACAGCACCGGGCAGCTGGGCAGGTCGTAATGCTGCTGCCATTTTGGATGCAGCTTGCCCAGCCAACCTATCATGCGTCCATGCAGCCACACTTGCGCCGACTGCCCCGGATGCAAAGCCGGGTGGGCTGCTGGCTCATAACGCGCCATACCATTAGTCAAACGCTCCACATCCGCTTTGATGTCGTAAAAATCGACCAGACGCGCAGGCTCGGCCCATTGCTCTGGCGAGGCGTCGCCATAGGCCAGGCCGGAGATGCGCGTATGCTCGGCATAGCCGCCATCCTTGGCCGCGTATACGGCACCCACTTCAAACAGACGCACGCGGTCCTGTTTGCGATTGAGGTTATAGATCAGGGTATCCAGCAGCCCGCCCCACAAGCCGGAGCGCATCACACTGAGATTGCTGGCGATGGGGTTTTTGAGTGCGATAGGCGCCGCATTGCCTAGCAAGTCGCGCTCCCAGCTCAAGTCCACAAAGCTGTAACTGACGATCTCCTGATAGCCACTGGCAGTCAGACAGGCTTTAAGTGCCGCTGCAGGCAAGCTGGACTCGGCTGCGGGCAACATGTTCAGCGCGGCCTGTGGCGGCGTAGCCGGGATCTGGTCATAGCCGTGCAGACGCGCTACTTCTTCGATCAGGTCTTCCTCGATACGGATATCGAAACGGTAGCTGGGTGGCGTGGCCAGATAGTCAGCGCCACGCACCTCATGCTCAAAACCCAGTTGTGCGAACATGCGCGTAACGGCAGCGGGTGACAGCGTGATGCCGAGCACCGACTCCATGCGTGCATGGCGCAAGCTAACAGGCGTGCGTGCCGGCAGCGTGTTCAACACTTCGGTCACAGGGCCGGCCTGGCCACCGCAGATCTGCAGGATCAACGCACTGGCATGTTCCAGTGCGTTACGCGTATTGGCGAAATCCACACCACGCTCGAAACGGTACGACGAATCGGTAGAGAAATTCAGGCGTCTAGCCTTGCCGACGATGGCGGCTGGCTCGAAATAAGCACTCTCCAGGAAGATGCTTTGTGTGTGGTCACTGACCGCACTGGCGCTACCACCCATGATGCCGGCCAGTGCCAGCGGGCCCTGGCTGTCGGCGATCACCAGCATGTCGGTATCCAGATTCACGCTCTGCTGGTTGAGCAGATCGATACGCTCGCCAGCCTGAGCGAAGCGCACCCGGATGTCACCATTGAGTCGCGCCGCGTCAAACGCATGCAGCGGCTGACCCAGCTCCAGCAACACATAATTGGTGATGTCCACGATGACACTGATGCTGCGCAAACCACTGCGCTCCAGCCTGCGTACCATCCAGTCCGGGGTTTGCGCGCGCGCTTCAACGCCGGTGATGACGCGGCCAGTGTAGCGTGGACATGCGGTCGGCGCGTCCACCAGCACCTTGCGCTGGGCATCGCTCGTCACGGCCACCGCCGTGATGGCGGGCACGTTCAGCGCTGTGCCGGTCAGGGCTGCGACATCGCGGGCGATGCCCAGCAAGCTCAGACAATCGCTGCGGTTAGGCGTGAGTTTCAAGGTCAGCAGCTGGTCATTCAGATCCAGCCAGTCACGGATGTCCTGACCGACAGGCGCATCGGCCGACAACTCCAGCAAGCCGCTGCTTTCTTCCGCAAGCCCCAGCTCCTTGGCCGAACACAGCATGCCAAAGGATTCGATGCCGCGCACCTTGGCCTGCTTGATATTGAAGCCGGGCAAGGCGGCGCCCACCAGCGCGCAAGGGACCTTGATGCCGACGCGGGCATTGCTGGCACCGCACACGATCTGCAGCGGCGCTGCTGCGCCTATATCCACCTTACACAGCTGTAAACGATCCGCATCCGGATGCTTGTCGGCGCTAACGATCTGACCCACCACAACATGGCTGAAATCAGGCGCGAGCGCCTGTGTGTCTTCCACTTCCAGGCCCGCCATGGTCAGCAGATGACTCAGGGCGGCGCTGTCCAGCGCGGGGTTGGCATAGGTGCGTAACCAGTGTTCGGAAAATTGCATGGCAGTCTGATTCGAAAGTCCGACTAGTTGAATTGCTTCAAAAAGCGCAGATCGTTGTTGAAGAACAGGCGCAGGTCGTTCACGCCGTAACGCAGCATGGCCAGGCGTTCCACGCCCAGGCCAAAAGCGAAGCCACGGTATTTTTCGCTGTCGATACCGACATGGCCGAACACTTCGGGGTGCACCATGCCGCAACCGCCGATCTCAAGCCAGCCGCCGTTCCAGCTCATGTCCATCTCGGCCGATGGCTCGGTGAACGGGAAGAAGGAGGGACGGAAGCGCACCTGCAGATCGTCACGCTCGAAGAAGCGCTGCAAGAAATCCTGCACCACGCCTTTCAGGTTGGCAAAGCTGATGTTCTCGTCCACCCACAAGCCTTCCACCTGATGGAACATGGGGGAATGCGTGGCATCGGAATCCACGCGATAGACCCGGCCCGGGGCGATGATCTTGAGCGGTGGGCCACTGTTGTTCTTGAGGGCTTCCTGCATGTAATGCACCTGCACCGGCGAGGTGTGGGTGCGCAACACATGCTGCTCGTCTATGTAGAACGTGTCATGCATGGCACGTGCCGGATGGTCATCCGGAATGTTCAGCGCGGTGAAATTATAGAAATCGGTTTCGATCTCGGGGCCTTCGGCGACTTCAAAGCCGATGGAATGGAACAACTGTTCGATGCGTTGCAAGGTCAGCGTCACCGGGTGCAAACCGCCCTCGCCGCGCGCGCGCGCTGGCAAGGTCACATCCAGGGACTCGCTGGCCAACTGCTTTTCCTGCTCGGCCTGCAGGATGGCATCGCGGCGTTGTTTCAACGCCTCTTCGACCCCCTGTTTGACCACATTGATGGCAGCGCCAGCCGCAGGCCGCGCCTCAGCGGACAGCTTGCCCAGGCCTTTGAGCTGCTCGGTCAGCACGCCGCTCTTGCCCAGGAAACGTGCTTTGGCTTGCTCAAGATCATTGATGGTGCTGCAGGCAGAAAAGGCCGCCTGTGCTGCAGGCAGGATCTGCTCCAGTGTGTGTTCTGGTGAGTTCTCTAGTGTTTGCATGGCTTCGCGCAATCAGATTTGGCTGGAATTATGCCGTAAAAAAAGGAGGCACATGGCCTCCTTTTTTATTGCTGGGATTTAAGCAGCGAGACCGGATTTAGCCAACTCGACGAATTTGGCAAATGCCGCCTTGTCGAATACAGCCAGGTCAGCCAGAACCTTACGATCCACTTCAACAGCCGCCTTTTTCAGGCCGTTCATGAAACGGCTGTAGGTCAGGCCGAACTCACGTGCACCGGCGTTGATACGCGCAATCCACAGGGTACGGAATTGGCGCTTCTTTTGACGGCGATCACGGTAGGCATACTGGCCTGCCTTCATCACCGCTTCTTTAGCGATACGGTAGACGTTTTTGCGACGGCCGCGGTAACCCTTGGCAGCGTTCAGAACCTTTTTATGACGTGCGCGGGCTATGACACCACGTTTGACTCTAGGCATGTCTTATCTCCTTATTGAGTCGGCATCATGGCGCGTACGCGCTTGACGTCAGTTGGGGAAATGATGGCCGTGCCGCGCAGCTTACGCTTTTGCTTGGTGGTCTTCTTGGTGAGGATGTGGCGCAGGTGCGAATGGGTACGCTTGACCTTGCCATTCCCCAAGAACTTGAAGCGCTTTTTGGCGCTGCTCTTGGTCTTCATCTTTGGCATTTTGTTCTCCTTGAGAGTTGTTAAGAGTGCCTGGGCATGCCATTTCGCCGTATCACTCAGGATGCTGCTTGCTGCTGGTACTACTCACTGCAGGTACTACTGATACATCGACTACTTATTTGTTCTTTTTGTGTGGTGCCAGCACCATCACCATCTGGCGGCCTTCCATCTTGGGGAACTGCTCAACCACCGCGTGTTCCTGCAGATCGGCTTCCACGCGCTTCAACAGCGCCAAACCCAGCTCCTGGTGGGTGATCTCGCGACCACGGAAACGCAGGGTAATCTTGGCTTTATCGCCCTCTTGCAGGAAGCGCGTCAAATTACGCAATTTGACGTTGTAATCGCCATCGTCCGTGCCCGGACGGAACTTCACTTCTTTAACCTGAACCTGTTTCTGCTTAAGCTTGGCTTCGTGCTGGCGCTTGCTTTCGGCGTATTTGAATTTACCGTAATCCATCAAGCGGCACACCGGTGGTGCGGCTTGTGGTGCGATCTCAACCAGATCGATATCGGCTTCTTCGGCCTTGGCAAAAGCCTCACTTAGACTGACGATACCCAGTGGTTCGCCATTAACGCCTACCAAACGAATCTGTTGTGCGGTGATGTCACCGTTGATTCGTACTTCTTTGTCTTGAGCTATCGCAGATTCTCCAGTTATTGATCAATGGGCAAAAAATTTGACCGCGCTACCATCAGCTTAAACCTTGGCTTTAATTTCATCCTGTAGGCGCGCTATCAGCGCTTCTACCGGCATGGAACCCAGGTCTTCACCTTTTCTGGTACGCACGGCCACTTGCCCGCTTTGCATCTCACGCTCACCTGCAACCAGCAAGTAAGGCATCTTCTGCAAGCTATGTTCGCGTATTTTATAGGTTATTTTCTCATTCCTCAAGTCAGACTCAACGCGCAGGCCGTGGCGACGCAGCTCGGCCACCACTTTCTGCACATACTCGGCCTGATTGTCGCTGATATTCAGCACCATGGCCTGCACTGGCGCCAGCCATAAAGGCATGGCACCGGCATGGTTCTCGATCAGGATGCCAATGAAGCGCTCCATGGAACCGACGATGGCGCGATGCAACATAACCGGGCGCTTGCGCGTGTTGTCTTCCGCCACGTACTCGGCATCCAGACGCTCCGGCAGGTTGAAATCGAGCTGGATGGTGCCGCATTGCCACAGGCGGCCCAGGCTGTCTTTAAGGGTGAACTCGATCTTGGGGCCATAGAACGCACCTTCACCCGGCTGCAGATCGAAAGCCAGCTTATTCTTGTTCAGTGCCGCCTCAAGCGAGGCTTCGGCCTTGTCCCAAGTTTCGTCTGAGCCGACGCGCTTTTCCGGGCGGGTAGACAACTTGACCAGCACTTCACTGAAGCCAAAGTCGCCATAGGCCTTGTACAGCATATCGATGAAGGCCGCGACTTCGGACTCGACCTGGCCTTCGGTACAGAAGATATGCGCATCGTCCTGGGTAAAGCCACGCACGCGCATCAGGCCATGCAAGGCGCCGGATGGCTCGTTACGGTGGCAGGAGCCGAACTCGGCCAGGCGCAGCGGCAGATCACGGTAGCTGTGCAGACCACTGTTGAAGATCTGGATGTGGCCTGGGCAGTTCATCGGCTTCACCGCGTAGTCACGGTTCTCGGATGAAGTGGTGAACATATTGTCGCGGTAGTTCTGCCAGTGCCCGGACTTCTCCCACAGACTGCGGTCCATGATGGTTGGCGTCTTGACTTCCTGATAGCCATAATCACGGAACATCTGGCGCATGTACTGCTCGACTTCCTGCCACAGGGTCCAGCCGCGCGGATGCCAGAACACCATGCCAGGCGCCTCGTCCTGCATGTGGAAATAATCCAGTTGCTTGCCCAGCTTGCGGTGGTCGCGCTTTTCCGCCTCTTCCAGCATGTGCAGGTAGGCGTCCAGCTCGTCCTTCTTGGCCCAGGCGGTGCCATAGATGCGCTGCAGCATCTCGTTGTTGGAGTCGCCGCGCCAGTAAGCGCCAGCCAGCTTCATCAGTTTGAATGCTTTCAGTTTGCCGGTGGACGGCACATGCGGGCCACGGCACAAATCGGTGAAGCCGCCTTCGCTATACAGTGAAACGTCTTCACCCGCCGGGATCGAAGCGATGATCTCGGCTTTATAGTGCTCACCAATGGATTTGAAGTAGGCCACGGCTTCATCGCGCGGCAGTACTTTACGGCTGACTGGCTCGTCTTTTTTAGCGAGCTCGGCCATCTTGTTCTCGATGGCAGTCAGATCGTCCGGGGTGAAGGGGCGCTTGTAAGAGAAATCGTAGTAGAAGCCGTTGTCGATGACCGGGCCTATGGTGACTTGCGCATCCGGGAACAACTCTTTGACGGCATAGGCCAGCAAGTGCGCCGTGGAATGGCGGATGATGTCCACGCCTTCCGAGCTCTTGTCGGTGATGATAGCCAGATCGGCGTCCTGGCTGATCAGGTAGCTGGTGTCGACCAGCCTGGGCTCCTGACCGTCCAGGGTGACTTTCCCCGCCAGCGCAGCCTTGGCCAGGCCCGCGCCTATGCTCATCGCCACATCGGCGACGGTTACGGCTGCATCAAAATTGCGCGCAGAACCATCTGGCAAGCGTATGACCGGCATGGTGCCCTTTCTGTCTGACTGGCCGCCCCTGCGATTCGAACAACAGAAGCTTCTTAAATACAGCCTTAAATACGGCGCTCAAAAACAACAAAAGCCGCTAAACGGCTTTTTCGTGTGTGGTGCTTTTTATCATGCACAGCCTTCGCGGCTGCGGCCTCAGGTTTGGTAGAGAGAACTGGATTCGAACCAGCGACCTCCTCGATGTCAACGAGGCGCTCTAACCAACTGAGCTATCCCTCTACATGCCTCAAGCAGGCGCGCATTATAGTGCAATCGTCAGGCAGGAACAAGGTTATCCACGCCCAGGCCGCATAAAATGCTAGTTGCACACAGCGCCGATACGCCATAAAACCCGCACACTATCCAACTTCATGCCAATTTCACAAAAGCTGGCCCGATATATGCTTCAATAGAAGCAACTGCCGGACTCGCTCCGCATTGATGCAGGAGTCATCACATGATACTGATTTTTCTCATTTTATTACTCGCCGCCATTCCACTGGTGCTCAGCAACGCCTTCCCTCAACTGGTTCTAGTCAGCGTATATGCAGGCTTGGCACACGTCGCCGGCCTGGCCTGGGTAGTGCTGATTCTGACCATCATCGCGCGCCGTCAGCGCATCGCCGACTGGCGCGCACAGCGCAAGCAACGTCGCAGCAACGACTCGGTCGCAAGCACTTAGGCCATTCGCAAACGACTGATCTAATCGTTGCGCGATACCACATCAACCCCACGAAGGTGGGGTACATCAACACTGGACGCTACAGGGAGTTTTGCACTATTGTGAGTATGCTAATTACGGTGCGAGGACAATATGCGGATACTAGTTGTTGATGATCATGCCTTGTTTCGCGAAGGGCTGGGTTTGCTGCTCAAGCAGCTTGATAGTCAGGCCCAGTTACAGCTAGTGGCAAGTGCTGAAGAGGCCATACAGCAGATCCATCAGGCCGCCTTTGACCTGGTACTGCTGGACTGGAACCTCAACGGCCTGACAGGCATGGCGGGCTTGCAAGCAGTGCGTGAAGCTGCAGAAGCCGCCCGTGTGGTCATTTTGTCAGCGGAACGCAACAGCCAGCTAATACGTAGCTGCATAGACGCTGGCGCCTCCGGCTTCATCCATAAAGACTCCAGCCCTGAACTGCTGATCTCGGCGATGCGCCTGATCCTGAGTGGCGGTGTGTTTTTACCATCCGATGCGTTCCTGCACCCGACTGACAACGCATTTGATACCGCTGACAACCATAAAAGTCTGCTGGAAGCGTTTCCCGACCTGACGCGCAGGCAGATCACCGCCATCCATGCACTGGTGCGTGGCCTGCCCAACAAACTCATCGCAAGAGAGATGAGCATCTCGGAGGACACGGTCAAACAGCACTTGAGTGCCATCTACCGCATCCTCAACGTCCAGAACCGCACCCAGGTGGTTTACGAGCTGGCAAAGCGCAAGATACAGCTGGCTTAGGTGCGGCGTGTCAGAGCAAACCATCACTAACCGCCAGCGCGCGGAAATCATCCATGAATTCCTGCGGCTGGCGGCCAAACAAAATCTGCGCACCTCGATCGGCAGCTTCACTGCCATCGCCGTGCTCACGGCCATTGCGTTCAATCAAGCCGATCAACTTCCGGCCAAACTGTGGCTGGCTCTCGCGCTGATAGGCCAGATATTACGAATCAGCATCATCTACCTGCCACGCCTCAAGGTTCGCATCAACATACTGGCCACCATGCGCGTCTATCAACTGGTGGCAGGGCTGGTCGGTTTGATCTTTGGCGCTTTCCTGATGTTCTTCCCAGCGCTGTCCGAGATCGAGCGCTCCATCGTCACCGTCATCTTTCTGGGCCTGTGCTCCGGCAGTGTCGCCAACACGCCGGGGCAGCGAGCAGTGTTCATGCTGTTTGCCACCCCTATTCTGGTTGGCCTGAGCCTGGCCTGGGGACTTACCGAGATCGCCAATTATCCAGAGTGGATCAGCCTGGCCATGGTGGGCCTGATTCTGCTGTACACCTTCGTGCTGTTCGAAATGAGCAAGAACTCCTGGCAGCTGATACAGGAAGGCTATCAACTGCGGTTTCGTGATCAGCAGCAAAAGCGCCTGCTGCAACAGGCCTTGAAAGAAGCCGAGGACGCCAACCGATCAAAGACACGCTTCCTGGCAGCTGCCAGCCACGACCTCAGGCAACCGCTGCATACCATCTCGCTGGTCAGCGCCACACTGGGCCTGCACCATCTTGGTGAAGAAAGTCAGCGACTGGTCAAGATACTCAACGAAGTCTCGATGTCGCTCTCTTCACAATTGAACGATCTGCTCGACATATCCAAGCTGGATGCAGGCATCGTAGAAGCCCACCTGCAAGCCACCAACATCAGCGCTATCTTGAGCAATATCTATGCAGAATTCGAGCTGTCGATCGCCGACAAAGGGCTGAAGACCACCGTCAACCTCAGCTCCAACACCAAAAGCCACACTGACCCGCAACTGATCCATCGCATCTTCCGCAACCTGCTGCACAACGCGATCAAATTCACGGACGAAGGCCATATCGGTATCGACGTCTACGACGCGCCCTCTGGCCGCCATGTCTGCGTCGCTATAAGCGACACCGGACGGGGCATCGCACTGGAACACCAGCAGGAGATCTTCCAAGAGTTCTACCAAGTGGATAACGCCAACCGCGACCGCTCGCAAGGCTTCGGACTGGGTCTGTCCATCGTGAAACGTTTGGCAGATCTGCTACAGATCGAGCTGGAGATGGAATCCATCCCGGAGAAGGGCACGCGCTTCACGCTCAGCATCCCGGTCGAACCTGATCAATCCACCAGCAGTGATGACGGTCATGCTTCAAAAGACGACACCACGCTGTTCGATTTGCGTGTATTGGTGGTCGACGACGAGGAAATCATACGCACCGCCACCGAATTGTTGCTTGAGACCTTGGGCTGCGAATGCAGGAGTGCGGCCTCGTCATCAGCAGCTCTGCAGATAGCCACTCACTGGAAACCAGACATCATGCTGGCTGACTTTCGTCTCAGTGACGGGGACACTGGCATCAATGCAGCTAAATCGCTGCGCACACTTTACCCAGACTTACCCATCATGCTGATCAGCGGTGACACTGCGCCGGATTTGTTGCAAACTATCCGCGCCAGTGGATTCAAGCTGCTGCACAAACCTCTGTCGCTTGCATCGCTGAGGGGAGAGCTGCATGCGGCCAAAGAGCATAAATCCACAAAAAAAATCAAATAATGCATAGCGACTGATACCAACCGACACATGGGCCAAGCTAGCCGACTGCTACGATCGCATACTGCGATTCTTATAAGTGCCGGTTTGGCCTTGGTTGGAGGGCAATCAGTCAGTTTTGCCGCTTGCGAATCAGAGACCAGCACAACCTGCCTGGAGAAGATCAGCGTCAGTGCCCGCAAGATACCGCAGGCCGAACAGGATGTACCAGTATCCACGCATGTGGTCAGCGGCGAGACGCTAGCTAAATCCAATATCTACCAGGCTCAGGAACTGCCACAACTACTGCCCAACTTCAGCGCGCAGTTCTTTCAACCACGCCAGACCAGCTTTGGTATACGTGGCATAGGCAACAACCCAGCCAATGACGGGCTGGAAGGTAGCGTCGGCGTGTATCTGGACAATGTCTACCTGGGTAGACCCGGACAAGCGATGTTCGACTTGCTGGATATCGAACAGATCGAACTGCTACGCGGGCCCCAAGGCACCCTGTTTGGCAAGAACACCACGGCCGGCGTATTGAACATTCAAACTCGCGCACCCAGCTTCACTCCAGAGCATTCGGTACAAGCATCGTTCGGCGAGCGTGACTTTCGTCAGTTCAAAGCCAATCTGTCTCAAGGCATCAACGACGTCGCTGCATTTCGGGTTTCGGCCTATGAAACCAAGGAGGACGGCTGGATCAAGAACCTGTTCAATGGCCGCAACACCAATAGCGCTGACCGGGCCGGGATACGTGCGCAACTGCTGCTAGTCCCGAACACCGACTCCAGTTACCGCATCATCCTTGAACATAACAACGAGGATTCCAGTGCGGGACGCAGCATCCCATACCGCTATGGGCCGTGGAACATAGGCCCGGCCGCAGGCAACCTGCCCATAGGCGCGCCAGGCAGCAATGCCACCACACTCCCCCAACACGCAGCACTGCTAGGTGCGACTGGCATCATCCTCGACCCGAAACGTTACCAGGTGAACGTGGACACAGCTCAACGCACCCGCGTCGATCAAAGCGCCATCTCGATGGAAGCCAACTGGGAGCTAGGCGCCTACAAACTGACGTCGATCAGCGCCTGGCGCGACTGGAAATACAGCCCGCAAGTGGACCTCGATACCACCAGTCTGTTTGCCGTGAATGGCGGCTTCTTTACCGATGAACAGCAATTCACCCAGGAGTTACGTCTCAGCTCTCCGGATAACCAGCGTCATCAATATCAGGTCGGCGCGTATTACTATTTCCAGGACATCGATAGCAGAAATGACTTTCAGTCTGGTCCAAGCGCGCTGGCTTTAACTGGCGCTTTTCCGAACAATCGCAGGCTGACCGGCACAGCCGATTCAACCCGCAACAGTTTTGCGCTGTTCGGGCAATCCGTGACGCATGTCACTGAACAGTTCGATATCACGGCAGGCCTGCGCCATACCACCGAGCATGTGGAAGCGCGGGTGATTCAGAATGAAGTGATGCCGGCTTTCCCAGTGAGTCCGCTGTTCCAGTTCTACGATTCGGGCAAACTATCCCGAACGGACAGCAGCTGGTCTACGCTGCTCACGGCAAGCTACCGGCACACCCCGCACTGGATGAGCTTTGCCACCCTCTCCAGCGGAGAGAAATCAGCCGGCTATAATCTCAACAATGTCACCAGCCCAGGTTCGGTGCTGGGTAACGCCGCGCTGGATATAGAACCCGAAAAAGCGACCAACGTCGAGATCGGCTTCAAAACTGCCTGGCTGCAAGACCGCATACGTTTCAACGCCACCGCTTTTGTAAGCAAAGTACGCGACTATCAGGCGGTCACAAATACCCAGGTAGCGAACACCTTTGTCGGACTACTCACCAATGTCGGCGACCTCACCAGCAAAGGGGTCGAGTTCGATCTTAGAGCAAAAGCGACACCCAGCCTGACCATGAGCCTCAGCGGCGCCTACACCGACGCCACCTTCGACTCCGGCACGGCGCCAACCCCATTTGAGACATTCAATGGACCGGGGGGCACGCCAGACAGTGGCTACGGCAAGGGATTCCGCAGCATTGCAGGCAACCGCGTCAACAACGCCCCCCGCTTCTCCTATCAGCTTGGCGCACAATCGGAATGGAATCTGAATGGCACAACCAGGCAATATGCGCATGCTTACTGGAGCTGGCAGTCGTCAACTTATGGCGACATCAACAACTCGACCTACTCCCGCATCCCAAGTTACGGGCTACTCAATCTTTCCACGGGCCTTGCGTTCAAAACACGGCATGGCGTGATTGATGTCTCTGCCTGGATCAAAAACGCGCTGGACGAACGCTACTTTCCATCGCTGTTCAATCTTGGCAGTGGGGTATATCTGGGCTATGCCGGTATGCCACGTACAGCTGGCTTCACCATGCGTTATGATTTCTGAGCGGTTTACAACCCGATCCTGAATCACATTTTGGATAAAAAAAGCCCTGCGCAGGGGATGTCGCAGGGTCGAGTGGAGGAGACGATACTTTTCGTGATAAGTATGCAAATTTCAATTTAGTCTAGCCATCCCCGATAAGTGGGCAAACCAACGGCTACAGCTAGTGCACATTCAAGACTTAGAACAACCGCCCTCTGAAGCTTACTTCAGCCAAGTTACGTGGAGAACATTCTGGTAAGCTGCGATCGGTAAAGCAATAGGTCAAAGCCTACCCCCCATTCGTACTATTTGCGCTTGGGGTAATTGATTTCATACTTTTTGAAGCATCCCACTACAACACTAAGGGCCTTTCTCATGGCAACGATTACCAGCACCGGAAATATCAGCGATCTTGTAGAAATGAAAAACGAGACGTTCAATGAAGCTGCAGAAACGCTAGGTATCAAGCTGGCGGAAACGATAGAGGAAGCATATTCCGACTTGGCATTTGGTAACTTCCGGATTAATGAATTCAGTGGCAATCGCGTTGAGGTTTATCTTTTTGGTGCCCAAGGTGAAGCCGACATCGTTGGGTCAGGATTGAGTTCCAACAACCCGAAATTCAGCCAGATCGATTTTCGTGGCAATGACGGCCTTAAATTCGGGATTCGTGGATCGTTTGGGCTGAATTCGTTCAAGCTGTCTGAATCCACCACCACGTTCAATGGAGATGCTATCTCACTGAAGGGCAGCCTGAATGAGAACGGCCTAGGCAAAATCTCCAAGTCCAGCGTGACTTCAGATAATGTGACATTGACACTGGAGGGTAGCATCACATCGTCTGCTTCCGGCGAATCAGGCAGCTACAAGTCCGTGCAGATCAATGACAATGCTGGCAACGTCATTTCCATCAAAAGCAACATCTCTTACGATCTTTTTGAAAGCTTGTCAGGTGATGAAAACAGTTTTGCCGACGTACTGGATGCAGCCGCATTGTTCGCTGGAAACGATAAGTTCACCGTCACAGATGGAGTGCGCGTATGGCAAGGCTTCTCTGGCAACGACAGCATGACTGGGGGCAGCCTAGGTGACAAACTACGTGGCGATGACGGCAACGACAAGCTCATCGGCAATGCTGGCAACGACATACTGGATGGCGGAAGTGGTAATGATAAGATCGATGGCGGCACCGGCAACGATCAGCTAAGTGGCGGATCTGGCAACGACAAGCTGACTGGCGGAGATGGGAACGACTTGATCAACAGTGGTAGCGGTGCCGACAAAGTCTCAGGTGGCGCAGGCGGAGACACTTTTATATTCGATAATCTGGCGATTGCTGGTTTTGACAAGATCAGTGATTTCAAGGCAACAGAAGACAAACTGATGCTGGACACTTCTGTCTTCACGGCATTGGCTGGCGGCATCAGTGCAGAGAACCTAGTGGTAGGCGCAAAACCTATCGCGCTAGAAGCCGATGATTTTCTGCTTCTGGACAGCAAGGGTGGGAAGCTGTTTTACGATGCAGACGGCTCTGGTGCTGGCGCAGCAATTCAAATCGCTTCACTTACGGGGGTAAGTACCTTAAATATCAGCAATTTCATCGCCGAGCCCCTGACAAGCTGATAGTCAATCAACATGGATGGGCGCTACCATAACCGAAAATAGACTAGCGGCGCCATTGAAACAACAGAGGCTTCGGGGCTCACGCCCAAGAAGCCTCTGTTGTTTAGAAGTACGCCCAACATCTCCACATCTATTTAATGATCGGCACATGCGTCGCCTTCAAGATACCTCACGCCTTATGCGTCTATACCTTGCGGACCATGCCCTGTCCTTTCAGGAGATTCAACCATCCAAACGAATCGTGTCGGCATGCTCAGGATAAGGTGCTGCTTGCTCATGCGCCCCCGGCCTGCTGGCCAACTGGTCAGACAAGCCGTGGTTGATATCGCGGTGATGCGCTTCATCTGCACGCACCATCAGGATGACATCCCGCAAGCTGGCGTCGTCCGGCAGCTTCCAGTAGTGTTTGGCGATGGCTGGTGCCGCAACATTGGCTGAGCGACCGCTATCGATCTCTTCCAGATACAGCGTATAGCTAAGTACCGCTTCTTCTTCAAAGTAGCCAACGACCCGATGGGCAGTGCGCGCAGAGATCAGGTACAGCATCATGAAGCCAATGAAGAAGCCCCACTGCACCAGCAGTACGATGATGCGCTCGAAAGTAGTCGGTTTTGCGATTGCGATGAAGGTCATCAGATGCATGCGCTCGTTCTCTGCCTCTTCAAGCAGCGTACGTATCCAGCCGTGATCGTCCTCCATGCGGCGTAAACTGCTTAGATGCACCATCATACCGCCCACCATGCCTGGCACCGCTGCCACGGTTTCCAGCACGACGGCGCGATGCCCATAACGTTTGGCAAAGAACGTATCCGCAAACCATCGCAACACCTTGGTGAACAGGTAGGCAAAACGATCCGCGACACCATCAGGACGATGATGCCTGTCAAGATGATCCAGGCTCGATGCATGCGCATCATCAAGACGATTTTCGATACTTTCAGACATAGCCTGATCCCCCACCTTTCTGCATCCTGAAACCAAGGCGACCCCGATACCCGCAATAACGCATGCGCATGAAATCCACCCGTGCCCCGGTCATCCCGCCGACTATTGGCAATGAATAATCCGACCTTTAAAGGATGCGGGTAGTTCGCTCAGGCACGATTCAAGTGTAGGCGGCTTTTATGTCAGGTTGTGTACGGGGACAAGCGAGTACGCTTCCCTCACACTGCACCCACGCCAAAAACAAAAACGGCTTAGGACAGAATCCTAAGCCGTTGAATGTTTTGGTAGGGTGTGCGGGGATCGAACCCACGACAAACGGATTAAAAGTCCGCTGCTCTACCAGCTGAGCTAACACCCCTCACCACGCTGACCTTAAAGGCCAGATGGAAAGCGCGCAATTATCCTGAAAAGGGCCCTGCGCGTCAATAATAACTAGCGCATGCCTGGGAAGCGGCCTTGCATGGCACGCATCATCTTGGCCATGCCGCCTTTGGAGATCATCTTCATCATCTTCTGCGCTTCTTCGAACTGGTTGAGCAGCCGGTTGACTTCCTGCACCTGAACGCCAGCACCAGCCGCTATCCTGCGCTTGCGCGTGGCCTTGATGATCTCCGGCTTGCGACGTTCGGAAGGCGTCATCGAGTTGATGATGCCTTCCAGGCGGCGCATGGCTTTATCCCCCTGCTCACCGCCCATCTGCCCTGCCATGCCGGCCACCTGCGCTGGCATCTTGTCCATCAATGCAGCCATGCCGCCCATATTGCGCATCTGCTGCATCTGCGCCTTGAAGTCATCCAGGTCGAAGCTCTTGCCGGATTTGACCTTGTCCGCAAAGCGTTTTGCTTCGTCCAGGTCGACGTTCTTCTGCGCCTGCTCGATCAGCGACAGCACATCGCCCATGCCCAGCACGCGTGAGGCCATGCGCTCAGGGTGGAACGGCTCCAGGCCATCGACCTTTTCACTGACGCCGATGAACTTGATCGGCTTGCCGGTGATATGCCGTACAGACAGCGCAGCACCACCCCGCGCATCACCATCCAGCTTGGTCAGCACCACCCCGGTCAAGGGCAGGGTCTCGCCGAAGGCGCGCGCCGTATTGACGGCATCCTGGCCCTGCATGGCGTCCACCACGAACAGGGTTTCGATCGGCTTGAGCAGCGTATGCAGCTGGCTGATCTCGGCCATCATGGCATCGTCTATGCCCAGTCGGCCCGCCGTATCGAAGATCACCACATCGTAGTAGTGACGCCTGGCGTAATCCAGCGTGGCCGCGGCGATATCAAGCGGCTTCTGGGTAGCGTTTGAATCAAAACAGTCGACTTCTAGGCTGGCCGCCAGCGTTTTAAGCTGCTCGATCGCCGCCGGGCGGTACACATCGGCACTGGCCAGCAGCACTTTCTTCTTCTGGCCTTTGAGTAAACGCGCCAGCTTGGCCGAAGTCGTGGTCTTGCCGGAACCCTGCAGACCGGCCATCAGCACGATGGCGGGCGGCACGGCAGCCAGATTCAGCTCGCTGTTCTGCTCCCCCATCAAGCGGGTCAGCTCTTCGTGTACCACCTGAATCACGGCCTGCCCAGGACTCAGACTCTGCAACACTTCGCGCCCCTGCGCGCGCGCCTTGACCTGGTCGATGAAGTCCTTGACCACAGGCAAGGCCACGTCCGCCTCCAGCAAGGCCATGCGCACTTCACGCATGGCATCGCTGATATTGTCTTCGGTCAATCGCGCCTGACCACGCAAGGTCTTGATGACCTGCTGCAAGCGTCCGCTTAAGTTTTCTAGCATGATGCTGGTTCACCCATCAGCGGCTGTCGCCGCATTGTGTCTAATTGAAGATGTTGTAGTATGCTGTGTTGACCGATTTTAACCCATGTTCACGCCACCGCCATGCCATCCATCGTGCCCTATCTGCTGGTCATTGCGCTTTACCTGCTGATCACCTTCGACTACTGGCGCCATGCGCGCCAGGCGCCCACCGCCGCCCGTATCCGCCTGCACAGCGTAGGCATCGCACTGGCGCTCATGTTGCATGGCTGGCTGCTTTACCACACCTTGCTGGATGGCGGCCTCAATCTGGGCTTTGCCAACGCCTTGTCGGCCGTGGCCTGGCTCACGGTGCTGATCTACTGGCTCACTGATGTACGCCACACCATGAACAGCCTGCAAGCCTTTGTGCTGCCTGTAGCGGCGATCTTGGTACTGATCCAGTACTGCCTGCCGGAAACCCATCTGCTGCCTTATGCAGGCCAGCCTTTGTTCATGACGCATCTGGTCATTGCCTTGCTGGCCTACAGCCTGTTCACTTTTGCCGCCTTGCATGCCTTGCTGATGGCTGTCGCGGAACGTTCCTTGCACCAGAAGAGCACGTTGATCAAACTGCCCGACTTCCCGCCACTGATGGCGATGGAAACCCTGCTGTTCCGGGTGATCGCGATCGGCTTTCTGTTGCTGACACTCACGCTGCTCAGCGGCATCCTGTTCTCGGAAGCGCTGTTCCAGCAACCGATGAAGCTCAATCACAAGAACATCTTCACGCTGGTTTCCTGGCTGATCTTCGGCGGCCTGCTGGTGGGTCGCGCCAGTTACGGCTGGCGCGGTCGCGTTGCGACACGCTGGACCTTGACCGGCTTCGTGATATTGCTACTGGCCTATGCAGGCAGCAAATTCGTGCTCGAGATCGTGCTCGGCAGATAATCCCTGCGCATCAGCCCGCACCTGAGCTGAAGCCTGGGCCCAGGCTTCAAGCGTGACGCAGGCTGATGATGGGCCAGCCGTGCGCTTCCGCATAAGCGCGCAAGGTGTCATCGGGATCCACAGCCACCGGCTGGGCCACCAGCTGCATCAGCGGCAGGTCGTTGTGTGAGTCACTGTAGAACCACACGGTTTCATAATCGGCCAGTGACTGGCCACGTGCACTCAGCCATTCATTCAAACGCGTGATCTTGCCATGCTGGAAGCTGGGCGTGCCGGTGACGCCGCCCGTGAACTGACCGTCGATCTGTTCCGGCGTGGTGCCTATCAACTGATCTATGCCATAAGCCTTGGCGATAGGCGTGGTCACAAAGCTGTTGGTCGCGGTGATCACCAGCAACTCATCCCCCTGCGCTTTATGCTTGTCGACCAGCGCCTGCGCCAGATCCGTCATCATCGGACGCACTTTGCGTTCCATGTAGCGCGCATGCAGCTGCTCCAACTCAGCGCGCGGGATCTCGCTCAGCGGCTTGAGCTGGAAATCCAGAAAAGCGTAGATATCCAGGTTGCCCTGCTTATAGTCTTCATAGAACTGCAGATTCCTGGCCAGATGCTGTTCACGGTCCAGATAGCCTTCTTCAATCAGGAATTGCCCCCACTGAAAATCACTATCGCCAGCCAACAAGGTGTTATCAAGATCAAAAATAGCGAGACGCAAAGCAAGACTCCAAACAGATTTAAGTGTCGCGCGGCTTATCGCCACGCCATGAATGCCATAAATGGATACCCGGCCACTTGATCGGCAGCACCAGCAACACACCCACCACGATCACGGCTAGCGCCAGATATTCGGTAGCGTCGATGCTTTCGCCCGCCAGCCATACTCCTAGCCACATCGCCACCAGCGGATTGATGAACGCATAGCTGGTCGCCAATGCCGGACGCACTGTTTTCAGCAGGTAAAGATACGCGCTGTAGGCCACCAGCGAACCAAGGATGATCAGGTAGACAATCGCAGCAACTGATTCCTGACTGATCTGCCGCGGCCAGGACTCACCCGCCACCAGACTCGCCAGCACCAGAACAAAGCCGCCACCCAGCATCTGGGTCGCACTGGCCATGGCCCCAGCGGGCATGGGCAACACCTTGCCCCACACCGAACCGAATGCCCAACTGGCCGCCGCCAGCATCAGCACCAAGGCACCAACCGGGCTGGCCTGCAGGCTTTGCCCCATGGTCAGGATCATCACCCCCAGCGTACCAACGGCGATGCCCGACCATTCACGCTTGTTCGGCGATTGTCCCCAGCAGGCAGAGAACAGCGCCATCCATAAGGGCACGGTGGCGATAGTCAGCGCCGATACGCCGGTACTCACCGTCTGTTCAGCATAAGCCACGGCACCGTTACCAGCAGCCAGCAACAAGCCACCCACTGCCGTGGCACCCAGCCACTCGCGCCAGCCTGGCACTGCCGCGCCGCGCCAGCACAAGTAGGCAAACAACAAGGCACCGGCGATCACGAAGCGCAGTGCGGCCATCATGAACGGCGGAAAACTGTCGATGGCGATACGCATCGCCAGAAAGGTCGAGCCCCAGATGAAGTACAGCGCCACCAGCGCCAGGACGATCAACAGCTTCTGGCTGGCTTTGCCATCAATACGCACGACACATCGGCTACACCTGAGGGTGCGCGCGCTCGGCCTTGGAATGCAGCTTGTTCAGCGCATTCAAATAAGCCTTGGCAGAGGCGATGACGATATCGGTATCGGCACCCTGACCGTTGACGATACGGCCACCACGCGACAGACGTACCGTTACCTCACCCTGCGCATCGGTGCCGCTGGTGATGTTGTTGACCGAATACAGTAACAACTCGGCATCACTGGCTGCGATCTGCTCGATGGCCTTGAACGCGGCATCCACAGGACCACCGCCATCGGCTTCGGCACGCTGCTCTTTGCCGCTCACCGAGACACTGACCACGGCATGTGGCACCTCGCCGGTCTGCGAACACACCTGCAAGTAAGCAAGTTTGTAGTATTCAGCCGCTTCATCGATGAACTCATCACTCATCAAGGCGTGCAGATCTTCATCGAAGATCTCTGACTTTTTGTCAGCCAAGTCCTTAAAGCGTGCAAACGCCGCATTGAGCGCTTCCTCACTATCCAGCTCGATGCCCAATTCCTTGAGACGGCTACGGAAGGCGTTGCGGCCAGACAACTTGCCCAAGGTGAGCTTGTTGGCGCCCCAGCCCACGTCTTCGGCACGCATGATCTCGTAGGTTTCGCGGTGCTTGAGCACGCCGTCCTGATGGATGCCGGATTCATGCGCGAAGGCATTGGCGCCGACCACCGCTTTGTTAGGCTGTACCGGATAACCGGTGATGGTGGACACCAGACGCGAGGTCGGCACGATCTGCGTGGTATCGATGGTGGTGTCAAGGTTGAACACATCACGACGCGTCTTCACGGCCATGACGATCTCCTCCAGGCTGGCATTGCCCGCGCGCTCACCCAAGCCATTGATGGTGCATTCCACCTGGCGCGCACCGCCCATGACGGCAGCAAGCGAGTTGGCCACGGCCATGCCGAGGTCGTTATGGCAGTGCGTGGACCACACCACCTTGTCGGCATTCGGCACACGTGCAATCAATTGCGCCATGCGCTCGCCCCACAAGGCCGGGATGGAATAACCCACCGTGTCCGGCACGTTGATGGTCTTGGCACCGGCCTGGATCACGGCGTCGAACACGCGGATCAGGAAATCCATATCGGAACGCACCGCATCCTCGGCGGAGAACTCGACATCCTCGGTATATTCAAGTGCCCACTTCACCGCCTGCACGGCACGCTCGACCACCTGGTCTTCGGTCATGCGCAGCTTGTTTTCCATGTGGATCTTGCTGGTAGCGATAAAGGTGTGGATACGGCCGGACTTGGCCGGACGTATGGCCTCGCCAGCACGGCGCACATCGTTCTCGCTGGCACGCGCCAGCGAGCATACGGTGGACTCCTTGATCACCGAAGCGATGGCGTGGATCGCCTCGAAATCGCCAGGGCTGGCCGCAGCAAACCCGGCCTCGATGACATTGACGCCGAGCTTTTCCAGCTGGCGGGCAATGCGGAGTTTTTCTTCTTTGGTCATGGCCGCACCGGGGCTTTGCTCACCGTCGCGGAGGGTGGTATCAAAAATGATCAATTGGTTCATGGCGAAATTCCGTCAGTCTGTTCAATTCAGTCTCTGCGTCTGCTAGGCATGACGCGCTGGGGTACTACTCGGGAGTGGGGAGGATAGTCTGCGCGCTAGCGCAGCAGAATAGAGCGCAGCAGAGCCGAGCGCACAAGAGGCGCATGCAGCACCGCAGCCGGGAGATGGCTGTGGCTGTAATCGGAAATGATCATGTGCTTGAACGACATAGTGCCAAGAATATAGTGTTTTTCGGCCTGATTGGCAATATCAGGCCGCCTTGTATTTTTCTATCAGGGCGATAGTGTCTGGTCGGACTTCGCTTCCAGTTTGCGCTGCAGCCACAGCACATAACCGGAGCCCGCGTAGAAGATCGACACCGCGAACAGCACCTCGGGCGGACTGTAGGAGATCAGCACGAAGGCCAGCACGATCAGCAGCACCGCGATGAACGGCACGCTGCTACGCAGGTTGATATCCTTGCCGCTGTAATAACGCAGATCGCTGACCATGGACAAACCAGCAAACACGGTGATGCCCCAGGCCAACCATTTCATCTGGATCAGATCAAAAAACACAGCACGGCCGCTAACATCGTTCTCGAACGAGACCCACACCAGGCTGGCCAGCAAGGCCGCTGCCGCCGGGCTGGGCAAGCCCTGAAAATAGCGCTTTTCACCGTCATCCAGCTTGGTGTTGAAGCGCGCCAGCCGCAAGGCAGCGCAGGCGCAATAGATAAAGGCCGCGATCCAGCCCAGCTTGCCCATAGGCTTGAGCGCCCACACATACAGCACCAGCGCGGGCGCCACACCGAACGACACCATGTCAGACAGGCTGTCGTATTCAGCCCCGAACGCGCTCTGGGTATTGGTGAGCCGCGCCACACGGCCATCCAGGCCGTCCAGCACCATGGCGATGAGGATCGCCACGGCGGCATGCTCGAAGCGGCCGTTCATGGCCTGCACAATGGCATAAAAACCGGCGAACAGCGCCGCCGTGGTGAACAGGTTGGGCAGCAGATAGATGCCGCGCTCGCGCAGGCTGGGCTGCCCTGCAACAGGTTTGCGACGTTGACGCGGAGTGGCTTCGGCCATCGTGGAAGATTCCTCTTGAATTGCGCAGATTACAACATGGCTGGAATACAGCGACCACAGCCATGGCTAGTATAGCAAAGCGCTGTGATAGTATCGCGGCTTCAACTCAGAACCCGCATCATGCAATTTTCTTTACATCAGCAGGACGGTGCCGCACGCCGCGGTCAGCTTGATCTGGTCCACGGTAGCGTGCAAACCCCGGCCTTCATGCCGGTCGGCACCTACGGTTCGGTCAAATCGCTGTCACCGGTGGAGATCCGCGACATCGGTGCGCACATCGTGCTCGGCAACACCTTCCACCTGTGGCTGCGCCCTGGCCTGGATGTCATCGCCGCTCATGGTGGCTTGCACCGTTTCATGGGCTGGGATGGCCCTATCCTGACCGATTCCGGCGGCTTCCAGGTATGGAGCCTGGGCGAGCTGCGCAAGATCTCCGAACAAGGCGTCAAATTCCGTTCGCCCATCAATGGCGACAGCTGCATGCTGACACCGGAAGAATCCATGCGCATCCAGCGCGTGCTGAACTCCGACATCGTGATGATCTTCGACGAATGCACGCCCTACCCGGCCACTCATGAACAAGCCGCAGACTCCATGCGTTTGAGCCTGCGCTGGGCACGCCGCAGCAAGGACGCACATGTGCGTTTCGGCAGCATGTCGATCACCGAAGCGATGGGCATGCAAGACACGCAAACAGTACATGATGATGGGCAACGAAACGCGCTGTTCGGCATCATTCAGGGCGGCATGTATGAAGATCTGCGCGACGAATCATTGAGCGGCCTGACCGATATCGGCTTTGATGGTTATGCCATCGGCGGCCTGTCCGTGGGCGAACCCAAAGAAGACATGCTGCGCATCCTGGCGCACACACCAGCGCGCATGCCGGCCGACAAGCCACGCTATCTGATGGGGGTAGGCACGCCGGAAGATCTGGTGGCAGCGGTGCTAAGCGGCGTGGACATGTTCGACTGTGTGATGCCCACCCGCAATGCACGCAACGGCTGGCTGTTCACGCGCTTTGGTGACATCAAGCTCAAGAATGCCCGCTACCGCCAGGACACCGGCCCGCTGGACCCGGATTGCAGCTGCTACACCTGCCGCAACTTCAGCCGCGCTTATCTGCACCATCTGCACAAGCTGGGCGAGATCTTGGGCTCCAGACTCAACACAATCCATAACCTGCATTACTATCAGGAGCTCATGGCAGGCATGCGTTCTGCCATCGAGCAGCAACAATTGAGCAGCTTCGTCGCACGCTTCCACCAGCAGCGGGCACAACTCAAGGGCGAAGCCTAAGCTTGTAAAGCGTGGGCGCGTCCCCACTGTATGCTAGAATTTTTGTTTTTGATTACCGCGCTCTGCCGCGAACCGCATTGATTTTCTTAAGAAAGGTATCCCATGCTGATTAGCACCGCTTACGCCAACACCGCTGCTGCCCCTGCGGCTGACTGGACCAGTTTCGTTCCTCTGGTCATCATCTTCGTACTGTTCTGGTTCATGCTGATCCGTCCGCAGATGAAGCAGGCCAAGGAACAGCGCGCCATGATCGCGGCCCTGCAAAAGGGCGACGAAGTCGTGACCAGCAGCGGCATCCTGGGCAAGGTGGTCAAGGTGGGTGACAGCGTGGTCGATCTGGAAATCGCCATCGATACCATCATCCATGTACAAAAACCCAGCATCCAGACGCTGCTGCCCAAGGGCACCATCAAGGCGCTGTAATGCAACTCTGGCCGCACGCACCTAGCATGCGGCCCCTCTTTTACCTTACACGAGCCAGGCCATGAATCGCTATCCACTCTGGAAATACCTGCTGGTGCTGACCGCACTGGTACTCGGTGTACTCTACTCCGTCCCTAACCTGTTTGGTGAAGCGCCTGCCGTACAAGTCAGCACCTCCAAAAACAACATCAGCCTGGATGCCGCGCTGATGGGGCAGGTGGAATCCACGCTGAAGCAAGCGAACATCGAATTCGACAACCTGTTCCTGGACGCCAACGGTGTGAAGGTGCGCTTCGACACACCAGAAACCCAGATCAAGGCCAAGGATGCCTTACAAGCAGCGCTAGGCAAGGATTATGTGATCGCACTCAACCTGGTGTCACGTTCGCCCAGCTGGCTCAGCAAGCTGGGTGCGCTGCCCATGTACCTCGGTCTGGATCTGCGCGGCGGTGTGCATTTCCTGCTGGAAGTGAATATGCAGGCCGCGCTCACCCAAGCGGCTGAGCGCTATGCTGGTGATTTCCGCAGTGCGTTGCGCAAAGCGCGCATCAACTACAGCGGCATCAACCGTGAAGGCCAGACGGTCCAGATCCGCTTCCGCGACAGTGCAGAACTGGACAAGGCCAAAAAGATCATCAACCGCGATTACCCTGACCTGACCGTCAAGGAACAGGAAAGCGGCAACGAAAAGATCCTGATCGCTTCCCTGAGCCTAGCATCGCAAAAGCAGATCCAGGAATTCGCCATCAAGCAGAATATCCAGACCCTGCACAACCGTATCAACGAACTGGGCGTGGCCGAACCCATCATCCAGCAGCAAGGGCTGGAACGCATCGTGGTGCAATTGCCTGGCGTGCAGGACACCGCCAAAGCCAAGGAGATCCTGGGCCGCACCGCCACGCTGGAGATCCGCATGGTGGATGAGGAAAAAACCGACCCGGTGACCCTGGAAAACGCCGCCAAGGGTCAGGTTCCGTTCGGCACCGAGTTCTTCAAACAGCGTAGCGGTGAACCCATCCTGATCAAAAAGAGCGTGGTGCTGACCGGTGACTACATCACCGACGCCGGCCCCGGCCTGGATCAGCAATCCGGTCAATCCGTGGTACACGTCTCGCTGGACAGCCGCGGTGCGGGCATCTTCAAGCAGGTCACACGTGAGAACGTAGGCAAGCGCATGGCCATCCTGATCGTGGAAAAAGGCCAGGCTGAAGTGATCACCGCGCCGGTGATCCAAGAAGAGATCGGCGGTGGACGCGTGCAGATCTCCGGCATGGCCAATATCCGCGAAGCCACTGACGTGGCACTGCTGCTGCGCGCCGGCTCGCTGGCCGCACCTATGGACATCATCGAAGAGCGTACCGTAGGCCCAAGCATGGGTGAAGCCAACATCGAGCGTGGTCGCCATTCCGTGCTGTGGGGCTTTGCTGCCATCGCCATCTTCATGATCGCCTATTACATGCTGTTCGGTACCGTATCGGTGCTGGCGCTGGGCATCAACCTGCTGTTGCTGGTCGCCCTGCTGTCCCTGTTGCAGGCCACCCTGACACTGCCTGGTATCGCCGCGATCGCACTGACACTGGGTATGGCCATCGATGCCAACGTGCTCATCAACGAGCGCATCCGCGAAGAACTGGCGAATGGCAACACGCCGCAAGCTGCCATCAAGGCGGGTTACGACCGTGCTTTCGATACCATTCTGGACTCCAACGTGACCACCATGATCGCAGGCCTGGCCCTGTTCATGTTCGGCACCGGCCCGGTCAAGGGCTTTGCCGTGGTACACGTACTGGGCATCCTCACCTCGATGTTCAGTGCCGTCATCGTGTCGCGTGCCGCCGTCAACCTGATCTACGGCTACCGCCGCAAGGTCAATAAACTTTCCATCGGCTGATCGCCGCCCCCACCTCTAGAGCAGACATCATGGAATTTTTCAGAATCAAAAAAGACATCCCGTTCATGAGCTACGGGCGTCTGACGACAGCGATCTCGCTGATCACCTTCATCCTGGCCGTGTTGTTCCTCGCGACCCGCGGCCTGCATCTGGGCGTGGACTTCACGGGTGGCACCATGATGGAAGTGAGCTATCCGCAAGCCGCTGACATCGGCAAGATCCGCGGCGCCATCGACCAGCTGGGCCTGGGTGAAGTCACCGTGCAGAACTTCGGTTCCAGCCGCGATGTGCTGATCCGCCTGCCTGTACGCGCTGGCCTTAGCAGTGCGCAGCTGTCCGAGCAGGTGTTGACGGCACTCAAACAGGCCGATAACAGCGTGACCATGAGCCGCGTGGAGTTCGTCGGGCCACAGGTGGGTAAAGAGTTGTTCGAGAGCGGTGCGCTGGCACTGTTGCTGGTTGCCGTCGGCATCATGCTATACCTGGCCATGCGCTTCGAATGGCGCTTTGCCGTCGCGGCCATCATCGCCAACATGCATGACGTGGTCATCATCCTGGGCTTCTTCGCGTTCTTCCAGTGGGAGTTCAATCTGACCGTGCTGGCGGCGGTACTGGCGGTACTGGGTTACTCGGTGAACGAGTCGGTGGTGGTATTCGACCGTGTACGCGAAAACTTCCGCAAGATGCGCAAGGCGGCGGTCACTACCGTGATCGACAATGCCATCACCCGCACCATGTCGCGCACCATCATCACCCACTTTTCTACCCAGCTGATGGTGTTGTCCATGCTGCTGTTCGGTGGCGAAGTGCTGCATAACTTCTCGCTGGCACTCACCATCGGCATCCTGTTCGGTATCTATTCCTCGGTGCTGGTCGCCTGCCCGGTGGCCATGTACCTGGGCGTATCGCGCGAGAACCTGATCACCGGTGCAGAGAAAAAACCTCAGGAAGACCCACTGCCCTGAACCCGCATCAGCCGCCCGGCACACGGGCGGCTTGACAGCTAGCCCCGCTCCGCAGAAACTGGAGCCCTTTAGTACTCACGTCAGTCAGCCTTGGACGAAATCCCCTTAAGCTGGCAGCTCGGCGCCCTTGCCGTGCTGCTATTGATCTCCGCCTTTTTCTCCATCGCCGAAACCAGCCTGATGTCGCTCAACCGCTACCGGTTGCGTCATCTCGCCAGCAACGGTCATCGCGGCGCACGCCTGGCCACCGTGTTGCTGGCCAAAACCGACAAGCTGCTGGGTGTGATCCTGCTCGGCAACAACTTTGCCAATGCCGCCTCTGCAACGCTGGTCGCGCTGATCACGGTCGAGCTGTTCGGCGAAGGCGAATGGGTGGTGATGCTGGGCACCCTCACCGTCACCTTCTTCATTCTGGTGTTCAGCGAGATCTCCCCCAAGATCATCGCAGCGGCCTATGCCGAAAAGCTGGCATTCGGCTGCAGCTATGTGCTTTACCCGCTGCTCAAGGTGGCTTACCCGGCGGTCTGGTTCGTCAACCTGTTCGTGAACGCACTGCTGCGCCTGCTCGGGATCAAGATCAACTTCGCTGAGACCTCGCACGCCATCACCATGGAGGAGCTGCGCAGCATCGTCAGCGACGCCGGCAGCTACATCCCCAAGAAGCACCGCACCATTCTGCTCAATCTGTTCGACCTGGAAAAAGCCAGCGTGGATGACGTGATGACCGCGCACACCCAGATCGAGAGCATCGATTTCGACGCCCCCATCGACGACATCCTGCAGCAGATCTCCAGCAGCCACCACACGCGCTTGCCAGTACGTCAGGGGCCGAATGAAGACATCATCGGCATCCTGCATCTGCGCAAGGTGATGAATCAGATGCGTGATGCTGGCACGCTGGATATGGAGGCGCTACGCGAGATCCTCGCGCCGCCTTACTTCATCCCTAGCGGCACCGCTTTGTACACGCAGATCCAGCAATTCCAGGAACACCAACAGCGCATCGCGCTGGTGGTGGACGAGTATGGCGAACTGAAAGGCCTGGTCACACTCGAAGACATACTAGAAGAAGTGATTGGCGACTTCACCACGCAGTCACCGATGCGCAGCAGCAAGTACCATCAGGAAGAAGACGGCAGCTGGCTGGTAGACGCCAGCAGCAGCCTGCGCGACCTGAACAAAAAGCTGCATCTGCAATTGCCACTTGAAGGGCCACGTACGCTGAACGGTTTGATACTGGAACATTTCGAGGACATCCCCGAACCCGGCACCAGCTTCCGCATCGCCAAGCATCGCTTTGAAGTGATCCAGGTACAAGACCGTATCGTCAAAAGTGTGCGCATCCACCCCTGAGGCCCAGCCTGGCGAGCGGTGCATCTGCTGCTGACAGCAGGCCTGAGGGCGCTAGCCAACATCAGCAGAATTAAACTGCATACGCATGCCTGATTCAGGCTTGAAAATTTCTCGATTCGGCTCAAAATACAGACATGGCAAGCACCAAACATCAAGACAGCAATCTCGCCGAGCTGGCAAAAACCAAACCGCCAGCGCTTTACAAAGTCATGCTGCTGAACGACGACTACACGCCGATGGAGTTCGTGGTCGAGGTGATACAGCGCTTTTTCGGAAAAAGCCGCGAACAAGCAACGCAAATCATGCTCAAAGTACATACTGAGGGCATGGGCGTATGCGGTGTCTACCCACATGGCATCGCTGAAACGAAAACGAATCAGGTTCTGACGCATGCACGTGAGAATCAGCACCCCCTGCAATGTACGATGGAAGAAGCTTGAAGAAAGTCGAGGCAGTTGAATGATTGCGCAAGAACTGGAAGTCTCTCTGCACATGGCCTTCATGGACGCCCGCCAGAAGCGCCATGAACTGATCACGGTCGAGCACCTGCTGCTGGCCATGATCGACAACCCGACCGCAGCCGAAGTGCTGCGTGCCTGCGGCGCCAACCTCGATCAGCTGCGTCGCGAACTGACGCGTTATATCGAAGAACATACCCCGCTGGTGGCCGGCACCGAAGAAGTCGACACCCAACCCACGCTGGGCTTCCAGCGTGTGATCCAGCGCGCCATCCTGCATGTGCAGTCCTCCGGTAAAAAGGAGGTCACCGGCGCCAACGTGCTGGTCGCCATCTATGGCGAAAAAGATTCGCACGCGGTGTTCTTCCTGCACCAGCAAGGCGTCACGCGTCTCGACATCGTCAACTTCATCTCGCATGGCGTCGCCAAGGTCGCCGATGGCAGCAATGCCAAGCGCAGCGAAACCGAGCAGGAAAGCGACACCGAAGCCACGCCGGCTGGTGCGCTGGAGAACTTCACCCAGAACCTCAACCAGCAAGTGCTGGCAGGCAAGATCGACCCGCTGATCGGCCGCGACCACGAACTGGAACGCGTGATCCAGACCCTGTGCCGCCGTCGCAAGAACAACCCGCTGCTGGTCGGTGAGGCCGGCGTGGGCAAGACCGCCATCGCCGAAGGGCTGGCGCGCCGTATCGTGGAAGGCAATGTGCCGGACGTGCTGGCCAACGCCACCATCTACTCGCTGGACATGGGCGCCCTGCTGGCAGGCACCAAATACCGTGGTGATTTCGAGCAACGCCTCAAAGCCGTGATGAAGAAGCTGGGCGAGCAGGCAGACGCCGTGCTGTTCATCGACGAGATCCACACCCTGATCGGCGCCGGTGCGGCCAGCGGCGGTACGCTGGATGCCTCCAATCTGCTCAAGCCTGCCTTGTCCAACGGCTCGCTGAAGTGCATAGGCGCCACCACTTACCAGGAATACCGTGGCATCTTCGAGAAAGATCACGCCCTGTCACGCCGCTTCCAGAAGATCGATGTGAACGAGCCCAGCGTGGCGGAGACCGTAGAGATCCTCAAGGGCCTCAAGTCGCGTTTCGAAGCGCACCACAGCGTGAAGTACACCGCCTCGGCGCTGAGCACGGCAGCTGAACTGTCGGCCAAATACATCAATGACAGACACCTGCCGGACAAGGCCATCGATGTCATCGACGAGGCCGGTGCTGCGCAACGTATCCTGCCTAAATCCAAGCAGAAAAAAGTCATCGGCAACAAGGAGATCGAGGACATCATCGCCAAGATCGCGCGCATCCCGCCACGCAACATCTCGTCGGACGATCGCAATGCCCTGAAGACGCTGGATCGTGACCTGAAAAGCGTGGTGTTCGGCCAGGACAAAGCCATCGACGCGCTGGCTTCCGCCATCAAGATGGCACGCAGCGGCCTGGGCAACACCCAGAAGCCGATCGGCTCGTTCCTGTTCTCCGGCCCCACCGGCGTGGGCAAGACCGAAGTCGCGCGCCAACTGGCTTACACGCTGGGGATCGAACTGATCCGCTTCGACATGTCCGAGTACATGGAGCGTCATGCCGTGTCGCGCCTGATCGGTGCACCGCCAGGCTATGTGGGCTTTGATCAGGGTGGCCTGCTCACCGAAGCCATCACCAAGCAGCCGTACAGCGTGTTACTGCTGGATGAGATCGAAAAAGCACATCCGGATATCTTCAACATTCTGCTGCAAGTGATGGATCACGGCACGCTGACCGACAACAACGGCCGCAAGGCGGATTTCCGCAATGTGACCATCATCATGACCACCAATGCCGGCGCGGAAGCCATTTCCAAAACCAGCATAGGCTTCACGCTGGGCAGCAGTGCGGGGGATGAACTGGCCGACATCAAGCGCCTGTTCACGCCGGAGTTCCGCAACCGTCTGGACGCCATCGTGTCGTTCGCGCCGCTGAGCTCTGACATCATCATGCGCGTGGTGGACAAGTTCCTGATTCAGCTGGAAGATCAGTTGCACGAGAAGAAAGTGGACGCCAGCTTCACCGATGGCTTGAAAGCCTATCTGGCCAAGAAGGGCTTCGACCCGCTGATGGGTGCCCGCCCTATGGCACGCCTGATCCAGGACACCATACGTCGTGGTTTGGCAGACGAGTTACTGTTCGGACGACTGGCCAATGGCGGTGCTGTGATCGTCGACATCGACGAGAACCAGCAGCTCAAGCTGGTGTTCGAGCAAGCGGAAGAAAGCGCAGCGCCCAGCGTCGCCTGACTTACGTCTGCAGACTGGATTCCGGCCTGCAGATTGCAATACAACAAAAGCCGTATCCAGCCCCCAGGCCTGATGCGGCTTTTTATGCCTGAATGATCTATGGCTACCTTAGCGATCTACCGGCGGGATCAGCAAGGCAGGGGGCTGCCCGGCTTGCCAGGTGGGCAATTTCACCATGATGTGCTCGAACAGCGCGCTTTGCAGCCAGCCGGTTAGCCAGCCACGCAACTGCGGATAAGGTGCCTCTGAAAACCATGCGGCATCCACCATGGCAAATTGCCGCACGAACGGAAAGATGGCCACATCGGCCCAACTGGCCGTATTGCCCAACAACTGAGCGTGTGACTGCAAACGCAGCTCCAGCTTGTGCAGGAACAGCTCGCCAGCAGCACGCTGTTCCTGTGCAGATAGGCCGGGGTGACGTTGCGGATATTTGTAACCATCCAGTGCGCGCTTGAAGTCAGCGTCGTTCTCGTCCACCAAGGCATCCGCGCCTTGAAGATCACCACTCGACGCCACTTTTAACCAGCCTTGCGGGTCGGCCTGCAGCAGCGCCCACATCATGATGCTGCGGCTTTGATCGATGACGGTGCCGTCCTCCAGCACCAGCACCGGCACGGTCGCTTTAGGCGAAGTGGCCAGCAACTCAACAGGTTTGTCTCGCAAGGCGATCTCGCGCACTTCCACCTGCGTCCCGCTGACATACAAGGCCATGCGTGCCCGCATGGCATACGGACAACGTCGATAGGAATAAAGCACGGGGTGCATCAGCAGCTCGCAAGTAACAGCAAGTCGGATAGCAAACCTGGCTTAGCCCAATGCCTGGCAGGCTTCGCGCACCAGCGCCGGACCACGATACACCAGACCGCTATACAGCTGCACCAGGCTGGCGCCCGCTGCGATCTTCTCGGCGGCATCTTCCCCAGTCAGGATGCCACCCACACCAATGATGGGTAGCGCGCCCTGCAGACGTGACGCCAGTTGCCGGATCACCAGCGTGGAAGCTTCACGCACCGGCGCGCCGGACAGGCCACCCGTCTCGGTGGCATTGCTCATGCCTTCGACCTTGGCACGTGACAGGGTGGTGTTGGTGGCGATGACACCATCGAACTGATGTTGCATGAGCAGATCGGCGATCTCGTTGATCTGCTCTGATTCCAGATCCGGGGCGATCTTGAGCGCGATCGGCACATAACGGCCGTAACGCTGGCTGAGATCGGTTTGCGCCTGTTTCAATGCAGCCAGTAAGGCGGACAAAGCGTCCTTCTCTTGCAAGGCACGCAGGTTCTTGGTGTTGGGTGAAGAGATGTTGACGGTGACATAACTGGCCTGCGCATACACTTTGCGCAGACACAAGAGATAGTCATCCACCGCACGCTCGTTGGGCGTATCGAAATTCTTGCCGATGTTGATGCCCAGGATGCCGCGGTAGTTAGCCGCCCGCACATTGGCTAGCAGCTGGTCCACGCCCAGATTGTTGAAGCCGAAGCGATTGATCACCCCCTGCGCCTCCACAACGCGGAACAGACGCGGCTTGGGATTGCCGGGCTGCGGGCGCGGCGTGATGGTGCCCACTTCGATAAAACCGAAACCCAGCGCGGCCAGACCATCGATATAGGCTGCATTCTTGTCCAGCCCGGCGGCCAGACCGACAGGATTTGGAAAAGTAAGGCCCATCACGCTGCGTGGCTGACAGACCGGTGGTTTGGCCAGCAAACCGAGCAGACCGGCTTTTTCTGCGACACGCAGGCTTTTCAGGGTCAGGTCATGGGCTTGTTCGGCATCCAGCTGGAACAACAGGGGTTGGGCGAGTGCGTAAATGGTCATGACACAATTTTACTGGATAAACCGCCATACAGACTCAGTGTGCGCTGCTGCCAGCCAGTTTTTCCAGTGCGTCGGCCTGTTTGACCTCGATATGGCCACGTCCCAGGCTGACCCAGCCTTTCTGTTCGAAACGCTTGAGCTGACGACTGACCACTTCGCGCGCAGTGCCCAAGTCATCGGCGATCTGTTGGTGGGTGCGCGTCAGCTGTGGGCCACTGGTTTCCAGCAGCAGTTTGGCCAGCCGCGCATCCAGGCTATGAAAGGCCACCTCGTCCAGCAACACGATCAGGTCACTGATCAGTGCGCCATAGTTTTCCATCACAAAGCGGCGGAACACCGCTGAGTCGATCATCAGTTGGTTGAATGCGGGGGCAGGCACGATCACATCGCGGATCGGCTCTTCCACGACGGTAGAAGCCGGGTAATCACTGCCCCCCAGCAGGCACGTGGTGGTGAGCACACAGGTCTCGCCTGCCGCCACCCGGTACAGCACGATCTCGCGGCCACCGGAAGACAGCTTGTAGACACGCGAACGTCCGGCCAGCCTCAGCACGTAGGCATTACATGGCATGCCTTCGCTGTAACCTATGGTGCCGACTGGCGCTTCGACGATGCGCGCAGATTTGGCCAGCATGACACGCGCCTCCGGTTCCAGCTGGGTCAGTTGTGGGAATTGATTGAGCCAATCCAGTGCATCCATACGCCATCTCCTGTCGTTTCCGCGCCGGCGGATATTGTTTGTTTACTGTTATTCTTTTGTGGTGGGCCGGGTTTGCAAAGCTTGCAACATGGCCAAGCCGAAGCCGACACCGAAACCGGTCACATCACTACCGACCGCACCCAATCCACCCTTGCGCCGTGCCGCTGATAGATCAACATGCAGCCAGGGCACATCGCCCTCGATAAACGTCGACAGGAAACGTGCCGCCAGAATGTGGTCTGCCTCACCATCCAGCGTGCATTGCTTGATGTCGGCCACCTCGCTGTCCAGGTCCTCGTCGTAATCCGCATCGAACGGAAAGGCATTGACGCGCTCGCCACTGCTGTGGCCAGCACCCAGCGCTTTGCATAACAGTGCGGGCTGATTAGCGATGACGCCGCTGTAACGGTCACCCAGTGCCGTGATCATGCTGCCGGTCAAGGTGGCGAAATCCATCATGAACTCCGGCTTGCCGCGTGAGGCCAGCGTCAATGTATCCGCCAGCACCATGCGCCCTTCCGCATCGGTATGCATGATCTCGATGGTGCGGCCATTGAGCGCCGTCACCACATCATTCTGTTTATAGGCTTTAGGCCCGATATGGTTCTGGGCGATGGCCAGCCAGCCATCCAGCTGCATGGGCAATGCCATCTGGGTGGCCGCTTGCAGCATGCCCAGCACCACCGCCGAGCCGTTCATGTCCTCATGCATGTTGAGCATGTAGCGCGCCGGCTTGAGGTTGTGGCCACCGGTATCGAAACAGATGCCTTTGCCCACCAGCGCCACCTTGGGCACGGAAGCGGCCGGCGCAGTGGAGGACGACACTTCCGACATTGACTTGGGCGGCATCGACTTGGGTACATAACGCAGGTGCACGATGGCGGCATCTTCAGGCTCTGAACCCTGCCCTACCGCAACGAACGCACCTGCCCCCATGGCACGCAGCGCTGGCACATCGTATTCGGTGATCTCCCAGCCATGCTCGCTGGCCAGACTGCGGATGCGTTCCCGGTACAGGGTGGGCGTGAGCATATTGGGCGGCAACACGGTCAGCGAGCGCGTAAGCAGGTTGCCCGCCGCTTGCGCCAGCAAGCTGGCATAGCCGTCCGGCTGCTCCCAGCCCTGCACATGTATCGTCTCCAGCACCGGAGGCGTCTGTTTGTCTTGGCTCTGGCTCTTGCGCTTGGGAAGCTCAGCCGCATTGACAGCCGCCACATACACGGCTGCCTGCGCTGCCGCTGCACGCTCCTGCTCCGAGCCCAGCACCACGATAGCCAATGCTGCCGGATGCTCATCCAGCAAGGGTTTCAGCGCCTTGCGCAACTGGGTGTGACGCTGGAATGGCGTGGACGCCTGATCCAGCACCACCCAGCGCTGCAGACCGCCAGCAGGGGTCTCCAGCGTGAGTGCGTTTTTGGCGAGATCGGCATACTGCATGCGCGCGCGCGCAAGGCGGATCTGCAATTGAGACTGTCCGGATAAATGCTCCGGCATGGTCACAGACAGCACAATCAGCGTGTGCGCTGTTGAGTCTGTCAGGTTTTCTGCAGATAACGTAGCAGACTGAACAATTCGTATCGCCATCAAAATCCTCTAAAAGCTAATAAATACAAGACTTACCGGCAAATTCAGTATTTTTCACATAACGGCAAAAACTTGACCGTATGGTGCAAAATAGACAATATTACGACTTAGCAAAACCGCGTTTTATTTCAGTGCAAATGCAGTGAACCGATTATACGCAAGCTTGTTTGCACCCGCTGTGTCGAATACTTGTTTCGACGATTCGAAGCCCATAAAGGTTTATCGAGATTTCCTCAGTTTTCCCCGGAGAATATTACATGGCATTCACCCCCGATACTGACCCGCAAGAGACACACGAGTGGCTTGATGCCATCGATGCGGTGCTGGAACAGGAGGGCCCCGAGCGCGCTCACTTTTTGCTCGAAACCTTGATCGACAAAGCCAGACGCTCTGGCGCTTACCTGCCTTACAGCGCCACCACGGCGTATGTGAATTCGATTCCCACCCATTTGCAGCAACGCCTGCCCGGCAATCCGGACATGGAGCGCCGCATTCGCGCCCTGATCCGCTGGAACGCCATCATGACCGTGCTGCGTGCCAATGAGAAGTCGCCGGGGGTAGGCGGTCACATCGCCAGCTTCCAGTCTGCGGCAACCTTGTATGACGTGGGTTTCAACCACTTCTTCCGCGCGGCCAATGAGAACTTCGGCGGTGACTGCATCTACTTCCAGGGCCACTCCTCTCCTGGCGTTTATGCGCGTGCCTTCCTGGAAGGCCGCATCAGTGAAGAGCAGCTGGATAATTTCCGTCAGGAAACCGGCGGCAAAGGCATCTCCAGCTATCCGCACCCCTGGTTGATGCCGGATTTCTGGCAGTTCCCTACCGTTTCCATGGGTTTGGGGCCATTGGCCGGTATCTATCAGGCGCGTTTCCTCAAGTACATCCACGATCGCGGCATCGCTGACACCAGTGACCGCAAAGTGTGGGTGTTCTGTGGTGACGGCGAGATGGACGAGCCGGAATCACAAGGCGCGATCTCGCTGGCCTCCCGCGAAAAGCTCGACAATCTGATCTTCGTGATCAACTGTAACCTGCAGCGTCTGGATGGCCCGGTGCGCGGCAACGGCAAGATCATCCAGGAGCTGGAATCCAACTTCCGTGGTTCTGGTTGGAATGTGCTGAAAGTGATCTGGGGTTCCTATTGGGACCCCCTGCTGGCCATGGACAAAGACGGCCTGCTCAAGAAGCGCATGGAAGAGTGCGTGGACGGCGAATACCAGAACTTCAAGGCCAAGGGCGGCGCTTACACGCGCGAACACTTCTTCGGCAAATATCCAGAGCTCAAGGAAATGGTGGCGGCCATGTCCGATGCGGATATCTGGCGTCTTAACCGTGGCGGCCACGATCCGCACAAGGTGTACGCTGCTTATGCGGCAGCCACCCAGCACAAGGGTCAGCCTACCGTGATCCTGGCCAAGACCGTCAAGGGTTATGGCATGGGCGAAGCGGGCGAAGGCCAGAACATCACCCACCAGCAGAAGAGCATGGATATCGACTCACTGAAGAAATTCCGTGACCGCTTCGACTTGCCGCTCACTGATGAGCAAGTGGAAAGCCTGTCCTACTACAAACCCGCTGCAGACTCTCCAGAGATGCAATACATGGCCGAGCGCAGTGCTGCCATGGGCGGGCATGTGCCATCGCGGCGGCGCAAGGGCAATGAACTGACGGTGCCTGAATTGTCCGCCTTCGAGAACATGCTGGGCGCGACCGGTGAGCGTGAGATCTCCACCACCATGGCGTTCGTACGCATCTTGTCCACTCTGGTGCGCGACAAGAAGATCGGCAAATATGTGGTGCCTATCGTCCCGGACGAAGCGCGTACCTTTGGTATGGAAGGCATGTTCCGTCAATTGGGCATCTACTCCTCTGTTGGCCAGCTGTACGAGCCCATGGATTCCGATCAAGTGATGTTCTACAAAGAATCCAAGGACGGTCAGATCCTGGAAGAAGGCATCAACGAAGCCGGTTCCTTCGCCAGCTGGCTGGCTGCGGCCACGTCCTACAGCGTCACCGGCACGCAGATGATCCCGTTCTACATCTACTACTCGATGTTCGGCTTCCAGCGTATCGGCGACTTTGCCTGGGCCGCTGGCGACAGCCGCGCACGTGGCTTCCTGCTCGGCGCGACGGCCGGTCGTACGACGCTTAACGGCGAAGGCCTGCAGCACGAGGATGGTCACAGCCATCTGATGTCCGCCACCATCCCGAACTGCATCTCCTATGATCCGACCTTCGCTTACGAACTGGCCGTGATCATCCAGGAAGGCCTGCGCCGCATGGTGCAGAACCAGGAAGATGTGTACTACTACATCACCCTCATGAACGAGAACTACAGCCACCCGGCCATGCCGGAAGGCAGTGTCGAGGGCATCCTCAAAGGCATGTATCCGTTCTCGGCCTCCAAAGCCAAGGGCCCCAAGGTGCAACTGCTGGGCAGTGGCGTGATCCTGCGTGAAGTCATCGCTGCGGCTGAACTGCTGGAGAAGGACTGGGGCGTGGCCGCCGATGTATTCAGCGTCACCAGCTTCACCGAGCTGCGCCGTGAAGGTCTGGATATCGAGCGCTGGAACCTGCTCAATCCGGATCAGCCACAAAAGGTCAGCTATGTGACCGCTTGCCTGGGCAAATCCGATGCTCCTGTGATCGCCTCCACCGATTACATGCGCTCGTTTGCAGATCAGATCCGCAACTTCATCCCGCAGCGTTTCGTCGCCCTGGGGACGGATGGCTATGGCCGCTCCGACTCGCGTGAAGCGCTACGCAGCTTCTTTGAAGTGGACCGTTACTACGTGGTGCTGGCAGCCCTGAAAGCGCTGGCGGATGATGGCAAACTGCCTGCAGCCAAGGCTGCAGAAGCGATCAAGAAGTACCAGATCAACACGCAACGCCCTAACCCGACCACGGTTTAATCCGAGACGATCTCAAGGAAAACACAGCATGGCAATTCAAGACGTACTCGTCCCCGATATCGGTAATTTCGATAGCGTGGATGTGATCGAGGTTCTGGTCAAAGCTGGCGACACCATCGCCAAGGATGACTCGCTGATCACGCTGGAATCCGACAAGGCTTCCATGGACATTCCCGCTCCCTTCTCGGGTACCGTGAAGGAAGTGAAAATCAAGGTCGGTGATAAAGCCGCTCAGGGCGGCCTGATCCTGACCATGGAAGTGGCTGCCACGGAAGCAGCCAAACCCGCTGCGGCTCCGGTGGTGACGGCCGTGACTACCTCTGTAGAAGCGGCAGCGGTGCCGGTACCGAGCAAACCTGTCGCAGAACCCCCCAAGGTGATCCAGCCAGCGGCGACCCCGAACCCGGTCGCGGCGGCGGCCGTCACTGCAGGCGACAAGAAATCGCATGCCAGCCCGTCGGTACGCAAGTTCGCACGCGAACTGGGCGTCAACTTGGCGCTGGTCAGCGGCAGCGGCCCCAAGAACCGCATCCTGCAAAGCGATGTACAATCCTTCGTCAAGGGCGAGCTGGCCAAGCCGCGCAGTGAAGCACTGGCGACCGGCGGCAGCGGGCTTTCCACCCTGCCCATGCCTGTCATCGATTTCAGCCAGTTCGGCGAGATCAGCAGCAAGCCACTGTCACGCATCAAGAAGCTGTCCGGCGCCAACCTGCATCGTAACTGGGTCACGGCACCGCATGTCACCCAGTTTGACGAAGCCGACATCACCGACCTGGAAGATTTCCGCAAATCCATGCTGGCTGAAGCCGAGAAGCGCGGCGTCAAGCTCACGCTGCTGGCCTTCCTGATGAAGGCCGTGGTCAATGCCTTGCGCAACTACCCCAACTTCAATGCTTCGCTATCGCCGGAAGGTGACCAGCTGATCCTGAAGAACTACTTCAACATCGGCTTCGCCTGCGACACGCCGGATGGTCTGGTGGTGCCCGTGGTGCGTGATGTGAACCAGAAGGATGTGATGGACATCGCACGCGACTTGGCCGACCTGTCCGCCAAGGCACGTGAGCGCAAATTGAAGGTGGAAGAGATGCAAGGCGGCTGCTTCACCATCTCCAGCCTGGGCGGCATAGGCGGCACCATGTTCACGCCTATCATCAACTGCCCGGAAGTGGCCATTCTGGGTGTATCGCGTTCCAGCTTCCAGCCGGTGTATGACGCCAAGACCAAGAGCTTCGAGCCGCGCATGATCCTGCCACTGTCCTTGTCCTACGATCATCGCGTGATCGACGGGGCCGACGGTGCGCGCTTCACCAGCCATCTGCGGATGATGCTTTCCGACGTGCGACGTCTCTTGCTGTAACAGGAATCCACATGAGTAACTTAGTAGAAGTGTTAGTGCCGGACATCGGCAATTTTGATAGCGTCGATGTCATCGAAGTCCTGGTCAGCGTAGGCGACACCATCGCCAAGGAAGATTCGCTGATCACCCTGGAATCCGACAAGGCGTCGATGGACATCCCCTCCTCACATGCCGGGACGGTCAAGGAGATCAAGGTCAAGGTCGGCGATAAAGTCACCAAAGGCACGCTGATCCTGTTAGTGGAAGAAGTGGTCAGTGCCGCAGCAACACCTGCTGTCGCTGCTACCGCTCCAGCACCAAGTGCGACTTCAGAAGCACCAGCACCCGCTGCAGCCGCGCCTGTAGCGGCACCCCCTACCGGCAACAACGACATCGATACCGAAGTCGTCGTGCTGGGTTCCGGCCCTGGCGGCTACACGGCTGCCTTCCGTGCTGCAGATCTGGGCAAACAGGTGGTGCTGATCGAGCGTTACGCCACGTTGGGTGGCGTTTGCCTGAACGTTGGCTGCATCCCCTCCAAGGCGCTGTTGCATACGGCCAAAGTCATCACTGAAGCCGAAGAGACCAGCCATCACGGCGTGAGCTTCGGCAAACCCGAGATCGATCTTGAGCATCTGCGCAACTGGAAGGCCAATGACGTGGTTGCCAAACTGACTGGCGGCTTGGCTGCCATGGCCAAGCAACGCGGCGTGACCGTGGTGCAAGGCGTGGGCAAGTTCACCAGCTCGCATCAGATCGCCGTGACCGCTGCTGACGGGACGGTGACAACGGTTGGCTTCGCCAACGCCATCATCGCGGCTGGCTCGCAAGCCACCAAATTCCCGGGTGCGCCGGAAGATGAGCGCATCATGGATTCCACCGGCGCCTTGGCGCTGACGGACATCCCGAAGCGCATGCTGGTCATCGGCGGCGGCATCATCGGCCTGGAAATGGGCACGGTATACGACGCACTGGGCAGTAAAGTGAGCGTGGTTGAATTCATGGATGGCCTGATCACCGGTTGTGACCGTGATCTGGTGCGTCCGCTGCAAAAGCGCATGGAAAAGCGTTTTGAAAGCATCATGCTGTCAACCAAGGTAGCCAAGATTGAAGCCGCCAAAGATGGCATTCATGTGAGCTTTGAAGGGGAGAATGCCCCCAAAGAGACGCAAGTCTACGATCGCGTGCTGGTGTCCATCGGCCGCCGCCCCAACGGCAAGCTCATCGGTGCAGAGAATGCCGGTGTCGCCGTGGATGAGCGTGGCTTCATCGCCGTAGACAAGCAGATGCGCACCAACGTGCCGCACATCTTCGCTATCGGTGACATCGTCGGCCAGCCCATGCTGGCACACAAGGCAACACACGAAGCCAAGGTGGCTGCAGAAGTCATCGCGGGCCACAAGGTCGAGTTCCAGGCCATGGCGATCCCATCGGTGGCTTACACCGATCCTGAAGTGGCCTGGGCTGGCATCAGCGAGACCGACGCCAAGGCGCAGGGCATCGCCATTGAAAAAGCCTCGTTCCCATGGGCAGCCAGTGGTCGCGCCTTGTCCATCGCGCGCTCCGAAGGGGCGACCAAGCTGATCTTCGACAAGGAAACCCACAGGCTGATCGGTGCAGGCATCGTCGGCGTGAATGCAGGCGAACTGCTGGCTGAAGCGGTGCTGGCCATCGAAATGGGGGCTGATGCACATGATCTTGGTTTGACCATACACGCGCACCCTACCCTGTCGGAAACGATCTGCTTCGCCGCAGAAATGAAGGAAGGGACGATCACCGACCTGTATATCAAAAAGCGCTAACCGCGCTTGTTGATAACAAGCCCCGAGACGCCAGGAAACTAGCTGCTCGGGGTTTCTGTTTTTACAGCAGCAGGTTTTTTGGCACGTGGGCGGCGGGTACGCGGCTTGGGTGCTGCACCAGGATCCGCTGCAGCGGCAGGCTTGGCTGCTGCTGTTTTGGCTGCGGCCGGTTTATTGGTAGCGGCTTTGGTGCGTGGCTTGCGCGCAGCTGGTTTGTTAGGGTTGCCAGACTTGATCGGGGCAACGGGAACCGGCGCTGGCTTGTCTGACTTGGCTAGGGCCTTTTCCACCAGTTTCTTGCCCGCCACCATGGCGGCGGCGAGAATGACTTTCCTGACTATCGTTTTGAATAAACTCATGATGCCTCCTATTGGCAAAGTACCTGCTTGAGTTCGCTATCCTTGAAGCCAGCCGTTGCAGCATACAGTTGCTCAGCTGCCACGGGGGATACATCGGTCATGAATAGCACTTTACGACCCGAAGGCTGTAGTTTGACGCCTTGTCTGGCATTCTCTACGCCTTGTTGCTTCAACTGCTGCAACAAGCGTTCAGCCAGACGCTCTTCCTTGAACAGGCCCAGCGAAATGGCATATTGCCATTCACCTTCCTGCATCACAAAGCTGTCACTGACACCACGTGACGCCAACTCTGCCATCATACGCTGAGCTTCAGCCAGTGAGGGGGATGGCGGAATATAGACCCAGTAACGGGCGGTCATGTGGGGCTTTTCCACATAGCGCAGCTGGATATGGCGCAGCTGCTGCATGTCATTGTCTTCCATGGATTGCGCCATGCTATCCAGCAAGCTGCGTGCCTTGGCAAGCACAGTAACCGTGAAGCTACCCCATTCGTAACAGGAGGTGATGCCAGCATCGACTGCGTCAGCGAATGCCATCGAGTCAGACGCTAGCGGCTTCAATGGCAACGCTTGCAGTTCTGTCGGGCTTAATAGTCTGATGCGGTCAGGATGGATAGGTTCATGATGTTCCGGTTGTACAGGCATCTCTGACTGCGGCACATTAAAATAAGCCAGCACCAACAGGTTGATGACGACTAGCCCCCAGAATAAACCTGAGAACAGTCCCGAGCGCAGACTAGAGACCGGCTGTTTCATCTTGCCCCCTCCACCAAATAGCGCAGACCGTGCAGCACCAGATGTGGCTCCAGTTCGATGTGCTTGTTCATCCCTTGCGCGCGCAACCATGCCAGCAACGCCGGGCCATCACCGCCGCTGATCAGGCAATGCGGTGCACTGCCAGCCTGCTGTTGCAGGCGATGGTGCATGTTCAATACCGCCCCTCCGATAGCCGCCAGCGCGCCGCTGCTGACTGCATCCGCGGTCGTCTGCGGGAAATCCAGTACGGCTCCCACCGGGGCATCCACACCGGCTGTACCTTGTGCGAGTGACTGACGCATCAGACGCAGACCGGGTACGATCAAGCCGCCTAGAAAGACAGCCTTGCCGCCTGCTGCATCAGCCTGCAAGGCATCGATGGTGACCGCCGTGCCAGCATTGACCACCACGCAACTGCCACGCAAGCGCTGCCAGGCAGCCACCAAGGCCGCCCAGCGATCCGCCCCAAGCTGGCCAGGCTGGCGATAGTGATTGAGCACACCACCTGCTGCTGCACTGGCGGTCAGCCATTGCACTGTCACACCCAGTGGTTGCAACAAACGGGCCAGATGCTCGGCACGTGCTGCACCCGCCACGTTGCACACGATGACACGGGTGGCCAACTGCCAGGCGGCGGGCGGTGCGTTGAATGCCAGATTGAGAGCGGCATCATGCGCCTGCAAGGTGCCGGCAAGGTCGAACAAGGCCCATTTGGTGCGTGTATTACCGCTGTCGATGGCGAGCAACATCAGTCTATTCCCCGCAAACTGATCTCGCCGGAGGAGAAACGCTGTATACCTTCTACCGTCTCGACCAGCAACACGCCATCTGGCGCCACGCCGCGTACCGTGCCGTGCACTTCACGGCTGTCCGGCATCAGCATGCGCACGGCTTTGTGCTGATAGGCATGCTGCCGCTGCCACTGCTCACGCAGCGGTTCGAACCCATGTTGCTCAAAGCTCAGCAACACCTCACCCAACTCGCGCAGTAGTAGGCCCAGCAGTTCATTTGGGTCGATGGCCTCATCGCGTGCGTCCTGCAAAGCCGCAGCAGGCTGATCGATCTGACGTCGCAGCTCCTCGGGCAAACGCAGATTGAGGCCGATGCCGATCACGGCGGCACTGGGGCCTTCCATATCGCCCTGCAGCTCGATGAGGATACCGGACAGCTTGTGATAATGACCGCCCTGCTCCAGCAGCAGGTCATTCGGCCATTTAAGTTTTACAGCTTGGACACCGTAGGCATGCAGTGCGCGCACCATGGCCACACCCACAGCAAGACTCAGCCCGGACAAGGCCTGCGCCCCGGATTGAAACCGCCACAACAGCGAGAAGGTGAGACTGGCTCCCAGACCGGCCTGCCACACGCGGCCACGGCGGCCACGACCACCTGTTTGCAAGGTGGCCGCCACGCAACTGGCCTGCGGAGCGCCAGCAGCAGCTTGTTGCATAAGATAACTGTTGGTGGAGTCGATGCGGTCATGCAGCTCCACATTGAAGCGCACAGGCGTTACGCCTATCGCCGCCAGTACCGCTTCACGATCCAGCAGCTTGACGGCTTCGGGCAAACGGTAGCCCCGTCCGCGCACCGAATACAGCGTCACGCCCAAGGCCTCGGCCTCCTGCAAGGCATTCCAGACCGTGGCGCGCGTCACACCGAAATGGCGTGCGATCGCCTCGCCGGAATGAAAACGTCCGTCAGCAAGCAAGCGCAGGATGGGGAAAGTGAGTTGATTCATAGGCAAGGTTGAATAGCTGCATCGATATTAGCACAGCGCCTGCGCACCCTGCCCGCTTGCCAGGGTGTAAAATGATGGCAACTTAATCATGTGTACTGTCATGTCCGCCGAAAAACCTGCCATCGCTCCAGCCGCCAATTTCATCCGCAATATCGTCGAACGCGATATCGAACAAGGTGTGTACGCCTCACGCCGCTGGGCCGGAGGTCCGGGAGATGCCGCGATGCAGGCCAGCGGTCAGCCTGATCCAGCCAGGATACGCACGCGTTTCCCGCCTGAGCCGAATGGTTACCTGCATATCGGCCACGCCAAATCCATCTGCCTGAACTTCGGCTTGGCCGAGCAGTATGGTGGCGTCTGTCACATGCGCTTCGACGACACCAACCCGGAAAAGGAAGAACAGGAATACGTAGACAGCATCACCGAATCCGTCAAATGGCTGGGTTACAGCTGGGAAGGGTTTGGCGATAGCCATCTGTATTTCGCCAGTAATTACTTTGATTTCATGTACCGCGCAGCGGAAACGCTGATCGAAGCGGGCCATGCCTATGTGGATCAACAAACGGCAGACGAGATGCGTGCCAACCGTGGCACCTTGACCGAGCCAGGCAAAGATTCGCCGTTCCGCAATCGTACAGCGGCCGAGAACCTGGCCCTGTTCCGCGAGATGCGCGACGGCAAACACGCCGATGGCAGCATGATCCTGCGCGCCAGGATCGACATGGCGTCGCCCAACATCAACCTGCGCGACCCGGCCATCTACCGTATCCGCCGTGCCACGCATCACAACACCGGCGACACCTGGTGCATATATCCCATGTACACCTTCGCTCACCCGATCGAAGATGCGCTAGAGCAGATCACCCATTCCATCTGTACGCTGGAGTTCGAGGATCAGCGCCCATTCTACGATTGGCTGTTGGAACGGCTGGCGGAAAGCGGTCTATTAGCCCACCCGCTGCCCAAGCAATACGAGTTCTCGCGCCTGAATCTGAGTTATGTGGTGCTATCCAAGCGCAAACTGATCGAGCTGGTCGAGAACAAGCATGTCACCGGCTGGGATGACCCACGCCTGCCTACCCTGGCGGGTGCACGCCGCCGCGGTTACACGCCGGAAGGCTTCAAGCTGTTCGCAGACCGCGTCGGCGTCTCCAAGGCGGATTCCTGGATCGAATACACCATCCTGGAAGACTGCATGCGCGAAGTGCTCAACGAAAGCGCACAGCGCCGCATCGCCGTGCTGGACCCGATCAAGCTGGTCATCGACAACTACCCTGCAGACCAGGCCGAAGACTGCTACGCCCCAAACCACCCACAGCAACCTGAGCTGGGCAAACGCGTGGTTAAACTGTCAAAAGAACTGTGGATCGAGCGCGAAGACTTCATGGAAGTCCCCAGCAAAGGCTATTTCCGTCTTTCTCCAGACAGCATGGTGCGTCTGCGCTATGGCTATGTGGTCAAGTGCACGGGCTTTGAAACAGACGCGGACGGCAAGGTGACCATCGTGCATTGCGATTACCTGCCAGACACCAAGTCAGGTACGCCTGGAGCGGACGCCATCAAGGTCAAGGGCAACATCCACTGGGTATCGGCTGCGCATGCCTACACGGCAGAAGTGCGCCTGTACGACCGCCTGTTCAAGACGGCACACCCTGGCGCGGGCGATAGCAACTATCTGGATGATCTCAATCCTGCTTCTCTGCAAATCATCACGGCACAGCTGGAAGCCTCACTCAAGGAGGCAAAACCTGAGGAGCGTTTCCAGTTCGAACGGCACGGTTATTTTGTGGCGGACAAACAAGACAGCGTGGCTGGGCAACCGGTGTTCAACCGTACAGTGACCTTGCGCGACGCCTGGCAGAAGTAACGACTGCTTTCCATCATGACTCGCACATGGGATGCCAGTGAATGCACGGCATCCCTTTTTTACACCTGTCAGTTTGGGAAGAAAGTGCATCAGCTAAAAAAAAGCACGTAAACTCCTGGAATACCAACCCGTCTGGCCAACATTCCGCAATGAAACAATCCGTTCCCCTCAACAAAGCCTATCGGCTCCTCAATCACGGGCCCACGGTGCTGGTCACTACCGCGCATGGTGAACGCCGCAACATCATGGCGGCGGCCTGGAACATGCCACTGGATTTCAATCCTCCCAAGATCGCTATCGTGATCGACAAGCAAACCTACACCCGTGCATTGATCGAAGCCTCCGGCAGCTTCGCCATCAACGTGCCTTGCCGCGCACAGGTCGACATGGTGCTACAGGTGGGTTCCAGCTCAGGACGTGAGCTATGGGGCAATACGCCGGATAATAAATTCGCCGCTTTTGGTGTTTCCACGTTCGCGGCCAGCGAGATTTCTGCGCCGCTGGTAGCAGGCTGTGTGGCCTGGCTGGAGTGCCGCGTGATCCCGGAGCCGCATATTCAGAATACCTACGATTTATATCTGGGCGAGGTAGTTGCCGCCTGGGCGGATGACAGGGTGTTCTCGGACGGCCGCTGGCACTTTGGCGCACATGATGATATGCGCACCTTGCATCATATTGCTGGCGGGGCGTTCATGACGGTCAGCGATCCATTCATGACGGGTAATGTTGATTGATATGAGCGGCCAATGAAAAAATCCAACCGACATCGTTCCAAAAAGATCGGCATGGCGCCGGGTTCGCTGGTGCATGTGGGTGAAGTAAAAACCGCGCAGCCTGCAGTCAGCATCTTCAGGTTTGCTAAAGATCAGCTCAGTGAGCACACACTTAGCACCGAGACATTAGCAAGCCTTGCCCTGCCTGATGCGGGTGAGAAGCTTTGGCTGAATGTACATGGCGCGCATGATGTGGCATTGATCCGCCAAATAGGCCAGTTATTCCATCTGCATCCGCTGGTCATGGAGGACATTCTCAACACTGACCAGCGCGCCAAGGTGGACCAGTATGGCGATTATCTTTACATCGTCACGCGCTGCTTTCACTACGACGCGAAGAAGATGGAGATCGGCTCCGAGCAAATCAGTCTGGTGCTGGGCAAGCACTATGTACTCTCGTTTCAGGAACGTGCCACTGGCTCGTTCGACCCGGTACGCGAACGACTGCGTACCGAGCACGCTGCGATCCGGGAACAAGGTGCGGACTATTTGGCCTATGCCTTGCTAGACGTGGTGGTGGACCGCTATTTTGGCATCCTGGAACAGATGAACGACGCGGCAGAGAATCTGGAAGACCTGTTGTTGCGCAAACCGAATGCCGCCTTGCTAACACAGATCCACCTGCTCAAACGTGCCAGCATGGAGCTGCGCCGCGCTGTCTGGCCGCTGCGCGAAGTCATCAATAGCCTGCTACGCAATGAAAGCGCCATGTTCAGCCCATCCACCGTGCTGTATCTGCGCGATGTGTACGACCATACCGTGCACTTTATCGAATCGCTGGAAGCCCTGCGTGACCTGCTGGGTGGCATGATGGACATCTATCTATCCAGCGTCAGCAACCGGGTCAATATGGAAGTACGGGCGCTGACGGTAGTGACCATGCTATTCATGCCAGCCACGCTGATCTCCGGTATCTTCGGTATGAATTTCGAACATATCCCTTGGCTGGCCGACCTGGACGGCTTCTGGTTTGCGCTCGCCTTGATGGCAAGCATTGCCAGCCTCATGGGACTGATCTTCTGGCGCCGCCAATGGCTGAGCCGGGGCTGATCTGCACTGGCCTCAATAGCCGATGTCGTCCTTGATACGTGCCGCATAGTGGGCGCGCACCTTGTCGATCTTGGGGCGAGCCACGGCCATGCAGTAAGGCTGGCGTTGATTGTTGATGTAGTAATACTGATGGTAATCCTCAGCGGGATAGAAAGTATCTGCCCCGTTGATCTGGGTCACGATGGGGTCCGGCCATAACCGCTGCTGATCCAGCCTGACTATCATGTCTTGCACGGCTTGCCGCTGTGTTTCATTCTGGCAAAAAACGGCGGAGCGGTATTGCGTGCCGATATCGTGCCCCTGGCGGTTGGGTGTGGTCGGATCATGGGCTACGAAGAATATTTCCAGCAGCGCCTCAAACGCGATCTGCTCCGGGTCATAATCGATACGAATCGCCTCGGCATGCCCGGTGTCGCCATTGCATACCTGCTTATAGGTTGGATTGAGGGTCTGTCCGCCAATGTAACCAGAAATCACACGCTTGACGCCTTGCAGCTGCGAGAACACAGGCTCCAGACACCAAAAGCAACCACCGGCAAGAATCGCAGTCTGTTCTGACATGTTGAAATACTCCATTGGGATATTCGGGTTTCGTTATCATTTAGTCATGAAGGTTCAGGTTTTCCTTACGCCTGCACACGCACGGTCCACCTTATGCAACTAGCTGCACTTTACCTGGATTTTAATTCCTACTTTGCTTCAGTAGAGCAGCAAATGCGTCCAGAGTTGCGTGGCAAACCCATTGCGGTGCTGCCCGTGGTCGCAGAGACCACCTGCTGCATCGCCGCCAGCTATGAGGCCAAAGCGTTTGGTGTCAAAACCGGTACGCGCGTCAGCGATGCGCGCAAGCTCTGTCCTGACATCATCATGGTGGAAGGTCGACCGCCTCTGTATGTGGAATTCCATCATCGGCTGGTGGAGATCGTGGAATCGTGCACGCATGTGGAGCGCACGCTCTCGATTGACGAGATGGTGTGCATGCTCACCGGCAGCCAACGTCAAGTTGAGAATGCGCTGAAGCTCGCTGCTGCTATCAAGAAGAAGATCGAATGCGAGGTAGGGCCTTATATCCGTTGCTCCATTGGTATCGCGCCTAACGTGTTCCTGGCTAAGGTCGCTTCCAATATGCAAAAGCCGGATGGTTGTGTCGTGCTAAGAGCGGAAGACATTCCAGAGAAACTGCTGACGCTTAAGCTACGCGATCTGAACGGCATAGGCAAACGCATGGAGTCGAGACTGATGGAATTTGGCATTGAGTCCGTTGCGGACTTGTACGCCGCCAATCGTCAGCAATTACGCAGTGCCTGGGGCAGTGTGGAGGGTGAGCGCATGTATGACAAGCTGCGTGGGGTACAAGTTGAGTATCAAACCCATGATAGACGCAGCCTTGGTCATTCACATGTATTGCCACCAGAGTTACGCAATGCCGTATCTGCATTGTCAGTGTTGCATCGTCTGTTGCAAAAAGCTGCCATGCGCATGCGTAGCTACGGCTTGCAAACATCCAGCCTCAGCGTTCGGGTCAAATTCCTGAACGCCTCAACCTGGGTGGCAGAAACCCGCATGAACAGTACCGACGACACGCTGATTTTGACTGCCACTCTGGAACAATTATGGCGACAATACCCTAAGCGAAAGTATGTACCTTATGCGGTGGGCATTTCATTTACCAGCCTGAACACTCCAGATCAGCGCAGCATGAGCTTGTTTAGTGAAGTGGAACAAGGATCAAAGTTGAACGGTGTACTGGACGCGCTCAATAGCCGTTTTGGTAAGAACACCGTATATCTGGGGCGTGCACATGACGCATTGAAACACGCACCCATGCGCATCGCCTTCAACCACATTCCGGATTTAAAAACAGAGAGTGATGAGTAAATACTTTATCGGTACAGGCGATGATCGAGGCTGTTTGAACCCTCATCGGGCAGACACAGAAAAACAAAAAGCCCTCCGAAGAGGGCTTTTTGTTACCTCGAACTAACGAGGTGATGTAAGAGCCTGGCGGTGACCTACTTTCGCATGCGAGAAGCACACTATCATTGGCGCAGATTCGTTTCACGGCCCTGTTCGAGATGGGAAGGGGTGGTTCCAAATCGCTATGGCC